>PJER01000018.1 GCA_002825465.1 Candidatus Thorarchaeota archaeon MP8T_1
GGGCATGTACCAAATGAAGACCGTAATTATCCCGACCCTAAATGAAGAGCAGAATATTGGGAAATTGATTCCCTTGATCTTTCAAAATATCGGAAATGAAGGAGTCCAGGTCATCGTTGTAGATGATAATAGTACTGATGGAACTCATTCCGTAGTGCAGCACCTCCAATCTGAATACAAGGGAGTGAAACTACTCATAAGAACAAAGGAACGAGGTCTAAGTACGGCAGTCCGGTATGGCGCAACACATGCTACTGAGGGCGCTGTTGTGGTAATGGATGCAGACCTATCTCATAATCCAAGGTTTTTGAATTCAATTTTTGAGAAACTTGATAGTGGGTATGATGTTGTTGTTGGATCTCGCTACGTTTCTGGTGGTGGGGTTGAAGGATGGCCTGCCAGTAGAATTGCCATTAGTAAAATTGCAACTATGATTGGTAGAGTATTTCTAAGAATTAAGATACGTGACCCAATGAGCGGCTTTGTTGGCGTGAAGTCAAAAGATATTCTGGCTCACGGGTTTGTCGATGCAAATTACAAATTTCTCCTAGAAATAATTGCTAGGAATAGAAGACTTAGAGTAGCTGAAGTTCCTATCATCTTCAAAGATCGGCAATATGGGGAGAGCAAACTCGGTGCGAAAACTATTCTGTTATACTTGACCTTAGTTATGAAATTAACACTTAACCTCTGAAATCTACTTCAGATCTAAAACTATACAATGGTCTGAAATCCAAAGATCGATCGATTTTCTAGTCTTTACTAGGAATTTTGTGACGCCCTGTACTCATCCAAAGTTGTTCATACAAATCTGCCATTCTGTTCCAATCGTTTTTCTTTGCAAAGGAAATTGCATTTTCTGAGATGTGATCATATAGTGTCTGAGATTCCATTAGACGCCTTATTTCTCTCGCAATTCCTGTGGTTGCTCTTTGTATTGATATGTTTCCTCCAGTAGAAAGTACAGACCTATAATATTGGTTTTTCAAATATGTCCCGGAATAAGCAATTACAGGAAGGCCATATGACATCGCCTCTAGGATTGATAGGAAACCTCCAGCGAAAGCAATGTCTGCGTTCAAATAGTACTGAGTTGGATTCCGAACATTTCCAAGAAATCTTGCAGATATTCTATTATCCTTACAATAGGTTTCTAATTCTTCTCTGAGACTACCATCTCCGCATACAGTGAAATCAAAATCAAGAGAGTATTCATCTACTACTGTAGCTAATGCTTCAAGATATCCGCGTATTGGAGTATCTGGTTCCAATCGCCCAACATAGATTGCATGATGATCTCCATTTGCTTTCTTTGTTGTTCTAGCGACAGCACCTAACGGGCTTGCATTGCACTTGGTTCCGTATATCTTTCCAATAAATGAACCAATGCATAGTGATCCTCGAATCAAAAGTTCAGCTACCTTTCTTGCATATTTGAAGTGCGCTGGTACTGGATCCCGTTCATACCCATGAAATGTTGCAAAAATTGGCCGTGCTGGTAATACCATTCGGAAAGGTGTGGCCCAGAAGAGTATGGGCATAAAATCATGACAATGAATGATTTGATATTTACTCAATTTTTCCTTTCTTGAAGTGAACCACCGTAGTAACATAAACGGGTTTCTCTCGAAATTCTTAGGAAATCTGATAATTTCTGTAGTACCTATCTTCTCATATTCTGGAAAGCTGGGATTTGGCATTGGGGTTAGAATAGATACCTCAAAGTTCCTTTCTGCTAATGTTTCTGATATTTGCTCAATATGTTTCTCAACACCACCGATGTACGGTTTGTACCTCTGCGCCATCATCAAAACACGTGGCATTCTCTCACTACTCATTACACTGTAGTCCATCACTGTTGACAGTTCATCATGTCAGTAATTGCTTTTTCACATGAATTCCAACTGTAGTTAACTATGTTTCTGTACTATCTCTTCATTTATTAGACACATTCTTAACAGGTCAGAATTACAGGAATTCGACTTATACATATTTGAATAGCACAATGGTAGGGCATCAAAATGCGAAATATAGTAGTCATCTTCACCATGGGACTTCTGAATTTCTTACTTTTTGCATTAGCCACAGAACTTACTTTCTATTTCATACTTGTTGGCATTCAATTGTCACTTACTGTTCTTCTAGTAAGCAGCAATAAATTGTCCAAAAATGAATACTATCTTGCTTTCATCTTTGGACTTTTAGCAAGACTGGTTTTCATAACAAAGACTCCTCTATTGTCTTTTGATGTCAATGTATATTCACAGTTTGCTAGTCGTATGGTGAATGGAGAACTTCCCTACCAAGACTTCTATTTTCCGTACCCTCTTCTGGTAGCTGTGCTGTTTGCTGCTATCTACTCGGTATTCTCTAGTCCTTTCGCTTTCAAGATTGTATTTTCTGCCATCGATATAGTAAATGCACTCCTCATTCCAAGAGTCATCACAAACAATCCAGAGAAAGATTATGGATTCATAGCATCAGCGGTCTATATGCTGATTCCAATAACCATTATTGAGGCTGCGTGGAATGGTCACTTTGAAGCAGTCATGGTCCTATTCATGCTTCTCAGTTTATATTACTTCTTTCGAGATCAAGATTGGAAATCTCTTCTATTTGCAGGGATTGGTGCTCTAATTAAGTACGTTCCAATAGGAATTGTTGCTGGTATATTTCGTAGAGCAAAAGAGGCGCGTCATCGATTTCTGGTAGTTCTGTTTGCAGGGATTGCTCTCGGGATAGGTTACTTCTCCATGGTTTTCATTGGCTCCAGTGTTTCAGTTTTGGTTGGGGGAGGATCAAGTACAACCCCTGCATTCTTTGATTACTCTTTTCCTGCATTTTTCAGAATAGTTACAGGATTTTCAGGGACCATAGGACAAATTGGATTGATATTGGCTGGAGGAATTTTACTTGTGGGAATACTTCTTGAACAACGAGGTCATAGCCCTGTAGTTTCGAAAATCGTCAAGTATTCAATTTTCATCATTCTGGTAATTATAGGAATAGGTATGACTCTTTATCCATGGACTCAATTTTATTCTCAAGGCTATTGGCGACGACTTCCAGAAATTTGTTTTGCGCAAGGAGTGTCAATCTTACTCATTTGCGCTGTATTTATTGCAAAATGGGATAAACTCTCCTTCACTGAAGACATTCATCTAATTATGTTTGTACTCTTAATCTTAATGTTCTATCAACCTGTTTTCTACGCTTGGTATGTACTTTTCCTATTACCTGTTGTTATTCTTCTCCGTACTGATGAAACACGAGTTCTTTTGGTAGTTTGTCTTGTTTTATTTCCTACAGTAGCTGTAGGAATCTTTTCTCCTCCCGCCTCTGATAATACCTGGGTCTCGGAATCCGATATATCTGAAACCAAACTGAATGACGCAATAATTCGATTTAGCACTGAGAATAACCATAGTACTACAATATCCGTTGCAGACGGAATTCTAGCATATCAAACAAACTCAAGTACAACAAACGGGTATGCCGCAAGGATTCAATGGAATGTAACTAATTTTCGAATTGATCCAAGTATGATATTCCGTTCTAGAATGGTTTCATCTGCTGACCCCACCTATAGTAAACCTTTCATGATTTATGTCGTTGCTGGATTCTATAATTCTACTGGGGGCGAATATAATGAACAAAAACTAACTCCCAGTATCTCTTTTATCAGTAATATGACTTGGATTACCTATTACTACAAATTACTATTACAGCATTCTATAACACCTGATTACATCTCTCTCATTATTCGCCTGGTTGAAAACATTACAGGATCTTATAGCCTGCGTTTTGATAGTTTCATGATTGAAAACGATTTGAATGTACCATCATCCCGATGGCTTATTTCTGTACCACTAAGTTTGATAGGTATGCTAGCTCCAGTTCTCATTATGTTTCCTCACACCTTTTCTGAATTCTACTATGCACTACGTCGTTTGAGGTTTATAGCCATTGCACGAATTAAAGGCGCTAAGTTGCATCTTGGCCATGATGTAAAACTTTGTCGAGGTTCTAGAATTCTATTAGAAAGGGATGGCCAGTTAACCATTGGTGACAAAACTGTAATCCTAGACGGTACTGAAATCATTGCTCATTCAAAGGCTACCATCAATATTGGAAGTGGTGTATTCATTTCACGAATGTGCACAATAAGTGCACATGAAAGCATCGAAATTGGAAGCAATAGTTCTATTGGTGCATTCTGTTTTATACTTGATACGAACAAATCTTTCGATAATATCAAGATGGATATTCGTGGACAAGGCCATTCATGTACGCCCATTATACTAGGTGCAGATGTTTGGCTCGGAGCACATGTCGTTATCTTACCTGGATCTTCTATTGGGTCTCATTCTGTAGTTGGAGCAAATTCAACTGTTCGAGATTCCTTTTCAGAAAATTCAGTTATCGCAGGGAATCCTGCTGAAATAATTCGTTTACGTGGTGAGAGGCGGCCATAATTTGACTGACATAGAAGGTCCCTCTACAAGCAGGATTGCAAAAGATTCCTTTGTTGTATTGATCGGAACAGCAGGTTCTATGGCCCTTCTATTTGGCACGCAGGTTCTTGTTGGCAGATTCATGGGTGTTACAGCCTATGCGATAATCTCATTGATAATCTCTCTTGCATACATCATTTCCGATTTTGCAGATTTCGGATTGAAATCAACCATCGTTCGTGATTTATCTTCAATAAAGGCACACAATCCTGAAGCTGCTCCTGATTATGTAAGTACGATTTTTACGCTAAAAATCCAAATTACAAGCATTGCAGTTTTACTTTCACCATTGGCAGTTTATATTGCTAGCATCACAATATTCAATGAATCAATTTGGTATGATGCTATACTATATTCCACTATTGGAATTACGTCTGGAGTTTTATTGACAGTTAGTTGGTTTTTACGATCTTACTTCCAATCATTGAAAAAATTCATGTTGTACTCTGCATACTCCTTAGTTGGTAATTCAATATTCTTCGCGCTCGTTTTTCTATCTTTTATTTTAGGTCAAAATGAAACTTCTCTACCTATCTTGTTACTTGTTTCGTATGCAATTTGGCTTCTCATAGGACTCATTCTCCTTAGGGGTCGATACTTGGGCGGAGCGAAAACATCTGAATTTAGAACGAGAATACTGTCCTTTTCAAAATGGATAATGGCAAGTTCAATAATTGTCACTATAGTAAATCGAATGGATCAGCTTATCGTAGCAAGTTTACTTCCTTATACTGACGTAGCAATGTACAGTGCAGCAATTTTAATTGCACAACTAATACCACTTCTGACTACTTCAATCTCTACAGCATTATTTCCTACCGTTTCTGAAATTCGCACCAAAGTCGGTATGAACATATATCTAAGAAAGACTTTGACAGTAACGATAAGTGTCTCTATCCTTCTGGTTCTTCCTGTTCTTCTTTTTCCAGGACCTGTTTCTCTCTTTTTTGGTTTAGATTATTTGACAGCTGACTCGATGTTCCCAATAATGGGTATGGCATTCTTACTCGGCCTTGCAACCAGTCCATTGTCATTAGTACCTTTAGCAGTGGATCGACCTGATACAGTTGCTTACATGAATTTAATCCAACTTCTTTTAACATTGATACTCCTTCCAGTGATGATTCTTACAATTGGCTTAATGGGTGCTGCCTATAATGTTCTAATTATTCGGCTACTAACCCCCGTTTATCTTGGTGGACTTACTTACCTGATTATGCGACAAAAGATACGAATTAAACCGTGGGCTGAGTAAAGTTATGAAAATTTCTCTTCCTTATTGATGGTCTTCGTAATCAAAATATCTAATTCATCAGTGAGAACTGACCATGAAAATTTCCGCATGACTAATTCCCTTGCTTTATGACCAATCTCTCTTCGTTGTTCAGGGTTCTTACATAACTCAATGACCTTATCACATATCTCATCAACATCTCCTGGTTTGACAAGAACTCCTGCTTCCTGAGTTAACGCTTCCATGGTCCCAGTAACAGATGTTGCAACAATTGCTTTTCCACAACCCATATACTCGAAAAGCTTCAATGGCGATGCAGCATGAGAAACGAGGGAGTCGGGAAAAATACATAGTGCTATATCGATAGCTGAAACAATTCTTGGCATCTCACTAAAAGGTTTGATTCCTGCATATCTGAATTGATTTGTACACCCTGATTTTTCGACATCAGCAATCAACTGATCTATAGATTCTCCTGCACCTACTAAAAGGAGTAATGCTTCTGGAAACTCAGAAGCCAGTCGCCTGGTCAGTGTTTCAACAACCTCCAAACCCGCCCAACTTTCAATGTGTCCTGAATATAATATTACAGTACGTCCTGCAAAATCATAGTATTTTTTCAATTCATTTTGGTCAAGTTGGTCAGAAAACACATCTGAATCAACACCATTAGGTATTACTTTGATCGTTTCTTCTCTTATCCCCAGCAAAGTCAAAATTCGTTTCATAAAGTGTGTAACTGTAAATGATGACTTTGCCATTTTTATCAGGAATATTTCTACTACCTGTAGGAGGGAAGGACCCAGGTCAGACATTTTCCCGCCTGATAGCTGTGCCGCATATGCTGCCATCCAGTCGGGGCATCCCATTATGAGTGGCTTTCTCAGTATTTTAGAAGAGAGTCCTGCAACGACTCCAACAATCGGAGTTGCGTGAGCCGCTATGACGATATCTGGTTTGAATCGTAGAAGTTCCTTTATTGAAAGGAGAAGGAAGTATAGCAATGTAATGGGAAATGCGAAGATTTTCGTTCTACGCCACAATCCATCTATGACTTTTGGAACTAGAAGATAGCGAGCTGATATATTCTCCCCAACCGTAGGAGGACCAGTGGTCCAATTTTCCAAATAGCTCCATTTTTTCGGTCTTCTTCCAAGGAGATACCTTAAAGGTTGAGTAGCTACGAAATGAACTCTATACCCCCTACTCGGTAATCTTTTTCCAAGTTCGAAAATGGTTCTATCTGATCCTAAATATGGTGGAAAATGCTCCACATAGATAGCTACTCTCTTACCTTGCAGTGTGCTCACCTGTACCCTCCGTGGTTAATCTTTCCTTTAGACCCTTCTCGTGTGTACACTTGCCATTTTTAGAATAATGGCCCTCCACTCATGTTGAAAATTCACGTAACTTCCTTACAAATCTTTTTGAACTGTCCATTTGCTTATTTACGTTTGCAGTAATGATGTTTGAGATATCCTTTCTATTGTTTTCCACAAGTTTCAATGCGTTGAGATAATCCAGATATGAGGGTATGTTCTTTTTCCATTGCGAACCATCACCAATATCAATGGAATACTCATCCACTTCCAGAAATCGAACAAGCTCTGCTGACTTATGATGATATACAAGAGGAACAAAGGGAGTACTGAGTATGGATCCAAGTATGATTGAATGATATCTAGTCAGAATTGCCATCTTACAGGAATTCAATACATCAATAATACTATCCGCTGTACCAAGTGGAAGCATTTGTAGATTTTCTGAGCTAGTCTCCTGAACTAGCTTATGCTGAAATCTCAAATCCGAATCATGAAATGGTAACAACTTTACAATTCTATCTCGTGATGCTTCTCGAAGAAAATCAATGATGTTTTCGACATAATTTTTTGGAAAATCAGAAAATTGGACAAAATTTGCAACTAGTGATTCATCCCTGTTCGAGGTGCGTCTAATAATATCTGTGAGATAGAATGTTAAGTCTGTGATTACACTAATTGGCTTGTTGACACCTGCGTTTTCTTCAAGATGCTGTTTAGATTCGTTATCCCTTGTAATTATTAAGTCTACATCATTATTGATGATGGTGCCAATTCTTTCTGCTATTGCTTTGTCAAAAAATGGGCCTGCGCCAATACCAAGTAAGATTGTTTTCTTACCTAGTTTTTTACAAAGTGAAATGAACTCAAGCCATCTGTGAACTTTGCTACCTTTCCAATCTGAAAGCATCCCTCCACCACCAATACAAACACATTCAGATTTTATGATGTTCGCAATAGTTCCAATTACACCTATTGATGCCAAACTTCTGGGGCTTAGTGAATCTACCCATTTTACAATTTTGGGGTGTTCCCCTGAAATCAACTCTCTTATACTTTGAGATGTCACTTCTGGATTTATACTTGCGATGACTGGAGGTTGCCCAAACGCGTCTTTGATGATTTTGTACGATGCAACTGACAATAGTTCATCGCCGATATTACCATGTCCATACCATCCTACAACCAAAGTTCTCAATTATACAGTTCCCTCCTCCTCTGCGTTTGATTCTCGCAATCCCATCGTTTTTGCATAATTTGAGATTGTTCGTATTGCACCAGTATCCCATGATTCTAATTCTGAATATTTCATTAAACCAGAACCAAGTTTTTGCGCTAGATCATTGTTTGTTAAGATTTCTGTTAATTTATTACTCAGACTTTCTGAATCTTCTGGATTAAATGTGATTACATTTCCTCCCAATGATTCACCAATATGCAAACCTGCATTTGATGCTACAATAGGAATCCCATATCCACATGCTGAGTGAAGTGGTCCACTCGCCCCAACACTTCCCGTATATGGCGCAAGGATGATGGAGGCCGCTGAAAAATATGTTGAAATTTTATCTTCAGGAATATAATCACTATCGAATCTTACATTGTTGAAAAGATTGTATTGATCTCGTAATTGCTTAAGCTCTTGTAAGTACACCTCGCCATCTTTGTCGAATGGTTTTCCAGCAACAAGTAATAGTACATTTGGTACGATTTTACGCACTCTTCTGAGAGCTTCCATAGCCAGATGAATTCCTTTGTCTCTCCTGATGAATCCAAAAATCAGAATTATTTCTTTATTTACTACTCCTAGTTGCTCTCTTGCAGATTCCCTGGTTATTCTCCTTGTTACCTTAGCGCAGGGATGGGGAATTTCGAGTACCTTCTCCGAAGAGAATCTGAATTCTTTCAAGAATCTTTGTTTCAATAACGAATCCAGTTTGACGGTACTTAATTGGACTGTATTTGATCCCCAATCCAATAGCTTCATGTACAATTTGAAAATCCCTGTTGAAAGAATTGAGAATGTGGAAATTTTAGGACTTTCCGCAATCCGTTTCTTCACATCTTCAATCATCCATGTACTATGTGAAGTAACTGTAGTCCTAACCCCCGTATGCTTCAAGAGGATTAATAGAAATAGCATGACTTCACCGAACTTGCCACCATATACTTCTCCATGAGGTCCAAATTGAACATGAACAAGTGGTACACCTTTTTTCTTGATAAATCGCCATAATTTCAGTGGATAAAGCAGATCTCGTCCATTCCAAATCGACGCGGTTTCTACACGACCACCTGTAATATTCAACGGTTGAGATTTTAATCCGCCTATCGCTATAATTTCGATATTGCTATGCTTGGTTAACCCCTCTACCAATCTCGCAGTGTATATTGCTTCGCCAGGTTTCTCAGGAGGAAGCGGTGATATTATTGCTACCTTCATGGATATATCGCACCACGCCTGATTCTGTTTAGATTCTTAGCTAATTAAAAATCATTCTGGAAACAATCATTTTGTCATCTCTACAACTTCCTCTAGAATTTTCAATAACGAGTTGCAATCATTGTTCCCGACGTTCTTTCTCAAATTGAAGGTGCAAGAATGTAAAGGCTGCTAGTGCGATTGCAATGAGTGATGGTATAATTAGGAAATACACTGGATTGAGTAACCCTGCATAAGTCGTATAGATGAAATCGATTTGATATGATGACTCAACTCGCTGAACCGGATATGTGGTAAAATTCAGACTTGTTATTGTTCCATTCACCGTTGGTGCTACTATATTCATACAAGAATATCTCCATAGAATGTACGTCAAATTAGTGAAATCACTTGTTTTAGGAATGATATCTCCCTCAATATGTTCACCATTGGCATCAAGTCCCTCAAACGAAAGAGATAGATCTGCGTCTCGCCCAAATGGAGGGTCCCATGAAGCTGCTATCTTTGCAACAATTTCTGTTGTTTCCTTGAAATCGAAATCTACAGCTTTGACATAGCTAAAACTGACGTTGTTTAAGACTGAATCATCACTGACATTTCTTGTATCGAACCAGAATCGACCTGTTGTTCCATCGGAGCTGATAAATGCATCTACCTGACTTGCGTTAACACCATTTCCTCTAATGTTAATGTACGGATTCCATCCTTCAACGGTTACGAATTCATCTTGCCATTGTCGCGTTTCCTCAAATCCCAAGCTTGCGAAATTATCATGAGTGTAGTTCGGATATGCTAGGAGTAGACATAGAATTACAGTATAGCTCAACCGTTTATCACGAAGTAATAGAAAGAATGGAATCGACCATAGTAAGTACCAGCCATAGAAGAATAACCGTGTCATCGCAATTAACAGAAGTGATGTCGCTCCTACAAGAACTAACAGCGAATTCAAACTGACATGCTTTTTCACGCTGTTTCTCCAATCACGTTGTTCATTGACAATAATAAGTAGACCGACACAAATAGTCGTAATTCCGCGAACTAAGCTAATATCAACTGGTAATCTCCAGTAGACCAATCTTGAAATTGGTAAAAGGGGATAGATACCAGCAATAGCTCCCATTACTATCAGTATAAGTCCAAGTGCTAATGTAACAGAATGATACAATCTTGAGTTCGTAGTGGGATCATTTTTACTGATTAATCGCATAAGATGAATTACACCCAAAATGATTGCCGCAATCAACCCAATAGTTATGATATCTCCAGGAAATGGTATGGTGCGTAAGAATCCAAAGAGTGATTCAAAGAGACCCTGTACTGAAATGTTAATGGATGCTCCACTCCCTCCACTGGAATTGTAAATCCCAGTTAACAAGAAGATTGGAGCAAAAGTGAGTGCACTTGTTACACCGGCGCTGATAGTGAACCAAAATCTGTTTTTCCACCCTTTTACATATATGAATAGGATTGGAAATACAACTATCGGGTAGATTTTAGTTGCTACTGCTAAACCCAGAAAGATGCCGCTTATTTTCGTCTTTTTTTGCATCATAAACCATAATGCCAATAGCAAAAATAGATTGACAAGTGGTTCGAAGTGTCCATTCCACCCTGTTTCTATGATGGATATTGGTAGAAATGCGTATGCGATTGCAGAAGTTGATGCGAATTTAGGTCCCACTTCTTGATCAACAAGCTTCCAAAGAACGACAAGTGCAATAGCGTCTATTGCAATAGCGAACAGTCTGAAGCTTTCGACTGCCTGGGAAAAAGAAGTGATTATGAATATGATATATGCAAACACAGGTGGATATGGAAAATAAAATCCAATATATGGTGCATATCCCATATGCATAAACTTGCCAAAATCTATGTACCATAGAGCGTCGAGAGAAATGTGCTGTGACATTCCTATGAATATTAAACGAATAAGAACTGCTAGAACCACGAGCCCAAGAAGCCGAGTTACATTTCGGATTAGTGGTCTTTCAGCAATATTTTCTCTTCTAATGAGTGTGGCTATGAAAAAAACATAGATGGCAATCCAGAGGTAGAGTAGAATAAAGAAGGGATACATAAGACTGCCAAAGATGCTCAGAGAAACAGCGAGTAAAATATTGAAGATGGTCGAGAGAATCAAGAAGATATCAACCTGATTCAAGAGGTCATTTGATATTCTTGGAATACCCCATCTCGACACCCTATTCACATCCTTGTATTGAGAATCTGATAGTAACTTTCACTGATTTGGTTTTTATCAAATCTTCATTATGAATCTACTCGTATGAAAAATACTGACCTATTGCACCAGGTCTCTTACATGGAACACGCCAACTACATTAGTTCGTCCAGGAATCATCTGAACTCCTGATGTGAATACGATATCCTTGTCTCTCTTAATGTAGCCTTTATCATAGACAATTTGTGTTGATGCTTGTGCTAATTCATCAACATTATCCAAATATTGTTCATGCGTAATAGGGTGAACACCCCAAAGGAGTCTCAGATTTCTAGCAATCTTGTTACTCGATGTAACTGCAAATACTGGTACTGGTGGTCTAAATTTCGAGATCCACTTTGCTGTGTACCCGCTTCTTGTCGCCGTGATAATTGCTTCGATATTATTCGGAATTAGATTCACAGCATTGTAGGTAAGATTTCCAATCACCTCGACTATCATCCTTCGAGGTGAAGTCACAGACAATGGGTCAATATCAGGTAACTCCCGTTCAGCGCGTCTGATTATTTTATCCATCATTGCCACTACTCTTGGAGGATCCACCCCTACAGCTGTTTCAGCACTTAACATCACTGCATCAGCACGATCAAGAACCGCATGAGCAACATCACTAACCTCTGCACGAGTTGGCATGACCTCTTTCGTCATGGATTCTAACATCTGTGTTGCAACAATAACAGGTTTTGCCCAGATGTTTGCTTTCCGAATCAAGGTTCGCTGTAGGATTGGCACTTCTTCTATGGGAACTTCTATCCCGAGATCCCCTCTTGCAACCATGACACCATCAGAAGCTCCTAGAATCTCATCAAAATTCTCAATTGCTAAATTATGCTCTATCTTGCTAATGATTCCAGTTTCTTTCATCCCTCTGGATTCCATTGCTTTTCGTAGTCGTTTGACATCATCCGCCTCTGTGACAAATGAAAGAGCAACAAAGTCTGTTTCTAACTCAGCAGCAAGATCAAGGTCTTTAAGGTCCTCATCAGTGGGGACACTACAAGATAATTTGATACCAGGAATATTCGCCCCTTTTCTAGATGAGATTGGACCGCCATGAATGACAACCGTGGTAACTTCTGTTCCTTTGACAGATTTGACTTCTAGTCTCACAATTCCATCATTTAGTGCAATGATATTTCCTTTCTTCACATCTTGTGGAAGTTCCTTGTGAGAAATCGAGACACGAGTTCCATCTCCAGCAAAGTCTTCAGTTGAAAGAATGAACTCATTACCCGCTTTCAATACCGTAGGCTCTTTCATCTCCCCAATTCGTATCTTTGGTCCCTGTAGGTCAAACATGATTGGAATAGAATCGTCAATCGAGCGTATCGTTTCGAAGTTCTCTTTAGCCGTCTTGTGGTCCTCATGTGATAGGTTGAGCCTGGCGACATCCATACCTGCCTTTATCATCTTGGTCAATACTTCTTCAGACCTTGAGGCCGGTCCTATCGTACATACTATCTTGGAATTTGCTGCATCAAAGACCATAAATTGTTCCACCTACATTGATTTACGAGAACAAGGTAGATAATAGTCCTTGCTCTTATAGACCAGATGTATTATTCTGGAATACGTTCACATGAATGAACATAAATTCATGAACATTTCCAGTTCTAGATAAGTGTAAACATCTTTTCATGCTTGGTGAGCATAATGGTAGAAATCACAAAAATCCATGCAATCGAAATTCTTGATTCCCGTGGTAATCCCACATTAATGACAAAAGTATTACTTTCTGATGGAACAAAAGGTGTAGCGAAAGTTCCCAGTGGTGCTTCAACTGGTATTCATGAAGCAGTTGAACTTCGAGATGGCGGTAAGAGATACTTGGGTAAGGGTGTAACTCGTGCAGTCAAACATGTTGATACTACAATTTGCGAGGCGATGACCGAGGTCAATCCATTAAACCAAGGTGAGGTCGATAAGACCTTGCTCAGTTTGGATCCAAGTAAGGGAAAGGGACAGCTTGGTGCAAATGCAATCCTTTCTGTTTCTATGGCTACTGCTGTAGCTGCGGCCGCACACTTGCAAATGGAGTTGTTCGAATATCTACGGACGAGAGTGATCAAGAAACCAGTACGGTACCTCCAACCAGTTCCCATGTCAAATGTCATCAATGGCGGGTCACACGCTGGAAATGACCTGGCAATTCAGGAATTCATGATTCTCCCAGTTGGAGCAAAGAATCTTCCTGATGCTCTAAGATGCATCAGTGAGGTCTACCACAATCTAGGAAAAGGCTTGATCAAGAAGCATGGAAGAATGAGTAAGCACGTTGGCGATGAAGGTGGTTTCTGTGGATACAACCTCAAATCAACCAAAGATGCATTCGATTCAATCGTGGCTGCCATTGAAGAGTCTGGATACAAACCCAAGAAGGAGGTCGTTCTTGGCATCGATGCCGCTGCTTCAGAATTCTATAAAGATGGTACTTACACTATTGATGGTAAAAAGATGGACTCATCTGACTTAATCGATATGTATCTCGATTTGGAAAAGACATATCCGCTATCTACAGTAGAGGACCCCTTCTATGAGGAAGCGTTTAATCATTTCACCGAGTATGTCAAGAAGACAAAAACTCAAGTTGTCACTGATGATTTGACTGTTTCTAACCCGGAGATTGTAAGACGTGCTATTGACGAGAAAGCTGGGAATGCCTTATTGTTGAAGGTAAATCAAATCGGCACAGTGACTGAGGCAATTGAAGCTGCAAAGCTTGCCAATGAGGCAGGTTGGGCTGTCGTGGTGAGTCACAGAAGTGGAGAAACTGGTGATACTTTTATTGCAGACCTTGCAGTTGCTCTCTCATCTGGACAGATAAAGACTGGAGCTCCAGCTCGTAGTGATAGAGTTGAGAAATACAACAGACTCCTTGAGATTCATGATATTCTCGGAGGAGAATGCTCGTATCCTGGCAATGATTACAGAAATGCCTGGAGGAAATTCTAGGCGATGAGTGATAAACGAAAAGCAGTCCTCATAGTTATGGATGGATTGGGTGACCGTGCGGTTCCTGAACTGGGTGGAAAGACACCTCTTCAGGCTGCAAAGACTCCAACCTTTGATCGTCTGGCAAAGGAGGGACAGAATGGCCTGATGGATGTCATCAGCCCGGGAATAACTCCTGGAAGTGATACCGCTCATCTTGCTCTCTTCGGGTATGATCCCAGTAAGAACTATCCTGGACGAGGTCCCCTCGAGACCCTCGGAACTGGCCTTGAATCCAAACCTGGCGACATTGCTTTTCGTGCGAATTTTGCTACTGTTGACAAGGATATGATAGTCCTCGATAGACGTGCTGGTCGTGAGTTTACTCCTGAAGAACAAGCTATTCTGCAGGACAAAATCGATGGACTCGAGATTGGTGATGTGACAGTTCGATTTCTCGCCACCGTTGAACATCGAGGTGCACTGATTCTTAGAGGGAAAGGTCTAGACGATGAGATTACCGATGTTGACCCTCACGAGACTGGTCTCAAGATCTTGGAGTGTAAACCCCATCGAACTGAAGCAAAGAAGACAGCGGATGCTGTCAACAAGCTAATGGTTGAAGTCAATAAACGGCTTCGAGACCTAGATATGAACAAGGAACGAGAGAAGCGTGGATTACCTCCTGCAAATGCAATCCTGCTTCGTGGGCCTGGTCGTCATCACGAGATTCAGACTCTGCAGGATAAATATGGAATATCTTCCGTAGTCATTGCTGGTGGCGCTCTCTATATTGGTACAGCAAAGTATGTCGGTATGAAACATGAAAAAGCAGAAGGACAGACTGGTACCATTGATACGAACTTTCACAATATTGCGATGAAGGCCATCGAGTGCATCGAAGGAGAGTATGATTACATCTTTGTGCACATCAAAGCGACCGACAATGCCAGCCACGACAATAATGCCAAAGAGAAGGTACTGGCTATTGAACGGACTGACGAGATGGTTGGGAAAATCATCGACAAGGTAGGTGACAGAATTGTCATCGCTGTGACTGGAGATCATTCAACCCCAGTTTCTGTCGGAGAACACGCATGCGATCCAGTCCCTATCGTCTTCTGGTCGAACTTCATAAGACCTGATAGAGTTGAGAAATTCTCAGAGATGGATGCAGCTCTTGGTGGGCTTCATAGTATTCGAGGTTATGATGTGATGCCTCTTCTATTAGGATATGCTGGGCACATTGAGAAGTTTGGTGCATAATTACCAACTGTCCAATCGATGATTTTCAGAGATTCTTCTAATCATTTAGAAGACCTGCCTTACCGATAGCTCTGTACTCGAAACCTTTTGCTTTCAGTTCTTGTCCATCAAGAACATTTCTTCCATCCACGAAGATTGGAGTTCGCATCAGTCCCTTGAGCATTTCGAGGTCTAAATCCAAGTATTCGCGATGTTTGGTTACGAGAGCTAGACAATCCGCATTTTTTACTGCTTCAGTAAGGTCACTCAGCATTTCGTGGGCTCCAAACTCCCATCCTTTCACATGCGGGTCATGGATAGTGACTATGGCTCCTCGTGCTTCAAGTACTTTAACCAACATTGCGGCAGGAGTGTTTCGTGTGTCATCGGAATTCTCAAGGTATGCAGCACCAAGAACAGTGATATTAGCATCATGAAGAATAAGACCCTGTGAGCTCAGTGCATCCTCAATAAGTTCCGCCATGTGAACTGGCATATGATTATTGATCTCTCTGGCTAGAGCAATAAATCGTGGTTCCATTTTGTGTGTACCGTACTGATTTAGACCAAATCGCAACAACCATGTATCCTTGGGAAGACAATGACCACCAACGCCAGCTCCCGGAATGTGCAAATTTCGACTGGGTAATTCATTGATGAGACCAATAATCTCGTAGATATTGACACCCAGGCTCTCGCAGACTAAAGCCATCTCATTGACAAATGCAATATTCACATCTCGGTAGGCGTTTTCAATCGTCTTAGAAAGCTCTGCAGTAAGAATATCAGTTGTGTGTACCTTTGCCTTTACAATCTTTGAATAGATTGAGACAGCTCGTTCAGCACTTTTTGGAGTGACTCCGCCAACAATTCGTGGAAGGTTTACTATATTGTTGACCAATTTTCCTGGCATGACACGTTCATAGGCAAATGCAAGGTCAAAGTCTTCTCCAGCTTTAAGTCCAGAATGATCTTCAATTATCTTCTGCACAACGTTCTGAGTGGTACCTGGTGCAACTGTTGATTCAACCACTACAAGTGTGCCTTTCTGTATCCTCTTGCCTATCTGCTCACTGACCTCTCTTAGTGAATGATATTGAGGAATGTGCTGTTCATCTGTTGGGGTCTGTACATCTATAAGGATGACATCAGAATCACTCAGGACTTCAACATCATCAGTTACTTTGAAGGTCCCTTTTGCTACAACCTTTGCAATTAGTTCTGCGAGACCTGGTTCATCCCCCTCAAAAGGAGACTTTCCTGCATTTAGATGCTCAATCTTCCACCCTGAACGTTTCGATCTTCTCTGAAGACCTGTGACTTGGAACCCATCAACGTCTGCGAGTAAAGCAGCACATGGGATTCCAACATAACCCATTCCAATAACAGTGATTTTGGTGGTCATGTAATTACCTTCCTAATTGTATGTACACGTGATAAAGCCGACTTGCATCAGGTAAAAAACGTTCCTTCGTATCTATTCTACATCTACCGCTGATGATACTTGGTCAATGGATTCTTTGATAAATTCAGGATTGTTGATGGTCAATTCAATTGCTCCATTCGGACACACCTCAACACATCTTCCACAACCTCGACACTCTGGTCCGATCAACGCCTGTTCATCCACCATGGAGATTGCATTCACGAAACATACATCCTCCTCCATGCAGGTTCCGCATCCAATGCATGCTTCAGTCACTTTTACCTCTACACCATGCATCTTGGTTATCTTTCTACCAATTTCTGGGTTCAAATCGGGAATAATCTTCCATAGACAGCAACATGGACAGCAATTACATACTGTCAGGAGTTTCTCACCTGGACTTACTCCTAACCATTGAGCATCCAGCTTATTTCTGCCAATCAGGTGAACGAGACCTGCCTCTCGACACTTTCTTACGTAATCATGTGCCTCCTCTTTTGTAACACGTCGTCCTAATTTTGGATTGATATCATCGACTGCATCTCCCATGAAGAGGCAGCCATAGTTTATAGGATAGTCCTCGCACTTTGAAGCATCACGACAGATACAGAAGTCCATGATCCAGTGTTTGTTTGCCTTCTCAATGAAATGGTGGACAATCTCTGAGGGAAGTGCCATTTCATCTGGTCTATCAATCTTCTTTCCAATTTCTATTGTCTTCTGTGCCACTGAGTCTTTTGGTAAGTAAATGATACTATCCCCATCAAAGAGTAATTTGTTCACCAGTCTACCTATCAATGGGTAATTGGTTGCCTTTGCAATCATCTTTCGATTAGG
This sequence comes from Candidatus Thorarchaeota archaeon MP8T_1, assembly GCA_002825465.1. Next base: position 18,192 of record PJER01000018.1, read on the forward strand.
AAAGGTCTTCTTCAATAAGGTGACTAACCAGAGGGGCCGTGCCATAGCACTCCATGAGATTAAGCTCTTGATATTATTATCGAATCTATAACATATCTATTCAGTCAAACTCTTATCCTTCAGATGTTTTCATCTAAATGATGGCAATCCGTGAGATTCTTCAACTAGGCAACCCTAAATTATACGAGTTATCTAAAGAGGTCACCTCATCTGACAGTGATATCTTACCAGGAATTATTCAAGATCTTCATGATACCATGATGGACTTTCGAAAGCGGTATGGTATAGGTAGAGCAATTGCTGCCCCTCAGATTGGTATCATGAAACGGATAATCTACATGCACATAGATAGACCTGTAGTATTTCTCAACCCTGTACTCAAGAGTCTTAGTGAAGAGATAATAGAGCTTTGGGATGATTGCATGAGTTTTCCAGACCTCCTTGTCCGAGTGAAACGTCATCGAAGATGTACCATTGAATATTATGATGAAAACTGGAGAAGACAGAAGATGCAATTAGAGGATGACCTCTCTGAATTGCTTCAACATGAATATGATCATCTTGATGGTATTCTTGCGGTCTCGCGAGCTATTGATGGTCAATCATTTGCGTACAGAAACCAGATTTTTACAACCCAACCATGAAACGTTACCCTCTTATGCGCTCACCTGATTTATGTTAACAGGTACTGAGAGGAAGTAATTATGAAAATCACTAGAGTTCTTTTACTAGTACTGATTATTGCAGGTATCATTGTTGTATTTGCAGCAACCCTGTATGGTTGGCTTCTAGGACAGACAATATATGTCAATACCTACAATGTTAAGGCTAATGTCAACTACTGGGCTACTTGGACCTTGCGTGATAACATCTTCACAGCATCTTTACTTCTTGCAGTTCTTAGTAGTCTAACTATCCCAACTCGTTCAACATTCCTCTCATTTATCTCAGCTCTAACACAGAGTGGACCTGCTGTACCTATCAAACTTGACCAAAAGACTGCTATAATGTGGAGAATCCTAGAGTTTGGAGCATTCTTCCTGTACTATGTTTCGACTGGGGGATATGCGGTAACAGGTCAAAATGTTGCGTTTCTCATGATGTTAGCTGGAGATGGTTCTATTTCCATTACTGGATCCCAGTTCGCAACTCTTTTTGCATTACCTTTCGCTCCTGGGACCTCTGTTGAATCAATCCAATCCCTCATTCCTGCTATGGAAATGTATCAGCTCTATCTTGGTTTAATGGCTACTATCCTCTTTGCAACTGCAGCTCGTTTTTCAATCAGTATCATTACTGACCTGATGATGCAGAGGCGTGACATCTTTGTTGTCATATCGAAAGGTCTCTTGGTAGGTGCTTTAGTCCTCTTGCTTGAACTTCTTGCTGTACCTATGTGGACTGTGAATGCTGGAACTTGGATGAGTTATCTAGCAATGATTATTGCCTTAGGTGCCTGTATATTTGGCTCAGTTGCTTTCATGGTGATTCGAGTGCGTTCTGGTGATGTTCGCCAACGTCTCAAGACAAAGATTGCCTCATTAGAGGCTGATCTTGCACGGCTTCAGGGAGAGTTGCTCTCTCTCAGACAAGAGTATGAGGCCGCAGCATTATCTGCTGATGATTATCGAAAACGTGTTGGGCATCTAATGGAAGACCGTGCAAATATCGCTAATGAACTCCGTCGTCTAAAACTCGAAAGAATGATTCCCATCGGTGGAAATCCCAAGTCATTTGCTGGACTTGCTATCTTTCTAATTGCAATCGTAATAATGCTTCCAATCACTCAAGCACTCTACTATGGGATACAGATGGACGGTGATAAGTATGTGGATTGGAAATTCAATCTAGAAACGAAGAAAGAGATTGAAATCACTAACTGGGCAGCTGGACTCGATGATTTGCAGCTAAAATCGCTCGATGACCTAACGTCCAATGCGACACCTGAGAGTGAAATTGAATCTCTTACTACCGTTAGACAGTGGGATCAAACTGCGAGTTATCTGCGAATGCGGAACCAGATAGGTTCGAACTGGATGCAACTTGCGGATTCTGATATCGTCTATTGGAAGAATCATGAATACTGGGTTGCCCCATTGACTTTTGAAACTGGTCAGACATGGACAGGTTTCATCAATCAACGTATCATTTACACTCATACAGAAGGAATGCTTGTTCTTGATGCATATAGTGGTGAACTGATCGAGGATGAAAACCTAGTATCTCTTCTCAATAGGACTCGGGAAATTAATTTCTACTATGGTGAAGGTCAAGGCTTTGGTGATAGTGTCTTTGTCGATGTTGCCAACTTCAATGAAGTGGGCAATACAACCTTCTCTGGTACCCCGGATTATACACTCAGTGGATTCGAATCATTTTACTACCTCTTAACCTTAGGACCTCAGGCTTGGTCTTACTTTGGTCAAGATATGGATATGTTAGTTGAACGTGATGTCCTATCTCGCGTTCAAGCAATGATGCTCCAAGGGCTATCAGTAGACTCAGATCCATACATCGTTGTTGGCCCATCGGGTGAGATATTCTACGCAGTATCAATCTTCATCGATTACCACCTCGCAACAGGATATGCCTACGAGAACTATATGCGATTCCTTGGCGTGGTCCTAGTTGATATCGAGACTGGTGAGATGGATTTCTACGAGTCTCCATACACGGGTGAGAGTATCTTCTTAGACAACACCTACAGGGCATATTATGATTGGCAGGAAACTCCTGATTGGCTTCAGAAACAGATCAAATGGCCTGAAGATCTCTATGAGCGTCAGTTAAAGATAGCATATGTCTTTCACGTCAAAGAGCCAAATACATGGCTTGGTGGAGTTGATTTCCACCAGAATCCTGATGATTCTGACACTCGGTATGTCATTATGAATATCGAGGGCGAAGAACGTTTCATTGCCTATCATAATGCTGAATTCAGAATTGCCCAGTCTGCTGACTCAGCGCATAATCTTGCTGGCATCTATGTAATGGGTTGCGGCGATAAACGGTTTGGTCAGATGACATTCTATCGTGCAGGGGAAAGTGGATCCTCAAATTGGTTGGGACCAACTGCTGTTGTTCAAGCATTCGAAACAAATGATGAAGTGAGAACCCAATTGCAGCTCTGGGGAGCTCATCGGTATGGAAATCGACTCCTCTACCATTTGGGCGGAGATCTCTTCTTTGTCGTACCTGTTTTCTTAGAAGTTGAAACATCAACAAACACAGTCATCCAGAAGTTGGGCGGTGTCGGACTTGTTGATGCCTATACAGGGGAGCGGGTAACGCTTGGTGAGAATGTTGTTGAAGCATACTACAAGATGTTTGGTCTTCTTAATAGGAGTATAATCGAGGCTGGTGATGTTGGTTTTGAATCGGCTGTTTTCAATCCTGTATCTATTGATTCAGGTGACTTCACACGTCTGACAACTTTGATGCGAAACAATGACAATGTCACTCATCACTTATACCTCGACATTGTGACTCCTCCAACAAATGCGTTGTATACACCAAACTTCACCATTATGTGGCATGGTGTTGAGGTGACTCCTGCTCTATATGGAGCAAATGCGACCTTCACATTAGACATCGGAAATCTTGGTGCTGGTGACCTCTATGGAACGACACCAATGGTTTCAGTATTGCTACCAGAAGGAACATTCTCACAGCAAATCGTTGTGTACGTGATTCTAAGAACTGAAGAAGGTGTAGTTGATCAGATAGATCTAATATTGACTATTACCTAGTTCAAAGATGTGACCTATACCAATCAGCGGTCTCTTGGAGACCTCTATCAAGTGGAATCTCTGGAGTAAAGCCCAGTAATTTCTGGGCTCGCTCAATATTTCCAATACTATCTTTGACATCACCGATTCGAGGTGGAACGTGAGTAATCTCTGATTTCGATCCCTTGATTTGATTTTTCACAATCTGAGCGATTCTGTTGATAGAAACCAGTTCTATTCCTGACATATTTATCGTAGATCCAATTGCTGTCGTTAGCTCACCTGCTAGTATTGTTGCTTTAGAAACATCTGTCACATGAACAAAACTTCTTGTCTGTTCTCCATCTCCCTCAATAGTGATTGGTCTGTCAGTAAGCGCTTGATTAATGAAAATAGAAATCACACCACTGTATTCTGAATATGCCTGACGAGGCCCATAGACATTGAAGTATCGTAGAATGGATGACTCAACACCATATGAAATAGCATACGAATTGACATACATCTCCCCTGCAATTTTAGAAGACGCATATGGGCTCAAAGGTTTGAGACTGAAGTCCTCTCTCACTGGCATCTCTTCAGGATTGCCATATACTGATGCACTGGAACTGAAGACAAAACGGGTCACATCTAGTTTCCGCGCAAGTTCAAGTATGTTCAGGGTTCCATTGACATTAATATCATGGACCATCAGAGGGTCCTCAATTGATATCTTCACTGAGGATATTGCTGCTAGATGAAAGATAGTATGGGCCTCCTCCCTGATCTGGACTGCTAGGTTCTCATCACGAATATCTGCCTTTAGTAGTCTAAATTGGTCGTTCTTCATCGCACTTTCGAGATTCTTTATTCTCCCTGTCCTCATATTGTCAATACCAATCACTCGGTACCCTTTCTCAAGTAAATGGTCTACAACATGACTTCCAATGAATCCACTAGCTCCAGTCACAATACATGTACTATCCACTTTCTGTCACTTCCCCTTTTCTGAAGACTTGAACAATTGCAAGGAAGAATAGGATTGGACCAATGAAGAGCATGAGCAAATAGAATAATGTTCCACCTATGTACGTAAGTATTGGCACCAGTGCCAATGCTATTGATAACATCAAGAAGGTGACGAGTGCCCAGATTATCTGGTCATAATTTATTATCCCTGCGGGAAGTTCGATAGTCTTCTGAGTGTTTCTTGGAGTTAGGAAGATCAACGTGAGTACGACAATGTAGAATGCTATTGTAAGAAGAATAGTACCGATTGAAGGAATTCTCTCTGGTAAAAGTGTAAGAAATGTGACTCCGTAGAGAGCAATCAAGTAGACAATTATTATTGACATACCTCTATCTCCCACTCGTAAGGATTCAAGATCTAGCGGCTTTCTACTCAGAGAGATTGTGAGGTAGCTTAGTAAGAAGATGAACGCAAAATTCATTCCTCCAGCAAGCACCACTGCCAATGGATCTGCGTTCAGTCCCGTTGTCATGAAGAGTGCGCCAGCAATTATGACAATCCAAAGTATGATCCTGTTCCGCCCAGTCTTTGAAATCACTTTGAGGTGTGATGTATATACTTCTGCAGCCTCTCCCTTGTGTGTTTGAATTGCTACTATCTCGAAAACCATTATTGGAATAATGAAAGAGAAGACCGCATGCCAAAACAGGGCGATGATGAAGAATTCGCCCACAGCGAATCCGAGAAAGGAACCAAAACCGGGTGAACCTCCCATATATCCTGCCCAGATCACTTTTGTAATCCATCCTTCATATAATCCAAAGATTATACCCCAGAGGTAAAGCTGAGTCAGAGAAGTTCGTTCATATCGCAAAGCCAGATTGATTAGAAGTAAAGCATGTGCCCAATAGAGTGGAAGGGTAACAAACCATCCCCAACTTGTTAGGAACCATAAGGGGGAAGCTCCTGAGAACACTTCAGCAAAGATCATCGAAAGAAATCCATAAAGGATAACTGCCATGATACTTGTTCCTTTCTTGGCCCCTTCATCTAACATATTGCATGTTCTTGCAAAACCCCTTTATCTATCCATGGGCACCCCAATTGTAGAATCATGTATTTCGTCTATATCATTGAAACAGAAGATGGGACATATTATACAGGAATGACTAATGATCTTGCTCGAAGAATGAATGAACACCTCTCTAATACATCACGCTCTGCAACATATCTGAGAGCACATAAGCCAAAGTATGTAGTATATACATATGAATGCAAGACGCGCGGTGATGCCATGCGTCTTGAGAATCGAATAAAACAAGACCAGAAATTTAAGCAAGATTGTATCGGTCCTCGTCGAGATATCCGTGAGGTAATTGAATCAGAATTAAGCTACAAATAATTCACCTCGAAGCTTTCTTATCGAGGATATTATGTTACTATCTTGTGACATCAATGACCGAATTTGTCTTGGCTATCGACGCTGGAACCACTGGCGTTCGTTCAATGTTCTTTGACCAAACTGGTGCTGTTTTTGCGAGTGCATATTCTGAATTTGAGTCACTTTTTCCTCATCCTTCTTGGGTCGAACAAAAAGCAGATAGCTGGTGGGAGACCTCGTGCAAGACCATTCAAAAGTGTCTGAAAGAAGGAAATATCAGTCCTGAACAGGTTATTGCTATCAGTGTAACAAATCAACGAGAAACTGTTGTTCCTATTGATGAAGACGGTCTGCCACTCAGAAATGCAATTGTGTGGCAGGATAGGCGAACTGTGAAACAGTGTGATTGGATAAAGAAGACCATCCCTCAAGTTCAGGTCTACTCGATTAGTGGGCTAACAGTAGACCCCTATTTTACAGCACCAAAGATACTCTGGATACGTGAACATGAACGAGCAATTTATGACAAGACAGACAAATTCATGCTTGTTCATGATTACTTGATTCATTGTCTTTCTGGAGAGACCGTTACGGATTTTTCTAATGCCAGTAGAACCCTTCTCTTTGATATTCGAACTGCTAAATGGTCTGAGAAGCTACTTGATGCACTACAAGTAGATCGTGATAGACTCCCTCGTCTTGTTGAGTCCGGTGAAATAGTTGGAAAATTATCCAGCAAGGCTGCAACCCAAACTGGATTGAAAGAAGGAACACCAATTGTAGCAGGTGGGGGTGACCAACAATGTGCAGCTTTGGGTGTTGGTGTTGTTCGTGAAGGAATGATAAAATCCACAACGGGTACTGGTACATTCTTACTAGCTCACTCCAAGACTGTGAAGCTGGACCCGTCAATGCGTGTTCTTTGCAGTCGCCACGTAGTTCCAAATGCATTTGTTGTTGAAGCAAGTATGTTCACAACAGGAGCTGCCCTCAGATGGTATCGTGATAATCTGGGAAGTGAAGAGATTGGCATTGCTGACGAACTTGGAGTTGATCCCTATGATGTCATCACAGAGGCAGCAGAGAAGAGTCTGCCAGGAGCAGAAGGTGTTATTCACATTCCTCATTTTGTTGGATCCGGCGCTCCGAATTGGAATCCCTATGCCCGAGGGATTTTTGCAGGACTCGCATTAGGTCACTCTCGGCATCATCTTATCCGTGCAATTCTTGAAGGTGTGTCCTATGAGATTCGGACAAATATTGAAGTGATGCGTGAATTGGGACTTCCGTCTCAACAGGTTCGAGTGACCGGTGGTGCCGCAAGAAGTGCGACTTGGATGCAGATACAGGCTGATGTCCTTCGTACTCCTGTCATTCGGCCAAAAATGGAAGAGGCTACTGCGATTGGTGCTGCAATTCTCGCATTCAAAGGAGTTAATGTCTTCAAATCTGTTGCGGATGCTGCTGAGGAGATGGTACAGACCTTGGAACCATTAGAACCGCGAGCTGAGACTCTTGAAGTATATCAGAGTGGGTATGCGACATTCAAAAAACTCTATGATGCAATATCTGACATTCATTGGGGTGACGATTCCTCTGCATAGACTGCCAGCTTGTTTCCTTTGTCAAGAACGACAATCTTTACACTAGGATCTTCAGTTATCCAAGCATCTACTACTTTCTGCGGGTCTGAAACTTTCTCAAGATGTGCAGCTTCAATGGTTTCTTTGTCCAATTGTGAATACATCAATATCTTTGAAACTCGCTTGATAAGCTCTGCAAATTTGTATGCTTTATGTTCGTATAGATGATATTTTCCACTGATGGATGTAATCACCTCATCGAGAGGAAGTGTTAGTCTGTTGTAGAAGTTCTCTATTGCCTCTTCAGGAGCAACACCATCTCTACACTCCGCAAGAAATAGTATCTGTCCTCCATCAATGACTGCATTCTTTGTGAGTTCGATGGCTCGTTGAGCATGATAAAGTGATTTGTCCTGTGGGTATCCGCCTGGTGATACAATAATCCTTGGTCGCGGGGTTATCGTAAAGCTAGCCGTCTCATCGAGAAACTCCATTGCTCCTGCAGTGACTGGTTCTATCGTTCCAGCATCTGCCCAGAGAAGCTTACCTCTATCCGTCACGACTGCTAACAAGAATACAGAATTCTTACCAACAATAATACCCATTCCTTCTCGCATGTCATCAGCTAAAGGGTTATCCCGATACTTCTCATCTGGATGAAAAGGATGAATCCCAAAGGTAGATCGTGGGTCCAAAGCCATCGAGTGATTTGCCTCGATTGTATCAAACCCACAGACACCTGGAAGGAAATTCTTCACAACATTTGAGTATCCTGCAAAATAATGCGCTTTCATATCAGAGAGGCTAACATATACATCATGCCCAACAGCTTTACTATTCACAAGCATTGGAGTTCCTCTACTTGTCTTTCCCAAGTTTACAAGGTCCTTTGCCCTGCAATCATGAATAATGACATCATAGTTGGATAGATGTGCGTCTTCTGCAACTCGTTTAATCATCTCTACAAGTTCTATATTCAATGGATGATTTACTTCGTGTGAGCCCGTAGTAATGATGAACTGAACTCTATTCGCATGAACTAACCTTGGAGTCACAGATGACACCATTTCATAATGAGGTGCATCCCTAGTATGGTCTTCAACTAGTACACAAACACTCTTACTTTTTGACAGTTCCTCAAGCGAAATTCCATGGGGGTTCTCTAGGACTCGATTGAGTTCTTCCATCATGTCAGATTTGACATCTAGTTTCTTTGGAACGATAACATCTGCGAGATTGGTGTCTGGAATCTCAAGTACTACATCATCGTTACCATAAGTGATTGATACTTTCAAAGGCTAGCCTCATTGTATGATATCCGTCTAAACAGACTAAAAACATTGACCAAGTGGCATATATCTGAAACCACAAGTAATATTCGAAAGTGTATTTACAACTGAATTATGTCCGAGAAAGAACGAGGTTTTTCAGGTATTGGTCCCTGGTTAGCTATTGGTTCTGAACTTCCATGTTCAGTTATCTCTCTATTACTAGTTGGCCAGATAGTAGGTGGTTCTATTGGAGGTTCTTCAGGAGCTATGTGGGGAGCTATTCTCGGAGCAATACTTGGATTCTTTCTTGGAGTCTATGGAGTGTTCAAGACAATAGGGTATCTAGAGCTGATTGAAAAAGAATCTGAAATGAAGGCAACCTATATGCCTCCCATGGAAGAGATACTTGAGGATGTCGTCTTCGACTTGGAAGACGACACTTCAGAGTAGATTAATCCAAGAATTCTGAATCGTCTGCATCAAGAACTTCAATGATGACTTTTGTAGCGCTTCTTCCTACAGCCGCAATTATCACTTGAATCATTAATGCGATAAAGAATGCACCGAGTGCAAGACCAAAGACCCTAAGTGATATCGAATTCTCTGCAAGCGCCCAAGGAGCTAGAAATCTAGCATCTACCAGATACCAGATGTATATACCTGTGATTGCCATCAGAATGACAAGTAATGCATAGATTATTACAACTCCTTTCACTCTTGGTGTATTCATTCGTACTTCTTCGATTCCTGGTCCAACCACTGCATCTCCAATTCTCCTAGAGAATCGAACGAATGCGCTGATTGCGGCTAGAAAAATAATCAGGACCACAATACTCGCCAGAAGGAGTGCAAGTATCTGTAGATCTCCTGTTAGCCCAAAGTATGTATCACCAATATAGTGTGCTGCTAGAGCTCCTAACATTGTAATTACTGCTACTATCTGCACAACGAACATTGTTGTTGCAGAACTTCGGAAGAGACTTCCAAGATTTATGTAATCATCAGAATGATGACCTGGTGCCCCACTCGCTTCTGTCATAGTAACCATGATTTTGATAGCAGCTGATTATTTGAATTCTTCTACAAAAGGGTAAGTTGTGCTCTGGCATTACTTTTATATCAGGTCTCGCAGGTCAACTTTTAGTCCTCACCAGATTGATAATGGACAGGAATTGACAAAATGGGGTTAAGATCAGCTAATGAATACGGCTTCGTAAATGCCCGGATTCGAGGCATGAAGTCTCGTTTTCTCTCAATAGGTGTTTATGAGAGCCTGCTTCAGGCAAATAGCTATCAAGACTTCATCAAGATACTATCCGGAACGTACTATGGGTCGGTAATTGCAAAGCAGTCACCGTCTTCCACACCAACTCCGGATGAACTTTCCCTCATTCTTTCGCAGGACTTTGCAGATGTCAGTACTAACCTATCCCGATCACTAACAGGGAAGGTGAGAGAATTCACTGATACCTTCTTGGAATTGTTCTACGCGGAGAGTATCAAGTCGATTATTCGAGGCGTTCATGTTGATCTTGAAGCCGAAGATATACTTCGATTCTCCATACCCTCCTCTCCTGCTGAAGCGAGTCTGTTTCAAACACTCATCAGTGCAGGTTCGGTAAGCAAGATGATTGACCTTATTCCCCAGTGGGACCTAAAGGTTGCACTCCTTACTCGACTTCCGAGCTATCAGGAGTATAATTCAACAGCACCTCTTGAGGTTGCTGTAGAAGAGTGGTATCTGAGAAATATTGCCGACGCTTTGAAAGAATTCTCTGACACTGAACAAAAGAGAGTCTTAGACATTCTTGAGGCACGAGTTGTCTTACGAAATGTTCTGACTGGAATTCGAGCCAAACTTCTTGGCTTGGACCAACCAGTTGTTGAACTATCTCTTGTTCGGTTTTCCAAGGTCCGTGACTTAGTTGATGTTATTCCTTCTGCAAATAATTGGAGAGAAGTTATTGCAAAGCTGGATGGTACTCGATTTGGTTCATTTGGAGGAAGAATAGCGAGAATGTATGAGGAAACTGGTGATTTGGGAGATGTTGAACTTGCAATTGAGGACTATGTTGCTCAGCGAATCAAGCTTCAACTAACAGCGTTTCCATTTCATTTAGGAACAATTATCGGGTTCTTTAGTCTCAAGCAGTATGAGATTCGTAATATACGCTCTATCGCAGTAGGTATTGAACGAGGAGAACCTTCAGAAACAATTCGACGAATGATTACAATATGGTGAGATTGGAGGAAATACAAATGAAATACTACAAAGAAATCACAAGTTTGATCTTGCTTGGTCTAAGTGTTGTGGTTACTGTACTTGCAGCTATCACTTTTGGGATGATTGAAAGTTCCATAGTGATGAATGCACTTGCCGCACCATCCAGTTATGGGTATCAATTACTTCAGACTGGTGGTGAGAATGCAATTGCTATAATGGGAATTGCAATTGGTGCAGGTCTAGCTCTTGGACTTGCAGGAATTGGTGCTGGTCTAGGAATGGGTACAGCATCTGCAGCAGCATTAGGAGCAATTACAGAAAAACCCGAAACATTCGGTAAATCAATCCTATATGTTGTGTTTATCGAAGCAGTAGCTATCTACGGTTTCGTTATTGCATTCCTACTAGTTGGGAACATTTCACTACTAGCAGGGTAAAATAAGAAGAAAAAGTAGAGATGGTTTCCTCCATTCTCTACTCTTCACTATTTATTGTTTGAACAGTATACCAGAGATTGTATCTCGGGCCTTATTTTCGAATCGCTCAAGGCGAGCCTCAAATGTATTATCGACCCATCTTGTGGTATCTTTGGTTCTGATAATCACACCACCGATAGATCGAATAGAATCTTTGGAGACTGAAATCTTTAATTTCTTACCGACTTCTTTTGCAACAGCTTTCTCGAGTTCAGCAACATCAATCTTTGAGGCATGTTTAGCTGGAAAGATAAGTTCGACCGCATCAGTGTCTAAAGATTTGCATCCATCTACAATTAACCGTTCGAGGACTTTCTTGTATTCTGCTTTTCCAACAACGCTCTCTAATTCTTTCTTTATTGAAACCAGTACATCCTTTATCAGCGCATCTTTCGCCTCAAGCAATTTGTATTTAGACTTGAGTTTTGCACTTGCTTCATACTTTGAAAGTTCTGAATTTGCCTGATGTTCCGCTTTCTTTGTGATGGCTGATGCCACTTCATCTGCACGCTTCTTGGCTTCATCAAGCTTTGTTGCTTTGAATTTCTCTGCATCACTGAGAATCTCTTTCTCTTGTTCAGCAGTCTTATTGTTGATAATTTCTATGATATTCGAGATTCCGCTCATGTCTTAGACCTCCCCCACAATAATCTTGTAAACAGCTTTTTCCGCCTCACCTTTCTTCTTGGTTGCGGCTTTTGTAATCTCATCTATTTTCTTGTCAGTATCTGCGAAGACTTTAGATTCGATCTTACTCTTTTTACCTTCAATATCAGAGAGCATCTTTGATGCCGTTTGTTTGGCATCATGTTCGGCTTTTGACATGAGTACTTTCGCTTCTTTATCTGCTTCCTCACGAATTATTCGAGCGCGTTTTTCAGCACCTTCAATTCGTTCACGGGCTTTCTTCTCACTTTCGTGGATCTGATCAATTTCATCATGTACAGCACACATCAGGTCCATACCTCATTTTTGCCGATGCAGGTCAGATTAAGATATCCTTGATAAATATTGACCTCGAGTAGTAAAGGTTATTTATCAGGATTTAAGTCAGGCGCTAACAACCTGTCTATCAGTGACCACTGATTGGCATAAGTGGTGATACAATGGGCCTGATAAGTCCTGAGAAAATGATTGTAGCCAAAATAGTTTCACATCGTGATCTTGAACGTGAAGTCCTTTTAGCAATTGAAGAATTCGGAGATTTCGAATTTATTGATGTAAGACGCCAAGCAGGATTAGTAGACATAAAGAAGACAAAAGAAGAAGAGTCAGTCTTTATGGCTTCAGACAGGTTAGAAAAACTAGTCACATCACTAGGATTGAAACCTCTGCGCAGAGCTGGTCATGTCCAAGAAGTTGATGATTCAATACTTTCCAAATCCCTTGAAACCGTTACGGATGTTATCAAAGCTGTTGAAACTGAAGTACTTGAAATTGATACTAACTTAGTAATAGCGAAGACGGAAGTAGATCGTCAACGAGGTATCAGAGATGTGGCCCTTTCACTCAAACCGTTAGGAATTGATCCTAGTCTGATTGGAAGTACTGACTTCACCTTTACAACTGCGGGTCTAGTTCCAGCAGGAAGGCTCGAGGAGTTAGAATGGAGTCTTCAAGAAGTCACTGAAGGTGCAGTTTCCATCAGATCAATACAACTGAAAGGTGGTTCATGCCCCACTGTCATCGCAGTGCCCATAGACATGAAGGATGCAGTAGAACGCATACTCTCTGCTCTTGAATTTGAAACATTCCCAATTCCAGAAGGTGAATCTGGCTCTCCAGAGGAGATTGCTAGTAATGCTGAAGTCAAAATGTCATCTCTTAGCGAGGAAATCACCCGACTACAGCAACGAAAGGAGACCCTTGCAAATGAGTGGGGTTTCAAGATACTCGTCGCTTGGGAATTGATGGAAATCGAGAAGCATCGAATTGATATCAAATCGTTTATTGTCTACACCGACCAATCAATCAAGGCTTGGGGCTGGATTCCTGAGAAACGTGAGAATGCTTTAGAACCAATACTCAGTCGACGAGTAGGTACTGCCTTAGAGGTTACTTTTGACAAACCTCATTTTGCTGAGCACGAAGCTCCCACATACATATCCAATCCTGAATTTATGAAACCAACAGAAGATGTAGTGAAAGCTTTTGGAATTCCATCCAAGCACGATCTTGACCCTACCAAGTTGATGTGGTTAACTTTCCCACTCATCTTTGGTCTTGTCTTTGCAGATATAGGCCAAGGTCTTCTGATTATGATTATTGGTCTGGCCGCTCGGAGAGCAAAGAAGAAGGGCCAGGACTGGGGCGAGATTATGGGATACATCCAGAGTGGCGCAGAAGGCCTCATAATGATGGGTATTTTTGCCATAATTGGTGGATTCCTCTTTGGTAGCTTCTTTGGAGCTGAAACCGTGGTTGAGCCACTGTGGCCAATATTCGCTCATTACATCGATGATGGTCATGGACATCTAGTTGCTAATCCCTACAGGGCAACACACATGCTCAAGCTTTCAATTGAGATTGGAGCTATTCACATCATGCTTGGGATTATCCTCAATATCTACAATAAGTTCAAGCATCGGGAGATGTCTAATCTTATAGTTGGTATCTCATATCTCTGGCTATATTATGGATTCGTTAATCTGTTATTTGGAGTCAGTTACAACAGTGTCAATGACTGGTTCGCTCCCACGGGAAATGTCAACCTATGGGTACCTATTGCGGGAATTGGATATGGGATTGGCGATAATGGAATTTATCCTGCTATTCCAATACCTCCCCTGATATTCTCCTTAGGCGCTTTCATTGTTCCAATGGTCATTATGGCTATTTTCTCATTCAAAGGTGGAATGGATGGCGCTGTTCTCTTCTTAGAATATGCAATTGGCATGATTAGCCACACTGTAAGCTATGCTCGTATCTTTGCGCTCAACACTGTGCACATCATTCTGAGTGGAGTCTTCTTCTCACTAGTACCAGCGATAATCTACATACCGTTTCCTGAACTCTCCATAGGTGGATTAGAGTTGATACCCCATGAAGTGCATACGACTGATGCGTTGGCACCACATAGTGCTCACTTGCCTTTACTAGGTGCAATTATTGGAACTTTCATAGTGGGAATATTAGAAGGCTTACTAGCATTCATGCACACACTCAGGTTACACTTTGTAGAGTGGTTCAGCAAATTCTATCATGCTGGTGGAATTGAATTCAAGCCATTCCGTGCAAAACGGATTCATACCAAACCTCTTACAGCAGCCATTGCCCAAGAGAGTTATGCTGTCCAGTGACAATAGATTTTATCTATTGTTCACCGCCACCAGCGCCAAGATAAAGTATCGCAAGCTCGGCCTCACCCTTTTCAGTGGGATCCTGATCTCTATCAATACGCTGTCTGTTATCCCAGATACTACGTGCAAGTAAGTCCGTGGTCTTAGCCTTCGTATCAACATTCTGAGCTGACTGTGCATCTCCGACCTGTTGGAATACTTGTGCTGCTACAGTATAGTTGCCAACTGCCTCTCGCAGCTGGTCGTTTGCATCTGAGAAGTAGATCTTTGCTTTCGACCTCTCTCCCTTCATGAATAAATATTCACCCATGAAATCGTTTCTTGCACCTTGCAATCGAGAGAGATCTCCCTTGAATTTCATAACAACTCCCTGAAGTTGCCGTACCTGACCATCAACATTATTCTTTAAACGAATGGCCTTTCCTTTCACACTATCTAGCTCATTTGCAGCAGCCTCGAATGATGCAACAGTCTGTTTGAGTTTGTTAATTGTTCCATCATGGACTTCAAGAGCATCTTCCATAGGGTCATCCTCTTCAAGCATTGCCAGCTCATCCTGCAACTTCTGAAAAGCAGTAAGTCGTTCTATCTGTGCTCGGAATGCTAATTGTTCAGATTGTCTTGAATATACTTGAGCCTCTGATGCAAACCCGGTTGCTAATGCAAGCTTTCCAAGATCTACAAGTTCCAACGCAGCGTCCTTTTCCCCAATTATCTTGTAATATGAAGCTGCTTCCTCCGCATGAAGATTTTCAAGGATTCTGGATAAGATGAATTTTACACCTTGCTCAAGATGGGAACTCTGTTGAAATTGTATCATGTATTTTACATTATTCAGCAGGGCTAATGTTCTATTACGAAGGTCTCCGACCTCAGCATCTTCAATCTCCAAGCTCAAAAGAATGCCAAGGGTGTTGAGTGCTTCCCGGATGGAGTCCAATGAATCTGATGGATTCTTGATCATCTCCACTCTTGCTTCATCCATTGCCTTACTAATGTCTTGTATCAATGAAGTCTTTCTTAGGTCCTTTGCAAACTCTATTTGGGCGATGATGCCGCTTATATCGTCATCACCTTTCTTTTTGAGAAGATCCTCAACGAATGAATATGTCTTGAGATCTCCTTGAATTGCGCCAGTCAACTCTCTTGTCTTAGCAAGTTTTTCAGCTTTCTTTAGGTTCTTGAATATCTCTTTCAATACTTTCTTTGCTTCTGGTTTGTTATTCATCTCAAGAACTTTGGTCAGCATTTGTACACTTGACTCTGCACTACAGAAAAGGCTCTGTGCTTTCTTGTGTTCTTTGTCAATTCTACTCTGCTCTGCGTTAGATGAAAGTGCTATGACTTCTCTGAAACATTTCTCGGCCCTACTAAAAGCATCTGATGCAACTTGGTATAATTTGGATGCATCCTCTAAATTCCCTGCACGCATCTGTGCGTCTGCAATGTCTGTGTAAGTCATTGCCAAGTAAACTTCGCTGAGCCCAGCAGTATTGCACTTCCACGATTTGATGGTCGTTAGTCTGTCTTTATTATCCTTGGTCTTCTTGAATAGTGGAATTGCTTCATTGTAGAAATCAGTTGCCTGTTCGAAAATGAACGAGCTAAGAATATCTCGCCAGATCAACTCATCGAAAGGATTGAATGCCTGTCTGAATGTGCTCTCCTGTCCGATGAGCTCATTCAGAAATTCATCATAGAATTCTGCCTCCGCGCTCTTATTCTTACCAAGAATGGAGGTCAATTCCTCATCGTCTTCTTCAATTGACTCCTTCATCAGATTGTATGCTTGAAGACCCAGTGCTACTCTGCGAAGTTTCTGAGTTCCATCCACTTTCTGTGCAATTGCGGAGAACGGTTTCTCAAGCATAGTGTAGACCTTTGCAAGATACTTCGAGGCATTTCGTTGAATATCTTCATGTTCGTTCTCGACAAAGGGTCCACTTGCTGCAGCGGCCTGATGTAACCAAGCCATGACCCGTGCTTTCCATACATCTGCCAAGTTTCTCTTGGTCTGTTCGTTCAGCTCTTCGAGGGCTTCTTCAAGCTGTTCTTTCACTTCTCCATCACTCTGTGCCACGCGATTTCGTAGGTATGCCATATCGAAATCGCCAACCATGATCTGCTCACTGAATGAAGCTATAGTATCATAGAGTTCTGTAAATGCCCCGTGCATTGCGATTCTTTTGAGTTCGATTCCTTCTTTATCATCTATGTCGTGAAGAGAGAAATCACGAACAGCATCTTGAGCCTTGAGATTGAGTTCGAATAGTAGACTGGTATAGATCTGAATATCCTCATCATCACTATCTTCAGTTTTTTGAGGCTTTTTTGAGCCGGGTAGAACATTTGCCATTAATCTAATCTCCTGAAATCAAGGCCAAAGACTATGTTGTGTAACAATTACTTAACTCTACTTCCGCCCTCTGAAAATATGTAAATTTCATGGGTGGTGCATCAAAGAACCCTGTTTTGGCGAATAGATGGCATAGATGGTCCAATATGCATCTTTGGAAAAAGGAGAAATCGTACTACTCTTCCGCGCTTCTGAATCTGATCATTCTACCATCACGGTATTTAATGATCTGTCCGTTTTCAGCTAATTTGTTGAGAACTTCGCTGGTACGAGATCTTGACTTGCCCCATTTTTCAGATAATTCCGTCGCAGTTAATCCATTGTCTTCACTGTGCAGGAGATTGACTAATCGGTCCCAGCTTGCATCACCATCAAGACAGTTCGATTTGTTTGGGAATATTGCGTATTGTCCTCCCTCTAATGGTGATTCTGAACTTACAGTCTCAATTTGATTTGTTAATTCTATAATAGTATCTTTCAGACTGTACACAGTCTTTCGTAGTTCTTTGACTTCTTTTCGGAGTGCCTCTATCTCTTGGTTCTTCTCCATTTGATTCACCTACTCCTTATCATAATCTTTTTTGAACTCGATATAATTCCGCTTCTTCTTCTTCTTCTCAAAATCATCTTTCAGTTCAGTGACCTCAACATCAATCTCTTGAATGGGTTCATATGACCCCAGATCCTCGATGCGGATGCATTCACCATCAATCATAACTGATTCATCGTCACATTGTTCTAGAATCTCTTCTGTTTCCTTTGGAAGAACATTGGTCCCGCCAACTCCTCCACGTATGATTTGAATGGTCTTTCCTGAGGTTACAATCTCTCCAGGTTTTGCCAAATCATAATCAGATGGTTTTGATTGAAGGATATTCTCGACTATTTCCTTTGTATCCTTCATTCTATCTCGTTTATGCTGGTATGTCATAGCGACCAACAACCGTCAACAACAATCGACAATAAAGAATTAGACTTCAATTGCATATAAGGATTTGTTATTGGTCAAGTTAAGGAATTATTCGTCTACTACCATTGTTCGAGCAAAGGTCATGTATCCAGTGTGAGCGACCATCCAGGTTGTGGGTCGTGTTTTATTTTCTCTCACCATGATCTCTCGCTCAAGAATCTCAAGAGTCTTGATCATTCCCCATTTGCCATTCTCAGATAAAGCTTTGCAGGTCTTCATGGTCTGCTCGATTGTTGGACTATAACTCGCAAGATAACAGCTTGATTTGAGAACTCGGTGTGCTTCGTCTACAAGCAGCCATGGCGTAGCAAGGTCTAGCACGATTGCATCGATGTTGTCTTCCTTGATACCTTCCAAAATGTCTTGATGATGTTGAGTGACATTTTCTGTTAAGCCGTACTTTGCAAGATTCTTCTGCGCACCAACATACATGTCTTCTCTGATCTCGTAGGTATAGACATGGCCGGTGGGTCCCACAGCTCTGGCAAGAATTCCTGTGAGTGCACCTGATCCAGTGCCTGACTCAACCACTCGCGAGCCTGCACATATGGACGCCTCTACAAGGATTGTTCCTGCATCTTTTGGGTAGATGATCTGAGTGTTTCTTCCCATGGCGATCTGGATGTCTGTATGACTTGGTCTATGAATCTGAAATGATGTACCTGAATGGCTCTCAATTCGATGACCAAAGGGCTTACCTATCATATCGTCGTAAGCTAAGATTCCCTTGTTAGAATGGAAACTATCTCCTGCTTTCACTCGTCGAATCCAGTTTCTCTTGCCATCCATGAAGATGAAAACAAGGTCTCCATCTTTAATCGGGTCTTGCATAGGTTGTTGTCTGTTACTGTTGTGTTTTGAGTCTTGCTAAGCTGCGCACAACTCCTGCGGCTATAGTTTTGTAGAATGACTACAATTAGGAGTTGTTCACTTCAGTGACAAAATCGCATACGCCACGCCATTCACAAATATTCCAACTAGACTAAAGGAATGAGTCAAAATACTTATGATTTTACTAGAAAATAAGAAGAGTTGAAAACAAATCGCGCCGTGGGATACTATCAAGCTAAGCTTTATCCGAATTCGCAGTGGAATCGACAAGAGGTGCACGAATGAACGACACGGGAAATCCAGACACGCCAGATGAAGAACATCCCGACGATTCACAGAGACTAGACAAGCCTATAGATCTCATTCACAAATCAGCGCTACCATACCATCCTCGAGTGAGTGATCCATTAGACTTGCATGTTGATTTGAGCGTAGGAGTAGTACTCGGACGTACTGAATCCTTCCATCGAAAGTACCACGCCGCAGGTCTAGGACTTATTGGAGGAGTCGCTGAGACCTCAGATGACGTTCTGACATCCCTGATGGGAATGCCAGTGACTCTTGATCTAATGAGTCCTCATGTGATGCTTGTTGCAGGAAAGAGAGGTTCTGGGAAGAGCTATACACTCGGAATAATAGCTGAAGAACTTGCTCGATCAATGGAACGTCGAGAGATCGAAGTTGCTGCTGTCCTTGTTGATACAGTTGATGTGTTCAGACAAATGGTAGATTCAAATGACGATCAGAGTGACATATTGAAGAAATGGTCTCTTGAAGCAAGAGGATTTCCAGTCAATGTCTATGTCCCTCGAAGGACCTATGTTGGTCTCCCTGATGAGGTGAAGAAGAAAGCGAGGCTTTACCCTCTATCCATTGGACCCAAGGAGTTGACTGTTTCTGATTGGGGCTATGTTCTAGAGAAAGGTGGAACCCTTAGCACTGCCATGGAGAATCTGATCAGTGAAACGCTAGATAATGTTCGTAAGGGTTACTCTCTTGGTTCAGGAGAACGCATTCCGCTCAAACGTGATTTCAGTATCAAAGACATGATAATCTGTATTGATACTAATCCATCCATTGAGGAACTCTACAAACCATCAACTCGAACAGCATTGATTCAACGATTGAAACGTGCAGATCGAATGGGTGTGTTCCATCCTGGTGGCACAAGTGCTCAGGATTTGGCTATTGCTGGGGAGATAACAGTAATTGATGTAGCGCCACTTGGCTCTGATGCTGAGGCAGTTCTTGCAATCTTGACAAACATGCTCTGTCGTCAGGTCCTTACCTACAGGATGGCTTGGACAGATGAAGGTACCAGTGCTCGTGAGGAGCTTCCTCCGACTTGGCTCATTATAGATGAAGCACATACACTAGTTCCACGATCTGGCCCAACTCCAGCAAAGGACGCGATTATTGGATATGCAAAGCTTGGAAGGAGGTTTGGTTGCAGTTTGGTTCTATGCACCCAACAACCATCCGCAGTGGCAGATGAAGCAATCTCTCAAGCTGACTTAATTATCTCCCATTCATTGTCTCATGACAATGATATACGATCACTCCAACAGCGAGCTCCCGCAGTTATGCCCGAACAATTCAAGGATAAAGTGTTCATCAGTAGTTTGCCTCGAGGTGCAGCAATTGTTTTCGACCAGACCACCGAGAACAAACGCGGCTTTATCATGCAAGTACGTCCACGACTGTCACAGCATGGCGGAACCGATCGTCTCTCAGGACTCTTTGAAGCTGTAAAGCTGTTGCTTCCTGAAGAGCCAGATGAGATTGAGCTAGTTGATTTTCCAGAGGAAGAAGATGAGGAATCCGTTGACACCGAAGAACCAGAAATGGTTGAAACCAAAGAATCTGAGGAAGACCTTCCAGAAGTACCAAGACCTCCCCTAAAGCTCAGTAAAGAGGATTGGCAGGTACTTGACGGTTGGATGAAGGACTATGTGCAAGAATTATTCGAGGAAACGAAACAGGAGTTCTCTATTACTGACGAACCTGCTCCTAGGATCGAGTTACCTGTCGAAGTGCCTTCGCTCTCTGAAGTTGATATTGTGCCAATTACTGCATCTGAAGTTGATCCAGAAGAAGTACTGGTCAAGGAGTTTGGTCCAATCTCTCATGAGCTTCTCTCTAAGGCTACAACAAGAAAGATACTCTATGGAAAAGGTTCGCATGAATATCTCTTTACATCACAACACAATTTACGAGAAACAATCGCAGTTGATAGGGAAGATACTGATCCTTCAATAATCATCAACTGGATTGCAGCTGGAATAACTGCAAGTGGACTAGATCTAGACCAATTAATCCACGAGGATGGATTTACCTTCGTATGTTTTCGAAAAGACGGAATTCGAGTAGTCTTCTCTATAGGTAGAAGTGGACCTTTAGTAAGTGCTCCTATTGTTGTCGTTGGGGTCGATAGACGAGCTGTCGACAAATTGGCTGACAGGATACGGACAGCTCTTCATAAACCTGAATAGAATCGAAGAAGGACTAGTTCACGCTCAATGGTCGTTCTTATAAGGCCCCAAATTATGAGCGACTTGGTGCGCATAAGAATGAGTAAGGAAGATATTCGATCACCTGTTAATCTGAAGATTGCTTCAATGACAGATTTAGCAAGAATGCTTGTATCATGGTCGCAGAGAGACCGTCCTGCCAGTATGCTCTATTTCGAATACAAGGGTAAGCACTACTATGGTACGCTTATTTCAAACCATGGGTATTACGAGCATTATGGGCTTCCATTATGGGTTCACATAGAAGGTGAAGGTCCACCAGAAGGAAGTTTCCTCTCCTACACAACACGACCCAAGGAAAAAGTGGAATTTGTAGATTCTATCTCTGATGTCGGTCCGATGGTTGTACATCTACCAATTATTCGTCTCGCAGAGAAGTTAGAGGTTCTCGACCTGTAATCATCAGTACAATTCTCTTGGCGATGCACGGAAGTAACTAACTATTGCCAGTGCTGCATATATCAAAAATGCAAGCCAGATAATTGATGTAATTAGTATCAGGTTTGTTTTGAAGAAGAGTTCTACAATTAAGAACAAGCCAATCACAAATATGTTAGAGGCTCCTCCGATTGTTGTATCTCCCTCGACTTTGAGATAGAATTTTACAATTATCATTATCCCTACAATCGCAAGAGAAGTCCAATTGATGTAATTATAGAAAAGATTGGACTGATTAAGGAATGGTATTATCCCAAATGGTGTTGGAATTGGAGGCAAGTAAATGAATAGGAAAAAAATGAATAGAATGAATTCTCCAAATCTGATCCAGTTTGTGGGTGTCCTTGTGTACACTTCACCATAGAGGCCCTTATCGTATTCCGTTGCTCCATAATAGATGAAGTATACTGGCGCTCCAAAACTCAAAGCATTTACCAGACATTGAGCAAATCCATAGGCTATCTGTAACCAGTAATTCTCCCATGCGCCAAGTATAGTAGTCCAGAGATTGAGATATGTCGGTAGAAACTCCAACATTACTAGTCCGGGAAGTATGCACAACCCAATTGCCACGATTACACCTAACACCGCCGCTGGTTTCCCTCCCCCTAATTTGCCTATACCAACTGTATAGAACACATGACCTGCAACGACGAGTCCCTCTATGAGTGCAATAATAGGAGTAGCCATGGGTAGAATAAATACCATGAGAATGAAAGCTGCATTTGCACCGTAAAACACCCTCCAGCGTAAAGGAACTGCAGTGATTGTTTCATCCATGATATGAACCATGTTTGCTAACCGATATCGTTGATAATAGATGGTTCCAATCCAAGGGACTGAAAATACCGTTGGCGCCGCAATATAGTGGAACAGGAAATCCAACCAGGCATCCCCAAATGGCATCATCTGGGGGATAAAGAGCATCAGAATGAAGAAGTAGATTGGACCTACGATTGCCAGCAGTACTACAGTCAATCGTGTCATTAACCAGTCTGGACTCAAGCTATTATCTCCAATCATCACAACTCCTGATTCGGATATAAGTTTGCATGGAATATTTAGTATTTCCAACTAATGCCGATAGTTTATTTAGATGAGTGTTCTATCACGATGTAGTTGCCAGTTAGGAGTGAGTAGTTTGTACAAACGTAAGATTACTGCCTCTAGCTTCGTTAGGAAGAGTAAGCTGATAATTGGTCTGGATCTGGTTGCAGATTTTAGTGGCAAGGATGCCAATGCAAAGAAGGCTGAACGAGACCGACTTGAGCAGAGAGCTCTCGAATTAATCACTCAAACAGCAGAACACGCTGTTGCTTTCAAGATAAATCGTCACCTTGTTCTTCCTCTCGGTATCTCAGAGGGTATACCACGAATAGTTGACAAGATTCATGATGAAGGTATCACAGCAATCATTGACTGCAAACTGAATGATATCGGGAACACAAACAAGGTCATTGCAAAATACTACTTCGATGCTGGATTTGATGCAATGATCGTGAATCCACTGGTCGGTATGGAAGGTGGTCTCGATGGTGTCTTTGAAATGGCTACCAATCGGAAACGTGGCATAATCACTCTCTGTTATATGTCGCATCCCGCAGCAAAGGATGGTTATGGTCTCATAGTCGAAGAGAAGGGGAAGAAACCTGAACCTCTCTATATACGGTTCGCACGTCAAGCTCGCCTCTGGGATGTCGATGGTGTCATTGTAGGTGCAACATTTCCTGAGAAGATTGAAGAGATTCGTAATGTACTTGGTGATGAGATTCCAATTATCTGTCCTGGCGTTGGAGCGCAAGGTGCAAGTGCACGAGATGCAATTGATGCAGGCGCGAACTTTGTGATTGCCGCTAGATCAGTTGTTGATGCTCCCGACCCAGCCACCTCTGCCGCAGCAATTGCCGCAGAAATTCGATAACACGAAATCAAGTCTGAGCTCAAATTGGACGAACACTAATGTACATTGTGGACCAATTGTGGACTACAAAGCCAATTCCAATCAGAAACAGATAAAGCATAATGAAATGATATCATGTACAGAAGTGTGCATGCTTCTAACCAACTTTCCACTCTTAGGAGTAGTCAAAATTGGCAAATAATCGTAGCTATAGCTTTGCTACCTGGACCTCTTTTATCGAAGAGTCGCAAATTAGAGCTTTGCTCAAGTATAATGTAAAATATTATTTTGCTGGCGGAAAACCTGGTATCATGCCTACCGATATCTTTGCGGATATTATGGCTGATATTAGTGAACGATACAAAAAAGATTCCAAACTTGCACTTGATGATCTAAACTATGGCCCTACTGGGGGGCAATCGTGGTTCCTAAAGACACTTGCAAAACGACTTCATGATGTTCGGAAGATACCTATTGATCCTGAAACTGAGTGGGACCACGTTTCCATTACTAATGGCTCTCAGCAGGCACTCTATGCGTTGCTTGATACATTGGTCGACCCTGGTGATGTAATCATCACACCATCTCCTGCATACTTGGGCTTTCTGGTACCTGCTGTAAAACTTGGAGCTAGAGTGCTCACAGTGTCGACAGATATTGATGGTATCATTCCTGAAGAGGTTGAGCGTGCAGTTGAGCTTTCACAGAAGAAATTCGGCAAGGTTCCTGACCTTCTCTATGTTGTTCCTGATAGTGACAATCCAAAGGGCACAACCTTGTCTATGAAACGACGACAAGCTCTCTTCGACATTTGTACTGCTCACAATATTCTCTTGGTGGAAGACTCAGCATATGCCGAAATTCAATTTAAGAAAAATCCAAAGCCAATCAAGACGCTAGACAAAGATAACACCTGTGTTGCCTATCTTGGAACTAGTAGTAAGGAGGCTGCTGTTTTGAGAGTAGGTTACTCAGTTATGCCTGATAATGTCAGAGAGCAAGTCCTCAAGGACAAGGGATACCTTGACTTGTGTACAACGACCCTGGTTCAACGAATTCTTGACGAATATTACACCAAATATATTGACCAAGCAATGAAAGTCAGCATTCCAGCATATCGTGTACGATACGAAGCTATGGCGAAAGCGATAGACGAATTCTTCCCTGCAGGAGAAAGAACCGATCCAACTGGCGGTTTCTTCATTTGGTGGCAGAGTGAAGATGCCAACTTTAATTCCAGTGAATTCATGCAACGCGTCGCAATTCCAAATGATTTGCTGTATGTACCTGGAGGTCCCTTTTATCCAATTGAAGGATTCAAGGTATCTGATGACGGTAGTGATATCATACCAAGTATTCCAGAAGCTAACACAATGCGTCTGGGATTCTCTTACGCTGTTGAAGAGATCATCTCAGAAGGTATTGAGAAACTTGGTAAGTTGCTAACCAAGGAAATTGGATAATCAGATAGAACATTGGGCATCTGCCCGATGTTTCTATACTGAGAAATTGATGAACACTGTTGCACCATTCTTCATGGGGCCAACATATGTTCGTTCATATGGTCCAAAGATGTCACTAAATCCCGCATTGAGTGCCCATTCTATCCAAGACCACGAAGACTCTTGGCCAAGCTTATCCTGAGCGAATTGACCAAAGGTCCAACTCAGATAGCGTTCTATATCGAATTTGAGATTCAAGAGGGATTCTATTTCCTTTCCTTTCTTATCCTCTATCTCTAATTCGAGTTCTCTCAGTTCTTGATTCAGTCTTGCATGAGTATCAAGAATGGTCTCTGATAGATCTAACAAGGTATTGTTCATATCCTCGAACCTATTCTTTCGTCTGAATCTTGTCACCTTTCCACTAAGACTGAACATCTCACTGCGATGAAGCACTGTCTTTTCATTTTCCTGAAGATCTTTTGCCAAGCTCTCATTCCATGGAGTGTTGAAGTATACGCGTGGATATCTTGCAAATAATGGAAATGGAATTTCCATGACCTTTGCTGTTGGGATTACCTGACTGTAGTACGCCGCCTCACCTGGTCCTCCGACATGAACAACTGTTGGAATGATGGTATCAATTGCCATTTGTCTTGAGTCAACTCTCAATGAGAGATGTTTTGCCACATCCCCAAGATATGGTGTTTCAGCTATCGTTTCAATTTCAATAGGTTCAGAACATGTTGGGCACTTCCCAGATAGCACGATAGTATTTCCAATATCCTCGTAATGTAGTTCGGTACGTGAGCTATTGCATTCCTTGTTGGTGCATTCATAGTAAAAGGGAACATAGTCGTTTCCTCTTCTCCCCATTCCTGGATTGAATCCCGCTTCCTCAATCTGTGTCGTGATTTGATCTTCAATTTCTAGTTGGCGTTCTCGATTCTCTCGTGCTAGAAGAAATTCAAGTCCCTCACTCAATAGTTCACGAATCTCTGGGTCAGATGCAGAGACCAGTGGTACACCTAGATTTCCTTCAATATTGAATAATCTACCAAGGATATGCTTTATCCATTCACCAAATAATGATGAGTTTTGGTAGCTCCACCTTAGGATGGAAAGGGCCTGTTCAAGTCGTTCTTCAAATAGTATTCTTGTGGCCCCTTCTAAACCTTTGAACATTGGCCTATAACTATCACGAATAGACTCTTCCACTTGCGAATACCAGTCTTTGTCAGGTAAAGGAAGCACATTCACTGGCGAGTTCTCGTATCCCTCAGGCACTGGGAAACTGATGAGAGTTCCACCTGACCCAAATACTGGTACTCGAATATTAGTCAATTCTGGTTGAACAATATCGTAATCTGCAACACAGAAGTATGTTGAGAAGTTGACATCTTTCTCAGCACAAAGTTGTGCAATTATCTTGGCAGTGATTGGTTTATTGAGAATGTATGCTGGTCCCCCTAAAACTGCTGTCTGATGAGCTGATTCAATTGCACCTTGTCTTAATGTTTCAATTGAATCTTGAACTTCAGGAGTAAGAGTCCCTAATTTTCTATTTGAGGATATCAAGATCTTTTCAAGAAGGTCCATTCGCTCATCGATGTGCCATAATGTCTTGGTGTATTGGTTCCGTACTGAGGTCGCTCGTTCTGCAAATCCATCAAGGGTAGTGGGTGGCGAATCATAAAGGTCTCTCGCTAGTTTCTCGTACTCTCCTTTCCAGATGTATTTCTGTAGAACTGTGTTAATACTAGGAACCATCTTGTTGTTCTCCACTTATTTTCCAATTACTCCTTCAAAGACTTTCTCATACTTTGTGACTATTTTTTCTGCTGTGAAATTATCTTTCACTCTTTGATAACCTGTTTCTGCATACTTCTTTCTCTGAGAAGCATTCTCAAGAAGTTTGAGTAGTTCTTCTACATATTCTTCTTTTTCATAACCTTTGGTTACAACACCATCAATTCCTGGACGAACCAATTCTGGAATTCCCCCAGCCGGTGTAGTAATTACAGGTAACTTGCATGCCATTGCCTCAAGGAGCACTAGCGGCATTCCTTCAAGGGTTGAGTTCAAGGCGAAGACATCCGCAGAACACATGATTTCCTGCATATTACTCCTGACTCCGAGTAGATGTATATTATTGCAGAGTTTGAGTTCCTCAATTCGTCGCTCAACCTCTATTCTTGTTGGTCCGTCTCCAGCAATTATTAGCCGAGCATTTGGCATTCTGTCGACAACATCTCTCATGATATCTACAAGCTCGACTACCCGTTTTACTTCACGAAAGTTCGATGCATGAAGGATAATCTTGTCATCTGGACATATCTCGAAAGCTTCTTCTTCTCCTCTGAGTGAAATACATCCGCTCTCGACCACTAATCTAATGCCTTGGACACGTGAGAATGTGTTGATATCTATGAAATTCGGGATGACATGAATTTCCCGTTCAATGCCAAGCTTTTCGTGTGCTGTTCGCATCAAGAATTCTGATACTGCTGTGACTGCATCCGCTTTCTCCACTGTATGTTGTACCACTGGTTTGTATGCAGGATCGAGTCCCAAAGAATGAACATCTGAACCATGTAGGGTTACAACATAGGGTATTTTGATGATTTCACGGGCCATGTATGCAGCCATTGCATGCGGAATTGCGTAATGTGCGTGAATCAAATCTAGTTCTGAGGCTTTTGCAACTTTAACTATCTTTGAAGTCAATGCCATTGTATAAGGCGGTCCTACTGCCTTAAAGAGTGGATAATCAAATCTATCTACAAGATCCACATGGACTCCCTTTGTTTGTTCCCACATCATTGAGAATGGTCTTTGATAGGTAATGAAATGCAAGATGTGCCCTTTATCGGCTAAATGTTGACCCAATCTTGTGGCTAGGTATCCACTACCACCAACTGACGGATAGAGGTTCACCCCAATACGCAAATTATTCACCTTTTCTTTGAGTTAGGTATGGTCCCCTTTAAGGGAAATGGTTTGAACAATAGAAATGCCAAAACTTGATTAGTGGCAAGAACAAGAGTACGACTATGGACTCCATTCTTGTTGTAGTTGCACATCCTGACGATGAAAGTCTTGGAGCAGGTGGAACCATTCGAAAACATTGTGACCTGGGAGTTCCAGTTGATGTTCATTGCATGACTGGGAATGCAACTAGAAATGAGGAGATGAAAGCTGCCTGTGGAATTCTTGGTGTTCGGAACCTCTTCCTTAGTGAACGAGATGATTTTGCAATTGATATGAGTCTGAGAAATGAAGTTGTAGGAGCTATTCTCAAGACACGTCCAACTATTATATTGACTCATTCATCAGATGACTACAATGTCAACCATCAAGAATGTGCAAAGATTGTGTTTGACGCTGTTGAATGGGCATCTCACACTACAATATTTAATGATGAGGCTCACAGGGTTCAGCGTATCTACAATATGGAGATTAATACAATGATTCCCAGACCACATGTCTATGTCGATATTTCAGATACATACAAGTTTGGTTTTGGTGCATTGAAAGAACACAAGTCTCAGATTAACAAAGCTGACTCGTTCTATGAAAAACTGTATGATGCTAGAACTCGCCTTCGTGGTACTCAGGCAAAATGCGAACGTGCAGAGGCATTTACAATAACGCTACCTGAACATGCAGGTCCGTTTTACAAGGAGAATAGTATTGAGCGACTGGTGTAGTCTTACTCAC
The DNA here is from genome assembly GCA_002825465.1 of Candidatus Thorarchaeota archaeon MP8T_1. The sequence continues at coordinate 47,291 of PJER01000018.1, forward strand.
TAGTCTCTGCCTTTCGGCGTCTTGCGGCAAGTAATTGCTTCAATTCACCCATCATACTCATTCCGCCACCAGCTGCAGGTGGTGGAGTTGCGGGTTTTGGTTCAGAGCCAGCAATAGGTTCACCATCTCCTATTGGAGATGCGCCTCCTGCTGATACTGTCGCACCACTTGCTATACGACTTGACAGTGAGCCAATCTTTGAGTCCAGACTTCTAACTTCTGTTTGAAGTGAGGCAACGGTTCCTTGAAGTTCGCTTATAGCTTCTGTCAGTTTCGTCGTAATAATACTGACCACTTCACCGAGCTGTCTAATCTTCTCCGAATTAGGATCTTGAAGAGCCCATTCGAATTCGCCCAGAATTTCATCCTCAAGTTCCTTGCTTTCTTTGCTCATTGGTATTGCCTCTTTTCAGAGTAATTTTTCAATATTTACGCTATAAACCTTGTCCGCATTGAACTTAAGGTAAACGTTATGTAGATTTGATTGTTCTCTCAACAATACCCTTAGCGACTTCAAGTGTCTTGTTAACCAAATCTTTTGTCTGCCCTTCACAGGTGATTCGTATAACGGGTTCTGTTCCAGAAGGTCTTACTAAAATCCATCCGTTTTTCATAGTAACACCAATTCCATCAACGGTGATGACCTCTTTAACATCGTTCAATCCCTTAGGGAGTGCTTCTACAAGTTTCACCATGACTGAATCTTTCTTTTCATTTGAACAGGTCAACTTGGCTTTCTCTAACGGGTAAATTGGAATCTCCGAGATCAACTCACTAAAGCTTTTTCCTGTACGCGCCATTTTCTCAAGAATTCGACATGCGGCTAAGAATGGTTCTGGTGCCAGATGTAATTCTGGTAGAATGAAAACGCCACATGCTTCTCCACCCATTACAGCCTCTTTCTTTTCTACTTCCACTGCGACCTGAATGTCCCCAACTGGAGTACGAATAGTTTTTCCGCCTGTCTTTTCGACAATCTCATCTAATCCTAATGAGCTATCGACTGTTGTCACCACAGTTCCTCTCTTTGTAGTCAATAGATAATCTTGAGCAAGAAGAGCTATTGTTCTGTCCCCACGAATCACTTCTCCTTTCTCGGTGACAAAGACTACCCGATCACTATCACCATCGTGTGCAATCCCTAAGTTTGCCCCAATTTCTTTGACCATCTCCATGAGATCTCCTAGACTCTCCTCATCAGGTTCTGAACGTCTTCCTGGGAAGTGGCCATCTAATTGTCCATTGATTGTGACTACTTTTTTACTGAGTCTTTGAATCAAATATGGAGTTAATACACATGCTGCCCCATTTCCTGGATCTACAACCACTGTGAACTCTTTTGAACGAATCAGATCAACATCACACTTCTCTAAAATTCCTGTAATGTGTTCTTCTGCTGCGGTTTCTAACCTCGATTCTTTTCCTAAGTTGTCCCATGATGCCTGGATGAATTTCTTTGATTCGTAGATCTCCTCTATCTTTCTCTCTTCTGATGAAGTAAAACCCATGCTCCTTTTGGACCAGAACTTGATACCTGTGTATTCGGGTGGATTGTGGGATGCGGTTACCATTAGACCTGCATCGTACCCTTTCTTCATCGTTATGTATGCCAAGGTTGGAGTTGGGACTATCCCAGCTCGAACCACATTGACTCCAGTTGACATTATTCCCGCAGAAAGAGCATCAGCAACCATGAGACCTGTTGTTCGAGCATCTCTTGCAAGAAGAACAGTTCCCTTACCTACGAGTGTACCTAACGCCTTACCGAGATTTAGTGCCATCTCCAAGTCGAAGTCTTTTCCGTATACTTTCCGAACGCCAGTTGTTCCAAAGAGTTTGTCAGCCATGGGGGTCACTAGAATCATAATCCCTTGGTGTAGAGAAAAATGTAACGAATGTATAACAAATATACCAATAAGCAAGAAACAGTCTAAATTCTTGTGAGCTACTACTATGCCCTTCTTTGATTTTAACTCAAACAAGATACATTATGTTGATGTGGATAGATGTACTGATTCTTCTTGTGGTCTTCCAATTGTCTTTATTCATGGAGCTGGTTCTTCTCATTTCTGTTGGGCTTTTCAACTAGTTGAGTTCTCATCTACTAATCGTTGTATTGCAATTGACCTGTCAGGTCATGGAAGGTCCGACCCGTCTGAGACCCTTGCCTCAATTGAAAATCTATATACTCATGAGGTCGCTCACCTTATTCAACACCTCGATTTGCCAGAATTCATTCTTGTTGGTCATTCAATGGGGGGTGGAGTAGCTCTCTCGTATATCTTGCACAAGGCTTTCCGATTACCAAAAGCCTTGGTTCTAGTGGATTCTTCACCAGATTTACATCTACGAAAGGTCACTCCAGGTCTGGTCCTAGAAGCTATTGAGGAACAGAGGCATATCAAGCATTACAAATTCGATGAGTATGCAGAAGAACATGATTTGGTGAAATATGAGGCTGCAATGAAACATGTTGATGGTCTTGCTATGCAGAGGGACCTTTTGGCATGCAATGCATTCGATGTTTCTGATAGATTGAACGAGATTGATCTACCAATCTTCGCTCTGGTTGGCGAAGATGATAATGTGATACCTCCTTCAGTTGTCAAGGCGTATGTTGACAAATTTCCTCGAGCAGACCTTGCTGTGATTCGAGGTGCTGATCATATCCCTATGATTCAGCAACCTGAGGAGTTCAATCGTCTCTTTCGTAAATTCATCACATGGGTCCAAGAGAGTGAATAATTCACGATGATTAATCGTAGTCGGTTCAATATTGCCTACATAGAGGCTTATTAGGTACTGTGCTGACATTGTTGACTATACTCATACGGTGACGCAAATGCAACTTGACCAATTCTACTTAACGATCATTCAGATCAGCCTTCATGATGCAATCTCCCTCGGAGCTGCGGCAGCTCTGTTGGTTGGTACCTTTTTTGGTTTCATTCTAAAGCGGCATCATTCAAATCCCATCCAGTGGTTCTCTGGCGGTGGGGTGGGGGTAGTATTTGGCACCCTCTTTGGGTACTATATCATGAATATCATTGGACAATTAGTGACTTGGTCGGGTTCTCTTCTCTATGGTCTCACTGGTACTGACCTTACAGACTGGGCAGATACCATTACTGTCGCCTTTGCACCGTATCAGATGCATGCTGCGGGGTTTGCACTTCTAGGTGTGCTTCTTGGAATCGGATGGGGGTATGGAATTGGAGCACGGCCTGATGACACTTCGGTGCTTGGAAATCTAATAGCAACAGGTGGTCTCTTGGCTATTGTTGGTGGATTGATTTGTACTACTCTGACATCCTTTCTCATACTTGCATATGAGACCGCATTCGTTTACTTGGCGATACTCAATGGGTTGATTATCTTAGGGTATGCAATTGGATTTACCGTGAACCAGAGGCGCGAGAGTTCTATCATACCAATTGATGTCTCTCCCAGTGAATAAGTGATTGTGTAGAATTCAACAACAGTGTAAAATCACATCAAGCGTCCGCAAATAATTGTCTTCAAGTCACGCTTCCGCTTGTAGCCCTTTATTGCATCAAAAACACATGTATCCTGAATATCTCGCGAAACCTTATTAGTCCCATACGCCCTTTTACGTTCTGACGGCGCAGCACCTATTCACGCTACCGACTGCAAGGGACTATGACGAGTACACACACGGACTCTTCATAAGTTGTT
>PJER01000101.1 GCA_002825465.1 Candidatus Thorarchaeota archaeon MP8T_1
GCAATTAGTGAACGACACAAATGTTGGAGGAACCATCAATATTCTTGAGATGACTCGCCAGCTAGAAATCAAACGATTAGTATTCAGCTCGAGTGCGGCAGTCTATGGCAATCCAGAAAAGATGCCCATTAGCGAAGATTCCCCCTACCAACCCCTCAGCCCGTACGCGGTTTCTAAGATTGCAGGTGAGCTATATATTCAATCATATGCAGAGTTGTACGGTATCGGTAGCACCATTCTTAGGTATTTCAATGCCTATGGACCGCGACAGGCGTATTCAGAATATAGTGGTGTGATTTCAATCTTCACCAATCAGGCACTTACAAACAATCCAATCACGATTGAGGGTAGCGGCGACCACACTCGAAGCTTCATCTATGTGGATGATATCACTAGAGCTACTGTTGCTGCGGGAGAGATGGATAAGGCAAGTGGGATGACAATAAACCTCTCCGGGATTGAATCCATCTCGATTTCTGAACTTGCCATGATCATAAGGAAGAATGTTGCGAATTCTCGGTCTGAAATCGTTCATGTACAACCAAGACCCGGTGATGTGAAGGAGAGCGTTGGAAGTATGGAACGGGCTCACAAGATTCTTCAATTTCATCCAGAGGTGAGCCTAGTTGATGGACTCCGCAAGACCATAGAGTGGTACAGAGCCCATCAATCAACTATGCGACCGTAATGATGAGATTGATCTGGTCTACTGCCTCAGTTTCAGTACGAAGAATCACCTGTACCAAATATTGCCCACTCACTTGTCCTTCTGGAAGATAGACCGTCAACAATGGAATAGTGCCATAGAGGTCTCCAATACCAACATCTCCAATATCCAATGTGTACGTAGAATTGACAGGAGTAACCTCTGATCCATGCCATAGAATCGAGAAGTTGCCAGAGGGTGGAACAACAATATCAAGATAGAGATGGTGTGTGACATTGTCGTTGTTCCGCATCAAAGCAATAAGGCTCGTATAATATCCTGACGAGATTGTGACAGGATTGAACGATACGGATTCAAAACCGACCTCTCCAACCTCGATTGTACTTCTATTCAGTAGTCCAAACATCTTATAGTAAGCTTCAATGACATTTTCACCAAGTTCAACTCGCTCACCTGTGCGAGCATCAACAAGTCCTACGCCACCAAGCTTCTGAATAACTCTGTTCTGGGAAGTTTCCACTTCAAGGAAGACTGGTACGATGAAGAATAAATCTCCACCAAGATGGTACAATAGTCTGTTACCATACCTATGTGACCCCCAGAGTTGAAGTTGCGTTCTAACCACATCGTTGGTTTCAAATGCTTGAACAACAGCTGTCGGACCCAACCAGTTCGATGAACCGCTCTCTCCTGCACGGTAGAATGTCATCTGACCAAAACGCTGGTTCCCGCACCCCATAACGTAGATGCCAGCTAGATTATGTGCTGAAACCGCAGAAGAGGCAATTCTGAACTCAGCGTTATGGTATGCAATGAATCGTTCCTCACCGTCAATGTTCATTATCACATAGCGTGTATCTGAGTCGTCAGGCTTCTGATGAAAGTCTACTCCATCAAGCCATGTATTCGGATTGTTCACATGGTACACATAGGCAATCTCGAGCTGACGCTCGTAGAGGTCCTCTGGCCATTTGAGCTGGTATTGAAGCCAGTCTGGCATAGTCTGCCAGTCATAGTAATTCCTATAGGTGCTATCCAAGAAGATCTCTTCACCTATGACAGGAGACTGATAGAAGTTCAATTCACCAGTTTCAACATCAACAAGAACCACGCCCACGAAGCGCATATAATGCTCATGTGCATACCCAGTAGAGAGCTTGTAATCAATATAGACAGAAACTGCATAACTGATGTTTCCGTATGGATCTACAACAATGTAAGGATCAGAGTCAATATTGAGGCCTTGGAGCATTATGGCTCTGACTCTGGATAAGACATCACGTTCTACGAGCATGTCCATATCTCTTCCCAAGTACGACCAAGCCTCAGGACCTAGTGAGAACATATAGAAAAATGACTCAAAGCCACTAAGTGTATAGTCGGGGCTCCCCGGAAATGTGCTATTTCCAACCTCTTCGAAGTTTGGAACATTAACAAATACACTTCTATCAAATCCACTTCCTTCGCCATAGTAGAAGTTTACGGGGTCTGTTCTGTTTAGCAATGCAACATAATTGCCATCCTCTACTAGTTCACCACTGTACGCATCAAGTACAACCATCCCCTCTGTATGAGTATATATGATGTATTGGTTGATGAAATTGGTTGCTGTTGCACCAGTTTCAAAGGTAAGGGGAGCAATCCAATATTCATGCCCCTTGAGGTATGTAATATCAGAATCAGCCAACTGCATCCAGTTAGCCCCGATTTGATTCCTCATTCGCAAGTAACTTGCTGTCTGGTCCCATTGCCGTACTGTGGTCAAGCTCTCGATCTCACTCTCAGGTGTGGCATTTGAAGTCAGGTCATCAAGTGATTTAATTTCAAGATCTGTGAGACCTGCGGCCCAGTTTGTGATTTGGATCTCCTTCGTTGTTTCCAAGTTGAACTTCCAATCAATATACTTGTCACCATTCATCTGGATTCCATAATACACAGCTTGGGTCACAGGAAGCATAATGACTAATGAGATAAGAAAGATTGATAGTAAGGCGAAGTTCCGTGGAGAACCTCCAATTGGAAGCATCCGTTCTATCTTGAGTCTCCTGAGCTCGCCAGCGATGTGCGAACGGTCCTCCATAAGATGGCCTACACGAGTCCTATATTCTTCAGCTGTTGAAGCTCCAGATTCATATTCCTGTCGAAGTGATAGTAGTTCGCCTTGTAGTCTAGCAAGATCTCCTTCAAGTGAGGCTATCTTTGATTTCAATCGTTGACGAACATCGCCTGAACGAACACGAATAACCATGAACGCAAATGACCCAAAAAGACAAGCACCAAGAGCTATTATCATCGCGAGGTAACTCATCCACGTACCCGCATTCACTGTCCACATGGGTACTCCTAAAATCTCCATGATAAGGGCGAGGGCTCCAACCAAGAGACCCTTTGAGACTACCACGAAAATATCACGTCGTTGCAGCATCAGGTCTGTAATCATACTAAGAACCAGACGCGCAATCGTGGCGATGAGGAGTGTCGAGATAAGACCCAGATAGAGTTGATAGGCTTCCATGGCAGGAATCAGAGACATAATAGAATCTGCGGAAGTGCCAGGCGCAAAGGGAAGAGCAAACAGCGTGGACAATTCACCGGGGGATATTGAGATCGAGCCATCACCCATCAAGAACATGAGAAAGGCAACATTCTGTCCTGTGACAGAATATCCACCTGTAGAAACGTAGAAGAGAAAGAAGCCTCCAAACTCGATAAATCGCCATATTAACGCAGTTCTGTCATCTAATTTCTTAAGCACAGGACCAGTCTGTGAGACTGCGGATACAAAGGACAGAAATGTGGACCTGGACCAAATTGTAACAAGACTGCTAAGAAGGGCAAGAAGTAGTGATGCTGTGAAGACATTATTATCAAGTGTCCATGTGTTCCAGAAATTTACGTCAGCCTTTGTGTTGTAAATATTGAGATAGATACTCTGACCAAGTAACCATCCATATACAGTACTAAAGACAGCAACAATAACTATCGCAATTATGGAGAGAAGTACGAGTAATCTAAGAAGTTTCATGCGGTCTACCTCTTTGTCCTCAATCTATCGAATTCGGTTGTACCCATATGAGCCTAACGCTTCAAGTCTTTTTGAGAAAATGTTGTTGACTACGAAGCGCATAGGAGTACCCATCAATCGCTCTTGCCACCGCAAGAACTCCATTGAGGTGATCGTACTCGTGCTGTAGGAGTTCTGAGAGATCATCCACAAGGTACAACGTGTGAGAAGTCCAATTCTCGTCCCGATATTCGATGGAACAAGACTTGTGGCGCAGTACTTTCACGAGTAGATCGGGAAAACTCATGCAATCATCCCAAACCTCTATCATCTCATCACTCAGATCCTTTAGACTCGGATTGATGAAGACCACGGGCTTATCGATGTGCATGTAGATTAGCCGCTTCATTACACCAATCTGGGGTGCAGCAATCGCCCGCCCTGCACCATATTTCGCTCTAAACATCATCATGGTATCGTGAAGGTCTTGGATGATGGGTCTTAGTGATTCTACTTCTGACTCGTCAATCTCTTCTGAAACCTTGTGGAGCTGTGGATTTCCAAGTAGAAGTATCTCTCGTGCGGTCATCATTCTACAGTTGAACTTTCGTGAATAAGAGTGTGACTCAATTAAGAGTGTGCCCATATTCGATAACAATATGAGGCACAATACATGTCGGTGAGCTATGGCGAGATCTCTGTGGTTCGTCAAGTTCCTAAAGAAAACCTTCCCAAGTCGAAGACTTATTGCTAGGATGACAAAAGCTCCTCTATTGGGGAGAGCAGTGGACAAAATGCTCTTTGATGGTGACGACATTATGTACCTGCCAAAGGATGATGTCGCACAGAAAGTCATTCAGATAGGAAAGACACTAGAGAGGCCAGAGGAAACCGTACTGCCCTCCGAGATTATCCACCACTTCATTGACAAGGCAAACTTTCACTGGATTATGAACTTCTGTATCTGTCGTGATGCTTCCAAATGCGAAGATTACCCAATCGAGTATGGTTGTCTCTTTCTAGGGGAGGCAGCAAGAGACATTAACCCGAAGCTCGGTCGCGAGGTCACTAAGGAAGAGGCACATGAACATGTCACAAAGTGCAGAGATGCAGGACTTGTTCACTTGATTGGTCGAAACAAACTGGATACTTGGTGGCTTGGAGTGTCACCTGGTGATAAACTATTGACCGTCTGTAATTGTTGCCCTTGCTGCTGTCTCTGGAAGATGATTCCAAACTTGAATCCTGAGATTAGCAGGAAAGTGACCAAAATGCCAGGAGTCAGTGTGAGAGTGACTGATGCCTGTACAGGTTGTGGGATCTGTGCAGAGAGTGTCTGTTTCGTGGATGCCATCACCATGACTGACGACCGTGCAGTGATAAGTGATCAATGCCGCGGGTGTGGATATTGTATAGAGATATGCCCAGAAACAGCCATTGAATTGACTATTGCCGACTTGAATTACTTCGATGATTCAATCGAGAGAATATCCGCTGTAGTCGATGTAGAATAGGCAGAAAACAATTGATTCTGTTCATATGCCACCCAGTATGATAGGAACACTAAAATATTGGAGATAGAGGGGGCATAGCGTCGATATGTATCGATAAACATATCGATGAGGAGTCAATATGCGTAGAGAGACTCGGATTGCAACAGCTGTCATAATACTGGTAGTGGTCCTCGCTGGAACAGGTTACTATGTTTACTGGCTTTCAACTCAGGGAAGAGAGACCCTAACAATTTCAACAACAACTAGTCTTTATGACACAGGTCTGCTGGATTTGATAAAGGAAACTTACGAACAGGAACATCCCGATATCATCCTCGCATTCATCTCTGCTGGAACTGGAATAGCAATAACACATGCAAAGAATGGTGATGCAGATATGATTCTGGTCCACTCACCATCTCAGGAATATGTTTTCATGAATGAGAGTTATGGTGTGAACAGGAAGATATTCGCATACAATTACTTCACGGTTGTAGGTCCCGCAAGCGATGTAGCAGAAATTAATCAGACAAATCCAATATTGGCTCTTCAGAACATATACGACTATGGTATGGCTCACAATACTAGCCTTTGGGTGAGCCGTGATGACCTGTCTGGAACAAACTCAAAGGAGATTGCGCTCTGGACAGCTGCTGGCTACAATTATACAGAACTCAAGGACTTGCCCTGGTTTGTTTCATCAGGACTAGGTATGGGCTCGACATTGAATGTTGCTGACGAGCAATCACTCTATACACTATCTGATATTGGTACATTCTTGAAGTATAAAGCAGATGGTCTGATAACACTAGAGCAACTCGTAGCAGAGGGGCAGGAACTTCTGAATGTGTACAGTGCAATCGCTGTTAATAGCACAACTGTTTCCTCTGTAAAGTTCGATCTCGCAATGGAGTTTGTCCAATGGCTTGTTGGAGAAACCGCGCAGCAGCTGATTGCTGAGTATGGTGTGGCAGATTATGGACAAGGACTTTTCTCCCCTGCAGTTGACATTCTTGAAAGTGAATCACCAGCACAAATCTATGGCTGGATAAGAGACTACGCTTTCTTCGATGAAGGAGGCACTCTGTATGAATGTCCACCAAGTTGGCAAGTAGGCGATTATGGATTGTATAGCTAAAGAAATGAGAGTGGATAAGATATGACTGTTGAAAGCGATCTGATACAGATAACTTTGCAGAGCCTATTTGTATCAGGTTCAGCGGCACTCCTAGCCTCAGCAATCGGATTGCCGATTGGGCTCTTCCTGGGCCTTAAGAGGTTCAAGGGGAGATCCGTAATCATTGGCATTTTCAACTCATTAATTGGATTGCCAACAGTTGCACTCGGTCTTCTCCTCTACCTCATGTTCTCAAATGCAGGTCCGCTTGGATTCCTGGACCTACTCTATACTCCTATTGGCATCATTATTGGTCAGACAATACTCGTGATACCAATAATGATCAGTGTAACAACCGAAACCATCACCAGTGTGGACGATTCGATTAGAGATCTAGCGCTCACTCTTGGAGCGGATGACAGAGGAGCTGCATTCACTGTTGTCCGCGAATCATTTGGCGGAATCCTACTTGCCAGCTCAGCTAGTTTCAGCAGAGCAATTGCTGAACTTGGTGTTGCCCTCATGATTGGAGGAAATATACGGGGTCTAACCAGGGTACTAACAACATCAATAGCTCTGGAAACAACGAGAGGAGAGATTGCACTTGGTCTCGGGCTCACGATTATCCTAATTACTCTGATTCTTGTTGTCAATGCAGGACTTGGGTTATTACGAAAAAGGGTTCAGTGGTGGTTATGGGAATAGTCCAGCTAGAAAGCGTTTCAGTAGAATTCGGAAGTGCCACAGCACTTGACGATGTAAGCTTTTCAATCAGCGCTGGAGAGATGTTCTCAATCATCGGACCAAATGGTGCTGGAAAGACTACAGCCCTTCGAGTTATTGCAGGGCTTTTGAAACCATCCAAAGGAACCGTGAAATTTCACGACATTATCATCTCAGACATTAATAGACAGGACCTTAGAAAACAAGCGCCCATGGTCTTCCAAAAACCCACCTTGTTCAATACGACGCTTTTCAAGAATGTCGCATATGGACTCAGAATGCGTGGAATCGCTGAGGAGCAGGTCAAGCGAACC
>PJER01000102.1 GCA_002825465.1 Candidatus Thorarchaeota archaeon MP8T_1
TTAATTTAATAAAGTCTTTGGAACCCGCAAATCAATTAGATATTGATAATATTGGAGATTGAAAAGAATAGGAAGAAGTAATCTCACGATTGCCATACTGATGAAATGCGATGATTGTCATCAAGATTGGATATACTCCTTTACCTACTGCATTCTACAATATATATACGCATTTTGAATAGGCAAAAATTGTACATTCAAATCAGATTTTGCAATTCATGTTCGATTAGATTCTTAAATTCTGTAAATATAGGATGAAAATCTACTTCGAAAGAATCGATTTCTACGGGCTTACTCAAAGTAGCCTTCGCACCTTTGAATTCAAGAATTTGATCTAATGTAAAGAGCAAAAGGTGTCGGGCTTTTAACACAAGTTCATCGGTAGTATCAACTGGTGCATTTTCCTGTCTGCATCCTGCAATTTCAACTAGGAAATGCCCGAGTGAATCACCATATTCTTCTCGAAACCAATATGCACTGTCAGATTTTCCTATGATATCTTTTCGAAATAGTGAGTAAAGAAACCTTGGAAAATACAATAGCAGATTGACTGTTGTATGATCATTATGTTCATTACTGAATTGCAATGGATGTTTCTTGGCTGACTCTTCAATATAGTGTAAGGAAGTGATGAACATTTTCCAAAAGCAATCTTTAGGCGGTTCAGGAAAGTTCCCTTTCACATCTTCACCAAAGAGGATGGTACCCTTCTCACGAATACTATAATCATCAGTAATTGATAGGGGATATTTACTGATGGGCCTCATTCGCCCATTTCCATAGATAAGACCATAATAGGTCTCGAACTCTTTTGAAGGAGAATCAATCATGAAGGTGGGTACAAAATAGACATAGAGGAGTTTGGTATAGATTGGATTGAGCTTCATCAGCTCATCAATTGTCTTTTCGATAATTCCATGCTTCTTTTCAGTCAGACTACCCTTCAAGACAACAACAATGTCAATATCACTATATTTCACAGAAAAGTCGTCAAGAACAATTCCCCCAAACAGTATGATTGATTGGATGTCTATTCTTGCAGTCATGTGATTAGAAAATTCTGTTAGATAGTTTTGAAGGTCAGGATATTTCACAAAGATAGCACCCATAGAATCATCTCATAAAATTAGTTCAACTCATTTTCAAGTTATTCTTTCTTATTGTAATAGTAAACCTCTAAGACTGATTATTTTTTATGGAGAGAAATTTGTTCCATGCACCATTATGAACGAACCACTGGAAGGGAAGATTGCACTTGTTACTGGTGCAAGTAGAGGTGCTGGTAGAGGAATAGCCTTGGAATTATCCCTTGCTGGATGTAAGGTCTACATAACAGGAAGGAGTAGAAGAGGGAAATCAGTGACTCAATATTCAGACCTTACTCTTGATGATACAAAAGAGATAATCGAGAAGACAGGCGGGAAATGTGAGATACTTGAATGTGACCACTCAAAGGAGAGGGAAATCAGATCTATCTTCGAAAAAATATCTCAGAAAGAGAGCCATCTTGATATTCTGGTCAATAATGTCTGGGCAGGCTACACCGATAGGAACTTTCAGCTCGATATTGAAACTGACAACTTCACGGCCAAGTTCTGGGAACAACCACTCTATCGTTGGGACCATATGTTTCAGATTAGTTTGAGATCACATTTTATCTGCAGCCAAGAAGCAGCCAAACTAATGATTCCCAGAAAATCAGGACTAATTGTCATTACAGGATTCTGGGATGATAATAAGTATCTTCACCAAGTTCCCTATGATCTAGTCAAAAATGCAAAAGCAAGACTAGCCTATGATATGGCAATAGATCTTTTAGAATATAGTATCTCATCTGTATATGTTTCTATGGGATGGATCCGTACTGAACACCTGATGAGAACTTCTCCAGATGGGCAATTGAATGATGAGAATTATGTGAATATGGATGGATACAAGAACACAGAATCCACGAGATATGTAGGTCGTGCAATTGTTGCATTAGCTTCAGACCCAGCTGTTCTGAAAAAGACAGGGAAGACCTTGATAACTGGAGAGCTAGCAATGGGATATGGATTCACAGATTTGGATGGATTGCAACCTAGAAGATTCACGATTCCTGACAAGTCAAAGGGTTTGAGTCAGAGGTAATACCTGAATCTGTTAGAAACTACCTGGATTTTACAAACTGATATACGCTAATCAGGATGATTGCAATTAATATCAAGAGAAGTACATCTATTCCAAATGCGGCCCATATGACTGTCGGGGGACTTCCTACTGGATATAGGGGATAAGAGAGCCAGGGGAAGGGATAGCCATAATTAGATGCTCCAATAGCTGTATTATTTGGTATCAATGCGGTCACTAATGTGAGAAATGCACCTACTATAATTGAGTAGGCTATCTTCTGGTCAAGATCTAATGATGATTCCTGTGGAGTTTCTTCAAATGTCATGAGCTTTGTCAACCTTATGTTTTCTAAACAAAACTAATTTTAAAATTGAATATTTCCATATCCGTAAAGAGGATTGCTCATTCAATCATAATAATTGATGGTCCCATTTGGCAATTCTCATCTGTAGGTCTTTAGAATGATTCTCACGATGATGTATTGATTCTCTAACAATACGTTGAGGCCGCTGTATGAGTATCTCCTTCCGTTCCATTAATTCCTCATCTGAAAGTTGTGAAGAAAGTGGACACTCAACAACGATAATATCACCACTTTTTGTTTGAACTACCGGAAACATTCTACAACCTAAGGGTCTTACAGAATGGATGGAGCACTCGTTATTTTCAAAATAAGCACATATGCCATCTTCGCCCCATTTAGTACCGTAGACATCCTCTGAGAGTCTCTCGAAGTAGTCTTGATGACCACTTTGGGTAATGGCTTCGATCTCCTGCTCTGTAGCTATCACACCACCAATCTTACAACACTGACCCCCACAATCAAAACAAATATCCTTTGAGTCCATAGAGTCCTGACCATTAGGAGCCTCTAGATCATTACCATTATCCATAATATCAACAGACAATCTAGGTCTTGAGTGGTTATCTTATTAAATTCCTTCATATACCTCTCTCAATCTGTGCAACCTTCACAGACACTAGTCAACTTTTGGAAATGTGATTCGAATACTAGTTTTCTCGGAGTCATGACTTTCCAGACATTCAATATTACCACCATAACGGGATGTAAGGAGCTTAGCGGTATAAAGTTCCAACCCGATATGTGAGTCAAGGGATAGATCATCATCGGTGAGGATGGGATGAATGTATCGATGTGAGAGGCAAGAACCTTCGCAAATCACATCAATTGTGTTGCTTTTTTCAGATGAGGTGATAATACTAATTCCTTTCGTATCCCTTGATTTTCCAGCATGGATGATCAAACTGAGAAATAATATGTCAATCAAATCATCAGTATAAATTACTGTATCTTCACTAATTTCAATTGAGAGTTCGAAACTAGATTTTCCGAGAAGGTTCAATGCATCGCTTTCAGTGAATGTCAGTGTATCCACGAGCTTTCTTGGTTCGAGTTCCACAGATTTCCTAGCTTTTATCCTGCTTAGATTTGCGACCTGCCGATTAATGAGTGTCGCTTGATTGTTTATCTGTTGAGCAGTTGCAATCATCTCAGTGTGTTCCTTTGACTCACTTACTTCTTCAAAAAGATCGACATAAGTGATCATTCCTTGGAGTAGATTTCCAATCTTATGACTCCACATACTCAAATAGAATTCACTCTCTTGTTCAGACCTCTTGAGGTCACTAGTGCGATTTTCTACTAGATCTAGGAGCGCACGATGGGGATCTGTTGCTGCAGTCAGCACCATTGTAATTGCAAGTAATGAGAATCCAAAGCTCAATAGGGAGAACCACATGACCTCAAGCGTTTGATAGATTGAATCTAATACAAGAAGTAACAGCATTGAGAGAATCCATAGTATGGATGAGAGTGAGAAAGCGAAAGAGATTCTATCTCCTCCACGAAGCCAATCAATAGCTGATCTCAGGAAGGATATAAACAGCGAAACAAAGCCAACAACCATTATTGTAAGACTAATCGGTGTTGTATTGAAAAAGCCACCTTCTCGATCTATTGTAAGGAAAACTGCAGCGGGGCTAAAATAGAACCAAATCACACATGCAGGAATAACGATGATACCAAGGATACCTAAAATCCAGCGTTTCTCACCTATAATTGGAGATTCCCCTCGGAAAGATCCAGATAGAACACTTGGTATAAGTGTAAGACCAAAGACTGCAACTATTGTTCGATTTCTCTGGTCATCTGTGATAAATGGAAGCCAAATCTGCAATGATGGATGACTAAACAAAAATGCAAACATAACGAATATTGAGTCAAAACCCAAGAGCGCCAGAACAAGAAATCGAAGTTCGGGTTTTTCCATATATGCTATGAAGGAGTATGTAGCGACAACTCCACCTAGAGATGCTCCAAGAGTAGAGAAGAGTATAATTAAGATTGCCAATTGAGATTCTGAAAGTGTGACCCATGCATCACCTGTGACTATATTGTAACTGATGTAGGATATAACAATAATGAAGATACTGAATATCAGCATATGGTCATATCCAAATTTGGCTTTCATCAGTTTTCTAAGATGTCTGAAACTAATGAATATTTATCATCTGTATCTGAATGTACCAATTTATCCATGTATTAGGAAGTTAGGAATACCCTATGAGAATTTTATAAGTACATGAGACCTGATTGAGAGGAGAGGAGGTTGGAGAATTATGACTTATGATGGATCTGCTCTGACACCAATTTTCCATTCAGAAATTTCATCTACGCATCTTTTGTTCGACATTTTCGAAAAGCACAAGGACATTACTGCAACTTTTCTGAAAGAGTTCTTTAATTTAACAGCGGAAATTCAATTGGTATTCAGGGAGAAAGCATATTCCAACAGAGGCACTATTGATCTGTTCATTTCGTTCAAGACAAACAACCAGAAGTGTGCTCTTCTAATTGAAGCTAAAGTGCACGACTATACAAGTGTCAGTGACAATCAAATCAGTACATATTATCATGCTGTCAAAGAAGAGGGGAGATATGATAGAATCTATTTCATCTACCTGACGCAATACAATGAAAAAACTGATTTTGGGGATGCTGTAAAACCACGAAGTCTTGATGAAGCGGCTAAAGGGAAGAATCTGATTGGCGACTACTTTCTTCATCTTACATGGATGGATGTGCATTCATTTCTAGAGAAGCATTGGACCAAGTTGACCAAGGAACAACAGCTGATGATTGATTTACACAGAAGTTGGATTATAGAGAAAGGAAGAACCGATCTAGCTACAAATGTAGTAGAGGTTGGAGAAAGAAGCTTGAACGATTACCTTGGGGATGTTTCAGAATCATTGAAGATTCTTGAACCCTATGGAAAGAAAGTACTGGATAAGAAGACACTCAAGTTGTCCATTGATTTGACCACATTAGATGATGTCAAACTTGATGCAGTATACAAAGCGATTCGTAATCTTGCAGATAGGGAACCAGTGAATCGAAAAAGGGAATTTCAGACTGATGAGGCAACCATGCAAGCTGCTGCAGAGTTCCTATCGGAAATGGCTATTAATTATGAATGGGACCTTCTTAGATTTTACACAGGTCTGTTTCATTTCGCTTTTGAAACAAGTTTTCTCCGATTATATGGAACAGGAACTAGAGGATTCTCAATCAAATTGGACGTCGTCGACAAAGGAGAGATCAGTCTCTGTACTCTCTGGAGAAATAAGCACATTGAGTTCCAATTGAAACGGTAATTTCAACGGGACGGGAAATATTAGTAGGAGTGATTTGATGGATGGAGTGTATCTGAGCACTCCAGTATAGATGATTATGCCTTCTCTTTCTCTGAGAGCTGTGTGATTTTATCTACGAAATCATCTACTATTTTCTTTGCTTCTTCAGCAAGTTGATCAGAGTAATCATCTCTGAGTTTACTGCGAAGCGCATAACTAGCACGTCTCATCTTCCGCCAGCTATCTACCAGCTCACGTGCTTGTTCGGGCATTGGTCCTTTCCATTCCTCAAATTGTTGACCGAAGAGTCGAGCTCCTTTAAATTGTGCTCTCTCTTGTTCATCCTCTTCGAGGAATTTCCTTCCTTCCTGTGTCAATTCATAACGCCGTACTCCTACATCCGAATCATGTACTTCTCGAGTGTAGTCTAAGTCTAAGAGCCATGCCAATAATGGATAGACAGATCCCGGACTTGGTTTCCATCTCAGACTGGTGTTTTCTTCGATCTCTCTCATGATTTCAGCACCGGACATTGGTTTCTCACCGAGCATTTTGAGCACTCGAGATCTGAGATATCCCTTAGGTACGGATGAGGTTCTTCGACTCCAGTGGCGGTGGCGTCTTTCTCTACGCATTTTTTTATTTCACCTTGTTTTCTTTTTATACTGTATCAATATTGATATCGCTATTGATATCACTACTGACTTGAATCCTAATAAAGCTTAGCATGAGCGGAATAGTGTGTGCGCCATGAATGCTCAAGATGCCAAACAGATTGTCTGTGATGCAGGAAAGAAACTGATTGTAAATGGTTTAGTTGGAGGGACCTGGGGAAACATCTCGTGTAGAATAGATCATGCACTAATGGCAATCACTCCTTCAGGAATGAGCTACGAGACCCTCGATCCAGATGATATTGCAATTGTTGACTTCAGTTCAGATGATGTAACATGGGAAGGAAAGCACAAGCCCTCTGCTGAGATGAAACTACACATTGCCATCTATCAAGAACGACAAGGAATTGGTGCCGTCATTCACTCCCATTCAATGAACGCATCAACTGTTGCTGTTGCGCGAAGAGAGGTGCCACCAATCCTTGATGACATGGTTCAGATCATCGGTCCGTCCATTCGAGTCGCAGACTATGCACTCCCTAGCACAAAGAAGATTGTCAAAAAGACCATGTCAGCACTGAAGGGGAGGAATGCTGCTCTAATGGCAAATCATGGTGCAGTCTGTATTGGACGGGACATGGAAGAGGCATTCACATGTACCTTCGTTCTTGAGAAGACCTGCAAAGCCTTCATTGAAGCTGAGTTCTTAGGAGGGGTCAAGACAATCAACAAATTCGAAGCTCAGCTAATGCGACAATACTACCTTCGTAAGTATGGTAAGAGAAAGGAATGAAGGGAGATTTGTTGTTGTTCGTCAGGACATAAAATTTATATATATATAACATTATTATACAAGTAAAATTTGTATAAT
>PJER01000103.1 GCA_002825465.1 Candidatus Thorarchaeota archaeon MP8T_1
GGTTGTTGCTGATGCATTCCAATCTAGCTGCTGCATGACCAGTGAACCGAATTCCCCTTTTTCTACAAGCCTTCCAAGGTCAACGTGTTCATAACCCATACCATCGCCAATCATCAAAATCACACTGAGTGCTTGTGGTTCACCAGCTACTACTCCATCAGTTATTCCACTCATCTGTGGTTGTGTTGTATCGGAGAATGATATGATGATGAAGAGAAATCCAATTACGAACAAGACTTTGTAGGCGTTTTTCATCATCTTCAACGTACTGTTCCAGAAATGTGATTTAAAATTACTTCAGGTCTAAAATTCGTCAATCTGGACTTTAAAGCCTAATCACTCTAATTGTAGATTTAGAACACGTGTTCTATATTCTCGCCTCGCCCTTAAACCATTCTAAAATGCCTTGTTCAGTTTTCAATCGCGTAATCATGTTTGACAGATTGTGGTCTGCTCCTCTAATGACGACCATCTTTTTTGGCTTGCTAGCCCTCTCGTAAAGCCTTCTGACACCATCTACATCTATGAGCATGTCAGAATCACCAGTAGTAATGAATACACTTCTAGGAGATAGTTTTGGAATATCGTTCATTGGATTATAGATCATAGCATCCAATCTTAGATTATTCAATAATGTCATCCTTGTGCTTTGATCTTCAATGCCATGCATCTCATCTGGTACTGAATATGCAATATCATTCAATACAAGTTCAGCTACTTGAGATTCTGCGAACTGCCGCGTATCATATACAGGCGCTCTTAAGCAGATTGAACGTATTCTTTCATCTCGAGCAGCTGTGCAGACAGCTATAGCAGCACCAAAACTTGCACCAAAAACACCAGTCCAATCCTTCATTGTCCATTCGAGACTGAGGATGTGCGAGATGGCTGAATGGGCATCATCAATCTGACCCGCCAAACTAAAGGTTCCTTCACTATGCCTGAATCCTCGAAAATCAAATGTCAATACAAGAAATCCAGCAAAAGCGAGAGATGAAGCAACACCATGAACCTGATCACTACTTCCTGGCAATCCATGGAATTTGCAGATGCCAGGATATGGACCATTTCCTAGGGGTTTGACAATATGACCACGCAACATCTCATCTGATGACACAAACTCAGTTGGGATTATCTCAATCTCCCTCAAATTGCCAACTCCTTATTCGAAAGACCTGTTTCACACAGTTTCTCCTCGATATCAATCTTTACAATGTCATCAATTAGGAAACCATAAATTTCTTGCATCAGATTGTGTCTTTCAGATTGTGCGGTGAACCACTTTGGATGAGATAGACAAGAAATTGCTAGCCGACCTCAGTAAGAACTGCAGGCTTACTTATCAAGAGCTCTCTCGAAGGTACGGCGTTTCAGCGAATGCTATTCGAAGACGGATTATGAACCTTGAGGAGACCGGTGAAATATCCGGGTATGCCGTGACACTCTCTATTGGTGTGACTCGTTCTAGCCAGCTCTTTGGATTTCTCACTGGAGATGGTTCTCGTGATGAGGTGGAGCTGACAGAAGAAATAGGGTCCCATCCAAATGTCATCGCCGCGGCGGCCTACTCAAATGGAATCTATGCTTTTGTTGGAGAATATGAGGTCACACATGAGATGCATGATATGAGTTCCTTTCTTAGGAGAATCAAAGGTGTTGTGAACGCTGAAATCCATCCAACTATTATTCCAACTGGAGAAAGCATGGAACTAACCCCATTGCATCTCCGAGTGCTCAAAGTCCTGCTAAAAGATCCACGTCTTCCTGTTGTTGAAATTGCAGAGAGGAGCGGCCTTACCGCAAGACGCGTCCGCAGATTATTGTCACAACTCGAGGAGAGCCGTGCTGTTCAGTTCAAAGCCCTCATTGAACTTGGTGCAGACACTAGCATTCCCTTCATTGCTCTCATTCGCTGGGATGAACGCGCTATAAACTATGAACAGCTAATTGATTGGCTTAGACAAAAATACCCACTTGCTTTGTGGGAGAATTTCATCTCGGCTATGGAACCAGTGCTGTTCTCGCTCTTTGTTGGAGAGAATCTGACTCAAGTGAATGAGATGACTCGTGAGATTCGAAGACACCCCCATGTCGTCAGCGTCATCACAACCATTAGCACACATCACAAGTTCTTCACTGGCTATCGCCAGACCAAGCTACGAGAAATGATTGAGAGCCTTTGAGAATTCCAAACGTTTGATGTTTGGCGTTCACCAAAGGTTTTATAAGCGTTTAACGCTAAGTTTGATACATGTCAAACGTTTGGTACGTTACAAACCGAGACGTTTGATGAACCATTAAACGGTGTATACAATGTCTACGAATTTCAACACAGTTGTTGACGACCTGAAGTCGAGCCTCAAGCTCGCATACGGAAGTGCCTTGAGCTACTTCCTTGCGAACCTCGGCATGGTCATCGTCGTCGTAATCCTTGCGCTGCTGATTGCTCTTCCAATAATATCAGTAGCCATGCTAGCACTATGGCCTTTTAACGAGGCTACAATGATTGCCCTAGCTCACTGGGCAACTGATAATCCTCTAGTCCTAGGATCCCTTGCTGTCCTCATCTTGATACCTTTCGTATCCCTATTCATGGTTGTGAGTGGCTCTATCTATGGCATGAGCTATGACTTAGTTTCCACAGGCGATACACGAGCTGAGAGAGCTTTCTCCTATCTCCGACACAAGTTCCTTACCTTCATGGGTGTAGGCGCTATTCTCACCATTGTTGTTATCCTTCCTCCTGTCATTGCCTGGGGTCTATCATCTTATGCCTTAGGTTACGTTATCACAGCCCCCGTTTCCACTGTACTGACGATTTTCACCTTTGTGTGGATCTTCTTCACTGCTGGACTCACCTCTATGGTATTCCCAGCTGTCGTAAGTGGTAAGGGTGTCCAGGCAGCATTCAAGGAATCCTTTGCCCTGACAACCAGATACTTTGATCGTGTCTTCGGAGTCTTGAGTGCCATTGTGCTCCTGCTTGCAGCAACCTTTGGTCCTATCATCCTCCTTGGCCTCACAGCGCCTCTCGTAGGTCCTCCTGTATCATTGGCTCTGATGCCAGCTATTGCCGCTGCCGCCCTATGGACGGTTGTTTCAGCTTTCCTCTGGCTCCTCCTCTTCCTACCCATGGTGAGGATTGCTTGGGTCAAGGTCTATCAGGATCTCACCGGCGGTAAGGTCGCAGCACAGCGTGTTGTCGACATGCCTATCGTATAGGTGTGTTTAACTGAGAGTGTCTTTAGGATTATCTAATGGCACTCTCTCCCCAATTTTCTAGGTGTGATAAAAAATGAAAAACGCAAGCCTTCGAGTAATTCTTGATGATTTAAAGATCAGCTTCAAATTTGCATTTAAGAATGCCATCTCCTACATCTTGGCACTATTTGGTGTTATCATCATCTCTGGCATTCTTCTCGTATTTGTCGCAGCTCTGATCTTTATCCCTATGATATTTCTGGCTGGGGGCATTGAGGGGATGACAATTATCTTTGAGTCCTTCGGTGTAAACCTCAGTTCTGGCTTTGCAAACATGGTTGTTGGAGGGCTTCTCATCGCGCTTCCTCTTGCTGCCCCGTTCTTCGTAGCAATTGGTGCCCTATTTGGTATGGGCCGTGAAATTGTTGAGAGCGAAGGAACAAGTGCCGAAGGCGTCTTTACTTGGTATAAGAAGAGATTCTTTTCACTGGCAGGAGGCGGACTCGTCCTCTTCTTGATCGCGCTTGGTCCCTTGCTTCTAGTTATTCTAGGTGGGATTGCATTCTTTGGAATTGATTTCTTCAACTTTACACTTATTACGAGTGGTACTACAAGCACACTGAATCCCATTATTGGGGCTCTACTAATGATTTGGTTTGCAGTGAGCTTAGGATTTCTCTCCATGCTCTTTCCAGCCATAATCGATGGATATTCTGTCTTCGAGGCTACGAAAAAATCCATCCGGATGAGTATCACCTACTTCGACCGAGTGTTCGGTGTCTGGATAGCATACCTGCTCATCGTAGGTCTGCTAATACTCCCAATTATGGTGGCTCCGTTCGCCATTGGTCTTTCTGAACCAGCTATGATCTTCATGGCTGGTTTTGCTGTTCCAGCTCTAATATTCCTATTATTCATCTTTCTGCCAGCCTTGACAATCGGACTTACACGAGTCTACATGATTTTGACAGCGGATGATGACTATGAGGAAGATTCGCAGGAGGACACATCCGGACCAAGCTTCATAGGAGGTCTATAGTAGATGTCAGGCTCCAAGACAAAACACAGAGTCAAGGATATGGAGATCATTGAAGACAAGAAGCTAATTCAGCTTCTGATGGAGCCTACTAGAGCAAAGATCGTCTTTGACTATCTTGTCAAGGATGCGATGACAGTAAAGCAACTTGCAGGCGTGACAGGCAAGAATCCTGGCACGATACTGCATCACATTCAGAAGCTGAAAGAAGTTGGTCTAATCTTTGAAGAGCGGACCGAGCAGACCCAGACTGGCATTGTCCAGCGATACTACCGAGCCTCTGCAAGAGAATATCGAATGGGTATCAGTGAGATGGTGCAAGCCACAGGGGATGACGCTACAAAGCGCCTGAGGTCCATAATTACCAGCCTCTCAGTCTATGGTATAGACATTCCAGAGCGTCAGATTGGCGAGGCGGTGGACCGCTTGACGGCACTAATAGATAGGGAGAATGAAATCAGTTCGCGCAACCTTATCGTGAATGAGGTTGAGCTCGACAAGCTTTCATCCTCAGAAAGAGGCGATGTGTCGCGAATCATACGTCGCTTTGCTCTGGAAGAAGATTCGCAATATAGAGAGCTACGAGACAGCTGGCATGCTTTTCTCAGGGCTCATAGAACAGGTGCAAGTAATAATGTCTAACTATCAGAGAAATACAAGTATGATTGTGTGTATATTTGCAGTAATAGTAGTTGGTGCGATTGCTGTAGGGTTTATTTCCTACTATGGTACCAATAGCTGGAACTGGAATCTCAACCCACCATCCACAGACTTTGCCTTTGAGGCAGAGGTTGGTACGACCAATGAAACTATCACTGTAGATGTAGACCTCTCAACAGGTGGCATCAACGTGATCTTTGTTGATAATGCATCCTTGCTCTACGACATCGATATTAGAGTTCAGAATACAACTCTAGAAAATGATGGCGCACCAGTGGTGACATTTGTGAGCAATACAATCGGTTTGGACTATACAGCTGCTGGCGTGAATATTACCCTAGGTAGCGGAGTTAATTATACTCTCAACATTCACACTACAACTGGTGGTGTAGCTCTAGATTTTGGCGATGCCGCTCACGTTGGTGATGTGACTGTTTTGGTGACCACTGGTGGGATTGCCCTAGATATGACAGATGGTGCCATACTTATGGGAAATTCAACCTTCGACCTACAGACCTCAACTGGTGGAATTGATATTGGTGTTGATCTTCCATCAGGTATTGGAGCTAGTGTAGAGTGCGCAGTAACAACAGGTAGTATCGATATCACCGCAACTGGTTGGACTCAGATCACATCAAACCACTATGAAACTACCGACTATAATACTGCATCACAGACACTCACTGTGATTGCAGAGACAACAGTTGGCGGCATTGATGCTGTCTTCACATAGGTTGTAACCTGAGGGGAGTTTCCCCTCTCCTCCTCTTTTTTCTATAAACCGGAACGGTTAAGGTTAAGCATGATTCACCCTCTCGCAAGAGTGGTGTCTGATGTGCTTGAAGTAAGATCTGAGACGACCAAGAACGGTTTTACGGTACAATTCAGGGGCAATTCCTATCCGTTGATATATCCCTCTGGATATTGGGAGAAGACACCAAAAAGAACGCGAGAGGCACTCACAGAGAATCTAGCTCTTGCGACGACTATGCATCTTCCCCTTGTCTTCAATGATCCTCAAATTACCTACTACTCTGGCCGTCCTCTTCTTGAACCATATTTCGTCGATAACTTCATCCGAGACATTCCCTCGTGCGCAGAGGTAGATGGCACTGATACTGCAGAGATGGTACGTAAGTTCTTTGATACTAGGTACTCGTATACAAATCCAGAGGTCACTCTTCCAGCTTCAGACCCTGTAGAAGGTGCTCATCGCGCAATCGTAGGACTCAGTTTCGGCAAGGACAGCCTACTGACCTATGCAGTAGCTGATGAGATTGGTCTTGATCCCGAGATTGGTTATCTTGTCGAAGAGAGTATGACTTACGAGGAAAAGCACAAGACTGCTTTGGCAGAGAAGTTCAAGAAGGAGTTTGGAAAATCACTACACATTCTAAAACACGAAACTGGAAAGCTAAGAGATTACAAACATCTCGGCCTTCCTTTCTCAGAACTTGGATGGGGCCTTCAATCGACTGAATATGCAATTGAATTCATTCCCCTTGCTTATGCACTAGAAGGTAAGTATATTCTGTTTGGTAATGAGCAGACTACATCTGAAACGTACGTGAATGAGAAGGATGGATGGCTCATCTACCCTTGCTACGACCAGTCACACATTTGGACCGTCCACATCGACCAGATTACACAGACTTTCTCTGGTCGCTCTGTCAGAACTGGCAGTCTGATTGAACCCTTAATGGATATGATGGTTCAGAGGACGCTTGCACGCAGATATCCTGAGATAGCAAAATACCAAATGAGCTGCTTTACTGAAACCGAAGCTGGTCGTGATTATCACTGGTGTCATGACTGCACAATCTGTGGCAAGATGTACCTCCTCTGTGCTGGAAGTGGTATCGATCCCAAAACGGTCGGTTTTCGCGAAAATATGCTGGAAAAGCCTAAGAAACATCACTTTACACTGTTTGGCGGAAAGTCTGCCCTCACCTATGCCAATACAGCAACTGCACGAGATGAACAACTCTTTGCATTTTATTGCTCCGTAAAGAAAGGGGCAAAGGGTGGGCTCGTAGACGATTTCAGAGAGTCAGACCTCTACAAGGAAGCACAAAGTCGAGAGGATGAATTGTTCAAGCGATTCATCAGCCTCTATGATCCCATAACTGTTCCCGCAGAACTCAAGGATCAAGTGATGTCCATCTATCGAGAAGAGATAGCATCCTTCGAACTCTGAGAAAGAACTTGCAACTGAGTATCAAGCATATAAGTAACATTTGAAATTGTAAATCTGTGTAAAAAATGCGAGTTGCATTAGTAATTAACACGAGAGAGGATGAGTCCGAGTTTGAGGTCGAGTATGATCCAC
>PJER01000019.1 GCA_002825465.1 Candidatus Thorarchaeota archaeon MP8T_1
GAGAAAGGGTGCTCAACAATGTACGGTTCGGGAAAGGTCCCATGAGCCAACCCCGTCCGTCAGCCTGCACCTCTCTCTGTCCAAAGACAGAGCAAGCTTGTATCCACCATTAGAATGGTGAAAAACATAGGAGGTGATCCATCCGCAGCTTCCGCTACGGATACCTTGTTACGACTTCTCCCTACTTGCGAACCCAAGATTCGTCATCGCCCAGTGGACGACACCTCACCCCAAGTCCGCTCGCATGGAGCGACGGGCGGTGTGTGCAAGAAGCAGGGACGTATTCTCCGCGCCATAGTGAGACGCGGATACTAGGGATTCCAGGTTCACGCGGGTGAGTTCCAACCCGCGATCCCGACTACGACAAGGTTTCGCGATTGACTTCACCTTTCGGTGTTGTGACGCATTGTCCTTGCCATTGTAGCACGCGTGTGGCCCCGCCCATATCGCGGCATACTGACCTACCGTGGCCCCCACCTTCCTCCAGCTTTTCGCTGGCGGTCCCCCTAGTGTGCCCCGTCAGGGCCGAAGCCCCCGGCTGGCAACTAGGTGGCAGGGATCTCATTCGTTGCAGCACTTAAGCTGATACCTCACGGCACGAATTTACGATGGCCATGCACCAGCTCTCAGCTCGTCAGACAAGATCATCAGTCTGGTCCTCATTCGGCTGTCTGGGCAGGTAAGATTTCCGGCGTTGAGTCCAATTAAACCGCAAGCTCCACCCCTTGTGGTGCTCCCCCGCCAATTCCTTTAAGTTTCAGTCTTGCGACCGTACTTCCCAAGCGGTCCGTTTATCGCTTTCGCTACAGCACCGCAGTGGCTCGTGGCCAATGCAACACTTAACGGACATCGTTTACGCCCAGGACTACTCGGGTATCTAATCCGATTTGCTCCCCTGGGTTTCGTCCCTCACCGTCGGGCACGTTCTCGACGACCGCCTTCGCCACTGGTGGTCCTCCGTAGATCATTAGATTTCACCCTTACCTACGGAATACCGTCGCCGTCTCCCGTCCCCAAGTAAGGCGGTATCCCTACCAGACCGACCGTTGAGCGACCGGATTTAAGCAGGGACCTACCAAACAGGCTACGAACGCTTTAAGCTCAATAATCATGGACACCACTCGAAGAGCTGGTTTTACCGCGGCGGCTGGCACCAGCCTTGCCCTCTCCTTTCTAGCGGTCCACATTACGGATCCGCCACAGATGGAGTTATCCCCCATCACTCGGCTTGGCCCACTCACGCTTTCGCGCATTGGTGAGGTTTCGTAACTGCTGCGCACCGTGGTGCTAGGGCCCTTGTCTCAGTGCCCTTCTCCGGGCCACGACTTACATCGCCCGTTCGGGTCATAACCTAAGTAGGCAGTTACCCCACTTACAAGTATGATCCGGTGCCGCCCCGTCCTGTAGCGGAGAGTTCAACATACCTAGAACTTCCATTTCGGAGCAACATCATTTCCAGAACAATGCTCCTATGATGTATTAGCGCCAGTTTCCCGGCGTTGTCCACCTCTACAGGGTAGGTTAGCGACACTACTGAGCCGTTCGCGACGGACTCGGATGCGAGCCCGTTCCACTTGCATGTCTTAACCCCAAGCCGATAGCAGTGCCCTCTAGCAGGATCAACTAGAGTTGGTCCATATCGTACATGTTTAGCAAGGTATGACTGGAGTAGTATTCAGTCACCATGTACAATTCTATAACACACTTTGAACTATAATTGCTTGATGAAGTACAGGCGTAACGGGGTTAGCAGAGATGGCTTACCCAATTTGCACCTGCACATTTGTTGAGCCTTTCTTAGACACGAGGGCATTCTAACACAATTGTGTCAGTCTATCTCACGTCCGCATCTTATCATCGCATCTGGAAATCGCGGGTCATCATCGCTTGGCACTCGCCGACAGCATCCGACCTGACACCGTATGATGCGAAAGCAAACTCCCCCGCGAACAGTTCGAATAAAAAGCTTTCCAAGGGTACCCCAATATAAACAAATGCGCATTTTAGTAAACCATATTTTGTGCTGGAAACCACCTTTTAGCAAAGCAAATTCATTCTCTACATGATTTCTTGTCATCAATTATTAATTGATGCAGAAGAGCGAAGCTTCATATCGTAACTGCAAAGGCAAGAGTTAGGGATTATTTCTTGGAGTAAACAACAATGACTGATTTTCATGACTATCTTGAGGTTCTAATAAGAGATGGAATCCAAGAGGCAGAACGGGTACTGGCTGCAGAACGTACAGATTTTGAGTTTCCTACAGCAAAGCCACAATGGGCACCACCGCGACACTACGATATTAAAAATCTGATTCTGAACTTGAAGATTGATATCTATCAGGAACATGTAGATGCAGTATCCAAGTTGAAGATACAGAGCATTGTTCCAGAACTTCGGAGAGTTTTCCTACATGCGATGGAAATGAAGATTGAGAGTATCATTGACCAAGAGGGGAATAGATTACCCTTTGAAATGCTATCTGATGATCAAGTAATGCATGTAGACCTACATAATCCACTATTTGAAGGAGAACAAACTGAACTAACATTTACCTACACAATTGACAGGCCGAGATCTGGCCTATTCTTTACAAATCCATGTCCAGAGTTTCCAGATATTGAATCAAGTGTATGGACACAAATGCAGGATGATTATGCACGATATGTCGTTCCAATCTATGATAATCCCAGTCACAAATTTCCCACTGAAACAATCGTCAGTGTACCTAAGGGATTCTATGTAATGAGTAATGGGTATCTGAATGAGCGAAGAGAGAATGATGATGGTACAGAAACATTTCACTGGATTCAAGATCTACCAATTCCTGCCTATCTGATAACTGTAGCAGCATCAGAATATGTCGAGTATAAAGAGGACCTTGATGGTCTCGAAGTCAGTTACTATGTCCATAAGAAGTGGGACAAAGAAACAGTCTATCGCTCCTTTGGTAAGACTCCAGAGATGATCAAATTCTTCGAGTCCAAGTTAGGTGTGAAATATCCTTGGGCAAAATACGCCCAAGTAACTGCTGCCAATTTCTTGATTGGTGGAATGGAAAATACAAGTGCGACAACGCAGACTGATGGAACTCTTCATGATGAGAAGACCCACAAAGATACAGATTCTGATGCATTAGTCGCTCATGAGTTAGCCCATATGTGGGGTGGAGATCTAGTCACCTGCCGGACATGGTCCCATGGTTGGCTTAACGAAGGATGGGGCACTCAGATGCAAAATGAGTGGAAACGCCACGATAGGGGCGATGAAGAGTACCTCTATGATGAATATGGAAAGCAGTTGTCTTATTTCAATGAAGACAAAAACAGTTACCGCAGACCGATAGTAAAGAATGAGTGGGAACGTGGCTCTGATGTCTTTGATGCACATCTCTATCCTGGGGCCGCATGGAGATACTATATGCTCAAGCACCTTGTTGGAGAAGATCAGTGGTGGAGAATTCTTGGTGAATGGTTGACCAGATTTGCTCACAAGTCTGCTTATACACATGACCTTGAGAGTCTATTCACTGAAATGACAGGAGAGGATTATGGATGGTTCTTCGAGCAGTGGTTGTACAAAGCTGGATATCCAGAGTGTAAGATCAAAGTATCTCACGACGAGGATCTAGGGCATGCACAAGTTCGTATTGAACAGATCCAGAAGAGTGATGATGGAATGACTCCAAAGGTGTTCAGATTCCCGCTGACAGTTGAGTTTGTATCTGAATCTGGAGAACGGAGTAGATACACCGTCCAAGTAACAGAACGGATTCATGGATTCTATTATCCTATCAAAGATAGACCGAAGCAGATTATCATAGACCCTGATTATGCAACACTCATGGAATGGAAAATAGACAAACCTGAATCGATGTGGATTGAACAACTCCAGAATGGTTCCAACACAATTCAAAAGATTAAGGCAGCACAGGCACTGGCTAAGAAGGGGACTCCGAAGGCTATCAAAGCACTAGGAGAAGCTCTGCTGAAAGAACAGTTTTGGGGAACACAAGTGCAGATAGCAAAAGCGCTTGGGTCCTTGAAGTCAGAAACATCCTTAGAATGGCTCCTAAAAGCTACTACAGTAAATGAAACAAAGGCAAGGACTGCTGTTGCAACAGCACTTGGTGAGTTCTTCAAAGACAACAAGGCGTTTGAGGCTCTCAAGGATTTGTTAAAAGATAGTGAGAGTTACTTTGTCGTAGCAGCTGCAGCGAGATCAATTGGAAAGACTCAGCATGATGATGCATTCGATGTGCTCTCGAAATTCTTGAGAGATTGTCCTGAGAGTTGGCATGATATCATCGAAATTGGAGTATTAGAGGGATTGACTTCAACTGAGAAGAAAGAGGTAATTGATATCATCAAGAAATACCTCGAACTCGGAACCAGCGATTGGATAAGACGTCAAATACCAATTATGCTAGCAACTCTTGGAAAACGATACAAAAAGGAGTTTCCAGAAATTTGTTCGATACTTGAGAACAATCTTCATGATAACTCATACAGGGTTCAACAATTTACAATCAGTGCTGCATCAAAATATGAAGACTCCACTCTCATTCCTGCATTATCAAAACTAGCTGAATCAGCAGCTGAGAGTGGCATTGTTAGAGGAGCAAGGGTTGCGATTCGAAATCTTAGTAGGAAGAAGCAACCAGAGGAGATTGACTCATTGAAGAA
The DNA here is from genome assembly GCA_002825465.1 of Candidatus Thorarchaeota archaeon MP8T_1. The sequence goes on from PJER01000019.1 coordinate 4,686, forward strand.
GAGCATTGAGGAACTTCAGAAAGAGAATAGAGACCTGAAGGATCGATTGGATAAAATTGAAGCAAGGCTAGAAAAAGAAGAATAGAATTGGGCGATGGAAGGGCGGGTTTGTCCCCGCCTTTCATACGTACAGGTTAGACCCAGACGCATATCTTGCAGTTGTCGGTGACTTCCATCATAGAGTAGATACAGAAATATCTACTAATCTTGCATATAAAGGCCAAATGAACGATTAAACTAGATGATTCGTCTAGTAGGATTATTCGCAAAAAGATCGATGATTTTGATACTATATCACCGATTTAGCCAAAAAGCTAGATGATTCATCCATTACTAATAAGACCTATATTGACAAGAATAGGACAGGCGTCGCCAAATGCAACCAGAACTTGCTATAATTAGATTGGACCTGATTTTCGAAACGATAAGTGGAATTATCGCTTTGGTGGTAACATACTATGCCACAAAAGCATACAATCTAACTGGTCAAAAGAAACTATCTGATCTTTCAACAGGATTCCTTGTTCTTTCTACTGGAATGTTTGGAAGGGTCATAGGCACATGGTACTTCATACAATCAGGTGATGGTGGAAGTCAATTTGTAATTACAATTGTGACAATTGCCTATGGATTTTCGAGAATAATGGCGTATGTTCTTTTCGCCATTTCAACTCGGCGCACTCAACCGCGACTAGAACAAGATGAATTCAATAACAATGGACTTGCAATGATGCTTCTAGCAACATTTCTTGTTGACCCCAATCTTGAGATTATAGCAATTTTAGTGCTAATTGTTGTTGTTCTACAATCAATTCTAAATTACATGTCTACTCGAAGCAAGTTTGCTCTGTACGTTCTGATTGGGTTTGGTCTCCTTCTCTTAAGTCACATCTGGATGGCACAAGTGGACTCCACAGCTTCAGGTGGGCTTTATCTTTTGAGTCAAGGAGCACAGCTACTAGGATTCTTGTCATTATTAGTCATGCTAATTCAGGCAGGAAGAGACTGATGAGTAGAAAACGCTCCTATCGCTCAAAGATGCGCATCCTAGCTGATATGATGCGTACTATTCAGAGTGAAGGCGAAGAGGGAGCGGGGCCAACTAAGATACTCTATGCCGCCAATTTGTCCCATGATAGACTCAAGCAGTACATAGACGAATTACTTGAGAAGGAATTAATCTTAGAGGAAGATCCGGACAGTAACAATCGAATCTACTTCCTGACTGAAAAAGGAAGAGAGTTCCTGAGAGAGTTCATTAGGATTGAACGATTCTCAGAAGCTTTTGGTATTGAAATCTGATTTTCAATGGTGAACTTTACAATTGTTCACCCTCATGTTCTATTCGTTCCTCTTCAATACTGACAAGGTGATCTAACATAGGTTCCTGAACTGCACCGGTGGTAATTTCGTCCACTCTACCACCTGCCATACTACTGACACTATCAGGACTAGAAACAGGTACTGAAGATTTACGAATTCTCGAAGCGTATCCTAGGACTATAAGAGTAATTGCAAGTCCATAGAATATTATCATTATAGGATCTAATGGATCAAATATTTGCAATTTGTTCACCAGATGTAATTGTCCTTCAGAAGAATATAGTAATTTGTGACTGTGACATGTTGTCACAACTGCATCTATTCTAAATGGCTGATTTTGTTTTCAAAGGTGAGATACAAAAGAGGCAATGTTTTAAGAAGTCCTGATAGCACTCTTTCAACAATGGGCTGGTAGATTAGCCCGGTAGATCGTCTGGCTCGCATTCAGAAGGTCGGGGGTTCAAATCCCCCCCAGTCCACTCTCTCTTTTTATCGAATGATCAATAACAAAAAGATGGCGCCATTTTCTTCTGAAAACATAGGGTCGGTAATCTAATAGAGAAGTTCAAGTTTGGTTTTTAATATGTATTAGACAAGAATATTAACGGATATCGCAATCGCTCAATTGCGTCACTTCAAGAATTGAGAGCATACAGTGTTATAGCATCATGACCGAAGTAAGTATTGATGAACTCAACAACAGTTGTTCTAAATTAGTAGGAGAGTCCCAATTAGTCATTCTACTGAAAGCTACTAATGGAATAAAAAGTGTGTCAAAGAAATTAGTATCAATTCAAAATGTCAAAAGAATCATGAAAGGGATATTCATTATTCCGGAGATCACCGACGCCCATATTGAGATTCTTCATTCACAACCCACTACGTCATTCATTAAAACAAGAGAGATACCCCATATTACGAAGAAGACAGAAGATGTGTACTCCGAACTTGTGTATTCAATCGTTGCTTTTAGATTCAAGAATCCAACAGCTCAGCAGAAGAAGTACGTTGAGAGATTGATTAAGAGGACCACCGGTGTCAGATTAAGACCCGGGGTTGTCCTATTTCCCATTCTAAAATCCAAACAACAACGAAAGATCATAGGATCTGAAGAAGAACGTATTCTATTGACCTCTTCTGAGTTTTTCAGAAAGCTAAGTAAGAAAGGATTAGATGTTTATCGTTGGTCACGTCTAAGAACAACCACGAATGAGAGTTCAGAACACATCAAGCATGCAATTGAACATACACTTCAAAGAGACCTAATGGCTCTGGAAGAGAGAATAAGAAAATTGCGTGAAAGGTGCAAAAAAGATGGTGTAGAAGTCACGCAATTAAAGAAGAATTACTCTGTACTCTCCCGAAGGTATCGTGATTTGAAAGGTAAGTGGATGGTCGCGGAGAAGATTTGGTACTTTGATAGTGAGAAGCTTCTCAAACGAACTTACAACATGCTAATCAGTACTAGAAGAATGATTAGTGATTTATGATTGTCTGACCTCCAACTTGACTCATTTCGTGCCCTTGGTCTGAATCAAGAGAAGGAGAATTAATGCGAGTAGGGATAGCGCAATTGAGTACTGGAATGCTAGGTATGGACTAGCAGAATTCCAGAGGTATCCTATGATAAGACCTGCTGGAAATGCAGCTATTCCAACCGCCATCTGAAATGCTCCAATGATACTTGCTCTACGTTCTTCTTCTACTAGATCAGCAACAAAACTAGTTTGAACTGGATCGAGGGCTCCATTCATTAATCCAAAGAAGATGAAGAGTGGTATTATTGTCAACATGTCAAAGGTGAAGAAATTCGCCCAGAAGTCTGTGAGTAACAGAAAGAGAAATGCAATAATCATGACAGGTTTTCTGCCAACCGAATCAGACAATCTACCAAAAGGATATGCTGATGCAGCGTAGACCAATGTGAATAGAAGATAGACTAGTGTTTGTTGTGGGACATCGTAACCAAAATCTACAGCGAGCAGAATTAATAGTGAATAACTGAATGTTGCTAGGGCAAAAAGGACAGATGCAACCAAGAATATTTTCAGATTGGTGTTTAGTCCTCTAAAACTGACCCCTTTGAAAACATTGCGACCTCGTTTCTCCTTAATTAGTGCTGAAACTATAATTACAGAACCGATACTTGGGATAACTGCTAAGATGATAATTCCAAAATATCCTAGAAATGGAAATAGAATGAATGTGATAATTGTTCCAAGAGCTGCTCCTGCTGTATCAAGAGCTCTCAAAATCCCAAAGGACTTTCCACGGTCCTTTTCAGAAGAGTGTCCAGCAACAATTGCATCTCTTGGTGGTCCTCTCATTTTCCCTAATCTGTCCATTGACTTCCAAAAGATAATCTGCAAAAACTGATAGCCCATTGTAGCCAGAATGAAACCAATTCTAGCAAAAGATGAGAGTATGTATCCAAGAGTGATGAATGATTTTCTCTTTCCAGATTTATCAGATGCATAACCAGCACCAATCTTAGAAAGTGAAGTGATCATCAGTGCCAAACCATCAATTACCAGTACTTGTCCACCAAGAAGACCAAGTTGTGTCGTAAGAAAGGTTGGCCATATTGGTGCAATCATATCTGAACCTGTGTCATTGAGAAATGATGCAGCACCAAACACTAAGGCGGGGTGTCGCTCAGCCACTTCCTCACTTGGAATAATATCATCTGTCGCCACAGTCTATCACTATAACTCATCGAGTTAAAGCTACCTCATATGTTGATTGGTGAATTATTGTTCTAGGGAAACAATTTTAACAATAGTGAATAGATTGATTCGCATGGTCGATGTTCTACGAAAAGAAGTTCCATATGAGTTTGACGAAGCAGTAAAGCGAGTCGAAGATGCATGTGAAAGTGAAGGATTTGGTATCCAACTTACAAAGGGCTTGCATGACATTCTCAGGCAGAAACGAGGGATCGAGGACTATCCTAAATTCACAGCAATCTTGGTCTGTAATCCTGACCTAGCTAAGAGTGCTCTTGATATTTCAAAAGATATTGGCACAATTTTTCCCTGTAGTTTCACTGTTTATGAAGAAGATGGAAAGGTAAAGGTTGCTCATGTTTCAATTATGAAAGCAGGTGTTGAACTTGGTCTGGCGCCTAAGGATGCAATGAGAGATTTAATCGAAGAAACAAGTATGCGTGTCAAGAAAGTGTGGGAGAAGATATAGAATCGATTTTCGGAAGATTCAGAAGTAGAAGACTTTGTGAGTAATCCATGGAAGAGCGTATTCAGCAACAGTGGGAAGAGAATGCCGAAGCATTCACAGATCTCATTGCAAGAGTTGGAACTCCACACCATAAAGCCATCCTCAATCCATGTGTAGAGAAACTATTGGGAGATGTCAAGGGTAAACACTTCCTTGATGCTGGTTGTGGTGAAGGATATTTGGCTAGACATTACGCTAAGAAGGGAGCCAAAGTAATAGCCATAGATATATCTCCGCGCTTAATTGCTACTTCCAAGAATATTACATCTAATGAGGAACTTGATATCGAATTTCGAGTTGAGGATGTCTGTGATATCAAGTCAATACAGAATGAGACCTTCGATATTGTATTATCAAATCTAGTTCTATTGAACATCCCTTGTCTTGATGACGCAATGAGAGAATACTATCGTGTGCTAAAGAAAGGAGGCATTCTTGTGTTCTCAATTGTGCATCCAGCCTTCAATTTCTATGGACCAGGGTCATGGGAAATGGGAGACAAGGACCCAGAAACAAAGAGAAGAGAAGGACTATTCTTTAAGGTTGACAATTATTATGACGAAAAAGAGTACACACATTATTGGAGAACAAGAAGTGGTGACAAGTTTCCTGCACCAATAAGCTTCTTCCATAGGACCTTAACTACATATCTAAATGCAATCAACTCCAACAATCTAACAGTAGTCGATTTCAAAGAGCCGCGACCAACTACAGATGATCAATTCTTTGACCGAGAGAGGAGAATTCCTTTCTTTGCGGTATTCAAAGTCAGAAAATCATGATGGATGTAATGATAGAATGAGCGATGAACCAAGATATTTTCCTGTGAAACTTGAATGGATAGGTGGAAAGAGTGGAAACCTCACTGTGGAAGGTAAGGCAGATATTAAGACTGGTGGCGCTTTAGGAGATCCTGGATTCAAATACCACTCGCCAGAAGATCTCTTTGTTGCCTCTGCAACAGTTTGTTACATGAATGGATTCGTGAATTTTTGTGAGAAGATGCGTATATCATTCAAATCATTTGAGTGCGATTCAGTTGGAAAATTAGAGAAGGTAGATAGGAGCTATGAGATAACACAGATAGAGATGAGAGCTAGAGTTGTCATCGACTCAGAAGACCTACGACAGAAGATTGATCGCGCTTTAGAACTTGCAGCCAAGTATTGTTTTGTCGGTAACAGTATGAAATGCCCAATTTCTCATAGCATTGAAGTCATAGTTCACTGAATTTTACAGACCCAAATACTTTTCCAAGAGCTTCACTTATGCTTGAAACAGTGATAGTGATGAGTGACGATATGCATGAATATCAAGTAAAAGTAGATTGGACCCATGATCGTGTAGGAAACCTTACTGTTGAAGGAAAACCTACAATTCAGGTTTCAGCTCCACCCGAATTCGATGGTCCAGAAGGGATTATCTCTCCTGAAGATTTCTTTGTGGCCGCTGCGACCTCATGCTTCATGACTACGTTCATTACATTCACAAAGAAGATGAGATTTGAGTTCAAATCGTTCTCGTGTAATGGTCATGGAACACTTGAGAGAGTCGAGAAAGGATTTCAGTTCACTAAATTGCTTCTAAAGACGAAGGTAGAAGTCGAGTCAGAAGATTTAGTTTCCAAGGCTGAGAGAGCTTTGGAGTTAGCAGGAAAATACTGTCTTGTTTCGAATAGTATGAAATGTACAACTGAGCATGAAAACGAAGTTGTTGTGAAATAAATTAGGATGGGCTGATTAATTCAGCCCAATCATTCAATTTCTTCTGCAGGGGGAAGAATATAGATTACACCCTCATATTCGGGCATTTTCACCTCTATGAAGTTGTCATCTTTTGGCTTACCAAAACTAATCTTTTCAATGCCATGCATTGCCTGAAGGTCCTTTACCCATTCCTTCAAATCTTCTGACACATATGCTTCAGAAAGACCCTGTCTTAATGAAATGCCATTCTCACGTTTGAATTTCCAAAACGCAGAGTTTGTCTGGACCAGAAGCTCAGTGTGCTCTGTAAGCGGTGATTTTCTCTCTTTTCTGACCTCAGGATAGTCATGTCCGTGAACACCCTTCTTGTCATAGAGCTCACGATAGATTCTATCTGTGATGAATGGAGTTATCGGAGCTAAAGCACGTGTTATAATCTTCAGAACCTCATGAAGTGTATACCATGCAGACTCGGTTTCAGATTTGGAGAACATATTGTCTGTATTGAATGCGCGACCTTTGATCATCTCCATAATATGGTCTGCAAAGAGGTTCCAGGTAAATCCACGAATCTCAATTGCAGGTTTGTGGAAGTCTAGCTGATCACATTCAGGAATGATTCTTTCAACCATAGCATTTGCTTCAGCCAAAATCCATTGATCTACAGGAGTCAGTTTCTTGAAGGGAATTTCCTTGGGTATTGGAAATATGGAAATGAATCTAGCGATATTCCAGAGCTTCGTCATGAATTTAGAAACTCCTGCGAGTCGGTCTTCTGAGAAGCGAACATCGCTTCCAAGACCAGCCTCAAAAGCTCCGTATATACGCATTGCATCAGCTCCATACTTCTCTACAAAAGGCATTGGAGGAGGTGAGTTTCCCTTTGACTTACTCATTGCCTCACCATTTTCATCCACTACATGACCAGATACCCATACTTCCTTGAAGGCTGGTTTTCCGGTCAATTGTAATGTCCGTAACAAGGAATAGTAAAGCCAAGTCCTCACAATGTCCTTTCCTTGGGGTCTCATTACATTCCCAAATCCTTTCTTGAAGAGCTTGTCATTACGCATATACCCAATTGCTTGAAGGCCACTAATGGATGAGTCCATCCAAGTATCGAATGTCCTCTCTTCACCCTTGAATCCGTCTTCTGCACCACATTTTGAACATTTGGTAAATGGTGGATCTTCTCTCCAAGGTTGGTAGTATTTTGGTACCTCAGTCAATTCAGGAACAAGTCCAGCTCCACATGATTTACAGTACCAGACTGGAATCTCAGTTCCATAGTAACGACGTCTACTGACAGGCCAGTCTACCGATACTCTGTTGAGCCAATCGATAAGTATCTGCTTGTGAAATGATGGAAAGAACGTAGTTTCTTTTGTTATCTTATGTAGTTCATCGATGAATTCCACCTGCTTCACGTAGAATTCATCCATTGCGATGAATTCGATAGGAGTATGACTTCGCCAACAGAGAGGTACTCTTTGCATGGATTGGTCTTGTTTGAAAAGAATTTTCTGTTCTCTGAGTTCATTCACAATAGCTTTTCGGGCATCTGCAATTTTCATTCCAGTGAATTTGCCTGCGGCTTCGAGCATTTTCCCGTTTGGTCCCACAGCTGCAATCGGTGTAAGTCCATGGTCTCTGAATGCAACAACATCCGCCTGATCACCATAACTACAGACCATAAGAGCTCCAGAACCGAATTCCATCTGAGCGGTAGGACTAGCAATGATTGGTACTTCAAGATTGAATATTGGAACCTTTGCCGTCTTTTCATGATATTTTGTATACCGTTCATCATCAGGATGAACAAAGACAGCACCACATGCACAGAGAAGTTCAGGACGAGTAGTAGCAATCTCAATTGGCTCTAAACCATCTACTTCGAAGTGAAGATAGTTGAGAGTTGTGGGGCGTTCTGAGTATTCTACTTCTGCATCAGCAATAGTTGTACCACAATCAAAACACCAGTTATTTGGTCGAGCGTCTGAATAGACTAATCCCTGATTCCAGATTGTAATGAAGCTAGCCTGCGTTATTGCACGATATCTTGGACTATCTGTACGATAACTTCCTTCATCTTCATAGGTATTGAAAGCAATCCCTAAGCGTTTGAATCCACCAATTGCAATCTTTTCATCTTCATCAAGACGTTTCTTACATAATTTCAGAAACTCCGCTCGTGGAGTTTCATGCATATGGATATTGAGATCTTTCTCAACTCTGGTTTCTACTGGAAGCCCATTACGATCTATTCCTAGAGGAAAATTGACCTCTAATCCTCTCATACGTTTATACCGTGCAATAGTATCAATCTGGGTATAATGAGTCACTTGCCCAACATGCATTGGTCCCGACAGATATGGTGGTGGAGTATCTACAGTATAGATTACTTTACCAGAGTCCATATTGAATTTGTATGTGTCCTCATTTTTCCAAGTTTCAAGTAATTCAGCCTCTGCTTCAGGCTTCCAACGTTTAGATGTAATTTTTGGCTTCGACAAAAGGATCAGTCTCCTTGATGTCAACAAGGGTCGGCACTTACTGGCCGCTCAACCTCATTGTTTGTGTTTGACCTAAAAGAGCTTTGGTCTATTCCGATTAGCTATTGGTCAAGAAATTTTGCCCATGCAAGTGAAGCTGAATCATTTGGCGCGTGATAAGATGCAATCCACGTCATTTTCTATTCGAAATTTCGGCAAACTGGTCCATTCAAGAAAGCTTCTTTAAGAATGAATTAGACCAGAACATGCTAAGCATCTAAGAGGACTCCATATGAGAGCAGTGTTGAAAATTGGAGGATCACTCCTATACGATAAGGAAGGAAAAATCCTCATCGATAGGTTGAGAGAGTACGCTGCTTCTATCAAGTCCTTGGTAAAGGGTGGGCAATCATTAGTTATTGTTGTAGGCGGTGGAATCCCAGCTAGAGTCTTCATTTCTGCTGCTAGAGAATTAGGAGCAAGCGAAGCACAATGTGATTGGTTAGGGATAAAACTAGCAAGAAATAACGCAGAATTGCTCTGTGCAGCTCTTGGCGATGTAGCGTACCCAAAGATTGTCGAAACTCTAGATGAATTAGAGGTTGCAGTCAAAATTGGGAAAGTAGTATTAATGGGCGGTCTGGTTCCAGGACAGTCTACTAATGCAGTGGCTGCCGTTGCTGCAGAATCTATCAAAGCAGAGATGTTATTCAATGCAACAAATGTAAATGGCGTCTATGACAGAGATCCAAAAGAAGCAGACGCATCCCGCTATGATACAATTACAATCAGTGAGTTGAAAAAAGTACTCGCTGAAAGTGGTACCAGAGCTGGAGAGTACAAATTGTTCGACCCTGTAGCTATTAGAGTTGTAGAACGTTCAAAGATACCAACAGTCATTTTTGATGGTCGCAATCCTGAGAACTTGGCTGCAGTCTTTCGAGACTCCAAGATTGGTACCCTAATCGTTCATGATGAATGAGGTGAAATCAAATTGAAGAAACTACTTGAGAAAGTATTCGCTTCCCGAGCTCAGACACGTGTAGTCCAACACTTTTTGGATCGACCAAAGGACTTCTTCAATCTGAGTAGAGTGGCAAAGGAAACTGGGTTAGCTCATTCTACAATTCATCGTGTCATGCAACCTCTTGTGGATATGGGAATTGTGAAGGAGATCAAAGTTGGGCAGCAGATTCGACTTTTTATTCTTGAAAATGAGGACCCAAAGTCCAAGATTATCGCTGAATTTTATGAGAATATGAAACCTTACCTTGAATAAGAATAGATGCCTGTCTATACATTTCCTATAACAATCATTTTATATTTTGAAAAAAGAAAGTTAGAGTATAGAAGGCGAATAAGACGCAAATTGTCAACGGAATTCTTGAAGCAGGAGCAGGAATCATAGAAATTAGTTTCTTCTTTTTTATGACTATACTCCTCTGGCGATATCTTTCAAGGGACGAATATCATCACTAAATGTGATGATTCTTTTTTTTTATTTCATCTCACGAAACCTTTAGGTGAATTGCATCTGTTTTAGTTTTTAGATTCTCCTAGATTACATGGAGATTGTTCCAAAAGTGCTAAATACCAACTGACATCACTTGAGCACTGACATGCCGAGGTAGCCAAGTGGTCAACGGCGGTGGACTCAAGATCGCAAAGCCAATGGCTTACTCCGCTGGGAAATCCACTCTTGTAGGAGTTCGCGAGTTCGAATCTCGTCCTCGGCACCATTCTATTTCTTCAATAGACTCAGCATTTTCTTCAGAGGATAGGTATTGATAACATCCTCTTTTTCTAACCACCCACGCCGCGCTTCATAGATACCAAATTGCATGTTATCAAGCTCAGGGATAGCGTGTGCATCTGTATTCACTGAGATTTTTAATCCAGCACGGTTTGCAGCCCTGAGATTGCCAGCATTCAGATCAAGCCGTTTTGGATGCGCATTGAGTTCCATCACTATATTGTGTTTTGCTGCGGTCTCAAATACAGCGTCTAGGTCAATTTCGAATTCTTTCCGCTTTGAAATAAGTCGTCCAGTAGGATGACCGAGAATGTGCACGTGGTTATTCTCAAGTGCATGACATACCCGAGCAGTCATCGTCATACGGTCCTCTTTCATGCGACTATGAACAGATATTGTTACAACATCAAGCTGGGCAAGAACATCATCAAGAATATCTAATTCACCTTTTCCAAGAATATCAACCTCAGCACCTTTGAGAATCTTCATCTTCCACTTACCAGATGCATTCAAATCATCAATCTCTTCAATGCGCTTCAGAAGTCGTTCTTCATCAAGTCCATTTGCGATGGTCAGACTCTGTGTGTGATCGGATACGCAATAGTACTCGTAGCCCTTCTCCTGAGCTGCATTAAGCATCTCTTCAAATGTATTTCTTCCATCAGACTGGTCAGTATGGCTGTGAAGGTCTCCTCTTATGTCATCAAGTTCAATTAATTCCGGCAATTCTCCTTTCTGAGCAGCCTCAATCTCTCCAGAGTCCTCACGTAATTCAGGTTCTATCAGTGGTAAATCCAGGGCTTTGTAGATTCCAACCTCATCTTCACCAGCGACCTTCTCATCATCCTTGAAGAGACCATATTCGTTGAGGACCAGACCTTTCTTTTTGGCAATAGAACGTAGGTGGACATTGTGGTCAACACTTCCGGTGAAGTATTGCAGACCAGCTCCAAAACTATCTGCAGGCAATACACGAAGGTCAACTTGAAGACCACCTGTCAATCGTACCGAGGATTTTGTATCGCCATGGGCCGTGATGCTAGAAACATCATGATGGCTAACAAAAGTATCCATAACAAGTTTGGAATCAGATGCGTCAACAAGGATATCTAGGTCTCCGATGGTCTCTCTTCGACGACGAGCAGAACCTGCGAGTTCTAATCTTCTGACTCCACGTATTTTCTCTAATTCGGTTTTGATTCCACTCGCAATTTCAAGTGCTTCAGCAAGAAGTGTTCTATCCAAACCAGTCTTAACAAGACCAATACCCGAGAGTATCTGCTCTTCTGTTTTCTTTCCAAGACCGGGTAATCCTGAGAGCTTTCCTTCAAGAGCCGCTCGTTCGAGTCCCTCGAGATCCGTGATTCCTAGTTTCTCATAGACTAATTGGATTGTCTTTGGACCTACTCCAGGAATTGCATCTAGTTCCAGCACTTTTACTGGAACACGTGTTCTAAGTTCCTTGAGAAGTGGTACTTCACCAGTTTCAAGATAATCATTAATGACCTCTGCCAATCCTTTTCCAATGCCTGGAATCGTAGTCAATTCACCGCGTTCTTTGACTGAAGTGATATCTTCTCCAAGAGAAGTGATAGACCGAACACCTCTGAGATATGCTAGAAACTTGAATTTGTCCTTCCCTTCTACCTGTAATAAGAGACCAATCTCTTTCAGAACTGTAGCGACCTCAGAATTCCTTGTCATGGAATGCTTACTCCTCCTCGTAGGGATCGATACTTCGAACTGCATCTCTAATTGCTATCAAATTTTCAGGCGGTGTATCAACAGTAACAACACATCCAGGAGCTACAATGAGCCGTTTGAGCCCTGCTTCTTCAACAGCCTTCATGACTTGGTTCTTTGCATCATCAGGAGTACCTGCCCGTAAGATTCCATTATGATCAATTCCACCAAGTACTGCAACACGAGACTGTTTCTTCCCTTCTGCTAAAGATAAAGCGGAGCTTTGGTCTTCCCAATTGACTCCATTTACACCAGGAGTATGAGATATTGTCTTGAACCTGATTTCCTCATTTTCCTCTCGAGCATGGAGATGCATAATGATAAACTTTGATTTTCTATGCAGGCGAGATATTAATTTCAAATCAAAAGGATAGATGTAATTCTTGTAGTATTCATCAGAGATGGAAGAATATGTAGAGTGTTGAGAGGCAATGAAGAGCCCGTCTGCTCCAGCTTCAAGTGTTGCTCGTGCAAAATCAATCATGACATCAGTAATTAGATCAAGTGCACTATCTACAATCTCTGGACTTTCATCAAGAAATTTTACAAGTTCACGTCCGCATAGCCTATCTGCAACCATTGGAGCGTCGAATATAGTTGCCATAGTGGGAACTTTTTCATGAGCGTATTCTTTGATGAGTTCTACGGCGCGAATCTGGTTGCCAAATTCTCCCGCATTTACATCAACAGGTTCCAATACTTCCCATCCTGAGATATCATGTATAGGAAATGATGTTGTAGAGGTGGAACCTGTAATTGCACCATCATATTCAGCTGTGCAACCAAAATCTATGCAGGGATAATGACCAAAGAATGATATTTTGAGTAGGTCATGGTCTAACTTCTTATGAAATTCAATCTCAGCTTCTGCAAGACCCTCAGGTTTTCTATCTAATTCTGGGTGGTGTTTCCAAAGAGAGATAGGGATTCTTTCCTGAAGATTTCCTAGGAAGGTCTCTTTTAGTAAATCAAATTTATTCATGATATCCATTGATTGGAAGGAGTGATAATGAGCCTTTCGAACCAGCAATATGGTATATCGCCAGCAGACATAAGAGTAACATTATGCCAATTACCTTTGGCGAACCCGAAATGGAGGAACACAGTTGTCAGAGTTGACTGCTCTATTCGATCCAGAATCAATTCTCAAACTTGACGGAATTGATGAATTAGGTAGAATGAGAGCTGAAGCTAATCCATTTTGGAATCGTGCCCGTCTGGAAGTCACATGGGGACTACCAGTTATGTCAGGATTGTTGGAAAGCCCAAGAATTTCAATCCAACCAATGCGATTAGCTACCCGTGATGAGCTTCTTCTATATCATGATCCAGCATACATAGAGACCTTGGAACTGTTCGGAAATACTGGTACTGCATTTTCTGCTAGATTTGGTCTAGATACAAATGAATGTCCTGTTTTTCCAGGTGTAGATAAATACGCGAGCTATATTGTGGGAGCTACAATAGATGCAGTAATGGGAGTGGCTGATGGAGAATTCGAAGATGCCGTATCATTTTTTGGAGGCCTTCATCACGCTACAGAAAGTCAGGCTGCAGGTTTTTGTTACTACAATGACTGTGTAATCGCAATAAAGAAGTATAAAGAGAAATATCCAGGCAAAAAAATACTATACTTAGATACAGATGCACATCATGGAGATGGAACTCAAGCTGCATTCTACGATGACCCTAATGTCTTGACCATTTCAATTCATGAACTTAGTATGGGATTCTTTCCTGGAACGGGCAGGCCTGAAGAAGTAGGAATTGGTGAAGGAAAAGGTTACTCAGTCAATATTCCTCTGCCACCATTAGCAGACGATGTAGAATGGTGGAGAGCCTTCGAAGATGTGGTAGTACCGATTTGGTTAGCCTACAAACCAGATTTTGTATTCTGGGAAGTAGGTGCTGACGCATACATGAATGATCCATTAACTGACCTAATGCTGACCTACGACACCTATCAACGATTATCTAAAACTGTTAGACAACTAGTTCACTTAGGAACAAGGAAGTTGGTTGTGGTCGGCGGAGGAGGGTACAATGCTGTTGCTGCTGCAAAAATATGGACCATATTGCTTGCAGATATAGCAGATATAGCATTACCACCTATAATTCCGGCAGAATGGATTAGACTGTGTCAGAGCCATGGTTTGCAGGTCAAGCGAGGTGGATGGACAAGTAGACCCTTCAGAATGCCGTATGAACAGTATCCAAATATTCGACGGGCTGTCGATGAATCAATTAACAAGGTCAAGAAGCTTATCTTTCCAACATTTGGTCTAGATGACCTGATTTAGATTTCTTGATTGCAAGAACACATCGATGGTCTGTATCATCAACATACATCTCTAGAATCTGGAATTTTTTGAGGACATTACGTAATTCATCTTCGGAGAAATAATGATGAGGAATTCCGCTCTCAGGACCACATTGAGGAATGTATGTGCCATCCTCAACCCAATCGAGTTTCCAATCATCTTCCGGGTTTTCTGGTTTGGGACCAAGAGTAGGTACTGTAATGAAGAGATAGCCCCCAGCCCTGAGAACACGTTCGATTTCGTTTAAAGTAGAAATAATCTCAGTCATGAAATTATGATGTATCACCTGAATGGAGATAATTGCATCAAAGAAACCATCACCATAAGGGAGTGATTCCTCCATTCTACCTTGATGAAGAGGTGCATCAAGATTCTCTTCATCCAACCATTGTTTGGTCAGCTCAAGTGCAGTCTTAGAAGAATCAAAACCGGCTACTGCAAATCCCGCCCTAAGTAGACTGATCAAATGTCTACCGGTCCCACACCCCAAATCGAGGATTCTGTTTACTCCTGCATCATGAAACTTTGTGATGAGTCGGGAAATGTCTGGGTGAGGATCGATGAAGACATACCCTTTCTCTGTAAAGATATTCTCCCAGTCTGGCATTATTCTTCCGAGATATCAAATACTGATATGGATATTGCTAATTTACCAAATATAGAGGGAAATAAAAGACTGAAAGGTATCGCATCTTCTTCATCAAATTAGGAGAGATGCTACTATGAGACAAAGATATGTAGTACTGATTCTCGGTTTGCTTATCATGTTCGCTGGTGTGACTATGGCAACGGTCACTCAGAGCGGTTTTGGAAATGTCAACGTAAGTGAGGTTGACTTTCAGGCAGCTGATGGATCATTAATTCACAGTACATTGCAACGTCCAACATATGCAACTGATTCTAATCCTCTTCCTGGAGTTGTTGTAATCCACGGATCGCTTCAAAATAAAGAGTGGTTGATGGCGTTTGGTATTGAACTGGCAATGCGCGGATTTGTGGTTCTTACAATTGATGCTAATGGACATGGTAACTCTGAGGCAGGCACAGGTAGCGGCACAGCCGCATTAGACTACATAGCTGGTCTGGATTATGTTGATAGCGCTCAGATTGGATTAATAGGGCATAGCATGGGAGGAGGGATTGCATGGAATGCCATTGATGAGTCTAGTGTCTATGTGAGAGCTCTGGTTCTTGTTGGATCTGGTTTTTGGTCTAGCCCACCCTATATTCCAAATACCCTTGTGGCTACTGGAAATTTTGATTCACTCTCAAGTTATCCCCACAACTACACACTACTCGATCCTTACTTCAATGTAACAGGTGTGGTACCAGAAACGACCTATGGTGATTTTACAAATAACACTGCAAGAAGAGCAATCTTTCCAAGTACAAATCACCTTTTTGAAACAATTGACCCTGTCATAGTCAGCGAAAGCGTCGAGTGGATGAAGAATAGTCTGAAGGGAGGATTTGAAGATGAACATTGGATATCCAGTACAAGTATCTTCTATCCCCTCTGGTTAGCTGGTGGACTCATGGGTCTCATGGGAGCTTTACTCACCATCTTCCCAATGGTGTTCATTCTCATAGATTTGCCAGTCTTTGATGTTCTAAAAGGGGTTTACAATGATAAACATGCAGAAGGAACAAAGTCATTATTGACAATGGGGACAATGTATGCATTGATTGGTGCGGGAACATTCTTCCCATTTCTACTAATTGGAAATATCCTATCGATTTTCATTCCATTCCCACAATATAATGGAATACCAGTTATGATGTGGATGGTTGGAAGTGGACTTATTGCCTTACTTTTCCTCTTCTTTATACTACGTTTCAAGAAGAGAGGTCAAACAGAAGGTTCTGGACAATCCATAAGAGGACTGTTCAGTGTGGGAAAGGGTAGTCCCACATTGACGTGGTTGACCGCACTCTCATTATCTGTAGTTGTATTTGCTTGGTTATATTTTCTAACTCTCATTGTTGATCTTGGATTTGCACTAGACTTACGTTGTTTCCTACCTGGATTACATGATCTCACCCTACCACAAGCAACTATCATGCCATTGTATTTTGTAGTATTCTTGATCTACTTTGTAGTGGAAGGAGCTTGGTTTACAGGTCCGATGCTTCAGAAGAGTTCTGGAACATGGTTCAAGAGTCAGTTGAATATCACAACCAAGGCGGTCTTCATTAAGACTATCCCATACTTGATTCTTATTGGATTCGAGTTCATTGGTGGATATTTAGCAGGAGCACCTTTAGTCCCAGGGATTATTGGATACTCGTGGTTATTCTTCTACGCTTTCACCCCATGGTTCGCAATATGTACTGTAATCACCATGTTCGGATATCGAGTGACTGGTAATCGTTGGTTTGGAGCAATGCTTAACGCTTTACTATGTGCATGGCTTCTTGCTTCAATTCTTTCCTTTAGAGGGTAAGTTTAGAAAATGGTTACGGGTCTAAACAACCCGTACCTACTTCTTTTTTGAATGAGTATAGAGCCATTCAATAAGTCCTGTACCAGTTCCATCAAGTTCTTTGCAAGTATGAATAGCCATACCCTCGTACAATTCGGTGGATCCACCAGAAAACTTTCGCTCGAAGCGAACAAAACTCTTAGGATTGATTAATTTTGATCTTATATTGTAAATAGATCCATCTATCCCTTCAATTCGAGTCTTAGCCCCTACAGGTATGTCAAACTCGGGATGAGTCTCTGTTGCAACTTCTATCTTCTTTATTGGTTCATGATTATCTATGGTACTTATACCACCGGAGGGATGTGCTTTCCCTCTGACTTCATCACGTCGTAGACCTATTGAGATATCATCAAACTGAGCATGAAGTGCAAACCAATTCTCAATATGCCAGTCACGCGACCCCCAACTCTTGTCGCGTTCTCCATATCCCTTGATATGTACGATTTTCCCATCTGGAAACTCAATTGTGCCATGTGGAACTCCTGATTGCTCGAAATGCCCAGTCCAAGAAGTCCCACTTCCACCACCAAAATCATAGGCTGGAAATCTGGCTGGCCAGTGAATGACAGCCTCTAGCCGCTCCCCAGTGTAAACAATCTGCCACTCCTTTAATGGCTCAATAATTTTGAAAGTGAGGGTTCCATCAGTCAGGGATTCTGAGAACACTTCTGAGAATACTCCTTCAGGCTCTTTGAAATACACTTCACGCTCAAGTCCATGAAACAATGCAAAAACAAACTCCCGTTTCTGGATATTCGGAAGTAAACCAATTGTTGAGAATCCAGAGATTCCTGTATCAATGTCTACCCAATTGAAATAGTAACTCTCACGCCAAGTTGGTTCTTCATTAGGAGTATGTGCATACTCATCAGATTCAAGAACTTCTGGAGATTTCTTCATCTTCATCACCATCACTCTGGCAGAAGGTAGAGTGTTGGGTCCTCTTCCATCTCGTCGTCGAATCTTCCGAATCGGATGAACGCTGGATCTGCATCATTCTCCATAAAGAATGGAACATACTCATCAATAATAGACTGTGAGATATTCCAATCGATCTTATCAGTAATTCCAACTCTATCTGTATATCGAGCAAATCCTCTCCAGTATGCAACCGCACCTGCAATCATAAGCTGCTTCTTATCCCACTCTGCAAATTTCATATAGAGTTCAGAGAGAGCTGTTTCTGCGGCTTCTGAATATGCGGGAAGCTCATCAATACCTAGGGGAACTATTTTGTTACCTCTTTCTGTATATGCTGCAACACTAGTAACAAGATTAGAATAGTCACCAGGTTCAATCGTCATCGTACCAATGTCGTTGAAGGTGGCAGTTGCCCCCTTAATTGTCATAGCCACCCCCAACTTATCGGAGGGCAATTTCGCCTCTGTATCTGACCATGGAAGCCAGAGGTCACTCTTTCCATCGTGTAGTCGTGTAAATTCTGTAGCTACTAGTATTTCATCTTCAGAAACTGGATAGGGGCCATGGTCAATCAACTTGGCACGAGCCTCACACTCATCCATAAAGGCATAGAGCTCAATCTGTCCAAGACTACGACGTATCTTCTTGACCTGATCTGTATCCACTGGTTCAAGATTGTCTTTCAACCATGTCAGCGTGTCCTCTCCAAACGCTAGATTCTTTCCACCGGATTTTGCAACAGTTGGTTCACCAGTGTTGAAGTAGTTAGTTCCTAAGTTATACCACTGGTCAAGCATCCATTTCCACTGATTCCGCTTTTCTGCATCCTCTTTACTTGGATCACTTTCGCATTTCTCAAAGACTATACCCATCCTTCCTAGAGAATAATAGAGCCAAAGGTATGTGATAGAGAGAGCATGAACCTCTGAGAGAAGTGTTTTACTCTTCTTTGCTAGTTCTTCTGGAGTGATTTTAGACCAGACCTCTTTCATCACATCATAGAGATGATCGTAGGTATGATAGCATGATATCGAGATGTATTCATTTGTTGGAAAGATTTCAGACTCAAGAAGCCCTCGTTCAGCCAATATATCTGAGAATGTATTGGAGATGTGCTGAATCATCTTGTTTGTTTTGCCAATTTCCATTATAGTAGCTCCTAGAATTTGAGTAGATATGAATCAAGCACCACGAAAGAGTGAGTATTAAGGGTTTCAGAAATGCGGGAACCTTATTACGAGTTTAGCATTTCACGCAAAGGCCAATGGATGGATGCAATATTGAAAGAAATTGCACGTGGATTGATTTCACTCAAATTAGAAGCTGAGGGAGAGCTAAGGTACATTACTACAATGAGGGAAGTGATTCAACTTCTAAAGGAGGGAGCTGAGGGAAAGATTGTCCTTGTAAATGATGGAGGAACGACATTCCTTGCTCCAATTCTATCAAAACTAGCGGGAGTGGTCTGTGTAACAGGTGCTTTAGGTTCTCATCTTGCCATTGTAACTAGAGAATTCGAGATACCAGCTTTAATGGGAACAAAGATTGAAAATCCAAGTGTATTAGATAGAAAACAGGCAAAGATTGAACCATGTGAGGGGACTGAAGGAGCACTTTTTGTAATGGAGTGATTGAACATGCAACTCATCCATTCGATGAAGGACATCCATCCTGATAATGTTGAGATTCACGGTGGTAAAGCTGTCAACCTCGCAAAGTTGATGCAACTTGGATTTCGAGTACCTAGAGGATTTTCCATCACCAGTGATGTCTTTGTCAAAATGCTCGCAGAGAATCAAAAGATTAAATCATTTCTGAGAGATGCAGATGCTTCTGATGATTTTGAAGAGATTCTAGAGATATCTGGGAAGATACAGGAGGTCATCGCTGACTATGTGATACCACAAAACGTGGTTTCCGAGATAGATAAGAATCTTAATCATCTCGGAAAATCTGAATTCGGATTTGCTGTTCGATCCTCTGCAACCATTGAAGACCGTAACGATATTTCGTTTGCAGGACAAGCTGAAAGCTACCTCTGTGTGGAGGAGCTACCTGATATTGTAGAATCTGTGAAGAAAGTTTGGAAATCAGCTTTTTCGGAACGGGCACTTGTCTATCTGAAGACAAAAGGCATTTCATTTACACAAGTGAAAATGGCAGTACTGATTCAAGAGATGATACCCGCAGAGGTTTCAGGCGTGATGTTTACAGCCAATGTGGTCACAAATAACACTGAAGAGATGTTGATAAATTCAACATGGGGACTTGGTGATGCACTTGTTTCAGGAGGCATAATTCCTGATACATACATTCTAACAAAAAATCCACTTGGAGTAATTCAAAGAAACCTTGGAGAGAAAAAGCTCACCTCAGAACTAAAGTCACCCCTAATAGACACTCCACAAGAGAAGAGGCAGAAGTTCTCATTGGACGAGAAGACTCTATTTGCTCTAGCGGAGGTCGGGATGAAAATCGAAAGTGGTATGGAGTTGCCACAAGATATTGAGTGGTGTATTCGGCAGGATGGCACTCTCACTATTATTCAGACGCGACCAATAACCACACTTAACGTGCCTTCATCTCATAGAGTGTGACACCAGGATCAACAGTGATTGCTTGCTCAGGACAGATGTTCACACATTTCATACATCCTGTGCATTTTGAGAGCCAAATAGCATCAATTCTCCAAATCTCAGGATTATGTGGGTCTGGATGTTCTTCCAGAGTAGGATGCATTAACAATACTGCCGGGTCACAAACGAATAAGCACTTTCTGCAATCTCGAGGATCGGTACTTGCACCAGAGTGACATTTAGAATGATCAATAGTGATTTTTGTTTTCTTTACCATTTTTGATCACCTAGTATTTTCCAGCCATTCCAGGAATTTCTTCCCTTGGGACTAGTTTGAGAGCATCATGATTACAGGCATGTCGACAGACGCCACATCCAAAACACTTGTCCAAATCGACAATGACTCGTTTGACTGAAGGAAGATACCGTAAGGCATTGAATTGACACATCTTCACGCAGGATTTACATCCTTGGCAATTGTCAATATTAATATCAATTACATATTCACCCTTGTAGACTGTCTTTAGATCAAAGTCATTTCTGAGCCTAAGACCACCGCATTCTGGAGTCTCACAAGAACAGATTGCATTGATGTATGGGACTGGTTGGAACCAGACCGAGGCAACATATCCCTTCTCATTCTGTTCCTGAAGCGCTTCGATTGCCTCCTCTCGATCAAGTCTATACTTAACATTCTCTGGAATGTACCGAACGTGTTTTTCAATGACCTCTGATAATTGCCCAAAATTGATACAAACTGCATCCTTCACTCCACGTTGCATCCATCTACAGACACAGTAGTTCTTGATAATGGGTTCAGCAGCAAGATTACCAATAATGTGTTGAGCATCTTCTAGTGGTAACACTTGGCCAAAATGACCATCAGCTCGAACAGGATTTCTGTTCTTCTTCTCACTATGAATTTGTCCCTCTACTACCTTTCGAATCACTCTACCAATAATAGGCATCTTCATCTTGTATCCTAAGCCTATTGAATTGAATCCCATTATCTTTCGAATGAAGAGGGTTTCCATGTTTTTCCATTGTTCATCAAGGTATTCTCTGGCATTGTACTCATCAGCTAACTCGTTTCTATAGAGTCGTGCATTATTGTACCACTTGCCGCCATCACCGTGTTTGAAGCACCATTCGCACATTGTGTTTTCCTTCGTATTCTGAGAGTGATTTTACAATTTCAATTGCAATATTTAAGATTCCCGTATTGATTTGTTATCGCGCCAGTCAAAACTATTAACTCCCAATGATTTCAGGTAAGTAGTTGGAGGATTAGACCACTTGGAAGAGTTGCGTATTCGGATTTCATCACTCGCAGTTTGTTCAGTTTCTTTCGTCTATGTGGTTTCAATCCTATGGCTAATTGGATTGACTCCAGTTTTTTGTACGATGCAGATAGGAGCAACATATCATGAGCAAGCCAATCTTTCAGGGATTCCAGACAATCATGGACCAAGACCTGCAGTTGCCCCTCTTGCTGAATCGGATCGTCTATTACGCGGTATTAACATGGCTTGCTATACCAGTACATCGGAAGGACTTGTACCATATTGGTTCAAGCTTGGATTTGATATCAATATCCTCAGGGAAGATTTGAATTCGCTACAAACAATGGGAGTGCGCCATGTTAGAATTTCTGCTTTGATCTTCCAGTTCTTGGATTGGCATGAAGAGTTTGGTAGCATGGGGCTGAATGCAACAGTTCTTGCAACATTTAGTTCATTCCTACAAGAAATAGAGAATAGAGGTATGATTCTAACTGTTTCATTTCTAGGACCTCTATGGTCATATACAGATTACCCATCACTCATACAATACTTTCGAATATTCAATGAAACCACAGGATTAGATCCATCTGCATTAACTAATCTTGGTCAAGCAATGACTAATTTTGCTGAGTACTATAGAATGAATGATGTAATTCATACATGGGAACTTGTTGGAGGTTTCTCAAGATTTACAGAATATCTATCAAATGCAACAACAGGATTTGGTCTAACCATTGACTCTACAATCCTCTTTGACTTCTTTGAGACAGTCGCAGATGATATCAGAGCCGTAGATGATGTTCACTTTGTAACAATAAGTGATGGTTGGCCTGCAGATTTCGATGCTGAGTGGGAATCCACTGGTCTGATTCCGCTTAATTACGATGAAAGATTACCAGTTACAACAGATTACATCGCACTATCTCTCTACTCAGATAACATCTCACTTCATCAGCCAGGAATTTACCATAAGTCTGGTGTGATAACAGAGATTGCATCATCTCAACTATATAATTACTCAAGAGAGATCAATAGTGGTGTCCTTTTGCGAGCATATACTGAAGCTATCAATCAAAGCTATTCGGGATTCTGCCCATGGGAATTCTCTGAGGGGATACTTGTTAATGATGTAGATGAAACTGGGCCAAATCATAAACAGTATGACTGGACCTGGGATGCATTATTACTATTCTCACTCTACCGAAATGATTCTGTGAAATTCATTGAAACCTCCAACTGGTATGTTCTATCTTCTGAACCTCAATTTGATGAGAATGAAAGGATAAGTTTCAGTCTATTTCATAGACCTGAGGGGATGTATCCGCCTCCATTTGGTTTCAAGGATGGACGAAATTTTGACCCCGCAGCTGGTGGGACTGTTGTTGCAATCTTATCTAGCAATCTTCTATTTGGAAATGTAAGAATAGTGAATCAGAACGCGGATACAAACGAATCATTATACAATCTTGATGCCCTTGGAACATATGAATACGCAACAACACTAGCAACGGTTTACGGTACTGGGACTGTTACTGAAGTTGGGATTCGATTAGAAAGCAATCATTCATGGGAATCGACAGTTGAAAGATACGATCAATCAGAGATCATGTTGCTATTGAATACAACAGGGCCAGTTTCTATTGAAGTCGAGAACGGAGATTTTGTTCTTATTGAGGGAAAGGACTATACAATATCGTACACCGATAGAAACACTGGAGAGAGGTGGCAGGAGATTACAGAAGCTGATGAAGAACGGATGATACGATTGGTTGTAAATGTAAGTTCGATTACGATTCAAATAAGGCCTAGCCCAGATGTACTTGGTATGCTTTCTCTTGGAATGAGTGTATCAGTCATCATTCTCTCAATTGTGATTTTTTATTATGTGAACAAAAGAACTCCAAAAGAATAATCATGCCAATACACGGAATCCTTTTCTCCGAGAATTTACATAGGTAGAACGCTGAGGCGTGCCCATATGATACGATTGATTGGTGTTCTTACTCAAGGTGGCGTCCCCATCAAGATCAAGAGTTCTATGGATTCTGAAGGAGAGTTAATTCTTGGACCACTTATTGAAGCTGCAAAAGCACTAAGCAATGTCATGGGTAGCGGCGAGGTTAGAAAACTAGGTTTCCAAGATAATACATTGATTGTCACTGAATCAAAAAAAGGGTACACAATAGTCGCTCTAGTCAGCAAAGCAGAAGATTACATGGACAGTTTATTGCGAGTGATTTCTGATGCTATTGACGAATCAGAAATAGAACTAGCAGATGGTCTCGTCAATGACAGACATGTGCTCATTGTGGAAGAGATAGTTGGGACCTACATGAGGGACCATATCGAAGTAGGTTTTCCTGAAACATTAGCAATGGTCTGGGAACCTATTGTTAAAGCCATGAAAACAGATAACAATCTCTCGAAAGTGATTCATGATGTAGAAGTACTTCTTGATAGAAAGGAACCGATACAGCGATGGAATGAGTTAAGGGGAGATGCAAATGGCTCTCTTGATGATGCTCTCGTCTGCGCACTTCAAGGAGAATTTGATCGAGCGTGTGCCATTGCAATGAATATTGATGAACCGATTGCTAATGTCTTCAGTATAAAGATGGGAGCTCTAACGCACTCAATGACTAAATCAGTATCACCACCATTAGCAGAATTGATAGATAAAGCAGCACAACTCCCGGATGATTATCCCTTCTGTGATTTAGCAAGAACACTTGTTGGATTTATTTCAGGAGCAAGAATACCTGCGGATTATTCACGTTCTTTCCGGGATGCAATCAAAAGATTTCAATTCAAAGAGGATACAGAACATCTATTGTTAGGATTTCTATTTCTAGACGCTCGAGTCTTGGACTTTCCAAAATTTGCGAAAGATATAGTGAAATTTTATAGAGATAAATCAGAAATAGTCTGTTCCTTCATAGAGGCAATGGAAGAAAGAGGTAAACTGTTTGAGAAGCTCTATTCCATTACCAGTTATGATGGATTTCGTGATGAACTTGGAATTTACAAGTCTAACATCACAAGCATTCTAGGTAACGTCAATTGGGTAGTAGATTCCGATCTCTTATGGGAATTGAAGAAAGAGGGAAAGGGTATAGAGATAGGGATATCAGCTTCACTCAAACTTCAGAACTATATTGCTGTGTTGACAGCACTTGCTGAGTCACCAGTACTTACAATTGGTGAACGAAGAGAGATTCTTGAGGAAGTACTTTTACTCTACAAAGATTACTTCAGAGGTCTGATGATAGCAGATGTACCACTCTTTGCATATACACTTGATAGTGTCTTTCAGAGTATGAGTGTTGCACAAGCAGAGTACTATTTCTTAACCACCGGGGATATACGCCAAAATCATTTGGACCAAACGATAGAATTCATATCTGACATCTTCAAAGTCATCGACTTAGAATGGCCAAAATCGAGAGTCCGTTTCTCACTTTTTGTTGTAGCAAATGCACTATGTCCAGTGCTTGCAAGGTCGACCACTTTACCCGACATCGAGATCAGAATGGTCTATCTCGCTATGAGACTACTTGATATTAATACAGTAGATGCGGTGCAGATTACTAAGCCGGATATTTATGCAACCCATTTTGGGAATACAATGTCAGCATTGTCTTCAGTAGCTTCACAGATTTTACAAGGGGAAGAGCGAAAGACCATTCTCAAGAGTTGTGTCGAGATCTTATTGGATATTCAAGAGTGGTTTGTGTCAAAAGGAGTCATCTGTCGAGATGACATCATAACAACAACATATCATTCATCGCTTGTTCTTGATATTGTTAATGATATTGAACTTGAAAAGATGACGAAGAAAATAATCGTATTGAACAGAATTGTAATTCAGGATTCTTCCAAGTATGACTATGAAGTAGCTATGATGGCTGGTCCGTTAATTGAGATACTTATCCATACTAGCAAAAGAGTGGACAATGAAAGATATCTAAAGCTAGCTCGTGAAACCTATGATACAGCGTATAACGCTTGGATCAAGTATGGTTTTCGTGAGAAAGCAGAGAATTTCAAGAAGAAATACGGAGTAGTATGGCGATAACTATCAGTACTTGAGATTATGTTCGACATAGAATTTTAAGAGGGTCAATGCTTCTCCCCAACCAGCTGCACATTCAAGCATAGCAGCTCTCCCACTTGAGGTGTTGTGGTATCCATACTCGCGAAGATGAATTACGGTACCTTCCTCGACTTTCTCAAAAATCATTTCGATGGTTGTAACATACGACGGATTATCAGCAGCCCACTGGAAGACGAATTTCTCTGGTCTCTTAGCCTCTACGACCTTGGCAGGAGACTCTTGGGTGTATTTATTTGGGCCCCAATCTTTCCAACGAAATACGAATTTTCCGCCAGGAGTAGGATCCAATTCTGAATTGTGTGTAAACCAAGCATTGAGTCCTTCAGCACTAGCTATTCCATCATAGACTGCTTCAGGTTCTGCTCTGACAAGAGTTGTCTGACGGATTTCTTCATTGATTATTTCAGGCATAAATTGACACACTTCTTATTATTAACAATAGTTATTTTCTTATAAAATAATGCATTGGGAAACTTGCGCCAATCACACCATATTAGGCAATTTTTCAGAGGGACATAACATGGTGGAAGTATGATGATTATATCACATGTTAATCACAAACATCATCGCAATTTGATATTTGGAATTTGCTTTCTTCTTACATTATCTATCAGTATTGGAGTGAATGCTCCACTTCTTGCTGAAGCAAGCACCCAGGAAGAGCCGATAAAAATTCTCTTTGTCATGGACTTTGATTTTGGATTGAATTATGGTCCAATCAGAACGGTCTTTGAGAGGTTTGGATGGGATGTTACAACTACAGCTCTCAATGAAACATTGACAAGTTGTGACTATGCAGATAACTATGAATTAACTGTTGATATCTTACTAACCGAGATTAGTGATGTGACTGAATATGATATCCTAACTATAATACCTGGTGAGGCTCATGCGTCACTCCTGAACAATGATAGTGCTCTGAATTTGATTCGTGATGCAGTGTCTCAAAATCTAGTGGTCACTGCTTGGTGTCGTGCAGTTCGTGTTTTAGCAACTGCAGATGTTATTGATGGTAAGAATGTTACAGGGCATCTCGACTATCAAGCAGAATACGAAGGAGCTGGAGCTACGTTCTTCGAGTCATCACCACCTATCACTGATGGAAATATCATCACAAGTGTAAGAAGTAATTTCTATCGAGATGAAACATGTAATGCAATTGCTGCCGCAGTAGGATTCTATGAATCAAACTCACCCACATTAACAAGTGTATCAATTAACCCATCGCCTACAGATGTGGATACAAATCCAGTCTTGACCACCACATTAGAAGATGAGACCTCTATCTATATTGTGACCTGCAAAATTTACAAGCTAAATATAACCGGTGGAAGACCTGCCACTCATACAACACATTTGGAACTGAATGAAACATCGATCGAAAATCAATTCCAATGTGCGATTGAATACTTAGAGGTTGGGAATTATACTGTTGATTTGATGGTCTGGGATTGTTTCATGAATTATGCTGAATTTACTGATGTTGTGCAGTTCACGGTTTTAGAGGAAATTCCTGAAACAATACAGGGACAAGACATCATGCAGTTTCTTATTCCAGGAGCGATTGTAGGTGGAGTAGGTATTGTGCTTGTTATAGCTATTATACTCATTAAGAAAAGATGAAAACTCGAGGAGTGGTCTCAATGACCACTCCGTACTGGTATTTTGCGGGATTTAGGTTATCCTTCTTCAGTTCCATCCTCTGAAGGTTTCTTGATAGCAACTCTCGAAATATGTGGTTTCTCGACTATATCAGCACCCATTCGTTGTAGAAATCCTTGAACAATACCACCGGTTCTTTTTCCTGCCAATTCATTCAGCATTATCACAGGAACAATGAATGCCATGATCATTAGAGGAATCCCAATTATCCAAATTAGGCTAATCAGAATCGGGATAAGTTCTGGAGTTTCTGTGCCCGTTACATATGGCTGCCAGAAATGTTCAGAGAACATAGCAATTGGAAATGCAAGGATGGAGTATCCTCCTAGCATACTACTATAGAATCTACCAACTCCTTCAGTGTGTGGACATTGACGTACGTCTAATTGCCCCTTTCGAAGATGATTGACAATTCCTGCATCGTTCAAAATCCAAGTAGGCATAAAAAGTGCCAAAGCTATTGGCATAATTACTAGACTTGACATGAGCGTAGCACTAAGTCTACTAAGAAGAGTGAAGTCGGTTGGATCAACGACAAGAAGTCCTCGAAAGAAACCACTTACAACTCCAGCAGTACTCACACTGAAGAGCGCTGGTGCAGCGGCTCTGCGAATCATACGAATGCCACCAAAACTCTCTCCGATTTTCATAATATTGGTCTCGTAAGCAGCTGCTTTGATGAAACTATTTCCAATTAGAAATAACATGGCAAAAGGTATAGCAATGACGAAATACTCCAATAAAATGACGGGAATAGCTGCACCAAGAACAACGATAATGTCAGTGTACAGTGTTCCCTGAATAAACGAGAAGATTCCAGTTGGAGGGAGATCTCTCGTTACTTGAAAGATAGCAAAGATAGTAATCGCGATTCCACCAATCGCAAAGAGGATAGGAAGGAAGAAACGTGAACGTCCCATTTTGGTTCAAATCTCCATGAATGTATAATCAGATGGTTGTACACAGAGCTATTTAGGAACTATTGCTACGTAGAATTAGCATGAGATTTCACGAATTTCGATGAAAATCTTCATCTTGTTTTGGTACAATGATAGACTGGTTGGGATGGATTTCATAGAGATAAGTTACATAGATACATCTGAACTTGAAGGGTATATACATGAGGCAATAAAACGCTGGGACAAATCAAATGGCATCAGATTGAGTACAATCAATATTAGAACAAGACATGTGTGGAAAGATGAATCGAGTACAAAGGCTGTATTCTATTATTCTTATGAAGGTCCATACGGTCCATCACTGATGATTTATGTTGATTATGATGAGGTCAACATGGGTGGGGTTATTGAGATTGAGTATTTGAGTGAATTCTCAACGAAAGCAAAAGGGGCACTCGTAGCTGTATTCAATGAAGTTCTTGGTTCCTTTGACCCATCCTTTGCACCACGGCCATATGGAGTAAAGTGTCCTCATTGCCAAGCAAGGTATGTATATTCAAAACGAACTGGAGTTGTGAGATGCCAGAATTGTGACAAACCATTTGAGTTAGAGCTACAGGAGAAGGAACCAGGTGGAACATCAGATTCCGCCAGTGAAGTCATCAAGAAACCTAGATTGGTTGCAGTTGATAGGAGCAGAGTGACTCACTGTAAGTGGTGTGGTACTATTGAAAGCTCCGAATGGGTGTATACCAGTAATAATGAAGCATACTGCTCAAAGGACTGTTTCCACGCGGATAAGATGGAAATGAATGGATTATTCGGGCTCTGCTGTAGCTGTATGATCCCGCTACTTTTGTTTGTAATAGTGATGATTGGACAAGCAGTTCCAGAGTTAATCCTAGTAGTTATTGTATGCTGGTTACCATCAACATTCTCCATTTATGCATTTTATACAGGAAAGAGAGTCAGGAGAGATGTGCCAAAAATGTCACGTCAATCCTGATACTAATTCAGATATTCTTACTATAGAACGTAACTTCTGGATAGATGAATGAAGATCCATCTAAAAGAACCGATTCTATTCCTTTTAGATGTTCATTAAAGAATGCAAGAACATAATCATTGAGAAGTTGAAGCATTCGGTGTCCGTCAATGGATCCAAGAAGACCATAGTTTCGAAGCATTGGCGACCAGATGTTTTCATCGGCAAAATTGTGGTGTCTTGTTCCATTGATATACAATCCATAACAAGTGCTATTGGAATTTTTGTATACAGTATCGTTCATCTCAGGGTTACCAAAATCAGGGCCGAAGAGAAGCATGTAGGGTTTAGTCATATTTAGTGTATTTGCTCTCTGACCATGAGGACTATCAAAACTAATTCCAGCATCAATTCGTGAATCAGTCAATGCAACCTCTTCGGATGTTGTACCACCAAATGAATGCCCAAATGTGCCAATCAGACTAAGGTCCAATCCATCATGAAGTAGGCTTGGAATACTGGGATTATCAACTATCTCAAGCTGATCTATTAGAAACACGGTATCGTTTGCCCAAGTCTGCAGACTATTCGGAAGATCTGCATAGGTCTCCTCTGTTGCTTCATAGATAACAGAACCATCTGGAAAACTTGTGACGGCAGCTTCGTATGAATGACTTATACTGAATACAATATACCCGTGGCTTGCCAGTTCTTCCATGAGCACAGTATTCTGCATGATGAGACCACCATATCCATGAGAGAATATCAATACAGGATAATTCTGATGAGCCTGAGATAATGGAGCATTGATGTATGAGTGCGTCTTAATCAATGCAAAGTGGCTTGTCATTATAGTTGGAAAGCCCCATGACTGTTGGATACCTGTGCTGAATTGGTCTGGTGAGTCAATATACGGTGCCATAGTGCATCCTGTAATATCATCAGTGGGATACCATGCTTTGATGAGTATTCGACGATGGTCTGCAGGGTCTGAAGTGAAAGTTTCGTTCCTATTTGTATCCGTGAGTTCAAAGGTCACTGTACCAATTGCATAGTCACCTGATGGTGCAGGAAGTTGAAAGACAGGTAATGTAGAGTCAATCAATAATGTAGAGCTTATCAGTACCAATACCACGACGAGCAGTGCTATACCTAGTTTTTTCCGAGGAGATGACATTTCTGATACTGGAATTACTCCAATCTTAATTTTCACAAGTTGATAAACCCCCCAAGTGAAGAGGAGTATGGAGGGGATGTATACAGGAATCATCTGCCAGTGAATTCCTTCGAAAATCATGTGTAATACGAATGAAATAATTCCAATTATACTCAATCCGCCTATGGCCATTCCTTTCTTCTGCTTTCCAATAGTTGACGGTAAGAGGAATTGCAGAGATACAAGGAGTAAGAAGATAATAATGATAATCTCAAGAATTCGCATAGAAACCACCCTTTTGTAAATAATCAGAGAGGTATTTCCTGAAGAAAAGGATTCCTTTTTCAATTGTAGGGATAGGAATAGTACTAAACCTCAGCAGACTCACGGAGCATGGAAAACCATCCAGCCCAGATCAGGATCCCAAAACAAACGAGTGTGATAATAGTCCATGATCCATAAGCAATTACTTCGTATAATGTGTAAGAAGTTATTCCGAAGAGGGGAAATATATAGATATCAACAAAGATCCATGCAAGAAAGACTGCAGTCGCAAGTATTGCGCCAATGATCTTTTTTCGTTTGACATTATCCTGAAACATTTGGTTTCACTTAACATATTTCTATCAGTACCAGTTTTGTATATTGTCCTATGACTATTTGAAGTTCAGACCACAAAAAAATTATCAAGATTATACAAATAATATACAATTCTTTAATGGAGGAATAAGATGTGCCTGTGCGCTTCATTTCTAGGATTTCAATTTATGATAAGAAACATATGGGATTTTTTGTGCCAAAGCATGTAACAGATTTCTATGAATTGCAACCAGGACGTTACAAAGGTGGTGTGAGTCTCGCTCATGGAGAGGTGACATCATGCACCATAAATCTGGTAAAATACAAACATACGTTGAGGGGACGATTGCCTCCCAATATTGGAAAACTGAAAGCAATCTCAGAAATCTGGATTTATCGAGACACTTGGATTGGCCAAAAAGAGAAATAGAAATCTCATGTTACTAATAAAAATAAGAAGAGAGAGACTCTTCCGAGTCTCTCTTGAATTCCATTTATAGACGGTCTTTGACCAGACTCTCAACAACTGTTGGATCTGCTAGAGTGGTAACATCACCTAGGTCGTCAATCTGTCCAGCAGCAATTCGCTTGAGAATTCTTCTCATGATTTTACCTGAACGAGTCTTTGGTAATGCATCAGCCCACTGAATCTTCTCAGGGGTTGCAATCGGACCTACGTCAGCACGTACATGTGCTTGAAGTTCCTTCTTGAGATCGTCGCTCTTCTCCACACCCATCTTTAGTGTGACGAAGACATAGATGCTTTCACCTTTGATCTCGTGCGGGAATCCTACAACAGCACATTCTGCAACTGCGGGATGCTTGACCAAGGAGGACTCAATCTCTGCGGTACCAAGTCTGTGACCTGAAACTTTGAGAACATCATCTAGACGGCCCATGACAAAATAGTAACCATCATTATTGAATCGTGAACCGTCACCAGTGTAGTACATTGGTTCTCTGTTTTCTGGATTCTTGAATTGAACCCAGTAAGTATCCACGAATCGTTTGTGGTCACCATAGACTGTCCTCATTAGACCAGGCCAGGGACGCTTCATACAGAGATAACCACCTTCATTGGCACCAACAGGTACACCATCTTCGGCAACAATAACGGGATCTACACCAAAGTAAGGATAGGTTGCAGAACCAGGAATCGTTGGAGTTGCACCAGGTAATGGAGTAAGAATTACACCACCTGTTTCAGTCTGCCAGTATGTGTCAACAATTGGGCATTTACCTTTACCAATCAGATTGTAGTACCACATCCAAGCTTCGGGGTTGATTGGTTCACCAACAGTTCCGAGGAGGTTCAGACTTGACAGGTCATATTTCTTCACAGGCGCATCACCGAATCTCATGATGGCTCTGATTGCAGTAGGAGCGGTGTAGAATTGATTGACCTTCCAGTGGTCAACTTCAATCCAGAATCGTTCCATGTTCTCAGCCTCTGAACTTGGAGTACCCTCAAACATAAGGGTCGTAGCTCCAGCTGATAGGGGTCCATAGACAATGTAAGAGTGTCCAGTAATCCAACCAATATCAGCAGTGCACCAGTAGACATCACCAGGATGATAATCAAAGATATTTTTGAAGGTGTGAGTGGTGTAGGTCATGTAACCTCCAGTTGTGTGGAGTACACCTTTTGGCTTGCCAGTTGAGCCGGATGTATAGAGAATGAATAATGGATCTTCAGCTTTCATCCACTCTGGATCGCATTTGTCATCGACTTTTGCGTATTCCTCATGGTACCAGACATCTCTGCCTTCAGTCCATGGTACGTCGATTCCAACTCTCTTAACAACAAGTACCTTCTCAACTACATCAAGACCTTCAACAGCAGTATCTGCACCTGCTTTCTGTGGGATGGTCTTACCAGAACGGTAGTATCCGTCAGCTGTGACAAGTAGCTTGCCCTCACAGTCAATGATTCTATCCTTGACTGAGTCTGCACTGAAACCACCAAAGACAATGCTGTGAATTGCACCAATTCTAACACATGCAAGCATTATGATTGCAAGCTCGGGAATCATGGGTAGGTACATAGTAATCCTATCGCCTTTCTTTACACCGAGATTCTTCAGTACATTTGCGGCTTTGTTAACCTCGCTAAGGAGCTCGCTGTAAGTGTAAGTCTTGTATTCATCAAGGGGTTCTCCTTGCCAAATCAATGCAACCTGGTCACCCCTACCTGCCTCAACATGCTTGTCAAGACAGTTGTATGCCATGTTAGTTACACCATCTTTGAACCAGGAAAATTTGATGTTCTTCATATCTTCCCATTCAAAGCCAACAGTAGGCTCTTTCTTCCAGTAACAAAGTTCCTTGGTTGCTTTGAGCCAGAATTCATCGGGGTTTTCAACAGACTCTTTCCAGATTTTCATCCGCTCTTCGTGGCTCTTTACATAAGCCTTGTCGATGAAACTCTGTGGAGGTGGAAACCGCCTTTCTTCGTGGCTATAGACTTTAATCTTCTTATCTTCTGACAAAATCGGTCACCAAATCGGTCGATGATTTGACCGACTGCAAAATTGTTCCTATAAGAAGCTTGTCCAATCGATGTTTTTTAGAAACCACGGGATATGTCGATTGTTCACATATTATTGTCGAGTATAAAATTTATGAAAAAATAAGAGAAAGGAGGTCTGCGGATAATCCACGACCTCACTTCATATGACTATTTTCGCTTGGACTTTAGAATCAAAGTCAGGAATACAGCAATTATTGCTAGAACTCCAGTTACAATGAAAGCCATTGAGTATCCAAAGGCCTGTCCAAATGTACCTGCAACAAGAGCACCTACTATACCAGCGATACCATAAGCAGTAAACACTACTCCATAGTTCTTACCGACATTCGTAGATCCAAAGTAATCTGTTGTTGCAGAGGGGAACAATGCAAAATTGCCTCCAAAGCAGAAACCGATTATTGATGCAATAATAGTAACAACAATCCAAGAAGTTCCAGTTGGAATGAGTCCGAATGCGAACATTGTAATTGCTAGAACAAGGAACATGAGGATGAAAGTAGAGATTCTACCAATCTTGTCAGAAACAAGACCCCAGACAATTCTTCCAGCAGCATTGAAAATGGACATAATTCCAGCAATCAATGCACCAAGCTCCAAAGTTGCAACAATAGTGTCAATCTCCTTTGCCGCAGAAACTACGTTTCCAAGAGTCATTAAACCTGCAGTCGCAGCAAAGACAAACATGAGCCAGAGAATCCAGAAACTGCTAGTTCGAATCATTTCACTAGGCATCATTCCGGTACCAGCACCATCAGCTGTCTTAGCAGAAGGTGTGTAACCTTCGGGAAGCCACCCTATTGGAGGATTGACAAGCAATTGGGATCCAATTACAACAAAGATGAGATAGACTACACCAAGAACTAACAATGGCATTCCGATGAAACCAGTGAAGAATCCGATGAGATATTGCTCTACATAGTTGAATATTAGAGCTCCACCACCAAATCCAGCAACAGCCACACCAGTCATTAAGCCCTTCTTATCAGGGAACCATTTTACAAGTGCAGCAATTGGGCAGACATAAGCAAATCCAATTCCCGCACCACCTATGATACCATATGTGATGACCAAATAGACTGTTCCTTGGACCATATCAGCCCCAAAACCAAGCATGTCAACGAGTCCGGATAGAATGACTCCCAAACCAAGAAGTATTCCACCTACTGTGGCAACTTTCTTTGGACCAACTTTATCCTGCCAACGACCAGCAAAAATCATGAATACTGCAAATGAGGCAAGACCTGCAGCAAAGGGCAGATTTGACCAGAGCTTGTCCCATTCGTACATGCCGCCATCAACAATTGTTTCATACAGAGCTCCTTGGAATATACTCCAAGCATAAATGGATCCAAGGCATAGCTGTACAATAATTGCACCGATGACAACTAAATTTCGATTACCAATTTTTTCTTCGGACATGATAGATAACACCTATCAAATAGTCAGATTTCTATGAAGCTGGCCAGAAAAGCCACACTAAAAGCCTTCCGTCATGAACAGAAAAAATGCTCGTGAGAGGAGTCCCTTGCAAACGCCTATATACTTGCAGCGAACGGAAGTAAACATCCGAGGAGGCATTAGCAACGACAGCTGCAACTGATTGGACTAAGCAATATAAGAAGAAGATTCTAACAGCATCTCTTGCAATCAAGAAGATTGCAAGAGGGTCAAGAATATTCTTGGGAACAGGCTGTGGTGTACCCTACCACCTTGTCCAAGAATTAGCTAATCATGCTGCGCAGATGGCTGATAATGAGATAGTCCATCTTTTAACCCTTGGAGATACTCCATCTGCAGATCCTAAATTCCAGAATCAGTTCAGACATAACACCTTCTTTGTTAGTGCAAACATTAGAGATGCAGTCTCTGAAGGTCGAGCAGACTATACGCCTATTATGCTCTCAGATATTCCTACGTTATTTAGGCAGAAGAGGATGCCATTGGATGTTGCAATGATACAGGTAAGTCCACCAGATAGGTACGGTTATTGCTCGCTTGGAATCTCAGTAGATATCACAAAGGCTGCCTTTGAAAGTGCAGATATAGTCATTGCACAAGTCAACGATAGAATGCCTATTACTCATGGAGATTCATTCATTGATATCAGAGATATTGATTATCTCGTACCTCACAATGAACCACTTCGAGAGTTCAAGGGAGATGAGGTAAATGAAACAATTGACAAGATTGGTGGTTATGTTGCCAGGCTAGTAGAAAATGAATCCACTTTGGAACTAGGAATTGGTGCACTACCTCAATCAGTCTGCACGAATCTTCTGGAAACAGGAGTAAGTGACCTTGGGATTCACACCGAGATGTTCAGTGACAGTCTAATTCCCTTGATTGACAAGGGGGTTGTTACAAACAAAAAGAAGACCATCCACCAAGGAAAGGTCATTGCTAGTTTTGCAATGGGTTCTGAGATGCTATATGATCATATCAATGATAATCCAATGTTTCAATTCCATGAAACATCATATGTTAACGACCCATATGTAATCGGACAGAACAAGAAAATGATAGCAATCAACTCAGCTCTTGAAGTTGACCTCACGGGACAGGTCTGCGCAGATTCGATTGGTCATAGATTCTATAGTGGAATCGGTGGACAAGTTGATTTTATCCGCGGTGCAAAAAGGTCTCCAGGTGGTAAAGCTATCATATGTCTACCCTCTACAGCTGTCGAAGGTACTGTATCACGAATTGTTCCTCGATTAAGTGAAGGGGCTGGTGTTGTCACAACTCGCGGCGACGTAGATGTAATTATCACTGAATATGGTCTTGCTAATCTTGCTGGGAAGACCATACGAGAGCGAGTACTCTCCATGATAGCTATTGCACATCCAGATTATCGAAATGACCTACTCGAAGCGGCAAAAGCAATGCATTATGTCTTTGAAGATCAAGTTCCATTCTTAGTGCAGGGAACATACTTTGCTTCAGAATATGAGATGACTGAGAGATTTAAGGGACCAGATGGCTCAGTTGATGTTCATTTCCGATTGATACGTCCAGATGACACTGATAGAATCAAAGAACTATTCTATGACTTAAGTGAGGAAAGTATCTACTTTAGATTCTTGACCCCACTCAAGAGCTTACGCAGACAGACCCTACAAGACTTCTATAATGTGGATCAATCACAAGATATCAGTGTGGTTGCAGTTATCAAATCCGATGAAGAAGGTGAAACTGAAACAATCATTGGCGCAGGAAGGTATCTTCTAAATAGGAGCACAAACGAAGCTGAGTTTGCACTATTAGTGCAGGATGAATATCAGGGAAAAGGCATTGGAACCTATTTGCTAAATCATTTGATGAGAATAGCAAAGAGCAAGGGAGTTGAAGCCTTCATAGCCTATGTTCACCCTCAGAATCAACCTATGATCCGTTTTATCCATAAGACAGGAAAAGTTGTAGAGAGCAAACTATCCATTCAGGATGAAGAATATATCTTTAGATTGAAATTGTAAGCAGGCATTTAGTTTCCCGTTACACTCAAAGGTAGGTTCAGTGCAGAGCTATTCAGAGGAAATCAAAATGGGCAATCTTCTACTGAAAGCTGGGACATTAATAATCGGAGATGGTTCTACTCTGCAAGATGCATCAATATTGATTCATGGAGAGAAAATAGTAGATGTTGGGCAAAATATCTCAATTACTTCAGATATGGAAGTACTTGATTTCTCAGATCGAGTAATAATGCCAGGAATAATAGACCCTCATGTGCATGTTTGTTATGATGGGTCTGCAAATCCTGAATTAGTGGGTACAATGTCGGATGAACTCCTTGCTATCAAAGGAGCACGACTTGTTGAGATATTGTTGGAACATGGCATCACAACAGTAGGAGATGCTGCTGGTAGAAATAATGTTCCTTTTGCTGTGAAAGAAGCAATTGAGAGAGGAATAGTAAACGGACCACGATATCTTCCATGTGGAAGGATGATTACCATTAGCGGCGGAAGAGGTTCACTTGGAGGCTCGAATGAAGCAAATGGACCTGATGATGTGCGTCGTGCAGTTCGTGAAGAGATTGGACGAGGTGCACGGTTCATTAAACTAGCAGCCACCGGAGCAATTTCGTCACCTCATACTGAGAGTTTCAGTTCCCAATTTGATATAGATGAATTAGAGGCAGCTACCAAAGAGGCGCATAAAGTGCAGCTACGTTCTCATGCTCATGCATATGGAGATGTAGGAATCAAGAATACAATTCTTGCAGGAGTTGATGTGCTAGTGCATGGACATCCTTTGAGCCAAGAGAATATTGAGTTGATGAAGAAACACGGGACTAAGTATATGCCAACAATCGTGACCTATTATGAGTCACAGCTTCATCATGACGATGGTGACCTTCCTGAGTATATGGTTCGAAAAGAAAGGGAGATCTTTCCACTGATTGAAGAAGGTGTAAGGAACGCAGTCCAAGCAGGAATTGAACTAGTAGTAGGAACAGATTCGGGAATGCCTTATACGTTCTATGGAAAATCAACTGCAGAAGAAATGGAATTGATGGTAAGACTAGGTGGTGCATCTGAGATGACTGCAATCATAGCAGGAACAAAGAATGCAGCATGGTCGTTGAGTGTAGAAAATAAAGTAGGAACAATCGAAGAAGGAAAATCTGCAGATTTTCTTGTGTTAGCACCGGGAAAGAACCCACTTGATGATATCACAGTCCTTCAAGAAAAGGAGAACATCAAGAGGGTCTTCCTGCGAGGTAAGGCAGTCATTGAAAGATAGGTAATTCAGATGTATGTGTGACGAATTTGAGCTGGTCTACCTTTCACATGAATTGTTTCCAAGAATGTGGTTGTGAAATCGTTCGGAAAGTCGTATCCCTCATCCAAAATATCCTGCTTGAGTCTCCTGAACAATTCAAGGATGTTCTCAAACTTCGGGTAATCTAAAGCATCGCAGAAGAGTCTGTACATATCATCAGCCATACCCATTCGCTTTACATGAGGAGTCCACCACTTTAATGGAGGTGTCCATTGTTTCTTAATTGTGAACCAGAGATTAGCTGCAGCAACAACAGCCCTGAATGCATTCAGTTTAGAATCATGAACATTCTCTCTTCTATTATTGACATCTGCGTAGTAGAGAGAACCCATCAATGTGCAATACTTGTTCTTGAGTCTATCAATATGTTCTTCTTCGGGGTATCTTGCCAGTTTTTGACGCCATTCCTCTAACTTACCAGTAGGGTCATGAATCACAACACCTTCGACATATGGAAAATGATCCATATCTAGTGGAGATTCAATCTGTTGTCGGAACCAAGCATCCGAAATTGGTGAGAAATCAATGACGAGTCTTTTTGGTTCAACTGACTCGTCAAACTCAAGCCAGATAGTATCTTTGAGCTCGAGACTATCATAGTATTCTTCTGTCACATAGATTAGAGCGTCCCAGTCAGTTGTGGGAGAACCAAAACCAGTTGCTCTGCTACCCCAGAGCATTACTCCAAGAACATGTGACTCTTTGATTAGTGCTTCAAGTCGTTCACGAGCAATCTTGTCATCAATCTCGTCAATACTCTTTACAATTGGAACCGTCAAGAGATATCTCCTCTATCTGAATTCTCGTTGGTCACCATTAAAGCGTACTTATCTACGCTTGAAAAAAAGAAAGAGTGGATATGAAGAACATATCCGCCCTCCTACCATTATACTATATTTGCATTAGATGCAATGAGTGTGGGCAACTAGATTCAAGAATTTTTCATCAGGAGGATCTCCTGGTATATGTAATCTCTTTCTCACCACCTAACTAATCTTGACTTATCATGCAATTTAAGCCCGGAGAAGAAGTAAAGAAGGCACCACCCGCCGGGAAGCGGACACGACAGACATTAGAAATCAAAATAGGGACCCGTGGTGCCTTTCAATAATGAGTACGTACTTTATCTAATAAGCACCTAGAAAAATTACGAGAATATATTCAATGTTCAACACAAAATGTTATGACAGGCACGACTCTTACTTCTAGAATTCAGCATTTCACCCGAGAACAACTTGAAGCAATCGATCAAGTGTTGAAACTACTTGACTCTGATGAATATCGAGACTACCACGACCAATTTGGAGTGTGTAATGCACCGGATACTATTGAATCATTACGTCAAGAAGTTCGAATTGCACTTGAAAAATAACAATGCGCTGATGAAGTGTTTAATATTCACGACTGGCTTGTTTTTTGGGCGGGAAAAAACATGAAGAATAAGATCCTTCTTGGTGTTTTTGTTGTACTACTAGTTGGCGTAGCAATAATTCAGACTCCTGGAGCAGCCCTGACTGAGCCAGAGGATGTTAGTATATTGGTACTTTTAGGGTATGGCTTTGGTTGGTCATATTTTGAATTCTTAGAAGTTGTTCAACCATGGGGATGTGATGTGACCGTCACAGGAAATACATCTCATATACAATCATGTCTAAACAGAGTGGATGTATCAGTTGATGCTGATATTCTCATATCCGAAATTGACCGCGAAGACCTGAGTCAGTTTGATGTCTTGTTTGTCCCTTCAGGAGGGCACTGGCAGGATCTGATTAATACTGAGTCAGCTCTAAATCTCATTCAGATGGCATATGAGGAGGGGTTAATCATCTCAGGAATATGTATTGGGGTACTTCCTGTTGCAGCTTCAAATATAACAGAGGGAAAATTCGTTACCGGACATAATTACTGTTATCCATATGTCAGGGACTCGGGAGGAGCAATGCTCCCATTCATGCGCGTTGTTTCAGATGGTCAGATAATCACAGGAGATAATGGTGCAGGACCTCCATCTGGTTTCGAAGGGGCACCACATTACGACCTCTGTGTAGCAATAATGAAGGATCTATTTGGATATTCATACTTTGAGAGCATATCGATTCATTCAGTTCTTGAAGAAGGTGACACTGTCTACTACTTCAATGTGACCACTTCGGGTTCGATTCATTTGTTCGATGATGTTTCGACTGCTGATATTGCCGAGGTCACTGCTTTGCTTCATACTGCAGACAATGATACTGTGATTGCAGAAGTTAATCTTTCAGACCCTGAAAGCGACTCTATCTTCACAGGAAATGTAACTGGTCTGCAA
Source organism: Candidatus Thorarchaeota archaeon MP8T_1 (assembly GCA_002825465.1). The sequence goes on from PJER01000019.1 coordinate 45,542, forward strand.
GAAGATGATTACGTTGTGGACCTGCAAATCCAAGATGCAAATATATCAGTAGAGGTTGTTAGGGATGCTCTATCTTTCACTGCAGAGAATCTCACAAATACTCAAACACCGGGTGATTGGATTCTTTCAATGGAAACAATTGCAATCGTGGGAGCAGGAGCCTTGGCTCTTGTTATGATAGTTGTGTTCTGGAGAAGTAAATCTAGACCATAATAACTGCCTATGTGACAACAAAAGCCGGAGGAAATAGGACAAAGTACTCTATCACTATAGATAGAAGCACTCCACCAGCCACAAGACTCTTCCCTCGACTCTGATTGACCTCAGCGAACCAGAGTATCGCACCTATGAGTACTATGATTACACCTGATATCTGTCCTATGAAGATTAGAAAGTCCCAGATTTCGATGAAATATGATGTTATCAACTGGGCAAAATTCGCAAGTGGTGATTGTAATAACACTGGATTCATTTTGTTGACCCAAATCAGAATCGTTCTTTGCTAATTTAAGGTCCTAGAAACTGAGTGCGTACAGATGGTAGATGGGATTCAGATTTCAGGGAGAAACAAAATCTGGCGGAAACAATACAAAGTATTCGACTACAATACAAAGAATGATCCCACCAAAAATAAGTCCACGACCACGAGGAATATGTGCATGGCTAAGCCAAATAATGGCACCAGTGAGTACTATAAGAACTCCTGAAACCCCACCAATGAAGATTAGAAAGTCCCAGATCTCAATAAAATATCCCAGAATCAAGTCTGTAAAATTCTGAAGGGGTGATTGTAGCAATATAGGATCCATCGTCTTCTCATTCTAATTCGTAATGATTCGATTTAAAGTTCCAATGAGGAAAAGTGTAAATGGAGAGTGAAAAAGTGGCGAAAAATAGGCAATCAAGGTCAATTGCTATATCTTGTCAACCATATCCTTCGTAAATTTTCGCGCATTTTCAATATCTTGAGGAGTAGGATGTTTTCGGAGCTTTGGAAGATATTCATTCCATTCATCTTCGTTGGTGATAATCTCTTGATGTATAAAATGCTCAATTGGTGGACTTGCCTTGCCCATACAATGAAAGAGTCCTAAGAGTTCTATGTCCTTCTCCTCACATGCTTTCTCGAAAGTTGGAATGCACCGGCCTGCCCATTGATCATATAGCTCCTTTCTTCGGACAGTACCGTCAGGCAAATATGTTGAGTGTGTGAAAAAGCCCACAAGTATGAATTTGGGAGATTCTGGTAATCTCTTTAGGAATCCTTTCGCAGGTAGAGCCAAATCACTATCGTGGCATGGAGTTCCCACAAATAATAAGTCGTATTCGTCCAGTGTGTCAAGGTCTACTCTTCGTACTGTTTCAATAGCTGCCTCTCCATTATCTGAGAGAACCTCAAACATCGCTTCAGCTATCATCTTGGTGTTATTTGTCTGGGTGAAATAGACCACTAGAGATTTCATCAAACTGGCTCAAACGTGGAGGGTAATAAATCCAATCGTTATCATAGAGTTTGAATGGGGGGATTCAATCAAGGTTCTTCATACCATTTCGGTATGTAATCTTGATAGTTATTGAATTCCTCAATAACATAATTTGACATGATACGCGTTCTCTCTATTTCTTCCGGACCAAAACGCTTCGTCCATGGAATCGAAGAAATACAGCAATATCCTGTATAGAACGCCAGTAATTTGAAGAACAAATCCGGGACATCATCATCGAAGTAACTATGGATTTGCCCATTCATAAAGGGAACACTCTTCTGAATAGTAAAATAACATCTCTCAAAGTCTTCCCATGGATCACCGTAACTTAAGCGGTTGAAGTCGATTATACCCAATTCTCTATGGTCAGCGTTTGCTTTTCTGCCAAGGACCATATTACCGAGGTGAAAATCACCATGTTGGAGAGATTGAGGTCGATTATTCAATAGTTGAACATTGCCATGTAAATACTCGATTACCTCATCGCCATAATCAAGAGGAATTTTCATCTCATGATATAACGGAACAAAACGTTCTATTTTCTGAATAAATCTTTGAGCATAGGAAGGAGTCTCTGGAGGAGCAGGATTTTTGTGAATTTCCCGAAGGATAATACCTGCTTTTCGTCCGTACTCGTATTGCTTCATTGGAATTAATTTTGGAATCTCAAGTTCAGCATCATCTCCTTCAACCCAGGTATAAATTGAGTAGACATAATCTCCTGATGAGGCTAAGCCAAAATCAACTGGGTGAGATATATTCAGATGGGTCAAAGAAAGTTGTTTCACGGCATGGAATTCTAATTTCCTTTGATCAAAATCGTGTGTATCACTGATTCGAACAAGATGATATTCTCCCAAGGGAGTCTTTACCCTGAATTTTATTTCTTCTGACCATCCCTTATCTATCAGTGTGATATCAGTCCATTCGGAAAATCCAGGAATATTACGAAGCTGTTCCATTCAATCTACCAACTTAGTTACAATTCAAACATGAGAACGAGAAAAATCTTGTTAATTCAAGTCAAATTGAATATTAGAAATCAAACAAAAGTGGTGGGCCCGACGCGATTTGAACGCGCGATATCCGCCTTATCAGAGCGGCGCTATAATTGACTAAGGAAAACGAAGGTCGTTGACCTTTCCAGTCTAAGCCACGGGCCCATGACAACGAGGAGCACATCTGAATTGGATAAAAGCATTACGTATTCGAACCATTTTCCTAATTCTGAGAAACGCTGATTTAGGTCAAGCCAGTCGTTTATTAGCCGCATCCTTCAGGTCTTCTGGCACTTCCTTCTCGAATGGAATAGTGTCTGAGTTTTCCAATGAGTAGATGACTCTTTTTGCAAAGTTACCAACTTCAAAGAGAGCTCTAGGTGTTAGTAAGAAGGTTGTGTCAATTGCAGTG
>PJER01000104.1 GCA_002825465.1 Candidatus Thorarchaeota archaeon MP8T_1
AGCAGCAGACTCCGTAAGAAAATGCGCTCTAGAAAAAGACCTAGTGACTAGTTTTATCCTTCTTGATTTTTCAACAGCCTTATCTCATTTCAGGTGTAATATCCTCGGAGGACAGTTTCATGGGATATTCGCCAACATATAGAGATGTTGAAACTGGTGAGAGGAGCCGATGTTCATGCGTTGGATTCTTGGGCGTCTGTATGGCTATGATGATATTTGCCATCGTAATCTCTATCCCAGGATTGCTAGGGGGATCAATCATATTCGCAGGAGGTCTATTGGGATTTGTACCATTCTCTGTGATACTCTTTGGACCTTTTGTAATATGTGCTTTAGCAATCAAACTTGCCTCTGAACATAGAGACGAATCAGAAACCGGAAATTTGCAGTGACAGTGATTTCATGAGCTACCTAGTAGCTTCGTCGCAACGTTTTTAATCGACAGCAAAAGACAGAAACCTCACGGGGCCGGTGGTCTAGCCCGGCTATGATACCGCATTGACAGTGCGGTGGTCACGTGTTCAAATCACGTCCGGCCCACCACTACTTCTTCATCGACAATAATTGAGATAATTTATTCCAGTCAATGCCCAACTTTTCTAGAGCCCAATGCGCAATATGACAGTCACCACATACATGAGCCCATTACTCAGGATTCAATCTTGACAAATGCGACTTATTCTTAATCATTTGAGGATGATGAACCATACCATCCTTTCTGTGTAAAATGAGTGAATCTTTTGACTCTGAACCTCCCTATGACCCTGAACCACCACGTTAGCAGGTTGTAAGACTGTTATTGCCTGGACACGTTAAACTCCAAACATTACTAAGACAAAGAAGATGTCTGCAATGATATGTGCTAATACTGCTCCCCAGAGGTTGTCTGATCTCTGAATTGCGTATCCCCATAATAGACCCAGTATCAAAGGAATACTGAAGTTTCCAGCCATCGTCAGAATATCACTGAATCCTATTATTGCTTGATGGAAAAGCGCGAAAACCACTGAAGTAAGTATAACTGCTCCTCTCAGTCCAAAGAATTTTTCGTATTCTCTGAGGAAGAGACCTCTGATGAGGAGTTCTTCCATTAATCCATTACTGAAGGCGAACACACAGATCCATGGCATCCATGCAATCACTTCATTTAAAGTGGCAGAGAATCCTATTCCTCCAAGAGCGAAAAAGACAAACAATGCAGCTGGTGAAACAATGATTCCAAGTTTGATACTTTTTCTGAAATTTCCTCCAGTGAGATATACAGCCGAGAAGTCTTTCTCAATAACCCAAATACCCACAAGAATTGCTGCTATAATTGGGAGAACCTCAGCAACCTTGGCGATAGCTGCGCCTTCGACAGTACCTGCTGATAGGCCAGGAATGAGTGTATACCATAGACCAAAGACCCATGCAAACAGGAGTCCAATTGATGCTATGAGGAATGAGAATGACACCTTCCAATACTTATTCAGAGCACCTTTGGACTGATAAAGAATCAATGTTGCAATGAGAAAAATACCTGCAACAGCTGCTCTTGTGACAAGTATCATATTTAATGGAATGAAACTATTATAACCGCCTACATTTAGAACGAGAAAGCTACATACTATGAACAGAATTGACAATAGACCAGTATGAAATCTATTTTCATTACCCTTTGTCATTTCAGTAGATTGATCAGTTGACTCGTATTTGTCCAATTCACTTATCAATTTTGGAGGCATCCTAACATCGCGTTTTCGAAAATAGCTTCTATACTTTATTTAAGATAATTAATGTACGCAAGAATTGACGATAATGACTCAAATGAGTGTAACAGCCAATAAATCATGATTATTATTTGACAGTGCGGTGGTCACGTGTTCAAATCACGTCCGGCCCACCATTTCTTGAAAGAACTAATCATATAGTGCTTCGGCATATATGTTCAATACAATTGTATTGTCCTATTTTCCTGATTTGTTGCGTAGTATATGACCCGGAAGAGCCCCTGTGTGTTCTCCCTTTGTCACAACAACCTCTCCATTTACAAGGACATGCTCAATTCCCTCAGGATACTTGTGAGGGTAGTTGGGCAGAGGAAATTCATACGGAAACCGACAGGTCGCACGGTCTCTGATGTTCTCGAAATTAAACACAACAATGTCGGCCCACATTCCCTCCCGAATTTGTCCTCTATCACGTAACCCAAGCTTCTGAGCTGGAAAAGAGGTCATCTTTCGGATCGCTTCTTGGAGAGTCAAGACGCCTTCCTCTCGGACATACCTCTCAAGAATGTAGGGATACTCCCCATAAGAACAGGGCCAATAACCCTGAATCTTTCCAAGTGCACCGTAGGGAGCAACAGCGTTTCCATCACTGCAGACCATCATCAATGGATGCCTGAGTAGTGCTTTGATATCCTCTTCATCAATATAGTTGAAGAGTGCGCTCGCATCACCATCCTCCTCAACAAGTAAGTCAAGGTAGGCGTCTATTGGTTCTTGACTTCTTAGAGCCGCTATCTCCTCAAAGCTCTTCCCAATCAGTGCCCTATTCTTGACTGCGTGGAAGAGAAAAATTCGGTCCCACCGGTCATGTTTCACTAAGCCCGCATAGCCCGGTCCAGGAAGAGTATCATCAAGGGTTTCTTTTTTGATACGTTCCCGCATCTTAGGGTCTCTCAGCCGCTCTGCTGCAGCTTGGTCACCTCCGGCTTGTGCCCACTGTGGAAGCACTTGACTCAATTGGGGATTGAAGTCTGTGTGTGCATCGTTGTCGATTGTGAGGTCCACACCTCTCCCTCTCGCAGCATCATAGATACGTGACATCTCCTCGAACTTCCCGTGAGCGCCATATTTCGGGCAATTATGTGAAACCTGCAAGCGTACTCCAGACCTCTTAGCAATCGCAATGGCTTCCTTGAGTGCGTCCACGATAGTTTCACGCTCTCCTCTGATATGAGAGGTGTAGAGCCCTCCTTGCCTAGCAACAACCTTACACAGCTCCACAAGTTCATCTGTTGTTGCAAATGACCCGGGAAGATAGACAAGACCAGATGACATACCAAAGGCCCCATCAGCCATTGCGCTTGCGACAAGTTCCTTCATCTCTTCCAACTCTTTGGACGATGGCGGCTGACTGTCAACACCCATCACAGCAATTCGTATAGTCCCGTGCCCTACAAGACCTACGATATTGACTGCAGTTCCCTGATCCTCTATTCGCCTCAGATAATCACCAAATGTAGTCCAGCTCCAGTCCACCTCATCAGCCTCAGATCCCCAGGTTTTTTTCAGGAGCTCAAGTGTTGCATTATTTGTTGGTGCAGGACTAGTCCCACAGTTGCCAAGAACCTCTGTCGTCACTCCCTGCCTCACTTTACTCTCGGCATTTGGATTTATGAGAAGTGTGAGATCCGAATGCGTATGAATATCAATGAAACCGGGGGAAACAATTAGACCAGTTGCATCAATAACATGCATTGCCTGTGAGGCATCCAAATCTCCTACGGAGGAGATTCTTCCAGCACAAATACCAACATCCAGCTTCATCCAAGGATTCCCAGTGCCATCAAAAACCCGTCCGTTCTTGATGATGATATCGTAATTCATTGCCCCGCATTCCCTGCGTTTATCACCATTGATTATCACGGATATACCTGATAAGCTGAATGGTGTTTGAAATACAGTTTAAGCATATACACGAACACGTGTACATTTGTTTGTATCACCAACAGTTCATAAGCCATTGATGCATAATATGTCGATGTAGGACTCCTAAAGACCTGCTATTGGGTGTGTCAAGACGTGGTAAGGATAGAATTTCAACTCACGAGAAGATGGTCTGTTATCCTGCTACTTTTTCCCCTCATTGCTATCCTCCTGAGTGGAGGATTTGGTTTTACATTTATGATGCAACCCTCTCGCCCTCCTGAGAACATACTGGTTTGGGAAACAATCGGCAATCCTGACTCTTTCGATCCTGCAGTTGGTAACACGCAGTTCAGCCACTGGATGATATCCAACATCTATGAAACGCTATACACCTATCCCTTCAACAGCAGTGCGATTCAACCATTAGTGCCCCTTCTCGCTGTTGAGCAACCACTAATCTCTGCGGATGGGAAGAACTATACGATCGAGTTACGACAGGGAATTACATTCCATGATGGTACACCGTTCAATGCAAGTTGCGTAAAATGGAACATTGAACGTGCTATGAAGATTTTTTCAGACTCTGGTGTGATTTTGACTCTTGCTGGAGTACTAAAGGGGGGTGCTCAGGTAAAGGATGTGGCATTGTCCAATGGCTCATCATCATCAATATTCATGACGACATTCGATGATTGGGTCGCCAACTCTGGAGCAATTGAAGTACTTGATGTATATACGATCCGATTTGTTCTTGAGAATCCGTTCTCTCCATTCACTACACTATTAGCCTCTGGAGCAACCTTCACCATCAGCCCCTCCTATGCAATCGGTCATGGAACCACTCTCGAACTTGCTGCTTGGGAGGCGTATGGTGTCGACTATGGTGATGATGAGAATTATATGAACGCACATACATGTGGTACTGGTCCATACGCACTTGTTAACTGGGTTGTCGATCAATATATTGAATTGGATCTATATGACGACTACTGGAGAGCAACAGATACCATCTCAGAGATATCACCACAATCCTATGCTGGTTCTATTGAAAGAGTCTTCATCAGGACTAGTGAGGACTTTGAGGGCAGGTCACTCAATCTGCGAACAGGGACCGTGGACGGTGTTTACTGGCCAACCTCAGAAGCTGATATGCTCTGGGATCCTGATACGCCAATGGTCCTTTACGATTTTATCAATGTGTCCACAGGAGGCTATCGGTTTATGACAACCTTCTTTGGTTTTAACATGGGAAACCTCACCACGACCATTGATTCCAGCACGCTAGTCACCCAGAGCCCCTTTAGTAATAAGAACTTCAGGAGGGCAGTATCTTTTGCCTTTGATTATAATGAGTTCATAGAGATAGAGGTCAACGGTTTTGGTGTCCAAGGAAAAGGACCTATACCCATTGGAATGCCAGGACACAATGGTTCTAGCTTTGCATTTGATTACAATATTACTGCTGCAGTGGCGGAATGGAACCTTGCAATGCAGAACTCTGAATTCATTTCATCATTGAACGCGATAAACAGTACGCTCACATTCTACTTCATCGAAGGGAGCGCATTAAGGAGAGCGTCTGTAGACCTGATGCAACAAGGGCTTGAAGATGTGTTCTGGCATCCTGAAGCAAACCATACAGGCCTGAATTACAACATGACAATAATAGTTGAAGGGACTTCATTCTCTGATTATCTTGATTATCTTGCAGAGGGAAGGCTGTTAGTGCAGTCACTAGGTTGGACTCCTGATTATGCAGATCCAATCAGCTATCTGCAACCACTCTGCTATTCCAAAGGAGAACTAGCTCAACAGATTGGGTTTAACAATACAGACATTGACCTGTGGTATGAACAAGCGATTGCCGAGAGTGATACTTCCCAGAGGCAGATCTACTTCAACAATATTCAAGATACCGTGGCTGAAGAGGCGCCCTATCTCTGGGCATATCAACAGTTAGAGTTTCGAACATGGAGAGACTGGCTTAAGGGAGATGGCCTAATCTTCAATCCGATGCATGATATCTACTTCTATCACATCAACAAGACCTTAATAGGGGGCTCGTGGGATTCGCCATATTTCATTCCAGTATTTGGTCCACCTGAGATAATGTTCATACTATTGCTATCTTATGTAACGGCAAACGTCTTACTAACACCTGGTTTGTGGCGCAAGAGGATTAAATTCGCACTTCTATCTAGCTACACAGGAATTGCCCTCTTTCTGACGGCCTTTTTTGTCATCATTTTTGGTCTCTCCTCTTGGGCATGGACTAGCCTAGGAACGCTTTGGGGCAGTACGGTTCTTTCGATCTTCATCGTCAGTTTACTCTGGATACCATGGAGTTTTCTATATCATGACTACAAGAAAGAACTTGAAATTTATAGACCGCAGAAACCACGCATTGACCTAGAGTGAATTTGCTCTCGAATCGTTTCCAGTTCTCAATTCATACTATTCTCGAGTCAATATGATAGTTTATACATCTACATGCCAAGATTCTAGATGAGGGAGTGGTTCTTTATTGGAAATTATGAAGAGAATCTGCACATCATGCGGCAGTCATCAGTTAGCAGGGCCATACCGAACAAGCTCATACCTAATGCATGGCGCGTTCGGTAGCATTGCGGAAGAATCATACGTTTGCCTTGATTGTGGACATGTAGAGAATTTTTGCACTGGCTCTAGTCTTGATACGGTTCGAAGAAGAGCAATGAAAAAGCAGGAAAAGGAAAATCGGAAAAAGCATGAATCTATGTAGTATGCTCGCGTTCAAGTCGTCTTGTTAGTTCTTCAAGGGGCAATGCTTTCTTACTGTTTTCACAACCGACACACTCGTCATATTTTCCGCAGTTTGGTCTTAGAACGCCTTGTTTTACAAGATATTGTGGAAACGTGTTGAAAGGCATTGTATCGGGTTCTTCCTCACTTTCAGTCAGCATGGAGCCATATCGTGATGTGAAAAGATTGACAATCTGACGCAGTGTTGTTCTGTTTGCTTGGTCAGCGTCGTCATCTGCAGAGAGGGCAAATATCAGGTCGCCCTGAGAGAGGAGCATGAATGAGAGTGCACCCAATCTGATTTCGTTCACGGAGTCAGCAGACAGCATTTTTGAAAAAGTGAAAATAGCACTGATGAATCCACTGACAATTGCATCATTGTCGCCAAAAGAATGGCATTCACCGAAGTTGGCGCTTAGGAGATGGCTGCCATTCTTGTCAAGAATGACTAGATTTCGAATCATACGGCTCATTAGCAGTGTTGAGTGACGATGAATAAAGGATTCTGGTACAGGAAATCTAGAGGTACATCCCCGCTCGCATTGGGAACCGATCACGAAATGTCTTTTGTGCACTGCGGTCTAGGGCTATCTGCATCTTGAGAATCTCTGGACTCAA
>PJER01000105.1 GCA_002825465.1 Candidatus Thorarchaeota archaeon MP8T_1
TCTCAGAGGCATCGTTCCTCTGATGCATGGGAGCCTCATCAGCCATTTACGATGGTATTTTTGAATGGGGCCAAGGTCTATGTGAAGGGGGGCTTGAAATCCTCATCCTCCAGAGGCCCGAATGTGAACTGGTTTTGGTATGATGAGGGAGGCCGTGATGAGTTGGGAGCCACATGGCAGATCACCAATGCTGGTGTGCGTATCGGCAATATGCCGCAGGCATGGTGTACTGAGACTCCTCGTCCTACTGAGCATTGGTCCTACAAGTTCTTCATTGCCCAAAACATCCCCGATGAATTGAAGAAAGAGTTTGAAGAATCAACCAAAGGTGATAGAATTTTAGTGGAATGGTTCCATGCTACCAGAGAGGACAATAAGCCCAATCTGGATGCTGCTTATTACATCAACCTTGCTCTGTCTTATCCTTCTGGATGGCTTAGAGCACAGGAGTATGAGGGAGAGTTTGCCAATGAGGGCGGCAAGGTTGGGGATGCGGCATGGTTCGATGGAAAAGTTCTTGACAATGCTCCAGAGCAGGTTATGAAGAAGGTTCGCTTCTGGGACTTGGCAGCAACAGAGAAGAAGCAGGCAAAGGATGACCCTGATGAGACTGTTGGAAGCCTCATCTCCAAGTTCAGCAAGGAAATTGTATCGGAAGATGGAAAGACTACAAAGGATACCAACTTCTGTATCGAGCATCAGGTAGCTGGATTTTGGGATTGGGAGAAACTGCTTGAGGCGATTGCAGACACGGCGAGATATGATGGGCCATACATTCCGGTGGTTCTTGAAGAGGAGCCGGGTTCTGGAGGCAAGAATCAAGTCGCAGCAGTCAAATCATATTTCAAGAGGTTCCCTGAACTTGCGGCAATCAAGGTTGTTGGACAGAGAGCGAGAGAGATAGGAGACAGGGTAATGGCTGCAAATCATTGGTTCTCTCTTGCATCTCAGGGAAAGATATATCTGGTCAAGGGGGCATGGAATCAAAAGTTCTTGGGGCAGTTGGATGGATTTACTCAGGTGCTCCATGATGACCGTGTTACCTCAGTCACAGGTGGGATGGCATATCTAAGCCCCTTCAAGGCTTGGAGCAAAGTGCCGTTCTTTCATGTATGAACCATAGACGTAAGACTATCACCAGAGAAGGAAGAAAGCGCATTCCATTGAAATGCAGATATCGGAAACGTGGAATGGCTAAGACCAATTATCGCAAGCTAGGCCATAGGAATCCTTATGCCCGATGAAATAGAGAAAGCCGCAAACGCTCCAGTTCCTACCAAGGAGCCACGACAGAGATCGCTTGATATCTCTGACATGTTCTTGACTAGATACACAGTTCCATGGTCCCGTGTATCTACTCTCAATGCAAATACATGGAGGGCATGGGTTCTCAATCAACCTGTGGCCCTTGTATGTCGTGAGACATTGATTGCCAACCTAGAGGCATTGGATTGGAAGATCGTTCCTCGCAACATGAAATACAAGGATGAACTTGAGCCTATATCTAGGTACTACACCAAATTGATTAGCAGGGGAGGCAATTTTCCTGAATTGGGCTTGGACTATACAGGAATCCTTGAATGGGTTGTAGGTGATCTACTGGATACTCCCTTTGGGGGGTTTGCAGAGATAGGACGCAAGGAAGATAAAGAGAATGGCAGGGTTGTGTGGATAAAGCCCATAGATGCCAGCACCCTCTATCCAACTGGAAATGGGGATTTCCCTGTGGTCCAGTATTACATGGGGCAAGACCCTGTTCCATTCCCAAAATATGCTCAGTCCAGAGTCACATGGTCGCCTCAGCCCCACCTTCTCAAAGAGGGATGGGGCATCGCCCCTCCAGAGAAGATTTACTTCGCCTTAGAACTTTTGAACAAAGGGGACAGGTATTATGCCAATCTCCTTGATGATGTTCCTTCTGCTGGTATCTTGGACTTGGGGGATATGGAAGCAGAGTCAGCAAAACTCTGGATAGATTCGTTCCGGTCCTTCTTGAATGATGCCAATGTGTCTTTCAAAATTCCGGTACTCTATGAGCACAACAACAAAGTGGAGTTCATTCCATTTGGAAAGCCTCCGACAGACCTGATGTTTGACCGGATTACCCTCAAATATGCAGGGCTGGTCTGTGGTGCTTATGGAATGTCATTGAGTGATATCGGGCTGCAGGAGAGTTCGGGCGGGTCATCTCTGGCAGGAAGTATTAGGCAGGAGCGCAAGACACGCAAAACAGGGTTTGCCAGAGTAAAGTCTAAGTGGGCATCATTCTGGAATTCTATCCTTCCAGATACTCTTGAGTTTGTGCTTGTAGATTATGATGATGAATTGAATGTAGCCATGGGCAGGGCAAGGCTTGCTTCTGCTACGGCCTTCAACATATTGACACAGGCAGGCTCTTTCTCTCCTCAAGAAGTGCGCTCTCAGGTTCTTCAAGATGGGCTTATGTCCATCCCTGTTCCAGATCAACTTCCTCCAGAAGCAAAGCCGCAGCCTCAGAACAAGCCTCAGGAAAGGCCGGGGGCTTTGGGACATGGAGTTCCTCCTGCCATGGGAGGAGAGGGGAATGTGAAGTCCCTCGTTTCTGTGAAGAAAGTCAATGAAAAGAATCTCAATGAGATTGTTGGTGAGGTAGTCAAGCAACTGTATGACCAGTTGCAGGACATATCTGAAGATGAGATGTATCTTGCCAAGTCCTATATCAACAATGCCATCTTCGATGAGGCAGATACCCTTGAGATGGCAGAATATTTCAAGGCTCTGTCTGGGACCAAGATTGTGACCTTTGACTTCAAGGAAATGAATAAGGAGTTGAAGTCGCAGGGATTCACAAAGGAGGAAATTGGTGCAATAAAATCCAAGATTGAGGCAGGTGTTAGTGAGTTCTTGGCTAAGGCATCGGCAGTCACTATGATGGAGGTACTAAACAGTGAAGTAGTAATTGACAATGCGGATATCCTTGACTATGATTATATAGTACAGGAAGTGCAGAAACGAATGAGAGACAATATCTCAGATTTCGTTTCTGTTCATGTGCAAGATATACTGGATGAGACAAAAGGAAGGAATGACGATGAGACAGGTTCTTGATTATGGGATGTTTGTTCGTACAGTGAATCGTGCGGGTGCAGATTTGCCTGATGGTTCGGTTAGCAAACTCCGATATATTGAATTGGTCAAAGATGAGTACCCTCCTGATAAGGGCTGGGAACTGGTCAATGCCGAGAAGGTAGGCGAACAGGCAGAGGGCATCACCATTGCCTTTTATCTGCAGCAAGTCAAGTATGCTTAGTTGGCTTGGCTACATCTTTATTGGTAAGTTGTTCATCTATCTGGGAATGGAATTTCCGTTGCCAGATAAATTAGAAAAGAACAAATTTATTGGTGCTCTTCATTCGTGTGATCTGTGCTTTGGTGTGTATGTATATGGGATTTTGTCATATCTTATGAAGATGGATGGATTATCAGTTCTAGGTTTTTGGTACGTCCCATTTATCAGCGAACTGGTAACAGGGGGAATCATGGCATTTTTGGTTCACATATTTTCATTGGGATGGAAAGCAAAGTTTGAAGTTGTTGAGCTAAGGTGATTTATGCCTACTGGTACTCTCCCTGCCTCTGGTAAGAAAATCTTTGAGAAGGTCTACAACGAAGCAATTGCCAATGGCAAGAGTAAGGAATATGCTGCCAAGGTAGCTTGGACTGCTGTGAAGAATGCTGGATGGAAGAAAGACGGGGATAAGTGGGTTAAGGGGAAATCTGAGATTGCTCAGTTCTCCATGTCCATTGTTAAGGCCAGTTTTGAGAAGGAAAACCAGATCATGCGGTGGAGGTCTGTCAATTCGGACACCGACCCTGATCTATCTCAAGAGGCTATGTCTCCAGAACTGTTTGCAGACTTTGTAAGCAGGATTGAAAGCAAGTCTCCAATTCCCAAGCCCTTTGATGAGGTAGTTTGTGAGGAGGATTGGTGTGGCGGAGTGCCATATCTTTCCATATCTCATTATCGCAGCGGCCCCAAGGCCAAGAACGTGCCGGGGGATGTTGAATCTGTCTATGTAGATGGCAAGCTGCTCAAGAGCACCGGAACTCTCTATACCACTCCTCTTGGGTTTGCGGTGTTCTCTGCTCTGAACAGAGACTTGTATAAGAAGAAATCCGATGGCTCTCCAGAGGTTCCTCCAGAAGAGCGCATAAGAATCTCCATAGGCTTTTTGGACTTGGAGCATAAGCATATTTTGGATGATGGGGAAGAGAAGGTATTTGCCCGTACCGATGTGGGCCAAGTTTGCGAGTTGTGCAATTCTGATATAGGGCGTAAAATTTATACCAAAGGGCAATTAGTCCATCTTGCCATGACGAGGGTTCCAATGAATCCTCGGACGCTGATGGAGGTTGATAAGTCTATGGACATCAAGACCAAGGAAGATGATGCCAAGTCCATTGTCGGTGATCTGGCAGATGAACTTGAAGAAGAGTCCACAGTAGAGAAGGCTCTGGTGGTCAAAGCTGATGGAAGCACCGAGGAGCCTGAATTTGATGATAATCAGGTTGAGGACCAGATGGAGGACCAATGCTATGACTCCTTCACCGACTCCTATGATCAAGACTGCATTGACAACCTGATGATGGGGCATCTGCCTCCCAAACGAGGAAGTATGAAGGCAGAATTGAATAAAGCTGACACGGTATCAAAGGCCGTTACAAAGTCGGAATCGTGGGGCAACGAGCCATCTAGTTCCTATCTAGTAGTTGGAGATAGGGAACATCCTACTACTTGGCATCTCCCTGTGAAGAAACACGGCAAGTATGACCGTGGCCTTGCTGGTGCAGCTAAAGCGGCCCTCACATCTAATCATAGAGGTAATGGATATGGAGGACCGAACAAAGCAAAGGCTCTCGCCAAACTCAAATCCATTTATCGTTCACAGGGATGGGATTGGGAGAGCAAATCAATAGTGGAGGATTCTATGGGTGAAACCAAGGAAGTCAAAACCAACGAGGTTAGCCCTTCAGAGGTTGAGCAGGTAGAGGAAACTCCTACTCCCAAGGCTGAGGTCGCTGTGGAGGAGGAAGTGAAGCAGGAAAAGCCGAACCCCTTGATGGAAAGTTTCAGCAAGGTGGCTGCTAAGGTTGTCGAACTTCGTGATGCTGGCATCACTGGTAAGGAAGCAGAGGCAGAACTTCAGCCCCTTCTGAATCAGGTTGGTGGAGAGATTGAGAAGTCTCTTAGCCCTGCTGGTGATGGGAATATGGCTGCTGTCATGCTTGAGGTTATGAAAACCTTGAAGCAGACCAACGAGATCAATGCTCAACTCGCTAGGCAGCTTGCAGTTTCTCAGGCATCCAGTGGACAGCCAGAAGAGAAGTCGGTAAAGATTCCCAAGCCTCGCTCTCTGAAGATTGAAAAGTCGGCTCCAAACAAGCAGGCTGATACCAAGAAACTGTCGCAGATCGAAAAGATTGCTTTGAAGAGCACAGGATTCAAGGTTGAATAATTAGAAAACATCGTTATAATTATTTAGCAGTATGCGGTCAAGCCATCTGAGGCGGCGCAAATCGAAAAGGATGGCGATATGAGCGAACTAATTTTGAATCTGGGCGGGGATGCTGCTGTAGAGCAGTCCTTCGTGAGTAGGCAGTCGGACCCTGTTATTAGTCCTGCTGCATCCACTCCGGGCGACTTCGCTGCACAATATCCTATGCCCCTTGATACTACCGAACTCGTTGCCATGTGCGAAGAGATCGGGTTGTGGAAGGCTCTTCCTGAGCTACCGACTGCTCTGAAGTATGATAGTTGGCGGGAACTGAATGAGTTGGCCTTTACGAGCGGCTCATCCTATATCTCGTTTGCAGACGGAACCTGCCCTGAAGAGTATTACCATGATGGTGATAATACGACTGTTACGCTGAAGAATATTGGCGCACACAAGTCGCTCACCGAGTCCGACATCATGCATTCTGCTGCAGTAGCGGCTGCAGGCTGGAATGGCATCAACCGTCTGGTTGGTGGGTTTGAGTTCAGCGAAGGAATGCCGGGTGGAAATGATGCTGGCACGTTCCGAGCCGAGGCGGTTGCTGACCTGAAAGCCAAAGAGATGACCCTTGCGGCAACTTTGGTTATGAATGGTTGGGACCGACTTCTGGTTTCTGGCAATGCTGGCACAAATGCTCTTGAGTTCAGCGGCATTGAAACTCAGGTTACTTCGGGGAACGGTGCTCATGTGAATGATACGAGTGGTCAGTTGGCCTCTGGTACGTTCTCTGGGGCTTCGTTTGACCGCTTCCTGAGTGAAGGATGCGCCAAGCCTACTGCGTTGGCTGGTCATCCTCAGGCCATTCAGGAACTCATGAGTGCCTACTTCCAGCTTGGTTTCCAAGGGTCGCAGGTCATCCAGTTCTCGAATGGTGATCGCCTGACCCCCGGATACAACTTCGCTGGTGAGGTCAATACTGGAATTGGTCCTCTGAAGGTTATTGCTGATCGCAACTTCACCAAGACCGCTTCCGGGGCTGACACCTTCTCAAGCACGATTTATGCCTTGCGAATGGTACATAATGGAATGCCGCTGGTCTACAAGCGGACTCAGATTCCATTCAGCTTCCGTGACCTTACTCCGGGTTGTACGGCAATCCAGTTTGAGGTCTGGGCAAAGACTGCCCTGATCATAAAGGCAATGTGCGCTCAGGGTGCATACACCCATCAGTTCAACGGGCGCAACGTGACGACCTGCCCCGTAATCTGACCTGAAATATCCGAATTAGAGTTTCATTAGAAACATTGTGGACACCTTGTAACGGTGTCCACTTTGTTTTATGATGAGGTACGAGATAATATAGTAAAACTAATGGGGGACTTGCCAAGAATAGAATTGTTTGCCAGACAAAAGACTGAGGGTTGGGATGTCTGGGGGAATGAGGTAGAATCAGACATTGATTTGTAGAGATGCCCATTTTGGTTGGCATTGACACAGAGTCATGTAAAGTGTATACTGTCAATAGTAGGCTAGCTGCTCATCATGATGGTTGGCTAGGCT
>PJER01000106.1 GCA_002825465.1 Candidatus Thorarchaeota archaeon MP8T_1
AGTGACAAATTCATCACACAAATTTGCTCCAAGGAGTAAATTGTGTGTCGTCACGATTGTTGTTCTTGTGTTTCTATTTTCATTAAGATAGTCCCAGAAATCATCAGTCGTATCTTTGTCCAATCCACTAAATGGCTCATCAAGCAGCAGCAGTTTAGGATTGTGAATCAAGCTTCTAACAATATCTAGTCTCTTCTTAAGTCCCGTTGACAGATTCTTTACAGGTTCCTCAAGCCAGGTTTTGATGGCAAAACGCTGAGATAATTCATCAACTTGAGTCTGAAAGAAGTTAGCTTGCAATCCATAGAGCTTTGAATAGAATTGGAGATTTTCAATTCCAGATAATTCTTCATACAAAAGAGGTTTATCACCAACTAGGCCAAGATGCTTCTTCACTTCTTCGGGTTCTTCTTGCGGATCATATCCCATAACAGAGATTGTTCCTTTATGAGGGCGTAGCAGTGTTGAAATTATTCGCATTAGTGTTGTTTTTCCTGCTCCATTAGCTCCAAAAAGTCCTTGAATCCCATTCTCAGAAAAATCAAGTGATATGTCTTTTAATGCAACTCTATAACCGTATCTTCGAGTGAGATTTTTAACAACGACTGCTTTCGCCGACATCTACATCATTCTCTGTTTTGTGTCCCACTGACTATCTTTTTAGTCTGTCTACCTTATTTGGAATTGTCAGATGTGTATTAGTGAAATGTCTTTCTTCCCATAAGTTCAATCTACGTACGAAACCTAAACCAAATCCATCAAACTAACGAATAGATCCTCTATGTTGAGGACCTTAATATCAACACCTCGTTTTTTGACAGCATCAAGAAAGTTCAGTTTGCAAAATACACATGATGATACAATTGTTGTAGCTCCTGTTTCAAGCGCCTGGTTCAGCCTTCTCTCTGCAACATTAATCGCATTTTCTCCAAAACCTGCTTTGAAGCCTCCTCCAGCTCCACAACATACTGAATTCTGTCTATTTCGCTCCATTTCTACCAATTTAATTCCGGGAATGCTCCTCAATACTTCTCTCGGCGCTTCGAATACTCCCACATGGCGACCAAGATGACAAGGATCATGATATGTTACAGTTTCAGGGTAACTTCCTTTCCAGTTAAGTTCTCCTTTCCTCTGTTTTAATGCTAGAAACTGCGTAAGGTGTTGTGTAGAAAATGGTAGAATACCATGTCGTTCTCGATAGAACTTGGGCCAATCTAGGGTGGTCGTTCTATAGCATCCTGAACAAGAGAAAATAACGTGCTCAATACCTCGCGCCTGTATCTGTTCGACATTGTGGACTATGAACTTCTCAGTCTCTAATGTCCCGAGTAGCTCTTTTTCTCCATTCTCAGATTCCTCATAAACTGGTCTTGTTACTTGTCCCGTTCTTATCAATGGGCTACAGCAACAATATTCATCTGCACCAAGGATTTGCGGCTCAATATCGAAGTAATTCAACATGCGCAAAGTCGCATCTGCTATCTCAGGTCTCTTGTAGGATGCTGTGCACCCAACAAAATAACCCCACTTGGAATCAGTTGAAATTCTTGTGTCTGGTTTAACCCAATTGCCCCGATCAAGTTTATTTTCTCCAAACACATTCTTATGCATATACGCCATGTCTCCCATGACGTGGAGTTTTCCATATGGTCCCTTTCCAAGTTGCACAAGTTTCTTGCGCACATTCTCAATGATCCTGACGTATGGGACCTTGACTGGGCATCGCTCAACACACTGTTCACATGTACTGCAGGCGTACACTGCTTTTACAAAACTCTCATCAACTGGCAGATTCTTTTCTACGTATGACCTTAGTAGTCGAAGTCTGCCACCGGCGAAGAATGCCTCTGAATGAAACTCTTCGTAGCTAGTACAGGTCCATCGACAGGTCGAACAATTACTGCACAAGACTATTTGATCTGGGTCAACATCAAGTTCTGGTGTAAAGAATCTCTTCATCTAGATTTTTCCCTCCTGATAGGAAACAGGAATTTGCAGGATGTTCTTTCCCCTCCGAAGGACGACCTGTAGTCTTCTGAAATATCCATTCATGGTGAACATCAAGTTCAATCGAGTATATGACATATTACAGTGCGTCAGTTTGTCGGGATTCATTATCCCCTTTGGGTCCCAATTCTTGCGAAGTTCTTTGAACCGCTTGTAATCCAGTGGTTGATATTTCTTAAGGTAGACAGTATTCTGAAGTCCATATGTATAGAGCTTTCCACCATGTCTGTACATCATCTTAACCAGTCTATGTAGCATAGCCTTTCCAGACATGAAATGCATCCAATGCCGATGGTCTGAGGGTGCGAAGACACAGAACCTGGCCATCCCGGATCCGCCAAGGACTAAGTAGAAACAGGAGTTAATCCGATAGCCGTGTGCAATTCTATACATCTTTCTCACCACTTGCTCAACCTGTGATAAATCAATCCAAAAATTCTGCATTGAAAGGGTTGGAACCTCTAGCTTGAGTTTCATCTCCACAATGAACCTGTCTTCCCAGTTTTTCTGGTAGTAAGACTTGTCCATCTCTCGAGCTCCAGCTGTTTCGAATATTCCCCTCGCTGTTTTGACTGATTCCTCAACTTCATCTACCTTCCCGCTGTAAGTTACGAGTACAAAGAACAAGCCCCTTGAATCTGTAGGAAGGCCGCCCTGAATGCGCCATTCATATTCAAGATCCGTCAATCTCAGATAGATGGGTTGGTTCTTGGTTTTGCTTAGTCGCGTTACAGCATCGATTGCCTTTTCAAGTGTCTTAAAGGAAAACATAAGCCCTTCAATAGCCTCAGGGATTGGGATGGTTCTTAGTTTCATCGAGGTCACGACCCCTGCAATCCCGGCTGTGCCATAGAAGGCCTCCATGTCATCTCCGGTGACAGTAGCTATTGTGCCATCTGGTTTCACAACTTCCATTTCTAGTATATTTTTGAGCATTGATCCATACTTTGGAGTGCCGATACCGGCCTTGCCACCTATCGATAACCATCCAGCAAGTGTGGAGGCCACTGCGCTCTGCGGCGCTACTGGAAGTGTGAATCCTTGCTTTCTAAGCTCGTTGTCTAAGATCTCCCAGACCGCTCCTGCTCCGACTTTGACCCATTCCTCATTTTTATTGACTTCAATTATTCCATCCATTACTTTAGTATCTAATATAATTCCGCCTCTTGTCGGGCTTGCTGAACCATAGTAACATGTACCCCCTCCCCTTGGAACTACAGGAACATGATGCTTTGATGCGTATTTTAAGATAGATGCTACATCTTCACTCGAACTTGGCCATGCTACATAGTCTGCCAGCCACTTCTTTTTCCATCTATAATGATAATATGGAATCCCTGTTGTATCTCCACTCGCAGACAAACGTTCTGCGGTAAGATTACTAATCCAAGGAACACTGGTTAAATCGTCGATTGGTTCAGTTGACTCCATTTTCAATTCACCTCTAAGCAATATATTGAATGTAACCCATAACAAAAACGATAGTCCAACATGCCGCAGCTACTATTCCTGGAATTTTCGTTCTTATTCCAGAGATTCCGGTAAGGAATGCACCGATACCAGCTAGGTAGCCAATCACTCCGAGAGATATATGTATAAGATGAAAGATATCAGCTCCCCCGACACTAAGAATAACGCCGGTGGTAGGTATTATTGCAACAATATTGATTGTAGTTAACAATAACGCTAGGCCTGCGCACATACCGTGTACAAATGTGTATTTCTCCTTGGAAACGAAGTATAACCCTGTACCAAGATAAAGGAGAAGCAATGCAGGGAGACCAAGATATATAGTCATATGAAAGTTGTCGACTTGCAACATCTGAAATTGATTAGTAATTACGTCTATAGTCATTCAGTTATCTCCTGATGTAATCTATTTGTTGTTGGTGAAAACTCTGGAAGTAGAGAGTTGATTTTGCGATGCATATTTTCGAAAGGACTACTGGAGCTGGCAATCTTAATCAAAGCATTCTCTACGGTAGAAGCTGGATTGAGTACCCTGCTGACTGAGGAACTCGAATGTTCCATCATGATGGTCAGACTTCGGTCACCTCCTGTATTGGTTGATTCTTTCTTCAATGGAAAATCCTTCTTCCTAGTCTTAGGAATGGTGTACCTATTGAAAGCACTACTGAGATAGGTAATAAATTGGCAAACTCCGATACAGCAAAGCCAGCGAACAATCCCACAATAAACCAAATCAGAAAACTCGTAGGGTCATTCACAAAAATCCAAGGAACGTAAGCTTGTATTATCGAAGGCACAATTATACCAGCCAACCAAATAACAATTGGTGCAGCAATCCCAGCGATGAGCATAATGAGTACATTCAATCGCGTACTAAGAACCAATGGTCCAGCAAAGACTTTGTGAGAGTTCAAGTATCCCTTTTTATCGGTTTTCCGTTTCAAATCCGACATCTTTCCGTAGTTCTCTTTCCCATAGAAGCTTCTGGAATGAGCGGCATTCCACATACCAATTGAGTAAGCTCTACCGCCGTGCTTCAGTCCAAGATTGATGACATCAAGTGAACGATACCATCCCATCAAGAATGAAATCCTGCGGCGTTCATCATCAGGGAACCATGTAAGAACTGCTACTTCCCCTCGATCCGTTATCGCTCCTTCAAGTGCGAAATTTTCATTTCTGAAATGTTTGTTCATATGGTTGAGGTAACCATCTAAATTCTCTAGCGGCACATAAACCTCAGAGGGTGCCAAACTGGGACCGAGACGTTTTATCCTCATAGGGTAAAAACGTTCACTCCACTCATGTTCTGAAACTTCCTTTGATTCTACAGAGCCACTATATCTGCTCACAATATGCTTGAGCTTCTCGATTTCAGTTTCTATCTCATCATCAGTTCCTTCGAACGCGCACGAGATAATGAATCCTCCCATAGTTGGTGGAGCTTGATTCACTTCCTTGAGCATATCATAGAATTTGTCAGTAATGAAATGCAGGTAGAATGGTCTGGTCGCTTCTAAGATGTCCTGAAGCGCTCCAACCATTAGGTTTTGGCTTCGAAATGATGATGTTGTAGGCTTAATGTGTCTCAGTGGTATTATTTTCAATACGACTTTGGTGATGATTCCGAGTGCGCCATTACTACCTACAAAAAGTTGAGTTGAATCAGTGTCATAGACAGCATTATCGCTAAGGTCAGTGAAGAAGCTATCGTCACCCCTAAAGAAATGGCCTTTTGTTTCTATTTTGAAATGTTCTTCAGAAGTGTCTTTTGTTCGAATTACTTCACCATCAGGAAGAACAACCTCAAGATCTACAACCTGCTCAGCTATGCCGCCATACTTTGTACTTCCAATACCACTACCACCAGCTGCAACCCATCCGCCAACAGTGCTTGAAGGCGCGCTGGACGGATAAGCAGCAACAGTCAAACCTTCATCTTCAAGTTCTTCTATTAATTTCCCCCAGATTATCCCTGATCCTACTTCAACTGTCATATTGCTTTTGTCAATGTGATGCACCTCATTTAACCTGGTCATCTCAACGACAACTCCGCCCCTGGCAGGCAAAGCCCCTCCATATCCACTTGTCCCGTGTCCTCTAGGAACGATTGGAAGGTTATGCTGTTTGCAATATTTCAAGAGATTCGATACAACCTCAGTAGTTGTTGGTTGAGCCACTGCTTCAGCATTAGGATTTAATACATCATTGACAATACCTGGTAGTGCTGCAATATCATGCGAGTAGAGACTTGTCATAAACATCTCTGAGGAGAAATAATCTTCACCTACTATGTCCGCCAGATTCCGAATATCTTTCTTCGCGATCATTTATAATACCACCTAGAGACCTAATGCTTCAACAACGATTTGGGATAGATCTTTGAATTTCATTTGCGAACCACGATTTTCTATTCCATCATTTAGTGACATAGTGCACGATGGGCATTCACTTGATAACAAGGAAGCTCCTGTTTTTTCAGCCTCTTCAATCCGTCTAGCTGAAATTCTCACCGATGCAACCGGATATGTTCCTTTTAGTAATCCTCCGCCTCCGCAGCAACGTGCTTTATTTCGGTTATGTTTCATCTCTTTTAGCTTAAGACCTGGTATGGAATTAAGGACTTCACGTGCAGGATTGTAGATATTTTGATGTCTACCTAGTTCACAGGGATCGTGCCAAGCTACTTCATGTTCGTATTTTTTATCGAATTTGATTTTATCTTCTTTTAGCAGTCTAAGAACGAACTCTGAGAACGGGAGGAACTCGAGACCCTCGACTGCCTCTTTACCAAGGAGGTGTGGATACTCCTCCGAAAAAGCTCTGTGACATCCTGGGCAGTTGAATACAACAGTCTTAACGCCCAGATTCTTGAGAGCTTTTATGTTGTGAAGGGCTAGTTCTCTGCCCTTTTCAAAACCACCTGCAACAAAGTAGGGATTTCCACAGCAAAATTCATCATCACCTAGGATTGTAAAATCAACTCCTGCTGCAGTCATGACTTTTATCGTGTTTTCACCCATGTGGGCTAGAGTTCCCTTGAATGAAATGTTACATCCCGCAAAATACGCAACTTCTGCTTGGATGCCAATCTTATCTTCTACAAGATCATCAACCATGTCAGTCCAGAGCGTCCTATCAGCTTGGTCCATCTCCATTATGTTTTGTGTCTGCTGAATAGAATCATCAATGTAATTTACTATCTCAGGCCATTGATTGAGATTGCCAATCTCTTGCCTTGTAAGTTGCCAAAATCGCAGAAGAGGGATATTGGTCTGACAGATTTCCTGGCAAGCTCCACATAAGGTACAATTGAATATTCTGGCTGCGAAATCATGAGGAATTGGTTTATTCTCTTTAATGAGCGACCTCAGCTGGAATAATTTTCCTCTAGGTGACTGTGAGTCCCATAATGTATCGAGATATGCAGGACACACAAAAGTACAGAAACCGCATCTTGCGCATACTGTGGGCTCAATATCAAGACCCTCAATTTTGAGAGGTTCGTAC
>PJER01000020.1 GCA_002825465.1 Candidatus Thorarchaeota archaeon MP8T_1
TTTTTTCTCCTGCCAACCTGGTACTTTGTCAAGTTTATTCGCAGCAATCAGGAATGGAGTCTTTCCAGACTGTAAAATCTTCAAAGATTCGTATGTCTGTGTGAGAGGTCCTTCATTGATGTCAACTACCATAATGGCGATATCTGCAATTGCACCTCCCCTTCTTCTCAAATTGAGGTATGCTTCATGCCCTGGAGTATCGATAAAGAGAAGTCCATCTATAGTCAATTCTGTCTTAACAGCCTTGAGTAGGTCCCCACAAATCGACATGATTGTTGCTGTGGGAAAGAATGACGCTCCAATATGTTGTGTTATCCCAGCAGCCTCTCTAGCTTGAACACCAGTCCCTCTCATCTTATCCAAAAGGGAGGTCTTTCCATGGTCAATATGACCGAGTACCGTTACAATAGGTGAACGTAATTTGCCTGCTGCTGTCAAGATGGAAACCTCACAAGGAATTGTTGTGGGTCTTCTCAAAACCGTTATGAAAGTGTCGTTTTGGCTACCAATCCACTCGAATAATCCCAAATGAAATGGATTATATTTGACAATCTCACCGCGAGGAGTGTGGATACGATTACTTCGTATTGAACTATAGGTGATTTGACTTGGAACGTTCATTTGTTATCATCAAACCTGACGGTACTGCACGTCGTAGAGTTAGCGCACTGGTTCTCAAAGCTCTCATGGATCGAGGCTATAGATTGGTTGCATTCCAAGAGATGAAGGTACCAGAATCAATGGCTAAGCTACACTATGCCGTACACAAGGAGAAACCATTCTTTCCTTGGCTAGTTGACTTCATATCAGCTGCGCCTGTTCTTGTAATGATCTTCGAAGCTAATGGTGTAATTCAAGGCGTACGAGATGCACTTGGAGCAACATTTGTCCAAAAGGCGTCCCCAGATTCTCTCAGAGGAAAGTATGGTATCTGGGCTGGCATCAATATCGCTCATGCATCAGATGCTCCTGAAACAGCTAAAGATGAGATAAAACTCTGGACCACAGAAGGAGGTCTCATAGAGTCTTCAGATGCTGAAGATGCTGCAAAAGCCTACGTTCAGAAATATCTCACAGGTGGTTCTGACTACACCATAGCTATTCGAAATGTTGTAAAGAATGCAATTGAGAACAAAGACACATCTAATGGCGTTCTCAATTCTCTGAAAGACCTCTTTGCAAAGGATGCCTCCGGTATCGACAAGTCTGATACAGATACACTTGCCAAAGTAGTATTTGATTTCGTTATTGAAGAAGTCGAAAAAACAGAATAGTGATTGGAATCCCAAGGTGGCTATTGCCACCCTTGGTTCCTTTATTTTCCAA
Source organism: Candidatus Thorarchaeota archaeon MP8T_1 (assembly GCA_002825465.1). Next base: position 1,327 of record PJER01000020.1, read on the forward strand.
ACAGAATTACTTGTCTAGCGTGCAGCCTTGCCGCCTTTCTGGTATCCATCGGTCCATTTTGTGTCTCGAGGTTTCATTCCATGTTTAATTCTGTTAACTTTACACTTGTTAGAACAGAACCAGAACACTGCTCCGTCCTTTGTTTGAACAAAGGCCATACCTGTTCCAGGTTCAATATCCTTGCCGCAGAAGCTGCACTTCTGGGTTCCGACCACAGTTAGCGCCTCCTCATCTTGCGAGCTTCTCGCTCAGTTTCTCTGAGAATGAGAATGTCTCCCTGTCTAACCGGTCCCTTTACATTTCGAGTCAGGACTCTCCCTCTATCCCTTCCATCCAGAATTTTGACACGAACTTGAGTAATCTCACCGGTCACACCAGTTCTGCCTAGTAGCTGGATTACTTCTGCGGGAATAGATGGAGTTGCTTCTTCATCTTTACTCATCGAAAGCCATCACCTGATTCTTACTTTCTGAGACCGTTGATTTTCTCGACAAGGTCATCAACTAGATCCTTTGCCTTACCATCTACAATGATTGCGACAGCGGCAGTAGGTCGTTCAATTCCAACAGCTTTACCAAGATCTCCCTTATTCTGTACAAAAATGTAGGGAATCTTTTTGTCATCGCAAAGACCAGGTATGTACATGATTATCTCTTGTGGTTCAACATCCTCTGCGACAATCACAAGTCGGGCAACTCCGCGTTCAATACTCTTGGTTGCTTCGTTAATTCCCTTCTTTATTCTACCTGTGTCCTTGGCTATTTCTAGAGCTTCTAAGGCCTTCTTTTGAAGTTCCTCAGTAGCTTCCCATTCAACAAAACTTGGTTTTGGCATTACCATTTACCTCAGTTTATTTCTTCATCGGTATCAGGTCTATTCCTAGTGGAGTAGACTCTTCTCCGTCGTCTTACCTGTTTCTTTTAAAATTGTCGAACTAGCACTATGATTTCTAATAGCCTAAATCTCGTAGAGTCTTGGTTAGGTTTGCAGTATCTACATTGAGATGTTCTAGTACAGAATATCGGTCCCTCTTTTTCATGATTTTCAAGGCATGATCAATGTCTTCTAAGAAGGCTGACATGCTCGAATTCATCCCCTCAAAGGTCGTTGGCATCTCATGTTCTATCATATATTGTTGAATGATTTGAGGGCTATACTCCGAATAACCTGCTTCCTCCAGATAATGTAGACATAATGGTGTAGCAAATGCTACCTGTAATCCATGCAAATCTGATTGTATTCTATCCATTGCATGTGAGATTGCATGTTCTGTACCGGAGCACGGTCGTGAACTTCCAGCTAGGCTCATTGCCCTTCCTGCATCAATCTCAGCTCTGACGAGAGCCTCAAAACTATCATCTTTCAAAATGGTCGTCAAGGAGTTGTAAACAAGATCATACGCTTCTTGATGAAAAGCTTCATCTTTTACCTCTCGGGCTAATTTCCATTCTGCTAGACTTGATGTCTTGCAGATAATATCACCGAGACCTGCTAGTTTGAGTTTCGGTGGTGCTTTAGATATAATAGAGATATCTGCAATGACAGCAATTGGGCTCTTGCACTTTTCTGAATATCGATAGCCATCGTGGCTTACAGTGGCAACCTCACTGGCGATACCATCATGGGACGCTGCGGTGGGTACTGAGATCCAATCAAGGTCTGTATCTCTAGCTATTAGTTTTGCAACATCCAAACTTGCTCCACCACCAAATCCGATCACGATATCTACGTCTCCTATAGAAAAAGGTGAGTTCTTTGGATATGCTGAACCCATTATCCATTTGCAAGGTCTCTCAACGATTTCTTCCAACGTAGTAGAATATTGAGAATGAATAAATTCGTCAGTCACACATAATGGAGATGAAAACTGCTTCAATATTGTCCTGAGTTCCTCTAGGGCTCCTTCTGCAATTACTACTGTTGCTGGGCCATCTCGGGACATCAATCTATCTCCATTCTCATTCGGAACCTAATCTCTTGTTAAGCACTTCTATCGCGCCAAACTTGCGCTCTTTCAGTATTCTTAAGTACTGTTTGGCGTGGCCGTGAAGGTCAGAAGTGAGTGTTACCCCTGAAATACATCAGTCTATACGTTCACTAAACGTGTCCATCTTGGAGACAACTCTCATGACTGAATATGTCAAAGTTGCCCTAATGGGATCTGGTTACGCAGGTAAATCTACCCTGATTAAACTCCTTACTGATGGAGTTCAGAAATTAGAAACTAACTACCAACCAACTCCAGGCATGAGTTGTGGAACTATCACAATTGATGCGAACACAAAGGTATCACTCATTGAGATGGGTGGGCAAGCACATTTTGAATTCTTATGGCCCGATTTCATGAGAGGCAGCACAATGGTTGTTGTTGTTACTGAGAGTAATCCAAAAGCCGTTCTCAAAACCCGTCAGCTTCTAGAGAAGTACAAAGACAAGATGAGCGGAATGAAAATAATTGCTGTTGCCAATAAACAAGACCTCCCTGGATCAATGCGCCCAGAATCTGTCCAAGACCTGCTAGGTGTCCCTACATATGGTATGGTGGCAATCAATCCAAAAGAACGCCTCAATGGTTACAAACTCATTGTCAATGGACTTCGAGATATGGTCCAAGTTGCTGCATAACTCTTGTTCTATGCAATCACACCTAGTCTAGAGAACACTGTATATCATACCTAGGACAAGGCTTTTATACACAGAGAAAGCAGACCCAATTGCCCAAGGCATGGGCGAATGAGCCGTCTGGTTTTCTAACCACATGGCGAGTCCATCCGGGAAGAACATGTCTTTTGGGTATTAATGAACCTACGCGGTCAGGTGAGTCAATGGAAATCACAATTATACGTAAGCAAGAAAATATCGTCCACTTCTTAGCTGAAGGGTTAGATGTTGCCTTTGCAAACGCGCTTAGGAGAACCATGCTTACTAGATTGCCGGCGATGGCAATAGATGAAGTCCTTGTTCTAGAAAATACTAGTGTCATGTACGATGAGATGCTAGCTCATAGAATGGGATTAGTTCCTCTAGTAACAGATTTGGAGAGTTACAATCTCCCAGACGAGTGTGACTGTGAAGGAAAGGGTTGCACCCTATGCCAATGTACACTCACATTAGAAAAAGAAGCCGGCGATGAAGAAGAAATTGTCTACTCTCGTGACCTATCATCACAAGACCCGAAAGTAGTTCCTGCATTAGGTGATATCCCCTTAGTGAAACTTGCACCTAATCAACGTCTAATTATTGAAGCATACGCTCGTCTTGGAAGAGGTGTAGAGAACGCAAAATTCCAGCCTGTTTCCACAGTATCGTACAAATATGTTCCAATTGTTGAGGTGAACAAGGATAAGTGCACTAAGTGTGGGGACTGTGTCAAAGTATGCCCGAAGAATATCTTACTCGTTGAGGGTGATACAATTGCGACACAAAACACTCTAGACTGCAGTCTCTGTGAAGCCTGCGTCGAAGTCTGCGAACCCGGAGCAATCACAATAGATTCCAAGAAGGACAGTTTTCTGTTCAAGGTTGAATCCTCAGGAGCCCTTTCTCCTGAAGAAATAGTCGAAAGATCAGCTGAGATTCTCAAAGAGAGAATCAGATTAGCTTTAGATTACGCAAATTCACTATGAGGTGTTACAGAATGGAGAGATCTATTAAATCCGGACCAACGGACCCAAACACACGCGCGCTAATCAATGCACTCAGAAAGACATCTACAAAACATGATGTGGGAATATGGAAACGAGTTGCAGAGCTCTTAGCTAGCCCAACTCGTAAGCGACCTACTGTAAATGTAGGAAAAATTGAAAGACATACTAACGCAGGCGACATAGTTATAGTACCTGGCAAGGTGTTAGGTTCTGGAATTATGTCCCACAAAGTAACAGTTGCGGCACTAAACGCATCTTCTACTGCAAGGTCTGCGATAGTTGGAGCTGGTGGCTCATTGATTACAATTGATGAGCTACTGAAGCAGAGCCCAAAGGGGCGCGGTATTACGATCATTGTGTAGGTGATTCAAATGAGTACAGACACAGTCAAAGTTTACGATGCCGAGCAAATGGTTGTTGGTCGACTTGGAACCAAAGTTGCCAAAGCTGCATTATTAGGTGAAAATGTCGTTATTGTAAATGCAGAGAAGGCGATAATCACAGGCGACCCACGAATGCTAATTGATGCATGGAGAGCGAAATTGAATATCCGAACCTCTTCCAATCCAAGAAGAGGTCCTTTCCACACTCGGCGACCCGATAAGATGGTTCGTAGGATGTTAAGAGGTATGTTACCTTGGCCTAAACCTCGTGGTAAGGCCGCCCTCAAACGAATCAAGATATACATTGGAGTCCCTGAGAAATATGCAGATGTTGAAAAGATAGTGTTAGAGAAATCACGATACCGAAGCATGACCCAGAAGCATATGCTTGTTAAAGACTTGAGTTATGAACTCGGTTGGAGAAGCCCGGAGGTAGTATAAGATGAGAGTAGTAGTCACTACAGGTAAGAGAAAGACCAGTCTTGCTAAAGCAACTGTAAAGGATGGTACTGGTCGAATTAGAGTCAATGGAGTACCTCTGGAAGTTCATCAACCAGAGCTTGCTCGTATGAGAATTATCGAACCCCTTATTCTCTTTGGTGAAAATTGGAAACGCTATGACATCAGAGTGAGTGTTAATGGAGGTGGCTTTATGAGCCAAGCCGATGCAGTCCGAATGGCGATAGCAACAGGTCTGGTCAAAATAAGCCAAGATTTCGAGGCTCGTTCAAAAATGGTTGAACATGATAGAACAATGCTAGTCGGTGATCCACGACGAACTGAACCAAAGAAGTTCGGTGGTCCCTCAGCACGTTCACGCTTCCAGAAATCATACAGGTGATGGGAAAACAATGATTATTCCAGTAAGATGTTTCACGTGTGGCAAAGTAGTTGCAGACAAGTACGATCAGTTCAAACGTGAGGTTCGTCAGGGCGAAGACCCTGCTGCAGTTTTGGATAAACTCGGTTTGACCAGGTATTGCTGTCGACGAATGCTACTTGCTCATATTGACATTATTGATAGTTTCATGGCTTTTGCCACAACTCCCCCAACGGAGGTAAATTAGAAAAATGAGTGAGATTGACGTTTCAGACCTGGATCTTCTAGCGCCGATGGACAAGTACCTCGCTGCTGGTGCACATATCGGGACGCAAGTCAAGACCCAAGATATGGAACCCTTTGTCTATAGACAACGCCCAATTGGTCTCTACGTACTTGATGTTCGTAAGACTGATGAGAGAATACGTGTAGCTGGCAAGTTTCTAGCCCGATTTGACCCCGCCAAGATTGTTGTGGTATCTGGTCGTGTATATGGTAAGAGACCTGTTGAAACCTTCTCTTACTACATTGGTGCTAGTGCATTCACAGAGAGATTTGTTCCTGGTACCTTAACCAATCCTAACATTGCAGGTCCAAGAAAATACATCGAGCCTGATGTAGTAATTCTAACCGATCCTCGTACAGACCAACAGGCTCTCAACGAGGCTGCAAGGATTGGAGTACCTGTAGTTGCATTATGCGATACTGATAATGTTACTACAAACATTGATCTAGTCATTCCTACCAATAACCGTGGTAGGAAGTCACTTGCATTGGTCTACTATCTTTTGACTACACAAGTTCTCAAAGCACGAGGCGATATGCCTGAAGATGGTGAACCTATCTATACTCCAGATGACTTCGAACCTCAAGTACAGAGATTCTAGTCATTATACTTCAATTAGAGTAACGACGCCATTATCGGCGTCTACCTCTATCTTTTGTCCATTCTTTATTTTACTGATGTCTATCTGGTCTACAGCAGGTATCTCTGAAATGATACACCCAACTGCAACAACTGGGTCCATCACTTTATTGACGATTGCAAGTGGTGCCTTGTCTGCTTTCTTGAGTGCATAGAGGACATACGACCCGACAGTTGATCCTTTGCCAGTTGGGAATACTAAGATTTTTCCAGATACAGATTTTCCTTCTAGGTGATGATCTTTTTCTACAATTTCCCCTGTTTCAGGATCACAACCACCATAGAATGAAATATCATCCCCTGTAACAAGAGCTTCTCCTACTACTTTTCCTTTGAAGATCTTCCTTCCTTGCATTATTTAGTGGCCTCCGTTATACACTGTTCGACAGTTCGTATTTCAGTCTTGAATTTATTTTTACCACGAGCATAGTAACATGCCTTTGCAGAGTCAGTCATTAATCCCTTAAATTTACCTTCCAATGGTGCTACTGCACAACACGCATCCGCCACAAGAAAGGCACCTGCATTTTCTATAGTATCATAGTAGCCCATTTTGATTGCAAGGTCCTTAGTGGGCTTTGCAGTTGTAATCCAGACCGTCTTTCCGTCTGCAACCTTCTTTCCCTTGAGCATCTCCGCAATTGTTGCAATCTCTTTGATACTTGCATGGGGACAGCCAACGCTGATGAAATCAATATCAGCCCCCTCATCATCAAGTTCATTCCGGGCACCACGCAGGTCATCTTCACTCACAACTTCTGTCTTTTCAGGAATAGTTGTCTTGTTCGGAGTAATCCCTTCCATGTGAAAGATTGCCACTCCGCCGTATGTTGCAACTGATGCACAAAACGACTTGAGTTCCTCAGTAGTCGCACGATCTATTCCTGTGATGTAGGGTATAATCTTTCCAGTTCTTGACCCGATTACCTTACCAAGAAGTCCGAAGTCATCAGTGTTCTTCAATTCAGCCTTGACTACGTACTTGACTTGAGCTATTCTATTCTCCTCAAGATGAAATCCATATTCGGCAGTCCTACCAGTGAGTGCAGTTGCTAAAGCACTAGGACCACCCTCTCTATTGGTATATGCACCAATCACTGAATTGGCAAAGCAGACTGCAGAAGACTCAGCCCATGCTATGTGCTCACCAAAGTGCGGTAAATTGCCTATGAGATATGGTGTACAGGTACAAGTGGTAATCACTCCCATCTTCTCAAATGCTTCTACTACACGTTCCTGATTTTTCGCAAAGTCTTCACTTATTCCATGCTTCTTCCATTCCACCATGTCCATTCCCGCAGGATTGAGTGTTGTGAGTACACGGGTTTTCCCGTCCTCAGCCATTTCAGAGAGAAACTCAAGACCAGCTTCTCCAAGATTATTATAGGAAACACCTGCAATCTGTACACTTGTGACAGGAATCAATCGTGTAGCTCCATAGATTTCACCTAAGGTTGTGATAATCTCCAATGACTTTCGGGCGGCATTGCCATACTTCCCTCCAAGCATTTCCTTTTCTTCTGTAGTTAGAGCAAGACCCATTATCAATCACCCATAAACTTCTTCAAATCCACTTCTGGAAATTTAGCCTTCTCGAAACTCTTACCTTTTGTATCCAAATCCTTTGTACAATCAAAGCCACATTTTGTGGTCATTTTTGTTCCTGGTTCAGCACTTGGATCAAGAGAACTTCCAGGTTCCCTATCTTTGATTAAGAGATCAACATCTGCCTGAAATCGAGTGGCCATAGCCCACTCTCGTTCTTCATTATTGTAGATGTCAATGTCTTCATCATATACCCAGATATGTTTCGCACTGGTATGACCTGCAAACGCTCCTTCTAGAGCTTTAATACCATCATCATCTTCCTTCTTCTTTATCTTCACTGCTACATGAAGCCAACTAGCACCACCAGGAGTAATGTATACATCCAGAACATCAATACCTCGTTCTTTGATTTTCCTGAATACAGTGGGTTCTCTAGGCATTCCCATGAGGATCTTATGTTCGTCTCGTCCCGGAAGAAGCGCTTGCCATATTGCTGTCTTCCTGTGTGTGATTTTCTTGACTTCGAAGACTGGCTCTTGACGAATAACATCGATTGTTTCAGTAAGGTCGATGAAAGGTCCTTCAGCATGTTTTTCCTCTAGGAACATTCTTCCTTCCAAGACAAATTCACAATCTGCAGGAATCATCAAATCAACAGTCTTTGCTTTTACTACTGAGATTTTTCTTAGAGCATTAGCAATCTCCAGTTCATTGACACCTGTTTCCACAGAAGTCGCAGCAGCAACTAGTACTTCTGGAGTATTACCAATACAAAATGCTACATCTACTTCTCCATTTCGCTGTAAATATTTATGAAAATCTCTGCCGCTGACCACTCTTGCAACCATCTTATCCTTGCCAATCTGCATTGCTCGATGAAAATCAAGATTTTGTCCAAATTCAGGGTCTGACGCAACTACAACGCCCGATGATATGTAGGGTCCTCCATCAGTTTCATTGTGCATTAGAATTGGTAATTTGTCAAGGTCTACCTTGTCTTCGACAACTTCTTGGCAGGGAGCTTTTTCAGTTGTTTCTGGTCTACTTCGTCCTTCAATTGCTTTTGTAAGGGTGGGGATTATCTGTTCAGGGGTTATTCCAAAATAATCTGCAACCTGTTTCTTATTGCAAAACAGATTACCTGCGACTCGAAACTCACTCTCTTTTACATTTTCAAACAAGACTGATTGTGGTTCAAGACCTTTTAGTACACCTGCAATCTCTAGATTCTTAGAGATACTTTCACTGATGGTAGTAATCTTTCCTTCTTGTTGAAGTCTTTTGATGTATTCCTCTAGTATCATATTCTCTACCTCAAAGTCCAAATGTTGTTAACCAAACACCAGGTGCTTTAGCTTTTTCAAGAGCCTTGCCTATTCGTTTTGCAGTGGTCTCGTCAGGAGCTAGTGCAATCATATTACCTCCTCGACCAGTCCCTGTCATCTTTGCACCAATAGCACCATTCTCTCGTGCTACTTTGACCAAATTATCCAATTCTTCACATGAAACGGTCAATTCTTGGAGTAGTTCATGGTTTTTGTTCATCAATTTTCCTACTCTCTGAAGATCAAGCTGAATCAAGGCATCTTTTCCGTCATGAACTAATTGATTGTATTCTGATGCAATTTTCTCCCACCAACCGGGGTCTGCATCTTTCTTAATTTTAACAGCTCCAACAACAATCTTAGTACTAGCAGTAATACCTGTCGAAGCAATAACAAGATGGATTGCTTTCTTGAGCTTGAGTTTCTCAAATTTTGGTGGTCCGCCACTTAAATCTCTCTCAAACCAGACTAAACCACCATATGTTGAAGCAGTATTATCCAACCCTGAGGGTGTTCCATGATATCCCTTCTCTCCCTCGTATGCCGCTGCATTTACTTGTTCATCATCAAGTCCGAGGTTAAACTCATCATTAAGCGCTCGTACAATCGCTACACAACTAGCTGCACTAGCTCCTATACCAGATGCACAGACTAAATCCCCTCCAAGATCAATCTGGAACCCCATCTTAGTCGTGTCAATATTGAGATGCTTCAGTATATTTTCCAATGAAGCCTTCTGTTCCTCAGCCTTTGTTTCTTTGTAGCTGGGCATTGCAGGTCTATTATCAACAAGAGTATGTCCAAAAGATCGTACGCGAGTTAATTTTGCAGTTGTTTCTGCAGCGATTCCTGCAGCTAGAGCTGGAAGTCCATAGACTACAAAATGTTCTCCAAACAAGATTGTTTTGCCTTTACCTGAACCTGTACCCATGGTTTTACACACACCATCTGACTTCTAGAAGCGCCGTAGATATTCGCTACTTTTGAACTCTTCCGTCGACAAAATCCTAACTTCTACACTAACACAAGATTATTGTAAAAATGATGAATGATTAATCATCTGGAGCATACCCTGTTGAAAATACTTGATCTGTTCTGTGGCAGTGGAGGATTCTTCCAAGGATTCTCTTCTCTCCCAATAGAAGCTCATCTTGCAATCGATATTGACGAGTACGCAGTAGAATCGTACAAGCTCAATCATCCTACTGCTACTGTTCTGCAGGCAGATATCAATACACTTCACTCACAAGAAATTAAAGAAGAATTAGGTGGCAAGCCTGATATCATAATAGCATCACCTCCTTGTGAAGAGTTCAGTAAAGCAAATCCAGATAGTCGAAGCTCTGCAATAGAAAGAATATACGGGGATGGAACTGCAAAATTACTCTTGGATGCAATTCGAATAATTGGTGACCTATCTCCCAAAGTATTCATCATTGAGAATGTTGGAGCGATTCTGCAATCAGGTGGCAAAGAAATCATCACCAGAGAATTTCAACGGATTGGCATTGACAATATCAAGTTCAACCTGATTCGGGCACATCAACATGGGAATCCCTCAAAGCGATTACGAGTTTTCATTAGCAATCTCCGATTCAAACTCCCTCGAAGATCACCACCTTCAGTTATGGAGTCTATTGGTGACCTTCCATCACTTGACTTGCATCAGATTTTCAACCCGGACGAAATTGCTCCTAATCATGAACTCTTCCCTCTTTCTGATGATAAATTAAAATCAGTAAGGAAAAAACGTTGGGGACAAGGTGCCAGACATTTTCGTGTTTCAAAGAAACGAACTCTACCAAACTGGGTCCGTCTGTTCCCTGACAGATATTCTACATCAATCATTGGCCTCTCACGATACATCCATCCATATGAAGATAGACTACTGTCAGTACGAGAACATGCAAGATTAATGAGCTATCCAGACTCCTTTCTATTTGCTGGCCCAATAGACAGCCAATACAATCAAGTGGGAGAGAGTGTTCCCCCTTTAATATCACATCTCATTGCACAGGAGGTCTATGCACAAATTGAATGAATCTCTCAAGAATATCTATGTTGTACTTCACAATGTTCACTCAGCATCAAAGACAATAGAGACCGCTCAGGTCGTCTATGGACTAGGATTTCCTAACTATGTTGTTTCAAAAGCAGAAGGTTCTGCGGCACAATCAGGCGTTCCTGATGCAAACCGGTTGGCACTAAAAATGAAACGAAATTTCATGGTCTTACCGGACTTGAGAGATGTTCTAGAGGTACTCAGTATTGATAGTCCTCTACTAGTGACATCTCCTCGATTAGTCAAAGAACGCATAGATCTGACCCAATTGCAAGAGAAGACCAAGTCGGGTGAGAGGATTGCCATTATTCTATCAGGGAGTAATAGCTCATTCTCACGAAAAGAAATGGACTTGGGTGATTGTAAGAGTCTTGAGGCTGACGTAGATATTGGTCCTGCAGGTTCTGCAGCAATTATTCTCTATGCACTATCAGCTGAAAAATAATAGCAACTTAGACAATATTTGAACCTTCAAAAAGGCTATTTTCAAGTTCTCACATTACATACAGGATGGCAATTGGAGGGTGATTGATTGCTCATTGTAATTGCTATTGTTGTCTGTGCGTGGTTTCTAGGTAATGGTTCTAAAACAGAGAGGATAATAGTCACTCTATCAGTGGGATTGGTCATATCTTACATAGTTGCAGTATTAGCTAGTATGCCACCGATTACTGAAATCCCACTAAATGACGATGAAGCCTTGCGATTCTTTCCACAGATAGCATATCCATTTTGTATTCAACAATACCGTGACTATGCTGCAGATCTTTTCAGCTATTCCATAATTTTTGGATGGCCTGAAGGAATGCCACTAGTACAATTTGCACTACAAGAAGATCAATCCCACTTTATTCATTATCAACACTATCTCGCTGGTTTTAGTCTTGGATTGATTCTTCTTCTAGGAATGGTTGTTCTTGTGGGCATTCTCTCCCTTATAGAAAATAAGATGGTATTTGCAAGGAGACTTGGTAATACCTCAACACTTCTACTCGCTACACTACAAGTAATCCTTATTGTACAAATCTCCTCTATTTACCTATCAGGGAACATAATCTATCCTATTGGAGGTATAATCGTAGTGTTAATCACTCTCTATCCTACCTATCGAGCTATACGAGAGAGAAATAATGGTGGGCCGGAGGCGATTTGAACGCCCGATCCCTTGGATCCGAACCAAGAATCATACCAAGCTAGACCACCGACCCATGACTGAAATCACTCGCGCTCTGGATTAGATTTAATCATTTCGTTAAATCGTTCTTTCATCCATCCAACCGTACCTAGGAAAATTCCATCAATACTGAATATCTCAGTTTCTTGAATATTAGCACAAGCATTCTCAAAGAGTGGACCTTGAAACTGCGATTGAGGAGAATTCACTGCAGTTCCAGTTACAAGTTCGTTAAAACTAGGTAGTGTAGTAAGAGTAGCTACTTCATCATCAGGCATTTCTAACAAACCCAGATGACGACGAATGCAGTTTTTACTTAGTTCAGATTTGAGGACTACTGGCACTGAACCTGCATACCTTCTCCTATCACTACGTCCGATATCAGGTTTTGATACGGCATGGAATCTAATGACTGCGGGATGACTATGGCCTGCTATAATCCGAGAGGTCTCCAACAATTCTGGAGCTGGCCATGAATGACCATGGAAGAGACCTGTCCTATCCTTTCCTGTTCCTATCACAATTCCACGAACATCAGTGATCTCAATGTTTCGTGGGAGTAAAGACTCTAAATCTCCATCATGATTTCCAGGTATAATTACAGTCTCGACCAATTCAGAAAGTCTCTCCATAAACTCTGGTAAAATATCCCAGTTATATGGAATATCAGTCATGATAGTATGTTTAACATCTCCAATGATATACAGATTTGACAATTTGTGCTTCTTAACAAGTTCCTTAACTCGATCAATGATACTGACATCTTGCAATGGAAAATGAATTCCTTTCTCATCTGATATCTCATCTTCTATTCCAAGATGAAGGTCAGATATGACTAATCCTGAGAGCCCCTCACCTTTGAGAATCAGACTTTTGTCTTCAAATATCATCTCCATTGCAGTTTTTGATGCAAATGTACAACATTTTAATCTCATCATATATGAAAATACATGAAGATTATGTCACTATCACCTATTGAAGAAAGGAAACTCTCACAAGAAAATCTCACTCAGGGTGATATTGATTTCTTTCGTAAAAAGTATGGGAAGAAATTTGTTCGAGCTCTTCGTGTTGTAGAAGAGAAAAAGGTGGAAAGATATCATTTCAAGCCGAGTGACTCTGTTACATGGATTGTGAAAGGTCGTTCTCGCCAATATATGGTGATTCCTAAGACTTACTGTACTTGTCGTAGTTTCTACCAAGATGTTGTCATGTCCCGAGAAACTAACATGTGTTATCATATGCTTGCTCAACAAATTGCAGAGATTCGTAATCAATACGAACCTATCGGCTCAACAGATACAGCTCGTCGAAAGTTGTTTATTGAATGGCGTCGGACTGATTGAATAATAATTCAACATTGGAAACTAAGATAACTTTAAAACACGGCCCCTAGTCTGGCACGCTGACAGCAATAAGAGGTTGGAAACATTCAATGAATCAGTTCAATAAGATTTCCAGAGTACTTGCAGTGTCGTTGGCTTTGATGCTACTACTTTCAAGTTTCCAAGCTACAGTCCCTGCTCAAGCTGACCTTGACCCTGTTGTTGTACTAGTTGATGCAAGTCACGCACAGCAATTTGCTCCTGATGATGCAGAATCGGGTCTAAAACTGATGTATGATATGGTAAATGCATCAACCCGTTATATCGTACGTATTCACGAAACTGGTGTACTGAACGAAGCCACTCTCAATGATGTTGACATTCTAATTATTGCTGGTCCAGATAGATCTAATCCCTATAGCGAGGTAGAGTTAGCTGCTATTTCTGAGATGCTTGTCAATGGAAGTTCACTCTTTCTCTTAGGTGATTCTACCATTTCTTCTGATTCCTCATATTGGGCAGAAGGACCTATGCAAGATATGGGTGATAATCGCGCATTGAATACATTCCTTGATGGAATGAACATGACCGGTCCCCGTTTTAGTATCAATCAAACTTCTACAGGTATCTGGTCAGATACAATGTTTGATTACGATCATGCACTGAATGACACAATTCCATGGGTCATTAACTTGGATGCATCGACTTGGGATACTACTCATCCAATCTTCAGGAACATCAACGAACTTGTAACAATGACCGCCACTCTAAAACCACTAGGATTAGCTAGTGGTATTGGTAATAGCTATGAGTCTACATTTGCTCAATTCAAGAGAGATGGAGATTCTTGGGCAAACTATTCCAGTCCGAATATGACACTCTTTGAAGAGAATCCTTTGGCATATTCTGCAATTAATAGTAGCTTACCATCATGGCTGTCCGCTTTTGAATTCGGCTCCAGCAGAGTGACCATTGTGGGATCTACCATAATGTTCAGTGGTAGACCACTAGATCTTCCTGAATCAGAACTGACTTGGTTCTATACAGCTGATAATGCAAAATTATTCATGAACATCCTTGATTGGTTGTCTGCGGAATTTGTTACAGCTCCAAGTGCAATCATGCCAATGTTGATTATTTCCTCAGTTATCCTGGTAATTGGTGTTGCATTCTATCTCTTGAAGAAGCTTAGATGAGAGCCCATTGTGGTCTCTCTAAGCCCTCTTCTTCAAGAATTTCATCAATAAGATCCCTCAATTCTCGCAACCCTTTTTTCTTGTGCGCTGAAGATAGCAGTATAGTAGGTTCCCTCTCTACAACAGCATTTCTCAGATGGTCTGCAAGAAATTCCACCTCATTCGCAATATGACGTTTTTTCACCTTATCCATCTTATTTGCTAAAACTATGACACGTGGAGATATTTCACATAGAAAGGAATAGAATTCCACATCTACAGGTATTTCTCCACGAGATGACCATCTTTCATCAAGTTCTCTAAATAATGATATGTCGACTATGAGAACTGATAGTAGAATCCTATCGCTCCACTCTTCCAGAGATTGGATGATATGGTCTTTTGTTTCTTCTATTGCTGTCTTACTCTTTCCTGACATGAATCCAAATCCAGGAATGTCCACAATAGTTACAGATCCGAAATCTATCATCTCTTCCCAACGAGTACTTCCCGGTTTCTTCCCTACTCTCACCTTTTTTCCTGTTAATGCACGTATAGTACTACTCTTTCCTACATTGCTCCTTCCTGCAAATACTATCAGAGGTTGATTCTTACCAGTATGGTCTTGTTCGTTCATATTGAAGCTCTCCTTCTGCTATTGCACGTAGAATTTCAAGTCTTTCCCTCAATCCTGGGCTCAGAATACGAGATGCTGTGATTGCTCCAATACCCCGACCCGCGAGTACTAGAAGTGCAGTCTTTCCATATCTGGAAACTAGTTCAGCTGTCAATGCTGCGGAATTGTATTTCTTTTCTTCCTCTTTAGTCAGTGGGTTTCCTCTAAGTCGTTTCTCAAGAAGCTTGGGAAAATCTTTGTCTGAAACCTGCACAACAGCAATCATCTTCGATTCACAGATGGGGCAGGTGACAATATCTTCCAATGTGTTTACAGTTCTGACTGAATTCCAATGATTTTCTGCCATGCATATCAACCTGAATTGCTTCGAGAGAAGACGTTCCTCCATCATTCGTAGTACCTCGTCCTTCTCAGTAATCTCACCCATCACTTCAAAACGAGTTTTTTCTTCAACTATTAATCGTGCTAGAGGAGAGGGATTTATTGTCTTAACTTCATGAATAGCGAGTGTCCCCTCTGCATACCTATCAAATACTTCCATCGCTCTCTTTTCGTCCATCTTCTCCACTAGGACTTCACGCATGGCTTCCTCGAATACTGGAGTTTTCTCGAATGACTTGATGAGGTGTCTGACAGGAATCTGTTTTGACTTTGCATCTTTTCGTATGATATCCATTCTACGGCCAACATGGACAAATCTGGATGCAAAATTCTGAGTCTGTTTCACTGCTATCCTAAGGATGTGTGATGCTTGCTCTCCGGAATAATCCTTGAGCACATCCAGAATATGATTAGTCTTCAAATCCTCCTTCGAAGTAAACAGAATACGATATGGATCCCTCTCTACTGCAACAACAAAACCCAAACGAGTAGTCAGTAATGCTGCAATGACTATCCCTAAGGTTTCATTTGCTCTAGTTCCCAAGGGTGAATGAAGAACAATTCCATCACTAAAACTCTCTAAGACAAACAAGTCTGGTGATGGAATTTCTCCTAAAACTTCCTTACTTTGTTTCAGTGTATCAATTAAATGATCAATAGCATCACCAGATATTCCAAAATCCCCAATCCATCCCTCGAGCTGCTTTCGTTCTTGCTCAATGACAGAGTTCCACATCTTGGCTACATCAGATGCAACTTCAAAGGGCACAGGGATCATCTCTCCTACCCATCGTGGAGCATCAGTATCTGTGCTTGAAACTGGAGCACAAAGCACTTCCCCATTCTCACTATCAATACTGACTACATTCCAAGGCCTTCCACGAATCACAAACACTGAACCTGCTTCTACATTTGCAGCAACATAATCCTCATCTAGCACTCCTATTGACGTACGAGTGGTAATATCCACTGCATTGACCTGCATGGTATCAGGAATAGTACTGAGTCGTTCATAGTAAAAAACACGTGTTCTGGCTCCTCTTGAAATCTCAGTACCATGGATTTCCAAGAGCCTTCTTCCCTCCATAAATTCCAGAAGTACATTAAATTCACTCTCAGTAACTCCCGAGAATGGATATGCTCCAGTTACCACATCCATCAAAGATGCCTTCTCAATCTCATCGCAATCCAATAGAATTCCTGATATTTGATGAGTAAGAACATCCCATGCCTTCATTGGTATTTGCGCATCTTCTACCTTATTTGACTTGGCACGCCTAACTATTATCCCAGACTCAGAGATATCATCCAGATTAATGGTTGAAATCACAATCCCTTTTGATGTACGACCTATACCATGACCTGACCTACCAACACGCTGAACTAATCTTGCTACTTCCCTAGGAGAAGAATATTGGATTACTAGGTCTGCTTGACCAATGTCAATTCCTAACTCAAGACTTGAAGTAGCAATGATTGCTTTCGACTTCCCTGTCTTCAGTCGATCTTCAGCAGAAAGACGAACATTCTTGGATAGAGACCCGTGATGAACATCAAATTCGAAGGGAGGGTTTGTAGCTCTCATCTTTGCTCCTAAGACTTCAGCAAAGGAACGTGTATTGGTGAATACGATTGTTGATTCGTGTTTATCAATCAAATCAATGATTGTTTCAAGTCTTGCTACTGAGTGAGGTGGATATGATAATTTGCGCCCCATTTTCTTATGATGATCTGTAGGTATTGGCATCTCTACTTCAAGGTGAATTTTCCGATCTTCATACCCCGCCCAAATCGTTTTGATATCATGCCTTCCTCCTAGAAGACGAGCAACTTCCTTTGGATTTCCCACCGTTGCAGATAGGCCTATTCGTTGTAATTTTGAACCTACCAACCTCTCAAGGCGTTCCATTCCTACGCTTAGCTGGGTCCCTCTTTTACTTCCTGCAAGATCATGCACCTCATCTACCACTACCGCAAAAACAGTCTTGAGATGATACCTGAGTCGTTTTCCAGGTAAGATGGCCTGAAGAGATTCTGGTGTTGTAATCAGTAAGTTTGGAGGTTTGATAGCTTGCTTTCTTCTAGCGTACTGTGTTGTGTCTCCATGACGAACATCTGCTGTCAGACCTAGATGTTCACAGAGTTCAATTATCCTCTTGAACACATCACGGTTCAACGCTTTAAGAGGTGTGATGTAAATGATGTAAAATCCAAACAATTCCTTCTGTTTGCCTAGTTGATGAAGCTTATTCAACAGGGGTAAAAGTGCTGCTTCTGTCTTTCCACTCCCTGTTGGAGCGAGAAGCATTGTATTGTCATCACCCTCTAATAAAATTGGAATTGCTTTTTCCTGAATCGGTGTAGGCTTGACAATTCCCTTAGACCTTAGAAATTGAATCATTTCTTTACTTAGAGGAGTTTCAACACTCATCAGCGCTTCATCCTACTCTCCAGATGACGACATTCATTGATTAAGATGCGGATGTCAGTCCTGAGAGTCACTTCTGCGTCTTCTATCTCCTCTTGTAATCTCTCTATTAACTCAGTTGGTGAAAGGTTCTCAGACTCTAATGAATTAACTAATTCTTTCACTGTTTCTAGATTGGAAATGTGAGTCGCCACATTCTCAAAAGCAGTTCGAATTATGGAATTATTCATAGCGAACAACTTCTAATTCGACTAGTCCTCTTCTTCCCCACCATAGACCATGTATCCCATAGTGAGTAGAATTGCTAGAATACCCATTGCAGCAAGCACGATGAATAATATATTGATGAAAGTATCTATCTGCATTGGAATCTTGTGCAGTCGGACTTAGTCCGCTTATAACCGTTGCTGAATATTTACTGTTGTACTGATTACGCTTCAATACTACGACGTTCATAGAATTTGTCTATGAATGTTCCATAGATATCCACTGGTTCCGTTAGTGGATTGACCTCATCAATGGTCATTTCAATACCACAGGATCCACATTTTACGGTAGCCATTCCATTATCTCTATAGAGTTCGATTTTGATTGCAGTATTTCCACATTCTGGACATGGATACACATCTGGAATGCGTTTCTGTGGTCTTCGACGTACTTTTTGTCTTCGTCTTCTTCCCATGATACTTCACCTATTTCTATTTCACACCTAACAGAACATGAGCCCCGAAAGAATGAGCAGGCTTTGCGGCTCATCTATTAATTTAAGCGTTTTGTTAAGTGAAAGAGTTTCATTACGAAGCTTTCTTATTGGGGTATGCGTCGCCTCGATTAATCATGTCAGACCTCTCTAATAATGCCAAATGTGTACTCACAGTCCTTGAGACCGCTGAATCTTTGACGACAACAGAGATTCTTGAACTTGCTCGCAAGAAGATCTACGCGGATATCTGCACAGATTGCGCTGGTGGTGATGCCTTTGTTGCAGCAGCTAACCAACTCGTGGAGCAGGGTTTCATAACTAAGAAATTTGGTAAGGGAGGTTATCGCTGGCAACTCGTTAAGGATTGATTCTCATGGTTAACTGGGCTAAAATTAGGGATGATTTTCCCGCACTTAAACGTGAAATAAATAGTCGTCCAGTTGTATATTTGGACAGTGCATGTATGGCAATGAAGCCAAAGCAAGTCATCGATGCAATGAATGAATATTATGAGATGTACCCTGCTTGTGGTGGGAGAAGCATCCATAGATTTGGCAAAGAAGCTTCAGAGGCTTATACTGCGTCTCGAGGGAAATTTGCTCAATTCTTGAATGCAGCACACGAAGAGGAATGCATCTGGACCAGGAATGCAACAGAATCCATCAATATCGTTGCAAGTTCAGTGAAATTACCAAAAGGCTCTAAGATCATAACTACATCACTTGAGCATCATAGTGGGTCTCTTCCATTCGTAGAGCGTGCCAAGAGGGATGGTCTCAATATTGAAGTTATTAAAGCCAAAACTGATGGTACCTTTGATATCGAGGACTGGAAACAAGCCATTGACAACAATACAAGTCTGATTTCTGTAGTCCATACATCCAATGTGACTGGAACCGTCGCTCCAATGAAAGAAATTGTTGAGATTGCTCATGATCATGGAGCCCTTGTGATGAGTGATGATGCTCAATTTGCTCCGCATCACCCTCTTGATGTTCAGGATCTGGATGTTGATTTCTCTGCTATTTCAGTTCACAAGATGTGTGGACCTACGGGTATGGGTGTCCTCTATGGCAAATTAGAACATCTTGAAGCAATGAATATGGCACTCTATGGTGGTGATACAGTCAGTGATGTTAGATTTGAAGGTGGAAAGATTATACCTGAATATCTACCCCCTCCTGAGAAATTCGAGGCTGGTCTCCAGAACTATGCTGGAGCTATCGGAGCAGGTGCAGCTACTGATTATCTACAATCTATTGGAATGAAAGAAATCGAAAAGCATGAACGCTCTCTATTAGATGTTGCTTTGAAGAAGATGCTAAACATGGAGCACGTTCACATTCTAGGAACAGATGATATCAGCATAAAGACAGGTCTTGTTACATTCAGTGTTGATACAGTACCATCTGCACATGATGTAGCTACCTTTCTCAATGATGAGTTCAATATCATGGTTCGGAGTGGCTGGCATTGCGTTGGCCCGTTTCACTATCAGATGGGTATTGATCCAAAGAAAGGTACAGTTCGAGCTAGCTTTTACCTATACAATAACATGGATGATGTCATGGCATTCCTTGACGGATTAGAAACTCTCATCGAAGCAAGTTCGTAAGATAATAGAAGTCTGCTCTTAATCCTTGAGCAGACCACCGTCTTGTTCAATTTATCTTGTTTCTTTCTGAATGACTTCTTTGAGTCTTCTAATTTCTTCAACAGGATCTGCCAATTTATGATCTATTGAGGTCATCTCAAGCGAATCTCCGAACTTTCTGACACGCCCTTCTAATGCAATATATCTACCACGCACCTCTTCCGGACCTGCTCGAATAGGTTCATCATCCCTGCCTGATTTTATCGTTAATTCTTTAGCTCTCTTTGCTGACATTCCTAGAAGATTTTCTCCGTCTTGTCCAAACATTGTAACCCGTAGGGTACCTGATCCATCATCGATTGTTATCTTGTAACGAATACGTGGCTCAACATCTTCCACAACACCACACGAATTGCATTTGTATTGGTCATTTGCGTATTCGACCTTCTTACTACAAGTAGGACATGCATCATAATAGACTCGACTCTGAGAAATGTCAACAATTATACCACAGATTTCGACATTTTTCCCAGCAAATCCATCATCAATTTCTCCAATCAAGACCCTTTGGGCTTTAGTAGCTACTGTGTCAAATCCGACATCTGATAGATCGAGCTGCTTAAGGTCTGAGTCCGATGGATTTAGTGAAATCTCTCCTTTCCATCCTACCTGATACTCAACACCTCCCCTAAATCCCTCTTTCACATATCCATGTAGGATTCTGATGACATCTCCTTCCTTGATATCTGCTACTTTATCAACATCATCTCCCCAGAACGTCACTCGAATCTTACTTGTCTGGTCTGCAATTATTACATTTCTTAGTTTTCCTTCACCGCTGCCATCTTTTTTAGTAAACGTTTTGACATCATAAGCAGTAACTACTTTTCCTTCAATATCTACATCTTTCATCTCCAAGGTAAGATCAGAGATGTTTTTCATGCCTAGTGGTTCTGCACTTCCTGCAGTACTAGTACCTGATGCTGAAGCATCATCTGTCACCTTAGACAGATCCAGTTGTTTGAGTTTGGAGCCTTTTGGATTTATGATGACTTCAGTTCGGGTTCCAATTTGAAGTTCTACTCCTCCTCTGAATCCTTCTTTTACCCATCCGTGTACAACTCTGATAACATCTCCTTCCTTTACTTCTGCAATCTTTTCTATGTCATCTCCCCAGAAGGTCACCCGTATCTTACTGGTCTTATCTGCAATTACAATATTCTGAACTCTACCTTCCCCGCCATCTCTCTGTGTGAACGTTCGTATTTCTTCAATAGTGTCAATTTTTCCTTCAACATCTACATCTCTCATTCCCACTTTTAGATCTGCTACATCTGTCATTCCAAGAGGTTCTGCATTACTAACGAATGGAGTTTCTGCAGCATCAATCTTGTCTTTCAAATTTCTCTCAATTACTGACGATCGACCAACATGGACCTCGATATCACTTCCGTCACGATTTGGTCGTGTGTATGCATGACTCACTCCTATGACTTCTCCCGCCTCGATGCCTTCAGCTTCGTCTACTTTATCATCCCAGAAGACCAGTCTTGTACTTCCTGATTCATCTGCTACAACCATAGCAAGAACCTTTCCCTCTACTCCATCTTTCTTGGTGAATGTGGAAACCCTGAAGACTCTTTGAACCTCAACTTTTAGGGATATGTCAAACACACCTTCCTGCAGGGAATTTATTTTCACAACTTCTCCTAATCCTGACGAATCAAAATCAATACCGAGTTCTTCAATCTGATCGCTTTCTAGTACCTTAATAGAACCCACTCTGCCTAGATTCAACTCAGGTGTATTGCCAAGTCCCATCTTGACATATGCTCCTCCTATCTGAACAATACTCCCTACAGATATATGGTCCCCAGTAATAGCTTCAGTCTTCTCATCCCATAATGCAACTCTGATGCTTCCAGTTTCATCCGAGATAAAGATACTTGCAACTCTTCCTTCACTATTATCGCCTTTTCTTGTGAAGGTGCGAACCTCGCCGATCCTGTCAATCCGTCCAACGAGCCCTGCAACATTTTTGGTTGACTCATTGATGTCTTCAATTCGTGTACGTGCACTTGGTGACATTCTTGCTGAATCCACATCTAATTCTCTTGCTACTATCAAGGCTGCTGATTCATCATTAATGAGGTCTGGTCCCAAGTCATTCCTCTTTTCCTGTATCATAGTGAGGATGTCATTCCTCTCTAAGTCAGGTTTTTGTTTCAAGATTAATTCAATTATTTCTTCCAGCGTGAGCAATTATGTCACCTTCCTCCAATTGTTAGGTGGCGTCCAATTTGAGAATCTTACCGGATGCTTTAAAGTAATCTGCTCTTCAATAACGAGCTTGGAGAATTTTACTATCAGCAAAGCGAAACACAGAATACCGGACATGATAGACTTATCATGACTCATTGTGACAGAATCAGAACACGAACTCCCTGCACATAGTATTGCCTATAGTCAATATTTCGAGGCATTAAACGAAGAAATAGGTAGGATCTATGCTATTGCTGAAGTAGCCCGTATGAAGGGTTTTGATCCGACTACAAGAGTTGAGATTCCACCAGCACATGATGTTGCGGCTAGAGTCGAAGCTACGCTTGATGGGCCTAAAGGTGTTGCAAAACGAATCAGAGAACTGCAAAAAGATGGGTCCAGAGAACAAGTTGCGTTCACTGTAGCAAAGGAAATTGCTCTTGGTAAACTTGGAGGGTTAGAGGAACTTGTTGCTGAAAAATTACAGATTCTTAAACAAGAGAAAACATCTCAGATTCCAGATAAGGAAATTACATCTGCCATTAAGATACTAAATGCTACTGCAGAGAAAGCAGTACGAGTTGCATTAGCTGTTCTGACTGAGAGTATCACTGCTGCTCCCCTTGAAGGAATTGCAAAGGTCATAATTAGAGGAAGTAAAGAGGAAGATCGATATCTGGCAATTTTCTTGGCTGGCCCAATTCGTGCTGCTGGTGGAACTGAAGCTGCAATGACGGTTCTTATTGCAGATTATGTCCGACAAGTGTTGGATTTACCTGCATACAAATCTAGACCCGAAGAAACAGAACGTTCCTTAGAGGAAGTTGAACTCTATGCCCGAAATGTGCATCTTCAATATCCAGTTCATCCTGAACTCATCAGATTTGCTGCTGATAGATTACCAATAATGCTTACTGGTGACCCCACCGAAGACTTTGAGGTGTCAGGAACTAGAAATCTTGAAAGGATTGGTGAAAATGTCAATCGTGTTCGAGGTGGTTCTGTTCTAGTATTAAACGATGGAGTAGTAGGTAGAGCGGCAAAACTTGCAAAAATTGTACGTGAGGCTGACATCAAAGGGTGGGAATGGCTAGATGAATTAGCGTCAAAAATATCCAAGGATTCTGCTCCAAAAGAGGACACTGCAGAGAAGAAACTCGAACCAAAATATGACTATCTTGCTGATGTAATTGGTGGTCGTCCTGTCTTCTCCCATCCACAGCGATTGGGCGGCTTTCGTCTTCGATATGGGCGTTCAAGAAATACTGGACTTGCTGGAGTAGGTGTGCATCCCGCTACTATGTTCATTCTCGAAGAATTCCTGGCTCCGGGAACACATATTCGTACCGAGCGACCAGGTAAGGGATCAATCGTATCTCCTGTTGACACCCTAGAAGGTCCCATTGTGCTCTTGAAAGATGGTTCTGTCATACGATTCAAAGGGTTAGATGATGCTCGTGGATATGAGGGGCGAGTTGAGAGAGTCTTGTATGTTGGGGACATTCTCATTGCACTTGGAGAGTTCATTGAGAACAATCACCCATTAGTCCCCTCAGGATATTGTGAGGAATGGTGGTCTCATGATTTAGAACATGCCACTTTAAAGCTAAGTTCTTCACAACTCACTAGACGTATAAAAGGCGTAGAATTGACACAACATGATATCAATGCTATTATCGATTCTCCTCTGACAGTCATTCCATCCCCAGAACAAGCAGTCCATCTCTCAACGAAATTGAAAATCCCCTTGCATCCTTTCTATCTCTATAGATGGATTGCTCTCACAGCTGATGAAATCAAGGACTTTCGAAAGTGGTTCCTAGCTAAACATAAAATCAGCAAGAAGGAAAATGACCATATCATTCTCCCCTTCACCCAGAAATACAAGAGCATGTTAGAACGAACAGGGATCCCTCATCGCTTTTCTGAGAATCATAAAAACCTCATACTAACTGATGATCCAATTCCAATTCTAGCTCAGTTAGGCTCTGAAACAAAGTCCCCTGTTGGAAATAGCACTTTAGAGCTACTGAACTCAACCTCTGATGTTATCCTTCGAGATAAGGCTGGGTTTTCAATTGGTGCAAGAATGGGTCGTCCTGAGAAGGCACAGGAACGCAGAATGAGACCTCCTGTGCAAGCACTATTTCCGGTAGGTCGTTCTAGGGGATCTGAGAGAAGAATAGATGAGGTTGCAAAGAGTGTACAATATATCTCGACACTCGAATCATTCGAAGAAGATAGTAACTCTGCTAATCCCCAAATTACAGGAGTCAAAGTTGAACTGGTTTCTCGTAAATGTCCTAGCTGTGAACTTCAGACATTCGAATCCAAATGCCCTCGATGTGGTTCTCATACCGAGATTGACCTATGGTGCGGAGAAGAGGGATGTGGTCGTCCGATCGATCCAGTAAGTGGAATGTGTTCAGCTAATCATGTCGATAAAATCCGAAAGACACGAATGGAGTCTGTCGACCTGAAGAAATTATTAGAACGAGTGAAGAATGAAGTTGGGGAATTTGAAACCCACGGAGTGCGAGGTGTTCTAGGATTAACCAATGATTACAAGATCCCTGAATACCTTGGAAAAGGCATTCTCAGAGCCAAACATGATGTGTATTGCTATCGTGATGGAACAGCTCGCTTCGATGCTACAGATGCCCCCTTAACACACTTTACTCCAAAGGAGGTAGGTGTTTCTGTCAGTCGTCTGCGAGAACTTGGCTACATAGTCGACTATAATGGAATTCCACTTGTATCTGAAGACCAGATATTAGAGCTAAAAGTACAGGATGTGGTGGTTCCTGAGAATTGTGCGGATTATCTTTTGAGGGTTGGGAGATTTGTCGATGATTGCCTTGAGAAGATGTATAGTCTTCCTAGATATTACAACTTCAATACAGTTGAGGATGTTATTGGTCAATTAGTCATTGGTCTTGCACCCCATACCTCTGCTGGAATTATTGGTCGATTGATTGGATTCACTAATGCTAGTGTATGCTACGCTCATCCATATTGGCATGCGGCAAAAAGAAGGAACTGTGATGGTGATGAGGATGCATTAATTCTCGTTCTTGATGCTCTTCTAAACTTCTCAAAGAGTTACCTTCCTGCAGGTCGTGGTGGACTAATGGATGCTCCTCTTGTTCTCTCAGTTATTCTCAATCCCAATGAGGTTGATGATGAAAGTCATAATATGGAGGTCTGCAGAAGGTATCCAGCAAAATTCTATGACATGGTATCAGAAACAAGACACCCAAGAGATGTCCAACATCTTGTTGATATCATCTCATCACGTTTGAATTCTGAAATTCAATACGAAGGGTTTGGCTTTACTCATAATACAACTTCATTTGATGCAGGGCCAAAGAACACTAGATACAAGATCTTAGAGACCATGAATGATAAGCTGGAAGCTCAACTACACCTTGCAACATTGATTGATGCTGTAGATGCTCAGGATGTTGCACAAAGAGTTCTTTCAACACACTTTTTCAGAGATATCCGTGGAAACCTCCGAGCGTACTCAACTCAAAAAGTACGATGTCTGAAATGTAACCGTACATACAGGAGAGTACCGATATCCGGTAAATGCATCTGTGGTGAAGAAAAACTCTCACTCACTGTTCGTCAGAGAAATATCTCAAAATATCTAGAAGTGACCGAGAAAATCATACGCGACCACAATCTTGACCAGTATATGCAGGAGAGATTGCAATTGATCAATGCATCATTGGGCTCTCTATTTGTATCTGAGCAGACCTCTCTCTCGGATTATTTTGAGGTTAACTAGAAAGGACATCGAGTGCTAGTTTTAGGAGATTCATATCTTCAATCATACCAACAAGATTTCCAGTAGCTGAGAGTACCGGCGCTTGGTCGATGTCTTCCTTGCGTATGGTTTTTACACATTCGGAAACGGTAGCAATTTCGCTCACACTTATGATATTCTTAGTCATCGCTTCTGATACTGGGATATTAGGCAATTTGAGGAGTTTCTTTGTCACAACGAGAAAATCCTTTGATGTCCATCCCCACTCGACAGCACTATCTTGACCGCTAAATGTTTTCGATATATTGTCTTCAACAGTGACTTCGGACAATCGTATGTAGTCACTCACAGTAATCATGCCTGAAACGCCTCCTCCCTCATTGATTAGGACAAGTGCATTCTTTCCCGCCATGTCCATAACCATGTAAGTAAGGGGTAGTGGGGTCTGCTCCCAGACCGCAGTTATCTCTCTAGTGATAAACTTACCAATCTCTAAAGAGCCAACTTCTTCATTATTCTCTAGTGTAGCTCCCAAGATATCAGGAACTGAAATTATACCAACAAGATCTCCCTTTTCAACAACGGGCAGTCTTCTATAGTTCTTATCTAACATTAATTTCGTGGCAGTCTTCAAGTCAGTTCTTGGAGTAACAGTTTCAGGGTCTCTATTCATCAATAGTGCCAATTGATTTTCATCTGCTTTTGTTAGAAGATCAGTTCTTGTCACAATGCCAACAAGAGCCTTTGATCCCTTCTTAACAACTGGAACGCCATTGACTTGTCTATCGCCCATTACCTGAAGGACATCTTCTCTAGTACCAGGTACTGAAACAGTAACTACATCTGTTTGCATACAGTCTTTGACCATCATTGTCAATATTACTCCGGTTTGATAATAATTTGAGAATATTAGTTTGCTAAGATATGGCCTATCTTGTGAAACTACATCTAGGGACTTGACTCTTGAGATACCTTTTATGTTTATCTTTGAATCATTTTTTTAATAATTCTTGTTCACCAGGGGTGCTTTTTGAGTCCAAGAAGATAACCTAGCGCATTACTAATCCAATGAATCCCAAGTGTAACTAAAATAAGAATAAACACATAGATAGATCCTGGTTGTATCACTGGATATGCGAAAATCAAAGCCACAACAATGAATCCTAGCTGGTCCATAATTGGTGAAGGATCTCCACTTTTGACATTAACACGTCTTTTGATGAATGACCCAATGATATCCCCTGTGAGAGCTCCAAAAGACAAGAGAATTGCCACTGGGAGTTGCATATAGAGAACCAATTCCATGTCTGGGGTCACAGTAACATATTGTGCAAGTAATGGATGTAAGTGCGGGGCTGCAAGCATCTGTCCAATTCCTGTAAGAATTCCAAAGAAGATGCCCACAATGAATCCACGAATTGTTTTTCCATCACCTAGAACTCTATGACCATCTTTGTAGATTCTTCCACCATCAATTGGTCTTCCTCCGCCTCCCAAAACAGGTGTTGCATTTGCTATCCAGGCAGGGAGTCCAAACCATACAGCCAATTCCAATAAGGCAAGTTCTAGATACATTTACTGAGCCCCATAATTGCGATTGACCAAGCTAATTTCACTCTTTCTCAAGGGTAGCCTCTTCGGAAAATCCTGTTTTTGTAAGAAACAGTTTCCCCTCAGATTTTCCTCCTTCAGGTAGAATTCTTCGCACGATTCTTTCTCCTGGTGTTTTTCCTACATTCATTTTAATCACATAATCTGACCAATAATCCAAAATATTCCCTGCTACAGGTTCAAAATCCTCTGAACTCTGTGGTCTTGATGTGACTTGGTTCAGTACCAGTACAGCTACATCCCGTTGTTTAGCCAATCCCTTGAGGACTCCAGCTTGTCGATTGAGCTCACGATGATTAGCGTAATTTGTCTTCTTATCTTCGAGTGCTAATCTGTAATGCTTTGTGAGAGTATCTACAACTACTAAACGAGTGTCTTCTCGAATGTAAAGGTCTAGGTCATCAATCAATGCTCCTTGTTCACTGAATCCCCTTGGTAGAAATATCTTGACAAGAGAATTGAGGTCATCAAATGACTTTACCGTCATCTGTTCTAATCGTTCTACAGGCGAGGTTGCTTCTGAATTGATGTATATTGTTCCCCACTCTTGTCTACACATAGATCTTACGAACTGTAGCCCGAATGTGGTCTTTCCTGCAGCTGCCTCACCGTATACATGAGTGAATATACCAGTACTCAGACCACCTTTCATTATTCGATCCAGAAGGGAAATACCTGACGGAAGAATCAAAAATGTCTCACTATCTTTTTGTTCATATCCACTCAGTGATAAGCATACCGAGAAGGACTAATCCATGCCGAAATGGGAAGCTGCAGTTGCCACTGAAAATCCGAAGATACTGTATCGAATTGTAAAGCTTCTCAAGGATATTGGTATAAAATTTGTAATTTGCTCTCCTATCGACCATCGTTGTGAACACGCTCATATTGTAATATCAGGTCCTGACGACAACTCTCTACAACATAGACATAGAATCGAAGTCACCGAAGATTTCGATGATGACTTTGTAAGAATTGAAGTCATGACGAACTTACATGATATTCAAAATCCCTCCCGAGCAGTTGTAGGAATTGATCCTGGAATGACATTTGGAGTTGCTTTAGTAATCGATGGTATCGTAATCTATAGTTGTTCACTTACATCTCCTGACGAAGTAGTACTACTAACTCAGACACTATTGGACCATGTTCACGTATTATTTCCATCAAGTGAGAAAGTCATTCGTGTTGGGACCGGTTCAAAATTATATACGGCACTCACAATCAGGTCATTCAGAAAATCTACACTCATCTCAACACTTGAGTTAGTCAATGAGCACAGAACTACAATCATAGGTGGAGCTAGGTCTGATGAATCTGCTGCTATTCTGATTGCTGGAAGAGTGGGGCGAACTATGACTGATTCTGATGTTAATATCGAACCCAAGGCTGGATACATCAGATCTCTAAAACAATATGTTTCAAGACTGACAAAAGGGAAGAAATCTCTTACATCAAATGAGGCTCGTTCATTAATATCTGGTGAAAGGACCCTTGAGGATGTTATCAATCCTCCTAAGTCATAAAGAAACTCTCTACTTGTTTTGATACATAACTAGGGTCATTAGGAACTATCTGAAGTACTTCCTGAAGCCATGATGGAACAAAACGTAAGAGATACTTTGAAGCAAACCGCTGATCCAGCATTACAATTGCCCCTCGGTCGTCCAACCTTCGTACAGGTCTGCCTGCAGCTTGAATTGCTCGAGTCATTGCAGGCAAGACA
Source organism: Candidatus Thorarchaeota archaeon MP8T_1 (assembly GCA_002825465.1). Next base: position 30,825 of record PJER01000020.1, read on the forward strand.
TATGCATAATCTCTCCCCTTGTTATTGAATGTCGTATCGTAATAAGAAATCAAAGCCTCCATACTTGGAGTTGGTTTTGCATAAGGTACTCCTACTACAACAACACTCTCCATTGTAGCTCCTGGAAAATCACCGCCCTCCGAATTTCTACCACCTTGTACTCCTAATAGAACTGCACCGCCACTTTCGCCTTTCCGTTTGAATTTCTCAATCATCTTGTCATTATCCGCGCCTTTCATTCCTGGACGTTCGATGAATAGTTCTCTCTTCAGTCGTTTCTCAAAACCTGCATCAATCAACGATCTTGCAATGGAATAACTTGACGTGAAAATGCCTGTATTTCCAGGTGTGGCATTGATCACTGCAAGACAATGGTCTACCATTCTAGCGAAGGTTGACCCATTTCTATTTTGAAAGGACGTGTCTAATCCTCCAACAATAAGTCCAAGCCTATTTTGATTTGCAAATGGGCTCTGGAATGTAGCTTTAGCATCATCAGGACTAAATCCTAGCATTTCTGAATAGGCATCAAGGGGAGAGATCGTTCCTGAAACAGCAACTGAGTTGTGTACCATTTTAAGAACGGGTCTTGTAACTGAGGTTGGGTCAAGTGCAATAAGGTCAAGAGATATCCTCTTCTCTCCTCCCCGCGTTATTGATGATGATACAAGGAAAGAATAGTCCTTTCTATCAGCAAATCTTAGCCAGTGATGTATAAACTCTGCAACCCGATGAATCGCCGATCTTGGAAATTTGCCTGCCTTTAGAAGACCTTTCTTGATATTCTCTCCATGTTTCTGCATGTGATGTAGCACACGGTCAATTGAATCAAGACTAGCAGATCTAATTGCCATGTCCACTATCTCTCTGGGATTGATTATTTTCTCATCATTATCCTTCAGATCTGAAGAAATCTCCATAAGCTTCAACGTCAATGATCGACAAAACTCGTGGGATGTACCATCCTTGAAGGGTCCCGAGCTTGATTCTCTTGTAGCCTGTCTTGTTATCCTAATTGATAACGAATCACTTGCTGAATCAAGGGCTGTCGCTGGAACATTATGTGCCTCATCTTGGACAAGTACCATCTTTGATAACGGAGTTCCAAGGTCAGGTACGAATACCTCAAGAATCCATGGATCAAACACATAGAGGTAGGATAGAGCAACAACATCAACAACTTTTGCTAATCTCTTTGCCAACTCATACGGACACATTGACTTACCTTTTGCATACTCTGTTATTTCGAGGGCAGTCAAGACCCTCTTTGGCATATCTTCTATTAGATCCTCAGGTTCTCCTGCTTTCTTGAGTTTCTCATAGTAAGAACATCTACCAGTTGCCTTTAGTTGACCACAAACTTCACTAATCGGTGCCACAAGATCTGCATTTTCAATAACAAATGGATTTAGACACATATGACTTCTTCCACGAAATGAAATACCTGAAACCTCTTTGTTTTTGGAAATCTCCGTCAATTCTTCAATAACACGATCAAGTTGTCTGTGAGTTCTTGCACAATAGAGTATCTTTCCATCATTTTGTTTAATCCAAGGGAGAATACTACTCAATGTAACACAGGTCTTTCCAAATCCATTAGGTGCTTCGGCACAGATATTTACTCCGATTCTAACTGCATCTTCAATAGATGTCATCATCTTTGTCTGACCTTTTCGGGGTATGGGATATGGAAAGTAATCTTTATAGCTGTTAGAATCAGTAGTCATGGGAATTTCAAAGTTGAATGCAGTGCTAGCCTTGATAACCGTGTTGTTTTCTAATATCAAACTACTCATCTAAAAGCGGCGGTACTGATTTATCCTAGTGTACTATACGTCTCTTTGTGGTCATGATGGGATTTGATGATATATCCGAATTGACAGCTGAAACCTCTGTTGGCACAGTAAAAATCCGTATTATCACTCTGGAGAATGGACTACTCATCATGTTCACTGAAAAATCCCAATATCGATTAGGAATCTCTGCAGTTGCTATTCCTCCAAGCACGGGACGTTCCGTTCCTACTTCAACGTCTCAATTCACTGTTGGTTTAGATACAACTTTAGTTAGAACAATTGCTGAGAGAATAGCGGCTTGGACAAATCGTTCATGTATGGTGGTCTCAGGTTTAGTTCAACTCAATCGTGAACTAATGATGGAACTTCTATCATTTCTCAAGGATCATTTTGTTGCATGATGAATTCTACAATCTCTCGTACCCATCTTCCTGTGTCTTCAATCTCGCTAATTTTATCAAGGTACTTTTCCCATGAGAGTCCAGCTGCTCTTTCCCATTCAATATACATCTCTTTCAAATTATCAAATGCAGTCTGGTGATACGTACAGAATTTGTCTTGTGCATCTCGGCCACAAATTTGGCAGGTATTCATGATTTTTCCTCCCCCTTGTCATTCTTGGATTGTCTGGATCGTTTTTCATCAAGAGCTTTGAGTTCCTCTTGTCTCCCCGGACATACTGTCCAATTGATGCACGTTTCCCACGCGCGTCGCCCTGAGACCACTTTGATCATTTGATGATTGCAAAATGGGCACAGTTTCTCAAGCGGAGTGATTTTTCCCTTCTGAGGGAGGGGAAACGTTTGGTCACATTTTCCATCCTTATAATTAGAACATCCGACGAACCGTTTTCCCGTCTTCGGTGATTGTACTATTCGAAGAACTCCATCTCCGCATTTTGGACAAGGTCCTAATTCTTCCGTATCTTTCCAATATCGTTGGAGACCTTTCACAAGTTCTTCTCCAATTTGATCTTCTTTCTTCTTGAAGTCCTTCAGGACTCCTAGCAACTCATCTTTGCTTCTAGATAGAACTACATCTCGACTGGTCGCTCCTTGTTGGATATCTTCCATTTCTTTCTCTAATTGTCGTGTCATCTCAGGCGAGAGCATGACAGACATGTAATGACTCAGGGTCTCATATAATGCATAACCAAGAGTAGATAATTCAAATTGGTCTCCTATTGTGTACCCTCTCGATCTCACAGAATCTACTATTCTAGATCTGGTTGATTTGGTTCCCAGGTTCTCACGCTCGAGTAATTTCAAGAGACTGGAAGGGTTGAATCGTGCTGGGGGTAGAGTATGTTTCTCTTCTGCATTTACCAAGGTCAGCTGTACTGAATCTCCTTCTCCAATATCTGGTAGTGCTTTCTCTTCGGTCTTGAAGAATGGTCCATAAAATTCCGCCCACCCCATCTTCTGTATCTGAAGTCCTCTGGTATAGAGTTGGTGTCCCTCACAAGACAGGTCTGCGCGTAGTTGATCCTTGATAAGTGGCTCTCCAAAGACTGACAAGAACCTCCTAACAATCAAATCATAGAGTCTCTGCTCACTAGGCGTAAGTCGTTTCGCAGGTTTTTCACCTGTTGGATGAATAGCAGGGTGTGCTGGGTCTGTCTTCTTCCCTTGGACTGGTATGAGTGGTTTCTTCAGTACAGCTTTTACCATTGTCGCATATTCCTTTATGGAACTCAGACCTGTCAGAATCGTCTTGAAATCCAAACCATCAGGTAATTGTTCACTACTTGTTCTTGGATACGAAATCGCTGAATTAAGATACAATGACTGTGCAAGAGCAAGTGTACGACTTGGTGTATAGCCCAAATGTCTATACGCTTCAGATTGAAGAGAACTGAGATTGAACGCTGGATGAGGCGGCTGTGTTACAGTACGCCTGTTGATCTTATCAACAACAGCAGATTTCCCAGAGAGAGTAACAACTATCTTTTGGCTATCTTCTTCTGTAGAGATACGTTTCTTGAAATATTCCAGTTCTAGTTCTTCATTATTATGATGTGCAAGTACCTGAATCATCCAATAGGGGAGTGGAACAAAGAGATTGATCTCTTTCTCACGTTCAGCTACAAACGAAAGGGCAGGACCCTGAACCCGACCCGTTGAAACTATCTTGAACCAACCTGCAGCCTTTTTGATTGCGAGCGTGAGTGCTCGGGTCAGATTTATCCCGTATAACCAGTCCACCTCATGGCGAACTTGACCTGATTCTATCAAAGGAAAATCAAGACCCTGCATATTATCAAATGCATATCTTAGCTCATTCTCAGTCAAAGCTGAAAATCTCATTCTCCCTGCTTCACTGGGATCTGCCTTACATGCATACAATAGTGTGAGGTATCCAATCAAACTCCCTTCAATATCATAATCAGTGGCAACAACAAACTTGTCGATGTTCTTTGAGAGACCCTTGATTAGTGAAATTATCGGTTTGACATTAGTTGCTTTCTTATCAACCTCGTATTTAGGGACCCATTCATTTTCTAGACGAGGATAGGTCCATCCTTTCTCAGTCTGTGCAAGCTCAAATAGATGACCCAATGCATAGACCACAATCAATTCATCATTTCCTAGATGACATTCAAAATAACTTGTCTTTCCTTTCTTGATTTCCTTTGGAGATCGCATATCATCTAATGCTATTGCAATCTTCTTTGCAGCTGTGGGTTTCTCAGTGACAAGCATTACACGGGACAGGTCCACTCACCTCTTGTATCCAGTAATTTCTAATCTCTCTTAAATACGCGTTGCGAAGTCATATTGAACGATAGTACAAATGTGTATACCTCGATACTCTTAAAAGCAGACTCAATTTCGAATCCGCTCGAGGTAAAATTATGCAACCTTGGTGGCCGAGGTTTATTGTAAAACCCAGAGTTCGACTTACGAGGCCGCGGTTTGGAATGCCAACCCGTCCTCCAGACACAGTCCTATTTGGAATTCTGTTTGTTGTAGTTCTATTTGTCCTCGGTGGCAATATCTATACACTAGTCCGAACACCGCCTGCTATTGCAGGAAGTCAATCCGGAGCTCCAATCCTGATTTCCCCTGGCATTGACTCCCAGCTTGGAATGGAGGGAATTGTAGCATCAGTAGTCATAATGGTCGGGACCATGGGCTTAGGTCTAGTATACTATGGATCTAAGTACGTCTTTCAACCAGGATACGCAACAAGATTGATGGTTCTTGGCGTCATTCTCTCAGGTGTAGCATTTCTCATCTTCAGCTACCTTTGGGGAATCAAGACTGGAATGATTTAGTTTCATCATTCCTCAACAAGTATAGACATACTCTACAAAATAGTGTGGGGTATGTCTGATTCTTCAAAGAGAGCAGTAATGAGTTCAAATGCAATCTCAAGTTTAATACGCTTCCTTTCAGGTGCTACGAAGTCTTCCTTTTGCGCAGGTTTTGACCACTTTCCTACTATATCTCCAAAATCCATTCCTACAAGAATGACCTCTTTTGGTGCATATGTCGTTACTACATGACATGCTCTATCACCATCTGTAAAGCCTCCCCAAAGAAATGCTCGTTCTGTGGGTTCTACTTGTGTACTTCCAAGAACAGCTCCTAATTCTGGCACAATATTACGAATCTTGTCCATATTATCTCCGTGGCCATGAACAATCGTAAGAGCATTATTATGGGTGGCATTTCGGATGTCATTGCAATCTCCATCTAAATCCGTCACAATGATATCACACTTACATATCTCTTCAAGTAGAAGTGAAGTTGCTCCATCAGCAGCAACAAAAACAAGGTCTAGAAAATCACTTCTTTCTTTCATTATCTGTATGTGTCTATCTAGGGATGGGCCAGCTCCACACACAACTACTACCTTATTCTGTATTCTCTTTTCTAAGAGATGTAGTAGTGGATTAGGCTCTATTTTCTGCAATAGTTCTGTAAGCAATTGTGTTGCTTGTCTATCCATTGTAGAATCAAGATTCAATCTATCAACAATGTCTAGATAGATTGGCTCCCATTTGGTCCATTCCATTTTGACTTTTCTCCACTATTCGTTGCTTGAAGTGCAACCTCTCCAATTTTCACTGCCATTTTTGTTTCTTTAACATCATGTGTACGAATCAGGTTTGCTCCGTTGTACACTGCGATTGTAGTAGCAGCTAATGAACCAGAAAGTCTCTCATCAGGGTCCTGTTGGTCAAGCAGACTTCCTATAAACGCCTTTCTTGAAACTCCAACCAACAGAGGCTGTCTGAAACGAGTGAACTGATGTAGATTTCCTAGAATATCAAAATCCACTCTGGCTGGCTTTCCAAATCCTATTCCTGGATCAAGAATGATTCTCTCTTGACCAATTCCAGCTTTTACTGCTCTTGAATAACTCTCTTCTAAGGAGTCCAAAGCCAAGGAGATACTCCCACAAGGAGGGTGACAATTGGCCATGAGCACTATTGGCACATCTCTTCTATGTGCGAGAGGTATCATCTCTATATCAGACATCATTCCTGAAACATCATTAATCATTGATACTCCCATATCGAGAGCTGTTCCAGCAACCTCAGAAGATACGGTGTCAATTGATAGAGGTAGATTTGTTGTGTCCGTAATGTATCCCAGTGCTGTCTTTACTCGTTCTAACTCCTCTCGTTCTGGAACCGCAGGAGTGCCATAAACATTTGAAGGAGCAGTTGAGGCAGCACCGATATCTATGATATCAGCTCCCTCTCTCTCCATTCTCTCTACAAGCTCTTGGATTGATAATTTGTCATTGACAGCAGTCTTTTTGTAGAATGATTCAGGGGACAGGTTGAGAATACCCATTAACCGAACTGGATACCCCTCACCAATTTTGAGTCCGTCTACATTCACACAATGTCTAGTCAATGCAAATTCCTCTAAAACTAGTCTGGATAGAAGGACATAAAATGTAGCTGATTGAGCTTCGAATTGTACCAAAATGGTGATTTCCGATGAATGACAATCTTGAACGAACTCAACTATATGATTGGCATAAAGAACACGGTGATGTCATCCCCTTTGCTGGCTGGGAAATGCCAGTGCGCTATACTGACATCCGTGAAGAACATATGGCGGTAAGAGATAGTGTGGGTATCTTCGATGTTTCTCATATGTTACGTCTATGGATTGAAGGACCTGACTCTGTTAATTTTCTTCAAACAGTTACAACCAATAACGTAAGTAAGTTAGATATCAATGGAGGTCAATATTCCACCTGTACAAATGAGAATGGTGGAATTTTCGATGATCTGATGTTGTATAGAATCGGAGAAACGGAATTCATCTGGGTTACTAATGCAGCAAATGGTGCTAAAATCTGGTCACATCTCCAAGAACAAGCCAAGAAGTTTGATGTCGAAGTGACAGATAGATCAAAGGATGTTGCAATGATTGCAGTTCAAGGTCCAAATGCTCTTGCATTATTAGGCAAAATGTCCCATCGGGATATGAGTGAGTTTGGTAGATTCACCTGTAACCTTCTCAATATTGCTGGCTATGAGACCTACCTCTGTAGAACAGGCTATACTGGTGAGGAAGGTGCTGAAATATTGGTCTTGGACTGTCCTTTCACTCCTGAAGGAAAGACACGCGCAATTGGTTTTTGGGAAGAACTTCTCAGACAGGGTGCTGAATTTGAAATCAAGCCTTGTGGGCTTGGAGCTCGAGACTCTCTACGTTTGGAGGCGGGATTTGTGCTCTATGGGCACGAGCTCGATGAAGAAACCTCTCCCATTGAGGCTAGAATTCCATATGCAGTCAAGTTCAAAGTTGACCCCCACTATATTGGTTATGATGTAGTTCTAAGCCATAAGAACGAGGGAGTGAAGAAGACTCGTATTGGATTTGTAATGATTGATCGGGGAATCCCAAGAGAAAAATATCCAATCCACTTCAATGGTGCTATGATTGGTATGACTACTAGTGGCAGTCTCTCTCCTATACTGAATAAGGGCTTTGGACTAGGGTATGTATCTCCTGATATTGTCAAAGTTGGTGACGTTATTGAGATTGATATCAAAGGGCGCCTTCGAAAAGCTGAGGTTGCACAATGGCCATTTTATGACCCTGAGAAGTATGGTGAAACACGGAATCGTTGAAATCCAAACTGATTTAAATCGAATACTTCACCTCTTGGAACATTGGTGGACAATATGGCTGACACCGAGATTAAAGCTAATCTAAAGTATAGTAAGGAACATGAATGGGTCAGGATTGAAGGTGATGTTTGCGTCATTGGAATCACTGATCATGCTCAGAATTCACTTCATGAGATTACATTTGTTGAAATCTCAGAAGTTGGCACAGTTCTCAAAGCAAATGATGAATGCGGCCTTGTTGAGTCGATGAAAGCCTCATCAGACCTGTTCACACCAGTTGGCGGTGAGATTGTCGAAGTCAATACAGTCCTAGAAGATGCTCCAGAAACAGTCAATGAAGACCCCTATGGAGCTGGCTGGATGTTCAAGATCAAGCCTTCAAATCTTAAAGCCGATATGGCTGCATTACTAGATGCAGCTGGATACAAAGCATTCATTGAATCAGAATAGTATACAGTGAATGAATTTCTGGTGGGGTAAAATCATACTCCACCATATTCTTCACTCTCTCTCGTTTTGATTTTTCATTTATAGTACAACTACGATTCTAACAGCAACCTTTTTAGCGCATCATAAAATCGCTCCGATTAGTTCGAAAGAACACGGAGAGAGCACTCCATATGTCATTCGGTAAGTTCAGAAGGTCGAGTATACGATTCCTACGACAAGTATTCCATCGACCGAAATCAAAGATCTCACGCGGCTCGATATTGTTAGTGGTGACATTGGTCATCATCTTTACAACTGCTCTGGTGCTGCGTATTGCGCCTCTGATAGACTCACAACCAATTGTACGTGCCTTTGACCCATGGTTCCAACTAAGAGTCACTGACTATGTAGCAGATAATGGTTATGCAGCATTCTTTAGTTGGTATGATGACTCCACTTGGGTTCCCTTTGGCCGTAATATGAGTTCAACAAGCTATATTGGGGTACCATTCACAAGTGCTTTCTTCTATTTCCTACTGAATGGGTTTGGTATTACTGTTGATGTAGTCTCAGTATCCCTTGTCCTTCCCGCCTTTATGGGAGCACTCACAGCTGTAGTCGCCTTTTTCCTCGGGCGAGAACTCTATAACAATACAGTGGGACTCTTCACTGGAATATTTACTGCATTCATTCCAGCTTTTCTCCAACGTACTATTGCTGGGTTTTATGATAACGAATGTATTGGTGTCTTTGCCATCGTACTTGCCACATTCTTCTTCATGCGAAGTCTAAAACGTGGCTCCCTTCCATCTGCTATTGGAGCAGGTCTCTCACTTGGCTATCTGCAGATGTCTTGGGGTGCTTCGGAATTCATGCTAGGTCTTCTTGCTCTGTTCGGTTTTCTAATGCTTGTAATGGGAAGATACAGTAGAAGATTACTCTCATCATATGTGATTACAGTTTCATTGGGGATATTCCTTGGCGCACTTATCCCAAGAAATGGATTTACTGATTTAACATCGTTTTCAATGTTAGCCCCAATTGGAGTTGCTGGTCTTCTTGTATTATATGAAATCTGGCTAAGGATTGGTGGATATCGTGAAGCCACAGCAAGTGCATTAGCACCTCACATGAAACCTATCTTGTTTGGATTAATCACATCAGTCGTTGGTGTAGTATCCTACCTCATCTATTCTGGTAGTACCGCCCTCACAATCTCACCATATAGTTCCAATCCAATTGTAACTATTGGTTCAAAATTCCTTTCAGTAATTAATCCCTTCTTGCGGCTAGATCAGCGTATTCTTGCATCAGTAGCAGAACACCTACCAAGTCCATGGGGTAGTTTCTATAACACACTCTTGGTCTTGATATTCTTCTTCCCACTTGGATTATATTTCTTATTCAAGAGAGGTCGTGATGAAGACTGGTTAATCTTGCTCTATGGCGTGACATCAGTCTACTTTGTTGGAAGTATGATTCGACTGAGTCTGATTCTTGCACCTGGTGTAGCTATCTTAGCTGCAGTGGCAACTTACAATATTCTTTCACCCTATGCGAAGGTTGTTACACAACAATCAGTATTTGAGAGACGAAGGTTCAGAATGAGCTCATCTCTTACTTCAGAACATGCACTCACTGCCTTTGCATTTATTGGATTATTATTGTCAGTCAATGTAATTCTGGGAGTGAATTATGTAAATCAGCAGGTTGGTAATCCTGAGTTCGCACAGGCACCACTCTCAGGGCAAGGTCAAGCTACGGACTGGCAAGTTGCTATGACCTATATCAGAAATGTCCTACCTCAAGGTTCGATTATTGCTAGTTGGTGGGACTATGGCTATTGGATAAATGGCGCAGCTGACGCAAAAACGATAGTAGATAATGCGACGGTGAACCAAACGCAGATAGCGCTCATGGGTTATGCTTTGATGGCGCTTAACCTAACGGAGTCGCTAAAGACGTTCAAGTTGTGGGATACAACTCACGTACTTGTCTACTGGGGTCACCGGTATTCAGGATTTGGCGGTGATGATGGTAAGTGGCCATGGATGGTACGAATCGCAGAAGACAGGTTTGGTACATCATTGATTGATGATACAACCTATCTTGGTACTAATGATGAGACCCTCCCAGCCTTCTACAGCTCAACTCTGTACAAACTCCTCTCCTATGCGGAGCCAAGAAATGAGGAAGAAGCTGGTGTTCTAGGTCTATCTGACACTCGAATCCAAGTTGATAGCTTCTTCTGGGAAGATACAGATTGGGTTGACCACATGCCTGTGAACCTTCATGGTGCATTCAAGGAGCCATACATCAGCTCTGCATATGGGACTGTCAAGATCTACGAGATTGACTATACCATGTACTACCAATACATGAATCGAACACTAGCAGATTGGCGACCCACGCTGGTTAGTGGTGCTCTTGGTACAACTCTTGATGGAACCCTATCAAGTACAGAGAGGTCAAATCAAAACTACAGGGTAGCATTTGGTGGAGGCTATAATGCCCGAGTCTACACTAAGTCAAACTCGACCCATATGTACTATGGAATCCAGTTTGACAACTACACAATTGGTGAAGATGCCTTTGGAATCCAATTCTCACCAGAAGATAACGTACCTGCATCGGATTTGAGGATCATGAACTACAATGGTCAGCCATATGACGGTCACATCCGTTATGATGGAACATGGGCTGAAGACAGTACTGGTACCAATTCAACGGCATTTGCTACTGGTAATGATGTCATTGAGTTTCTAGTCCCATTGAAATCGGGTGACACTCAGGATGTTGGAATGTTCCCAGGTATGAACTACCAATTGAGATTCCTCTGGTGGAATAACATTCAGAGTGGTGAACCAACTTTCATCAGCAACTGGAATACATTCTGGGTTCCGATCCAGCTCTACTAGAACTAGAATATTGGTGACTGGTCTTAGCACCAGTTACCAACTCTCTTCTTTTTTAAAAACTAACTTTCAAAACAGCTTCATTGTTTCTGCTGCATCTTGCGTTTTGCTTTTCTTCTATACTCGCCATACTTGTCTTGTGGACTATACTTAGGCGGTTTTGGGTCTGCAACAAGGCTTCCACACTTCGGACAAGTCTTTTGATTCAGTGTGTATTCATGACAATTAGTGCATCTGTAGAGCTGAGTCATCTCGACCCTTGTCCCCTATTTTCTTAGAAATGTGATTGTTCCGGAGTTACTCTCAATCTGTTTGGTGATCAATCCATAAACATCTGAAAGAATATCTTCTGCCTCTTTATAGTCGGGGCTGACAATCCTAAGTTTGTATCTAGGTGACCCGAGCGTGTAGATCTCTGTGGTTGATTTTTCATGACCCTTTCCTTTAGCGAGTCCCTCACCCAGAGCCTTCTTGATCACCTCGACGCCATTCGAACCTGGGACAAGAATAGTCATCTCGCCATCAATCTCGACAAAAGGTATCTCAATACGAGATTTTGCCAAGTCTGCAATCTGTTTCTTCAATTTCTTTGTCGCAGTGACATCCTCGAAGACTTCTACTCCTCCATCAGCAGCCTTCTCCAGTCCAGTATAGATCTCCCCGAAGGTATCCTCGAGTGCCCATCCAATCTTTTCATAGACTTCCTCTAGCGTCATTTCATTCTCTTTGGCTACCAGTTCCAAGAGTTTCTCTGCCTTCTGAGCACGTTTCCACTCGTTATTCTTTGACCTCTTGGTTTCGCTAGACACGCGTCTGAGAGAGCAATCAATATGCATTTTCTCTTCGTCCACTTTGAGAACTTTGACAACGACCCGCTGGTTCTCATGAATGTGATTTCGGATGTTCCTGACCCATGTACTACTGATCTCTGAAATGTGAATGAAACCCTCTTTATTTCCGTACTCAGGCAATTCAACATATGCACCATATGGTGCGACCTTAGTTGCTACAGCAATAGCATAATCATCTGGAGTTGGCCATTCAGCACGTTTCAGGACCATTTTCTCTTCTCCTTACGGAAGGACCTCGACTTCTCTTGCGATCGGCTCGAGTTTAGCTTTCCCACCGCTTGGCTTTGCAAGTACCTTTTCGCACTTAAGGCATTTTACCTCTGTCGTAGCGTTTCCAAAAATAATCTGTTCATTCTCACAGTCCAAGCATTTGACCCTGAGGAACCGTGAATTTGGTTGTCGAACAATATCACCCTTTGGCATTCTTATCACCTTACGCTCTCTGGACCTCGACTTTCTTCAAACGCATACTTCTAGATAGGAGGATATGTTCACACTCCTTGCATTTGAGCTTCAACACAGTCTTCTTGGTTGTCTTGGCAAAACGTTTCTGGATATTCTTGGGGAATGACCCATATCCTGCGGTCTTTCTCTTCATCCGGCGCTCTCCTTGTGCCGCACTTCTTCTCTTTCCTGCCTTGTATGTAGATATAACATGTGCAGTGTGCTTCTTGCACCGGGGACAGTATTTATTCAATTCACCCTTAACTTTCATTGTGTTTCACCAGTCCATGGGCTGTGCGACTCGGCCTAGAGTCTCTTATAATACTTAGGGCATGTTCATTCTGAATCAGAGATTCAGCTTGGTCTGATCAACTACCCATAAGGTAGAGTACATGCGAAATAACTGTTGCAATAACCAGAATACTAGCAAGTATCACTACCGTTGTCGGCCCAACCTTGATACCAGGAGTCTCGTCTTCGAAGAAGCGAATCAAACCTGCCCCGCCACTTGGCATCGGGCCGTCCCGTTTTCCCTTTCTTCTCTTCTTAGCGGTCTTAGGCATCTCATTGGCACCTCTACAGGACGTATCGCATATTGTTCCCTTTTAATCATATTGTTAGAATGAATTTTGTCTATACGGAACTATCATTTTTCTTACCTATCCCAGCAAGAGTCTTAGCAAGTTTCTGTTTCTCTTCGATGTTACTCAGGCGGTTGATCATGATTCTCTGAGCCTGAGGAGACCCAGCCCCGTGCATTGATTCTGTAAGATACCCAACAGCGGCTCTCCCCAGTGTTAGGTTCTCAATGAGTCTGAGCATCTTGATTCTATCAATCGTATCCACATCCTCCGCTCCTGCAAGATATTTCTCAATGATTCGCTTTGATTCTGGGTCACTAAGTTCCTTCGAACTGGGGCAGGTGACAAAGAGCCCACCAGCAATATCTTGGAGGAGTCTAGCAATCTCATATGGGAACCTTGTGACATTCTGCTTACAGATATTGGCAAGCAGGATATCGACGAGATAATTCCCTGCAGGAGTCTTCTCCCCCGCAGCTGAACATGCTATTCCACAGGAATACAAGGTCTCATTCAGGTGAGTCATCTCAGTTATTTTATCTCGAATATGAGATGCCCCTGCGACCCCGTTGTACTCAGCAATAGTAGCAGCAGCACCGATCAGAACATCGCCAACCCCTACCTTACAGCCGCCATAACTCTGCCTGTGGTATGCTGAGAATGACTCCACAAGACGACCACAGAACTCATTCTCACCATTCATGAAGATACGTTCAGTGGGGACAAAGACATCTTCGAAGAT
>PJER01000107.1 GCA_002825465.1 Candidatus Thorarchaeota archaeon MP8T_1
ATCAATTGGGGAATAAAGTATCAGAATTAGAGACTTCACTATCTGAACGAGATTCTCAAATCCAACTTCTCGAATCTCAACTCTCAGTGACAAAGGGTGCGCTTGATACTGTTGGCAAGGAGATGCAGGGTATCAAAGCAGAACAGACACAACTACTGGTAAAAAAGCAACCAGGAGCGGAGAACCGATCTCTCAAAGAAAATCTGACATTCGCTGAGATGACGATGGAAAGGTTGAGAGAAGATTTGAAGATCTTCTCGCAAACAGCATTGTCAGTTCTAAACCAGGAAGAAGGCGCACTTGATGAGTTAAGGGAGGTTCTTTTGGAGCTTGGAGATCCAAAATATCGAATTTTAAACTTAGTTCTGAATCGAAAATCAGTACGCTTAGAGGAAATCGCATCAACTCTTGTTCTTGATATGACGCAGGCACTAAAGTACGTGGAGAGCCTTCATACGGAGGGGGACATCGAATTAAGAGATGGAAATAATATTCTTCCTGCTAGCAAGTATAGGGAGTTGAAAGTACCAAGGGAAGAATGGATGAGACTAGATCCGACCTTGGTTTTTGAGAAGCTTGAAGAATTCGTTACAAGGACTGATGATAATAATAGTATTGTCCTTGCAATCGAAACAGCTGTGGATGCTCTCGAGCAGAAACTTGCGAGAGGTGGCGCTCTGATTTTTCAAATGAGGAAGACAGCAGATTCTTGGAGAAAGCAGACAGGCAACACTGAAGAACTCCGATATACTGTTAGAGATTGGAAAGCCCGTGCTTTGGCTCTAATTTAATCGGATTTAGACTCGTCTGTGTTATCTTTGATAGCTTCACGGACATAAGAACCAAAATCAGATGTTTCTCCATCACGGTGTACCCTAATTGTTGGTCCCTCGCCAGTGATTTGGCGTTCGATATAGCGGACATCAATCAAGGATATGACCTCGCGTAATCCTCGATAGACGATTAAATAAAGAATAATCTCTTGCACGCGGTTTCCGATGGCAGGTTCACGCGTTTTCAAACTTTCAAGATATGTTAGAGCTTCAGAATCGAGAAAACGTTTGAGCAATTTTTCACGTTCAGCTCCGACCTTTTCCTTCTGCTCTTTTGTTTCTTGCATCTTTTTTTCTCTTGCCACTAGTTCAGCCATCTTCTTCCTACGAATAATTGCAAGCTCAGTATCATCATCTGACAGCCTAGGAACCTCAAAAACTCCGGCAATTTAGAAGGTTTAAAGGTAACGATACAGCGAGGGTTGGTTTTTTAACTCAGGCGTAAAAGAGATAGTGAAACGCGGAGTGATATGTCTTGTCAGGCGAAGAAAAATGCACATGGTTCGGTATCAAAGATACAGGTGCGAGTATGTGCAAATTACGAGGTGTAAGCCTGTCAAAGATGGAAATCTCCGCTAAATGTTCCATACCGGACCTATCTACGATTTGTATTGATGCGTATAGTTCTCTATCACGGGGACAAGATGCAATCAAGAGTAATAGTACAGATGCATTTCCTTGGATAAGTGAAGCGGCTATTCAATTTGAGAATCTAGATGAAACTGATAATGCGATTATGGCATATGTAAAAGCGATTGATTTTGCGATTAAGAATAATCTTTCAGAAAGAGCCTATGACTTCTTCAGGGCAGCAAGAGTAGCATATGAAAATGGATTACTAAAGAAAGACATCTCCCTAAATAATCCTGTAGTCAAACAGGCATTAGTGACTGCAGGGAATGATATTGTTGAGAATATGCGAAAACTAAACGACTCTGCTCCATTGACTGATATGCAAGTCGAACTCAAAGCAGCAGTACACGGAGGGGTCTCGCTCAAGAAGGCGGATAAGGATGAAACTAGAGACCTCATCATCAGCCATGGTAGGGCACTCTATGAGAAGAAGGCAGAGGAATACAAATCGGGAGCAAAATCGTACATTGAGTCAGGAATGATCAAAAATGCAGTCATCCTTGCTTGCATGGGGGCTCTTGCGGACTTGATGCTTGGGAAGCCAAAAGAGGGTATAGCATACCTTACTGAAACCGCAGCTAATTCGAAGAAAACTCAGGTATTCAATGAACATCCATGTTTCCTTTGGACAAAGTTACTATTCAAAGTGCTTGTCAGCCGCGATGAGAATCTCATGATTAGTGCTAACAAAATGTTTCTGGAAATCCCATGGTCATTCAAAGATGATAGAGAGTTCGCTAGAAGAGTGATGGAATCCATTGAGCGACGAATCCTCACCTAATCCGCATCCGAGCAATAAAGAAACCACTTGTTTTGTGTTTGTGAGGAAACAGTCTAGTCACCCCATTAGAGCACTTGAAGCCAGGATATCCTCGTGTTCCCGGGATAATGGTTCTAGTAAGTCTATATCAAATCGAGATAGAGCTGAGTCAATTTGTGACTCTCCTTCGTGCGGAAGGATAGAACAGGTGGAAAAGACAATTTCAGTCCCAGGTCTGTCTTGATAGGATGACAGTACTCCATCCAGAAGTTTATTCTGAATTGTCATTAATGAAAATAAGACCTGTTTATTCAGACGCCACTTGAAGGAGGGATAGGCTTGGAGGATTCCCGTAGATGTACACGGAGCGTCGATTAAGATTTTGTTTGCAGATGTGACTGTTGGATTTGTAGAATCTGCATGCAGCCACTCAATCTGAGTTGCATTTAGAGAGATTGATCTGTCGTGTGCCAGCTTTACTCGATCTCTATACACATCGCTTGCGATGAGCTTTCCTGTTCCCATGAGCTTCTCTGCAATCAATTGAGTTTTCATCCCAGGCGCAGCACAAGAGTCCCATATTGTTTGTCCCGGTCGTGGATTCAGAGCTTCGACAGTCAGAATACTTGCCTTATCTTGAATGAGAATGGCACCATCTTGGAAATGATTAGAACTGACTATTTTTTCAATTCCATCAATAATTCTGTAGAGTCCTGAAACATCAGGATCTTTTTCTATTTTTATTCCATCAATTGATTCTAGTATTGAACTGTCACAATCCAGAAGCCGGTTGATTCGGAGGTAACTTGTTCGTTTCTTGTTGTTTGTGTTCATTAGTTGAATTGTGTCTTCTAGTGGAAGATTGTCTAAGAGGGTTTTGACGAGGAATGTGGGATGAGAGTATTTCAGGCTAAGTTTATTGACAGGGGCAAGTCTTTTCATAATCGCATCTAAATCTGTTTCAACAGCTCTTAGAATCACATCATGATACTTAGCTCCGATCTCAGGAAAGAGGGAAAGAACGTCATCTGTGGCAGTATCAAGCCATTTGACTTCGTACAACATAAGACGGAGGATGTTTCTGTCACGAGCATTCAAATCTTGGAGTTTCTTTTTCCCAAGGGAACTATGGAGAATGTAATCCAATGTATTCCTGAATCTAATGACTCCCAATGACAGGGATTGTGCAGGAATCTGAGAATCGGACGTATCAACTGAGGTTGTCTGCAATTCTCTTAGTAGGGTCTTCATGGATGTAGTAGACTTCTCAAATTGAATGAGCGCATTAATGGCATCATTCCTGGCTGATATATTTCGATTCATTCCATGCTTCTGAGAAACACATTGCTGTTCAATGTTCTTATTCGTGCGACACATATCATAGGAAATCTGAACCGGGACCAACATGAACATACTTCATTCGAGTTAGCATTTCTGTGAAGTATTTACCACCAATAATCCCGGAATCCTTGTACCCACCAAGATGTGGCATATAAGGATCAAAATAGATATGATCGTCACCCATGCCCACTCCAGCTGACTGAATTTCTTTAATCCATTTTTGGCGTATCTTAATGTCATCAGTAATAATCGAAGATCTAAGACCATACCGCGAACTGTTGGCAATCTCTAAAGCTTGGTCAGCACTTTTTACAGGATATACGGGCAATGCTGGTGCGAACACTTCTTCTCGCATAAGTCGCATATCCAATTTTATATTTGTTAAGACTGTGGGTTTATAGAAAATACCAGCAGGATCAGGTTCATCAAGGTAATTAACCCGATATCCACCAGTTTCAATCTTCGCACCTTTTACTAAGGCTTCTTCAATTTGATCGATAAGAAGGTAGAGTGAATTAAAACCGAGTGGGGGAAGCGTTACATCTGGATCAGAGGGTAAACCAACTTTAAGTTTTTCAGATTCCTCAACAATCAGTCGGACCAATTCATCATGAAGAGATTCTTGAACAAGTAGCCGCTTCACTGCCATGCATGCTTGACCACTTCCTAGGTATCGACCTCTAGCAATGATATCTGCCGCTTTTTCCAAATCCAAATCCTTTCCCCAGACAAGACAAGCATCGCTGCCCGCTAATTCAGGAGCCATTTGGATTCGTTTGGAAATTGCGTCGGACCAAAGTTTAATTCCAGTATCACTATCGCCGTACCACACAATAGCTCCAACACGTGAATCAGCCATGAAACGCTTCATCATATGCGTTCCAGTACCTGTTAGTAGCTGCAGAAGAGAGGGTGGCAATCCTCGTTCAAGAAACGTTTCCATGTATATGCGTCCCAGAAGGATGGTGCTTAAGGGTACTTTATTTGGGGGTTTTAGTATGGTCGAATTTCCAGCTAAAATCGATGATGTGATAGACAGTATTCCCAAAGCAATGGGGGAATTGTAGGGGGTGAATAGGCAGGAAATTCCAAATGGCTCTCTAAATCGATAATTCTTACCCCCATCAAGACCAGGATCCTCAATTACCTCAAGCAGATGCCCCCATTCATCAACAGATTTTCGGTATGCCGACGGTTCGAAAAGTTCCCAAGTCCACTTCAATGTACCAAGGGGAACTCCTTCTTTGATTGAGATATCACGAATAGCATCCCAGTTCTTCTTCAGTGCTAAACCAGCTTCATATGTCGCATCAGCTCGTTCATCTAAGGTTACACCCAGGTCCTTTATCTTAAAGGGATTGAACAATTTCTTGTGATCCCTAGTGCCTGCACTCAAAGCTCTTTCAATATCCTCTTCACGAGCAATGGATACTTTTGCAAATGCTACTTCATCGAGCTCATCTTTCGAGTACTTCGGCACTCCATGGTATTTCCGGTATTCTTTGAGAAATCTCATGTCGGGAGTACTTGATGGTATCATTCCTGGAATCTTGGTAAAAACAAGACGAGAAAATGATGAGGCGCTACGCATCTGGAGCGCAATGGCAAGACCAGGATCTTTTGTCACTAGCTCCATATCAGGAAAGATGCTGTATTTCCCAGTATCCACCTCTTCGCCATCTACAAGAATTGGAAAAATCTCCATATTGTTCCCTCATTATAGCTGAGCGACTCGTGGACTTAATGAGATGTCTAAAGGTCTTTCGGAATTACCAAAATCAATCTACCAGAGAACGCTCATACAATTGTACTAACATCCCTTCAGCTTGCTCATAGGGTTCACCCCAGGGAGTGAATCCAAATTTCTTCATCAGCTTCTCACCAATCTCTTGGCCGACAAGAATATTACAATAATTCCGTATACAACCATGCTCTTTACCATACTCAGCAAATTGAAGATACATTGCAGATGCCAAACCCGAATTTCTACATTCAGGACGCACCGTTTGATGTTCTCCGTAGAGCCCCTTCTCCGTTATGATAGCCTTGTAAAGACCTACAATTTTTCCTTGTAAACGACTTCCAAAATAATGATAGCCAGATCTCATATCCTGAACAATCTGTTCAGGAGAGTACATGCGTTTCTTTCGCCAGTGTTCAGGATATTCTGTAGCTAGTGGCCAAACCTGTCTGAACAACTCTGATATCTCTATTGCATCGATTTCAGCGAACTCAATAATGCAAATTTCTTCAGCTGGCAAATCGGACAACTTCATCACCTAGAAACAATCCTGCAAATCTATGACTTATGTGCTGCAGCCCAGTCATATGCTTCTTGGATAGGCGTACATCCACCACATTTGTGACAACCTGCAGTGGTCTTCCTAGGATTCAAACCGTGGTCATAGAGAATAGCACCAATACGTTTGTAAAAAGCGACTGAGCCGGAGAGATTTCCGACATATGAAGGAACGTAGTCTGCTAGTTGACTGCCTTGTGAAGGGCGAACCGGAGTTACAATAGACATTACACCAATTTGAGAGAGCTCTTCAACTAAGTTCAGTGTCTTTTGAGTGTCTTCATGAAGCCCATACAGAATCATGGTACTGACTTGACCCTTTCCAAAATACGTTCTCGCAAATTGCCAGCTTTGCTTATATAATTCGAGAGAACCGTATTCGTGCTTTCCTGGACACATTTCCTGACGAACAGAATCATCCGCACTTTCTATATGCAATCCTACAGCATTAGCTCCAGCCTCTGCAACTTGCCTAATAACATCTGTATCCAAAGGCGGTTCAAACTGCACTGCAATTGGAATATTACTCACCTTCCGTATTGCATTAATGGTGGCGATAAGTTTCTCAGATCCCATATCCGGAGAATCTGGTGTTCCTGTTGTAAGAAGAACATCATCTATGTATCCTTCATTCTGGGCTGCAAGTACAACCTCAGCAATATTCTCAGGAGATTTCTCCAATACTGTATCCCCAGCTAGATATGAAGAGGGAATTGTACAAAACTTGCATTGACTACCCTGCGACCAGTACCTGCAAGCTTGGTAAACTGTTGTCGCAAGAGTTCTTTCTCCATGAAGAAGAGCAATACTACTGTAGGTTAGTCCATCAGCTGTTTTCATATCGAGAAATTTTGGCCGTCTAACCTCCGATAATTCAATGGATCCGTCATAAAGCCAGATGTTTGGATTATCAGTACGCTCAAGATTTGCCGAACCATAAAGTTCAGCTTGTTTTCCTGTTCTAATCGGGACACCGCAGGTACGCCCGTTTGGAAGGAGAAAATACCGTCCTCC
>PJER01000108.1 GCA_002825465.1 Candidatus Thorarchaeota archaeon MP8T_1
ATACTCTTTTTTCTCTTTTTTCCACTATATAGCAGTTCCACGAAAGGAACGGTAACCCCACACAGGGAACTGTCAGAGGGTCTATACGTCTCTTGTTTCCAGTGGAAGCAGAGGGGTAAGACGCTGCAATAGGGCAAACCTCAGTGATAGAAGCTCGTCAAAGCCCAGCTGTCCTCTCCGGTATCTTTCCATGATCCGTGAGAGCTGGGTCTTGCGAGGCTCATCGAGGGCTGCCGTCTCCGTGAGAAGGCGCTCCTTTGCCGTGACGATAGCTAGCTTCCAGTCAGCTATGGAGACTGGTGTATCGTCACGGATGCTATAGTTCCTGAGCACAGAACGGGTGCAGTACTTGACGCAGTTGGTGGGCGTCGGTGATATATTATTCTCTAATATCTGCTCATATACTATATTAGAAAGTATAAAATGGAGAGGCTTCATTCCTTCCTCTCCTCAAAATAATCATGGTAATATCTCCTACATACGGTGCAAGGGTCAGGCGGTGTATTAGTTTCTTCTACATATTTAGGCCAATAATTGACACATCGCTTACAACTGCGTACTATATAGGCAGGAAACTTAACAACCGATAACTCTTTATTGTCTGTATCCATAGGTATCACAACGTAACATAGTGCATTCATTCCTGCGCCTGCTTATCTACTTTTCGCCTCTCGGCGCTACTAGCAGGCGCACGCACAACCCACACGCTCCCCATGCTCGTCTCCCTGTTCTTCACCTTCTTATGCCCGCCACCCTTGCAATGCCGAAAATCAAAGAACTCCATGTCAAACCCTTCCTTCTTGAGGTAGGAGATCATGCGGGAGCCTATCGACTCAGGCACCCTGTTGCCCCCTCGATTCTTGAGGCCACACTCACGAAGGAGCGTGGCAAGCTTTATCGTGACGGTGCCGTACTTGCCCGTCATGTCCATGAGGTAGTCGAGGGCTGGCTGGAAGATGCTCATTCGAAGAACGCCTCCAACAAAGATTGTACAGGTCGAGGGGTCATGCTGTCCTTTGTCAGCTCGAGCAACAGTCCGCCACTGTCTCCGTGCTTCTGAAGTATACCCCATGAACAGATGAACTCATGCCCGCACTTATCACATCTTACCTTATTTCCAAAGAGGCTATCAGGTCTTGGTTTGTATGGGTATTGGATGATCGTGTTCCCACAGGCAGGGCAGACCGTGACCTCTTCATGTGTCAAATTGAAGTCATCGCTCACCGTTCCCGTGCCTCCAGCCATCTCTTGAGTTCCTCAGCTGCTTCTATCACTGAGTGAGGGCTTATTCTCCCTAGCACAAACTCAATGAACTTCGAGAGTTCGTCCTTGAACATGTCCCGCTCGCGCTTGTACTCCTGCTGGATACGCGTTTGCACCTGCAAGTCCTGGCGAAGGCTCTCGTTCTCATCTTCTAGTTTGTCTATGTTTTCCTCATGTCCTCGAAGCATGCTCTCCTGCTGCTCGATGATGCGCTGCGCCTCGTGCTTGTACTCGTCCACTGCTGCTTCCTCCACCTTCTTGAGGATGTAGTCATAGGTGTCGTCGGTCATTCGTCCGCCTCCAATCGCGTTACTATATCATCAGCTAGTTCCTTGAAATCAGCCAATGCTTTCTCCAATCTTTTGATATGAAGGTCAAACGCTCCACGAACAGCTCTTGGTTCTAATGCGTCGGTCACTGCTCAGCCCCCTTCTTCTGCGCCCACTCATTGACCGCTGCAACGAAGGCGTCAGAAGCAGCCTTCCAGCCTCGCTCTTGCACGTCCACTCTCTTCCGTGAGACAACTAATGAACCATCGTTCGCATATCCATTCTGCCACCCTTGGAACGTGATCCACGGCCCACACTGGAAGTAGGTGCATGATAAAGAGTGATACTTTGCAGCCTCCTCCGCCCTCGCGATGGCAAGCTCGCGGTTGTCCTTGCGCAGCTTCGCGTCGGTCATTTGCTCACACCTTCCGAGATAGTGATGGCAGCTGCTAGCAGCCAACACCCTCTTTCATCATCATAGAACCTACAGTTCTTGTTACATTTGCTAACGTATCCGCTAGCGCTCATGATTGGACAGATTATGTCAGTCATTTCATTCATTCCTAGGAAAACGTACAATTTTTCCTACCATATACTACCCCTACTAGATATATAAATGTATCTAGAGGGTATGTTGCATCTTCCTCTCTACGGTAACTATCGTGTCATTATGGTTATTGCCATGCGCTACCAACAATATACGGGTAATATCGAAGCCTCGTCCGATACCTAGACCATTAGAAGAGAACCCAAACGAGATACATTTCCCTCCAGGAACAATGACACGAGCTATCTCGTCCTTCCATCTAGCCCAAACCATTGATGTCGTATCGTGGAGAGACTGCCCCATATCATCATAACACTCCTTAAGTTGTCTTGGAGTATATGGTGGGTCAAACAGGACACCTTTTTGTGAGTTATCTTTACATTCGGACAATGTATCGAGTGCGTCTCTTACATATACATATGGGAACGGGTCTAAGAAGCCTTCTATATCTTCTTCTTCTAATAGCTTCTTTATGGGTGGTATTGAGAATGTCATCTTATTGGGCATAGCCCACGCTCTTTCTATCTTCATCTGAGAGCCACCAGCACCCCGAACGCGCACAGGAAGGCGATCACGAAGATAGCGCAGACGCAGAGGTAGTCACCGCGGGTCTTGTCCTTCATCAATCATCCTGCTCCATTATCAGCAATAATAATAGTACGATGACAATGCCTTCAAATGATACCTGAAAGAACAGCATCAGGAGCACAATCACGACTGCTATAAGCCACATCAAAGCACTCACTGGCTCAGCCCCCGAAGCTTTGCGATAACCCTCTGTATGACTTTGTTGTTATCTGTCCACATAGGAAGGTACTCTCGCTCAAGCTCGTCAGCGCACTCCCGCATGGTACTTGCATAATTGCCAGTTGTTATACGTACGCTCGTAAGTTCTTCCTTAAGCTCTGCTATCTTTGCTCCTTGTTTGTTTATCCATCCCTGTTTGAGCTTGATGATTTTCTCTAAATCTGTTATTTTCTCTCTGAGTGGTTTCGTCAACTCGTCTATATCATCTTGTGTGCTCATTCCTTCTTCGCCTCCAGCTTCTGCATGACCTCAGCCAATGCCTGTCTCTCTGCATCATCCAGCGCGCCCTTTTCCGCCATGTCAAGCAAGATGAGCAGCCTATGATAGTTAGCTCCGCCGTTGTCCTTGAGATGCTTCTTCATCTTCTCTGTGAGCCATATCGTGAGTGCTTCCGTCCAGAACCTCATTCTAGCGCCTCCTCATCAACATAATATGTGCGTTTTATCTCGATGTATTCGTACCAGTTCTCATGAAAGCCAATCTCTTCTAACAGCTTCATGAACTCCAGAGCCTTCGTGATGCTATCAAAGCTAAATCGTAGCGTCATCTCGCACCATTTCTTATCCTTCATTCTAGCGCCTCCTGTCCCTTCGCAATGATCCTTCCTTTGCTCCCGAACACGATGTGCCTGTCGCCCTTCTTGTCCTTGCTCACCTTCCACGCTCGCACCTTGACCTCAGAGCCCTTCTTGAGCCCTTTGAGCTGGTCACACTGCTCGTCGAACATCGTGAGCTTGATAGTGCCTGATCCATCAGATAAGATGAGGTTGGCAAATCGACCCTCCCACTTGTCTGTCTTCTTCTCTTCGACCTTGAATGACTGATCTATCCAGCATATGAGCTTGATGTTCTCATCCCCTTCCTTGAGCTGAGATATGTTGGGGTCATTGCCGACGCGCTCCCAGTAGGGCTTGGGGGTCTCCTGCACCTCATGGGCTAGGAACTCTTCCTCTGTGGTGAGGTTGACCATATCCACAATACCATCAGGTGTTTCGATATATTTACCATGTACCACGGTGCTCTCTTGGAAGCCAAGGTAGCCCTTTATCTCTTCCAGCCTGTTCAGTATCTGGAATAGTGTCTGTGCCATCTCAGGGAGCTTTGCGTGTAACTCCCGTATCATGACATCCGTCTCTAGTGTCATTCTTCCTTCCACCTCTGATGCAATAGCAAATGCTTCACATCTCCCTTCACATGAATAACACCTCGTCTTTCCGTCATACCTAGTCCAGTTCTCAGGTCTAGTGTATATGGGTTGACATGCACCCAATCATCTATGGAAAAATCAATAAGATCAATTGACACCATCACATGATTTTGTCCTCCCTGTCTTTTCATTGTGTCTTTGATGATACCTCTCATTTCCTTCACAAAGGTCTTGAAGTCGTCCCAATTATCATCAATCGCCATGATGTTCTACCTCTTCTAGCCAGCCCTCTAGGATAGCCCTCACTAGTTCTGCTCGTGATACATACACAGTTCCAATATTGGGAACCTCAATAGATCTTTTAGCGTCTAGCCTTTCTGCTAGCTCATCAGATATAAGAATACTAGTTGTCATACTTCTCCTTCTCATCCAAACTTTATAAATATATTTATAAACATCCATGACATAGTAAGAACCATGCAGGAGAGCACCCTCATCCCAATGACTGACATACCCTACATAGCCCCAAGTGTGCTCCCTGCACCCAAGCAGGACATACGGGACTCAACGAGGACTGATGCTTCAAACATTCACATGACTCCCTTTATGGGGCTTTCATCCCTGAATGTGCAAGTCGGGAACTCAGGAAGCGTTGACCGACAATGTTCTGCACCCAAGGACGCCCGCACAACCGTTTTTCTCTCCTCCTACCACGAACACAAGCGAAGCAGCTATTCTTTTGTGGGCGTCCACCCTTTACATGAGGTGATACGATGATAACTGAAGGTGAATTGGAAGAACTCAAGAAAGATATAGAAGAACTTCGTGCCAAATATCCAGAGGTACTTATCAAGGTGCTTATCTTAGACAGGAACGCTCCATATGATGTGCTTGCCATCACCAAGGAGATATTACAGTTCATAGCATATCCAGAAAGGTGATACAATGACCGATGAACAACTACAAGATAAACTACGCCGCCTAGAACTCCACAACAAGTACTTCCCAGAGGAATATATCTCTCCTTGGGCTGTTATCTATGTCCATGAGATGTCCAAACACTTAGAACCCATAGATACCGATGAGTCATTAGACACTGACTGTTGGGACACATCGCCAAAGAAGAAAGGAAAGAAGAAACAATGACCGATACAACACTATGTAAGACCTGCGGACAACCTATGCGTTTCATCTGCTGGCTAGACAAACAACACACTGTAGGACTCTATGCCTGTGATAGATGTATAGAGGAGCCTTCTATAGAACAACCTCCTTTTCCTGATGATATAGCTATCGGTGTCACCCAACAGACTATAGACTACTGGAAGAAGAAGGGATGGATACGATGACCGATGCACACTGGCAACTATTCAATGTAGCAACCCTCGATAATGGCTTCTACTGTAAGACCTGTAATGAAAGACTGGTACAATGCACCTATTGTAAAGAGTGGTTCTGTAAGTGTAACACAAAGAAACTTAGAGAATATCCAGACGGATCAACCATATGTTGGAGATGTAAGAACAATTACCGATGAAGTAAGACTATGCAGATATTGTCAAGGCGTCCTGAAAGAACGTACCATGAAAGGTAAGAAGATATATGTCTGTGATGATCCCCAATGTGTGAAGATAGTACATGAGCTGTATCCTGACATCAAGGTAGAAGGATGGGTAGATGAACAATGACCGATAAGACAGATCTCTATCTACGTGCTGAAGCTGCTTACGTCACCTTCTTTCTTGCTACTATAGAGAAGTACAAAGACCGCATACAACCACACATCTATCAACAGGTCAACAATGTTGAATATGCTAAAGCAACCTTTCATGATGAAGCCTTTATGGTCGCTATCATTGAAGATATAGTGAAAGGAAGGAGATTCGAGTAAACAATGACCGATGATATACTCTATCATAACCTTTGGAAGGCTGATAAGAGCACATGTCAACACTCTTTCACTATCATTGAACTATCTGATGTGGTCGTCCTCTATTGTACGTCCTGCCATACCTACTACTCTGTGTCCACTGATGACTTCAATGAGATCATATCAATATGGTACAATGCCTACACATACGACTAACATGTAATAGTAATACATATATCATACTTACCACTATCACTATACATGTATCTCCCTTCCATCTTACTCTATCTTCACTCACTATCCTATCCAAGAGAGGATTATAGTACTCTCACAGTTTCGAATCATGATTCAATTCACGCACGGATAGACCCCACCCCGTCTGTTCCATGCGGAACTGGAAAAGGATACGATAACGAGGTCGGATAGTTTTTGGAAGGGAATAGGAGATAATACAAATGAGTCAAAGAAAGAGTGACGTATGGCTGTGTGTCCGAGATGGAGGAGATACGGCACAAGTGAAGGAGTTGCAGGTGTGCGCAAAGTGTGGCGTGGAGACGTGGTGCTATCTTGACCCAAAGAGTAGAGAGGTGACCGAAACTATTCCTGAGACCATCAAGGTAGAAGGAGCCACACAGGTATCAGTGGACAATGTTCCTGAAGAAGAGGAAGCACCAGCAGAAGCGGATATTGACACAGACCACACAAGAGAAGGAGAAGAGGTCATTCTAGTGGATGGTTCTGAGAGCATGGTGAATATCGCGGAGAGAGAGAAGTTGGCTGAGATAGAGCGCTTGAAGGCGGAGCTTGCAGCCTTGGAGAGTGAAGAATGATGGGGCTTCCAGAGATCAGGACAGGCATCCCGGTGGAGAACTACATCGTTGACGCGAC
>PJER01000109.1 GCA_002825465.1 Candidatus Thorarchaeota archaeon MP8T_1
GGCAGAATATGCAATTGCACTCCTATTTGCAGTTGCAAAGAATATCATTCCAAATGATAGAGAACTTCGAAAGGGTGATTGGGTCTATGCCTTCGGAGGGCCTCGCCCCAATATAGAAATTCGTAACAAGACCTGCTTCATATTAGGTCTTGGTAACATTGGTAGTGAGATTGCTAAACGGTTGAGAGCATTTGATGTCACGATTTATGCAGCCACTCGAAGTGGAAGTTCTCAACATTCTAGTCTGGTTGATAGGTTAGTCAGGATTGATGATGCTCGTACTCTTGTTGAAGCTTCTGATTTCGTCATTCTATCTCTACCTCTGACTCCGGAGTCACAGGGACTTGTTGACACTACTTTCATCTCCTGGATGAAACCCACATCAATCCTTGTGAATATCTCTCGAGGTCGAATCATAGACGAAAAGGCTCTCTTTGATGCGCTTAAGGACAATCGTATTCGTGGAGCAGGGCTTGATGTATGGTGGAGGTATCCTCCTAAATGGGGCGGAAAAAGCACTCCTCCCTCAGACATGCCGTTTCAGGATCTTGATAATGTGGTTATTTCTCCTCATAGGGCAGGATACTCAGAAAACACCGAGCGTGAGTATTTTCAGTTTGCAGGCGAGAATATCCTTCGATTTATCCGCAAGGAAAACCCGATTAATGTTGTAGATCTCAAGCGTGGCTACTAGTCAGGACTTGGGCAATCCTCTCTATTTACAGGTTCCACAAGGTCGCTTAACAATCCCTAAAAGTGTGTGTCAATTGATTGAAACGATGTTAAGATATGAAAAAGAATACTGTTGCACTAATCGCCATACTTGGCGGTCTGTTTGTCTTCACTATCAAGCTAATTGCTTATTTCATATCTAACTCTGTTGCCCTGTTATCAGACGCACTTGAGTCGACTGTTAATATTCTTGCATCAGTGATGATGTTCTTTTCTATCTACATTTCAGAAAAACCAGCGGATGATACGCACGAATACGGCCATCAGAAGATAGAGGACATTTCAAGTGCATTTGAGGGAATTCTCATAATTGCAGCAGCGCTCTTGATAATCAATGCTGCAGTTGGGCGGCTCTTTGTTTTTGTTCAGCTTCTTGAGGTCAATCTCGCTATTGCTATCTCAGCTGGAGCTACAGGAATTAATCTCGGCATATCTCTATTGTTGACGCGTACAGCAAGATCGAGTGGCTCTATGGCACTAGAAGGAGATGCAAAACATCTTCTATCTGATGTGATATCAACGATAGGTGTTTGGATTGGGCTGTTCATAGTTCAGGTGACAGGTTGGCAATTCATGGACTCTCTGCTCGCATTTGCTGTGGCAGCGCTGATAGTACGAATGGGTGTTGGATTGATAGCTAAATCTACACGTCATTTAATGGACCAATCCTGTGGCGAGGAAGAGGAGCTAATAATATCCGTACTTAAGAAGCAAAACCCAACTATTATCGAGTACCATGATTTGAAGACCCGTCGACAAGGCAACGATGTACTTGCTGAGATTCATATAACAGTGAGCGACTCTATGAGTGTCAGAATGGCACATGATATTATAGATCGATTTGAGAAAGACTTGAACAAGGAAGCACCTCACATCATATTGACAGTCCACATCGATCCTGAAACTGAGCTATCTGAATAAGCCCCCGGACTGATGACCGCCAAAGATTTCGGTTGAAAACACAAAATGTAGGAGTACTTCAATGCTCTTGTGTAATCAGAATATATACAGGAGCAATGTTTCATGGCGCGTTCAATAGACCTCATTGAGTCCGAGAGTCAAGACTTTAAAGAAAGTCTCAATCATCGCAGACTAGATTGTCCTGATTCGGGGGCCGACGATTTGACCATTGAGAAACTCTCAGAGATACCCGGTGTTGGCGAAAAAGTTCAGCAGGCATTGATAGAGCACTTCGGAAGTGAAGCAGTCGCACTCAAGGTGATTCGTGATTCACGTGTTGATCTTGTGGCTGCAGTACCAGGCATAGGATCTAAACAGGCTGTTAATCTTGTTAAGGGTGCTTTTGAACAGCAGTTTGGTGTCAACTCCAATATGCTACTACGAAGTACTGACATTCGTAAGATCTTTGAAAGCATATTAGAAATCATGCAGGGCTATGCCAACACCACATATGCGAAGGATAAGTTGTTTCTCTATTTTCCGCTACCCCCTGAGAAACTAGACACAATTATCGAGCGACAGAAGTATTTTGCAGATGCTTCAGACATTGCAGAAGGGATAACCCCAGAGCAACGTGCAACTCTGAAGAACCATCTCTCGCAGGTCAGAGGGCTGTATAGACGTGCAAAACCTCGACGAATTGAAGGGCGCGTAATTATCACTAACGATGACAAGGCCTTTGATAAGCTGATTACTGAGGGTGTCGATAAATGGTGCCCAGTCTATGTTCTCTCTGATGGAGAAAGTGGGGCTGATTACGCACAGGGATATGATCTTGTACTCTTCATATCACCACTTGGGGCGTATGATGAGTCTATGGATATGATGGACAATGTGGAGATTCTTGGTAAAGACTGGTCCATCGAGGATGTTCTACCAGAACTGACAGTAAGTTTCTACGCTCGTAATTATCGAGTCATTGATGCTTCATGCAAGCTTGCTGAGATCTTCAGCAGTCTTCCTACAAATGGCTCAATGGAGCGATTCGCAGCAGAACTCGATTTTGAGGCTCTAAGCAGAGTTGGTGAGATTCTCAAGAACTTAGATGAGAATGGCGACTTGGCTCTGGGAATTGATGCTGATATCGATAGGTATCGAAAGGCTGTGAAGGCATTTCCCACTGCTACCGCAGAAACAGAAGCTTGGTTGAATGAAGAAGTCACCTCTCGAATCTCTAAAAGTCATGTAACTCTGGGCGGCCAGCAGATAATCAGCATCCTTCAATCTGCGGATATGGAGGGAGCTGACGGAGGCGCGCTTAGAAACATGTTGCCTGCTGAGATTGTCGAAACCTTCACAACCACAATTCAGGAAGCTGAGGACAAGCTTGCACAGATGCTAGGGCTCACGGCGCGTGAGGCTGATTGGGTAACTGGGATAATCAGTGAGGAGATTTCTCTTCCTGTCAAGATGGTCCCAACACAAATCAATGATCTTGAGGATAGATTACGACGGCTCTTTGCAGACAAGCAGTTCAGCCTGATTAAGAAGATTGCAAACGAGCTTGATAAGACACGTGATGAGGTTATGAGCGCAGTTCAGACTCTTCTCGAGTTTGACCTCTTTCTTGCCGTTGGTCTGTTCGCTCATGACTATGAGCTTGAAACCCCGAACATCTCATCGGAATACTCAGGAGTTGGAGTTCAAGGTGCGAACAATCTGTTCTTAGTGGAGAGCTACCTGAAAGGAAAGCATGGCAAAGTTCAACCTATCGATTATTCCATTGGTAAGACACCATTCCAACCAGTTGGAACAAATGGTGAGAACTGCGCACTTCTCTCTGGAGCAAACAGTGGTGGAAAGACCACAACAATTCAGACACTGGCTCAGATTGTAACTATGGCCCAATCCGGTTTTCCTGTACCTGCTAAGCAGGCTTATGTCCCAGTGTTTGAAGAGCTCTACTTCTTCTACAAGAGCCGTGGAATGGTTAGTGCTGGAGCGTTCGAAACTACGCTGAAGCAGTTTGCAGAGATAGTTGTATCAGAGAAGTCGAAGCTAGCTCTCTTTGATGAAGTCGAGGCAATAACAGAACCCGGTAGTGCAGCTAATGTCATCGCTGGTCTAATCGAGATTCTTCAGAGTGATCCCAAGACTTCGACAGTAATCTGTAGTCATCTCGCGCGAGAGATTCAAGAAGTAACATCAGTTCCTCTCAGGATAGATGGAATTGAAGCTCGCGGTCTAGACGAAAACCTTGAACTTGTTGTAGATAGAACTCCACGCTTTGGTACTCTCGCAAGAAGTACGCCAGAACTCATAGTTGAGAGACTCTCAAAGCTAACCAAGGGACCAAAGAAAGCTGTCTACGAAAAGATTTTGGAGAACCTTAACAGAGTAAGAGAGTAATGCCCTACAGAGTTCTGGTCTTTGGAGACACACACATCCCAACTCGCAGAGATGCAATACCTGTTGAGTTCTATCAACACATCAAGGGATACCAATATGATATGACTCTCATCACTGGTGATCTTGTACGAGAGTCGAATATGAGAGCAGCTCTTCCTCCCCTCTCTCAATGCTTTATAGTCACTGGAAACATGGATTTTGGAAGTTCATACAATTTTCATGAGCAAGTACAACTTGACGGCTTCAATATCCTCCTTCTTCATGGAACCCAACTTCGGCCGCGCGGAAATATAGAACAGCTCTGCGAGATTCTCCAGCACATTGGAGGTGATGTAGCAATCCACGGGCACACTCATCAAGCTGCTATCGACCTCTATAATGACAGACTCTTTCTTAATCCTGGAACAATTACAGGTGCTACAGGAGGTGCAGGTGGACGTACAGATGCGAGCTTTATCGAGTTGGTTGTGAAAGATAATCAGGTGCGTGTGATTCTTCACTCTACCAATTGGAGCGTTGTAAAGAGAACCGAGGTTGAATATCAGAAAATAAGTGGGAAAGTCATAAGAATATCATGAGCGTACCTGCCAGCCTCTTTTCTAGTATGTTCCCCAAGGATCTGGGCTGAGAAGGCGCATATAGAGCTTCTTCAAGACATTTGAGCTCTCAAGCAGCGATGCTTTGAGTACTTTCTCTTTCTCTACATTGCCTGTCTTTGATTTTGATCCTGCAAGTCGACCAAGACGCCCCTTTGATGAATCTGGTGTTATTGATACTTTTACAGGGATAATACCCTTTACATCCTCCTCTGGGAATATATCTCGCGTAAACTTTAGATCACGGAAGAATATTGCTAATGTTTCTTTGACAGCAGCCTTCTCAATAGTATCAGTTGGAAGATTATCTACCATTGAAAGACTCCGTCTTCGTAGGTGATCAGAAACAACTGCTTGTACCTCCTCAGCTAATTCACGATTTGTCGCACAGGCTATTCCTATGTTAATCATGAGCATACGAATCCGATCCAACATCATGCCCACATCTGCTCCAACAAAGGACTTTCCTCTCATGGAAACTAACCAATCTTCATACGCATCGCTCACGTTTCGAAGACCATCCTCATCATCGGAGAACCTATCTAGTTCTTCAGGTGGTATTAACGTACACCAGACAGCCATTGATACGCGGTCAGCTTTGTTGGAGGCCATGCTTGCAGCATGCACTCATCCGTTTTCAGTATTACTTGTCTGAGTATTGCTCTGAAAAGTTGTTTCTAATACTCAATTGTTGTTACTGTCATCATTCTGCTGGTGGTACTAATGGCAAGCTACAAGGTGAGAATTGAGGTAATAGATATTCAGAATCAGGGCCAGTGCTCAATGGGGCAGAGGGTTGGCGACACCTACGATTATCCTGAAGATAGGGGTAAGATGTGTCCAAGTTCATTCTATATTCTCTACCCCTGGATAATGGTGATGGAGTCTGGAGGCAGCTTTACTGAATCTGGGGATGGAAGTGACTACATGACTGTCGGTTGCAGTGATTATCGCCATCAAGTTGTGTATAAAATCTCTCGATTGCCTATTGAAAAACAGTAGAATTCTATCCACACTACACCATACAATTTTTCTATCACTCACTCCGAAACAAGTAATCGTTCTCAGGAGGTATTATGGATGGATAATCAAGACCGTTACTCAATCAACACTGAGATTAAATTTGGGGGGCTTGAGCTCATCGATATATCCAAACTAGTTGAAACATGCAAAAAGAGCTGGCAGAACTTTAGCCTCTGCGAGGTCAATGACTGTGTAGTTCGTCTAGGTGTAATTCTTGGTGAATTCCATTGGCACAGGCATGACAATGAGGATGAGTTCTTCTACGTTCTTGATGGTCTGCTTCATATTGATTTAGAGGATAGAACGATAGAATTACGACCTGGGCAGGGATTCTTGGTGCCGCTAGGTATATCCCATCGCACAAGAGCATCAGAGCGCACAGCCATCTTGATGGTTGAGGGCAAAGGTGTGAATCCTACCGGAGATTAATTTGAGAAGGATTGGCTAAGCTTGTAAGGAAAGAGATCATACAGCTCCTAGCACTTAATTCAAATCTATCTTAGATTCCAAATATTACGTAGGTCTTCCGAATGAATGACATCCGGCCACTCAGAGAATCTGACAAAGAGGATATCCTCGAAATTGCTAGACACACATGGGATGGGCACGACTATATACCATATTTTTTCGATGGGTGGTTAAAGGACAAGGACTCTCATCCTGTCGGTATTGAATATAATGGTCACATTATCGCACTAGCAAATCTACGTGTTATTGATGATGGTAAAACCGGATGGATGGAAGCTCTTCGTGTGCATCCTAATCACAGGGGAAAAGGTCTTGCAGCCGCCTTGACTCAATATGTTGTCCAGCTTGCAAAGAGAATTCCAGTGGAACGCATCCGCTATACGACCCATGTCGGTAATGAAACATCACTGCATCTTGCAGAAACAGTCAATATGAAGAGAAAGTTTGATCTTGGAGTTCACTGGCAAGAGAACCCCGCTGAGATCTCCTGGCGGTCTTCTAGTCAAGGATTGATCGAGGTCACCGCACATGACGTATACCAAGACCTACTCGACGCCAAGCTTCTCCCTTTCAACATCATTATCTATGATTGGAAAGCTCTCGACGCCACACCAG
>PJER01000110.1 GCA_002825465.1 Candidatus Thorarchaeota archaeon MP8T_1
CTTGGGGGTTGAGCCAAGAGCACATCACTATTTCATTGACACTCAGGCACTGTTTGAAAGACAACCGCTCTATACATTCAACCTCAAACCAAGCGACTATCAAAGAGTACTGGACTTCAAGTTCACTGATGAAATGAGAAAGGCTATTGAAAGGGAAGGCTTTGAAGTGCTCAGAAACTATGAGTTCTGATGTCGAAATCACGGTCTGTTCGTACTGTCTAAGGGTATATAGCAAACGTCCATTCATGTGCAAGTGTAACAGCAATGTGTTCTTGAATGAGTACATAACGAATGAAGAAGTACTCGCACAGATCAAAGAGAAGTATGAGTTTATAGATAATGAGGAGGAGTCATGAAGATGTACTCGTTTGGTGGTATAGCATTTGATAAAGATGGCATACCTTCACCCATAGCCACTGGTTTTGTGATCGCACAGAACGACGACGAAGCTCAAGGCAAAGCCATATCTCAAATGAAGGATAGGTTTCCAAGGCGTCAAGGTCATAGTCTCTGGTTCGCTGAGACCAGAGAAATACCGAATATAGCTATTAGATCATACGCCACAGATAATCTTGATATGGTCAAAACGCCCGATCTATTTATAAGAAGTGTAGGCTCATACGATGAGAGATTCAGAAGTACCGATTGGGAAGACTTAGTGAAAGAGATCAAGATTATCTTGGGTGATGCAAAGTTGAGTGCACATCTGACCTGTAAGCCTATTGGCGTCAGCGAATACATGAGACCAGTCGGAGGGCTAGATGGCAGTGTATAGCGTTGCTGTTGAGCTGAAAGAGATCGAACCAACATGGGTAATCTTAGTGCCTGACGCCCAGGACGCCGAAGATGCAATGCGTCAGGCAAAAGCACTTGTCAGACATCTTGATAGAACACCACACTTTACACGTGCTTACAAACAAGATAAACCATCAGTAATTTATACAGTCCCGATGACATGAAAGGACAATAAATGGATGAGCCAACCTACATTCCTGCTGGTAGTGAGTTTGATGATGATTATGGCAGACCAAACAGAATGCCAAAGTGGAGACTACCGAATAGCAGTATAGAGAAGCTGCTCTTTGATGCCAGTAGACGACAGCTTTACAGACCAGACGAGAGAGGTCTCCGCAGTCAAATCTTGATGATCGAGAAGCAAGCTTTGTCCCTTGATACGGGCAAAGAAGCGGTGTATCCTATGGAATGGATAGAACACTGTGCTAGTGTATGGAAGAAAGCGAACAAGTACAAGACTGTCAGGACGCTGCCAAACTTGATAAAATACATCATGAACCATGATCGTAAAGCCAGATGGCTAATAGTATGGTATAAGCAACATCCTGAAGTAGCAAAGAAGAGAGACTATACCGATGCACTTGATTATGAACAAGACGACACCGACTACTCGGAGGGTTTATGAAAAGCTTGAATAGACTACAGTCATGGATATTCTGGAGGAATGCCAGCAATGATCCTGACAACGTGGTCAGTAAACTCCTGAAGGCTCTAGGCTACAGGTTTCCTGACCAGTCTATTGTTTATGAGAACCTCCGCCGAAGCAGAGGCATTCAAGCCTGTCCATTCTGTGATGGATGGGGAGCTTATTCTCCCGCGGAGGAGACAGAGGTAGTTTGTCTATGCTCTATTCTGCGATGGCAACACAGCTTCTCTGACATCATCAAGGAGTACAGCATCAAGAACAAGCATACTACGCTCAGTGATTTCATTGTGCGTGGTACTCCAAACGATAAGCCACAGATCGAAGAGGCAATCGCCCTTACAAAGCGGTGGACAAGGCAACCCGACTTTTGGGTATTGTTCATAGGTGGTAATGGTACTGGCAAGACACACATGATGGGTGGCATGAGAGAAAGTGTAAAGCCTATCTCTATCTACACCACGGCAGGGGAGTTCGAGGCTATGATGTTCAAGCTTCGCAATGGCAATGTGGGAAGGTATGTAGACGCACTGACTCAAATACCTATTCTGTTCTTCGATGATTGGGGAATGGAATACTCTGGACCTTGGGTGAACACTACCCTGAACAATATCATCAATGCAAGATATAGCGATCACGAGGGACTTGTTACTATAGTCGCAACTAACATGAAGATGGGAGAAGCGGCTGATCTTAACAAGCGTGTTGCATCGAGACTGTCTGACAAGAAAATAGTAACGCATCTCGTTATGAGTGTGAGCGACGCTCGGAGGGATTTTGTCAATGGGTAGACGAGGAATAGACTCACCAACACTAGCGGAGTCTTATGTTACTCTGCTAAGGCACAAGCACGAATATCCACATCTATACAGAGGCTACCCACTATTCCTGAAAGACCTGAATAGAATGCTTGGTGGTCTTGGAAGAGATTGGTACATGGTAGTAGCTTCTCAGACGGGAATGGGAAAGACATCCTTCCTGATTTCCCTAGCTTACATGCTAGGACTGCAACCAGACCTGAAGTATCTGTTTGTAGCACTTGAAGAGAACACAATGCAAGTAGCAGAGAGACTGTTCTCGCACGATACACAGATCAGCAGGACAATATTCCGAGACTTGAAGCTAAAGGATGAAGATTGGAGATTGGTAGAGAGTGCAAAGAATGTAATCTCGTGCTTTGGTGGGATATGGGCTTATGGTGCTAATGATGTTAGCTCAATAGCAAGTCTGATCAGTGAGCATAAACCTCAAGTGCTGATCATAGACTATATCCAGCTGATGACGAGAAAGGAAATGAAGTGGCGGTCTACTACTGAAGAGATGGCATCCATCTCGAAGTGGCTGAAAGGCTTGACCCTTCCTAAAGAGGGAGAAGCATTGAGTAACTGCATAGCAGTAGTCGCCGCAGCTCAGTTGAACGATGAGGGTAGAGTACTATGGTCAAGGGACATCATCAGGGACTCAGATGTATTCTTACAGATAGAGAAGTTTGAGGTCGCTGGTCAGGAAGACACGAGGCTTAGAGAAATAAAGATCAAGAAGTCAAGACATAGTGGCATAGGCAGTATTGATGTCAGGTTCAATGGTGATATTTCTCTGCTTGGAGACATCGACATCAAACCAAAGACCGAGAGGGACGTAAACAAACTTTACCAGGAGTATTTGAATGCACCCATCAATAAGGAATAGATACTTTACCTACGAAGAACATGGAGACCTGAAAGCTTATATCGGTCTTGTAACAAATGACGATGATGCACATAGTATATTCTTTGGATTTGCAATCAACAAAGAAGTACTAAAGGAGCTGTGGGACAAGCGTGGATACAAGGTTATTGTGGTAGTAAGCCTTGAAGCAATGATGAATAAATCCCTGAAGGACATGGATACCATCGACCTGCGGAAAGAGATCAACAGCATTCCTAGAAGCGTTGACAACTGAACAAATGTTATGTACAATAGATACATATAAGGAGAGCAGAAATGTACGATAGTGAAGCATTATTGATCCTGAAGAGAGTGGATGAAAGACGGACTGTGCGTGAAATTGCAGGTGAATTTCATCTCAGTGCAACCACGATCCACTATAGGATAAAAGCATTAGAAGACATGGGACTCGTTGAGAGTATTGGCGAGAACCTTGCCAGGAACAAACAGCTGACTGACCTTGGGAGACAGGCTCTCGAAGTGAATAAGATTATTTCCATTGTCGAGAGCAAGTCTCCCGAATAGGAGGCACAGATGAATAAGTTTTTCAACTGGTTAGAAAGGATCATCTATGTCATTGGAATGATCATCATTGGTCTGAACTTTGACATAGGTGACTTTGATGACTTTGATGACTGAGGAATACGAAGCAGTATTCAGGCTGGTCGCTGCCATCAGGTCAGACATGATGGAGGATAGAACATTCGCCAAGGCGAAACCCAATCATTACGGTGGCGTGAATAGCCTGATACTTCCTGCACTGTCCAACAAAAAGAATAGGATACCGATACTGAGAACGCTTACTGGTATCAAAGCATTGACAAGTAGCAAGAACCTGACTGCATGGACATGTGTATCGATTATCAAGGAGCTGATAGATGAAGAGACAGACAGTTGGGACACTACCGATGACGCTTGGGCTATCCTACAATCAGCAGAGAAGCTGGTTGAAGCTGAACCTGATTTCGGAAAGAGGGAAGCTAGATATAAGAAGTGGTATGAAGAAAGTGTCATGTGCAATATGCAAGAGGACTATCCCTTCTAGTCCAGACATGCATGAGCCAATAATTACAAGGGGGATGGTGCGACATGCAAAAGAGCAGCACATCATTTTCTCAAGATATAACAGTGTATTCGTATGTCCAGGTGGCAGTGGCAGCAAATGTCACGCAAATGCCCACACAAAGGAAGGACAGGAAATATGCATTCAGCATCTGATAGAGATCGAAGGCTTAGAAAATATTCTGAAATGGCTGACAAGTATCGAAGATCAGTTCCCCCAAACAGTACAAGAGAGAAAAAGGTTAGTCCAGAACGTATCGAAGCTATCAAGCGGATGAGTGATCATGACCTGGAAGGTCTGATAGCAGACCACACAGGCTATCTCGGTAAACCAGCAACTGAAATAAAAGACTCGCTACTGGCACTGCAATACGCAGAGGACAGGTACGGTGTTATTGTCAAAGATTATGTCAGACATAGGAACAATAACAGATGGATCATGTATGACAGGTACGGAGGCTCAATGACAGTAACCAATCTGCCAAGAGCAATATGTATAGAGATTGTCAAGACTGTAGCAAGAGAAGAGGAAATAGAATTATGAACCACCCTAAGCAAGAGACAATAGAGAAAGCTGTACTGATGATGAACTATATTATTGGACGCTACGAAGATCAAGGCTATCCGCCAACAGTACGTGAATTATCCTACGTGTTTGAGATCGGTAGCACATCTCATGTTAGTAAGTACCTCGACCTACTTATAAAGGCTGGATACTTATGGAAAGATGCTAAAGGTCATCTAAGGGCGAAGCTTCACGTCAGATACCAAGGACCAATCGTGTCCGTGAGAGAACTTGATGCAAGATTGAGACAGGCAAGAATGGAGCTTAACGATGATACATCCGACACTATCAGTGAAACTGAATGAAGACGGAGAGTATGACGGAATACAGGTAAAAGCTGGTCTTGCTGTAAAGTCTTTCAAGACCACTGGTTTTACCTCGGACTTTGAGAGCGCATGGCTGTTTGCAAAGGTAATATGTTTGTCCGAAGGGATGAGACATTTGATGAATACATTATCGACAATAAACTTGAAGACAAATATAACTGGATGCTCAAAGGTACAGAGTATGCGCCTACGGGCGGAATGACCTCTGGCTTTATAGAAGATGTCGAGCAAGCGTAGACTTAGACGAAGAACATGTGAAGGCAAGAAACAGTATGTCAACGCGCAGTCCGCTAATCAGGCTCGCGCAAGGATATACAATGACAATCTTGTGAGGTACGGCGGTACTATCAGAATGAATATATACAAGTGTACATTTTGTGGACACTACCATATTGGAAGAAGAAGTCTAAAACAGAGGAAACTATGTCAAAGAAAACAATCGAGACTAAGGTAAAAGTTGAAGAGATGATACGGGAGAATAGCCTTGACTTTGCCACTATCATCTTTGAATCCTATGATCTACTTGGATACGCAGACGAGTACACCATTACTGTTGAACCAATGGAGAACGAGAAGGACAAGAACAACATCTATATTCGATGGGAAGTCTATCAAGATACTGGACAAGCACCTATCCTAGCTAACTCCGTAGCAATCCAGGCAAAGAGACTACAAGACCTGAATGAGAGAGAGCAGAAGGAGTACATTTCTCAAGTGATCAAGAGAAGCGTTCTGTTCTCTATCCTGGCTGCGGAGCGAATGGACTTCAAGCATATCGAGACAGCGATGATCGTTGCAGGACTACACCCTAGACGCTCGTTACTTGAGGGCATGATCTTACTGGAATGTCAAGCTCAGATTGATATGAATGTCATCAGCATACCAGAAATGATTGCTGTTGGCATGACCTACGAGCAAGCTAAGAACAAGTATCAGGAGATCGTAGAGAAGACACCAACGCCTGACTATATTATTGGTACAGTAATACCAGACATAAGAACAGATGTATCTGTATATATGGCAGGAGCATTCAAGAAAGCAGAGAAAGAGAACCGAGAGTATGAAGAATATCAAAACAGTCTGGACGGGCGATAGAGGAGTGTCCGATAATGTTCGGTTATTGATGCCAGCAAATGCACTTGCTAGACTTGGCTACCCACAACCGAAACTTACTACACTTGTATATAGAGCCGATGTCCGCCTTGATGAAATACCTGATGTCGATGTTGTAATCATGAGCAGACCTCATTATCTGAGCATGATTAAACAGCTCAAAGACGCAGGGATAAAGGTACTCGCAGATCAAGATGATGACTTCTTTGCAATAGAGAAGAACCACCCTGGCTATGTTGGCGTTGGCTCTGGCGATCCTCTATGGTTAGACATGCACGAGAAGAGTCTTGCAGAGGTAGATGGGATAATCGTTACCACTGAAGAACTGAAGGAAAGAATGTCGAGACTGAATGAAAATATTTATGTGATCCCAAATGGATGGGAGAAAAGGAATAAGTATTGGGATGTCTGGTTTCGCAGTTCTATGTATACCTTTGGTTTCTCTGGAACAATGACGCACAGGAAAGACTTCATGGAGTGTAGAGAAGGGCTTATAAGAGTACTGAACAGGTACAAGAACACACGAGTTGTGATTGCTGGTGATCCTGGTATCTACAGACAGCTTGACCAAGTACCAGAGAGACAGAAGCTGTTCATTCCCCCTGTTAATTTCGAGTACTACCCTGCTACACTCGGCTATTTTGATTGTCTATTAGTGCCACTTGAGAACACCTACTTCAATGCTGCCAAGAGCGACATCAAGCTCGTGGATGCTGGAGCAAAAAGAATACCATTCGTGGCTACTCCATTACCAGCTTATAAGGATTGGGGGAAGGGAGGGTTGTATGCGGAGACCGAAGAAGAATGGTACGAGTGTCTTGCTACCCTTGCTGTAAATAATGCTAATGATGGGACATGGATCGCAAGACAAGGACATGAGAAGGCAATGGAAAGAGAGATCGATACTCTCATTGTAAAGTGGGAGGAGGTCTTGGAGGACATAACTGATGGAAATTAAACTGAAACAACGAGAGGACGTATTAGGTAATTCGTATGTTGCCGTTGAACCCTTCTTTGATGATGTCTATAGCAACGGAGCATACATGAATAGTGATCAGTCATTCTCTGGAAGTGCAATGACTTATGACTTCAACTATCTACCCTTACACCCTGTCTCTCCTCCGCGGGAGAAGAAGAAGCTTCCTGCAACGTGGAAATGCAATGGGTGTCACGCTGGCAATCCTTGGAAAGAAGGAAGCTGCACTAAATGTGGAGCACCTAAATACGATAGTGTTGATTATGAATGGGAAAAGGAGATGAGTTGATGGTGCTCAATAAAAAACCACGGATAACCGCCTATCTAAATATGTTTTACAAGAATGCACCAAAAGGCTATGTTGGTCCTACACAGGAGGGATGGTCAATAGGCACAGATGAACCAATGGAGCTGAACGAGATGCTATCTGGTGCAATGTTTGTCGTTATAAATTTCTATCAGAAGATACATGAAATGGATGATGAACAGATATACGAAGAGATAGAGAAAGTGAAGAAAATTTTCACTCGAAAGGAAGAGCAAGCTGATGATAATTTACGTGTGGGATAAAAAAGGTAGTAGTCCTCTGGATGATCCGTCTTTTATGTCAACAGATCCAACTAAGATAAAGATCATCTCTGATGGTACGTTCATCATAAAAGAAACGGACGATGGCATCTCTATATCTGCCGATGATCGTATTGAGATACGTCCAGTCGCATCAAACATGATCGTAGTGAGAGATACTAACTATGAGTAAGGGAACAAGGGATGAGTATCCATTCAGAATGGTGTCTATACCAGTCTATGACACATTCATCAGGGAGGACGATGGCTATGGTCATGGATACCTGACATTTCACACGAACCCTACTAAGGTCATAGTGGATGACAAGGAGATAGGCTACGTTTCTGGTGGTATTGGAATGGAGTTGATCAGCATTGGAAATGGTGGAGAGAACACGTTTGCTATATGGCATGATGATCTCTGGAACGCTGTAAAAGAAGCAATAGAAAAGGAGAGAGATGATAACCAACCTCAGTGAACTGATTGATAAGCTGGAACAGATAGACAATGACCTTGCGGAATGCGAGAAGTCTATCAATGGATTCAAGTTTAGACGACCAAGCAGTAATGCACTACGTACTGCCTCACACTGCATCGATGAGGCTGAAGTATATACCATGCATACAGTAAGAGAGCTGCGTGAGTTTCTATCGGAGTTGCAGAAGGAGATACCCATAAATGCCGAAGAGATTAAAAGCACAACAGTCTCTCAAGACAGCACTCAGTAACTCGACAAGAGAGATTGACAGAGAGCTGAAGTCGCTTCATAACATCTATGATCGAGAAGTGTACTTGAGTAGTCTTATGAGATACACCCGACAAAAGCTTGACGAGATAAGCGCAGCAGTCGCTTTCATTGAAAAGAGATGAATAACTTCACAGAAATAGATATGCGCTGTAGGTCTGTAATCAGGGTATCTCAGCACATCTCGCTATATAGTACAACAGTTACACGAATAGAAGACCTAAAGAGAGCTATTGAGAGATGGGAGGGTGAACAAGTGGAAAAAGACTACGATACATACCTTACACATCTTATGCTTACTGTTCTCACTGCAATGAACCTTGGAATAGAAAAGAGGCATAAGTCACTAAAGGCAAGACTGATTGATCTAAGAAATGCCATTGATGAATATCTGGAGAAACTTGATGACAGACCAACAGAATGATACAGATCGACAGATACAGCTTCTTGAAGAACGAATACAGGAACTGGAGGTACATAACGCAGAGCTTGAGCGTCTTGTAAGGATGAAGCTACAAGGGAGTCGTACTCCCAAGGATTACACAGATTGGCAAGAGGAAGCAAGGAGAGTGCTAAATGATTCTAGTTTTTGAACACGGTGATCCAGACTATCCGCCTGAAGTGTACTGCTGTATAACCTGTGCTGGACTATCTGGAAGAACAAATGAAGAACTATCATCGATCAGCTATCACAATCGAAACTGCGATGCTGGAAGAGAGGTAGAGATTGGCGAAGAGGACTTTGAGTTCTGTGTCCAATGTGGAGATGTGCTGGAGGGATAACATGAGAGTAAAGCTTGCGAACTATATAGCAGTAGTCCTAAAAGAGATTGAGAACGGCATTCTTGAGGCAAAGTTTTCAGACATTAATGCTATAAGCCCAAGCGAGGTTGAGTTTGATCTGAATATAAGCTCTTCCCTTGAGGATGATGATGCCTATGTAGCAAATGCCAGAGTGTTCGGGGAACAAGGTAGAGTAAGATTTACTGTCAAGATAGTAACAGATACTACGGAAAATAGCGATGAGCAAGCCAATCTTGGCGGATAAGATAATATATGCACTGGAAAGTACAGATAAAGCAGAAAAGGCTGTAGTCTTTGATGTCGAACACATCATAGACTGGTACTTAGATACCACCAATCCGCACGAGATTGATCTTTACAAAGATTTTCCCTGTCTTGGTCCTGTCTATCCAGTAATCGTTATGGAGGCATCAGCAAAGAAGTGGAAACACGCTGAATCAATTCTTGCCTATGGTACTAGGATATGTGCATTGATGGTATTCGTAGACACACAAGAGCCAGAGAAAAACAAGAAGATTGTTGATGGATACTACGAAGCAAGAGGGTGTATTGACACAGAAGTAAGATGGATACTTGAGCTGGCAATAGCAATGGGAAACAAGGATGGATTTATAGAAAATCCTACTGAAGCTGGAAATGCCTTCTTCTTCCAGTCAAGACTATTTATCGGTAATGATGGAAGTCCACTAAAATTCAGAGGTTCGTTGGAGAATACTCACATTGATATAAAGTATTCTAATGGCTATGTGATTGGATATAACGAGAATTGGGATGACATATTCAAGAGGACTATTGTATCTTATGCACCGTTCCTAATGGCACTATCTATCATGAACTGCAAGAATGTAGAGATCGTGGATATGAAGCCTCGTGTACATGGAAAACGGAAGAGACATGCTCCTAAAGTGAAGTACTACACCCTGAATGTATACCCGTTTAAGACCAGAAAGGAGAACATTCAACATGGGAATGGAGATGGCAGCAAGAAAGCTATGCATCTCAGGCGTGGACATTGGGCAGATTATCGCTATGGTCCAGGTCTATTTGGAAATCCGAGCCTGACTGGTATCTACTGGAAAGGTCCAGTCCTATGCGGAAATATTGATGAAGGAATGGTAGTGAAAGATTATCGTATTGCTGGAGGAGATCAATGACTATAGAAGAATATGCTGATATGGCACTGGCATTAGAGCCTGGGCAGAAGTTGATTGTTATTACAAGGACACACCAACGTTCCAGAGATGTTCTCAATGAAGTGTTCATTAACATTCTC
Organism: Candidatus Thorarchaeota archaeon MP8T_1; assembly: GCA_002825465.1. The sequence goes on from PJER01000110.1 coordinate 10,578, forward strand.
GATAAGGGAGGGAGACCAGAGATAGATCACATCAACACCTTTGGAAACTACTCAGTGGTCTTCACGAATGGCGCATATATATGGTTTGTACCACTCTCCGATATTAGACGCCTGAAGGGTATCGAGTACACCTATCTTAGAATTGAGGATGGCGTCAAGATCGATATAAACCTAGAGAACGAACTGAAAGCACGTGTAAAGGAGGGCTGAGTAATGGAACTGAAGACTATAGAGTCTGGATTGAAGATGGTGCGCTTCAAGAAGAAGACGCGCGGACGCTATAATGAGCTATACCTGTTTGGCATCAACCTTGGACCGCATGTCTATATCAAGAAACGACTAATAAAATACCCTGAATATGAAATATGGCACGTCCCCTCACACAGTAGCTGGATCAGTGTTGGGGAAACGGCAACAGTTCCTTCAGCTTACTATCTTGTGAGACGAGAGCCGCAATTAGAAGAGGAGCATCCCCAGTATGCTGAAATTCTCTATTACGTAGAGCCAGGAAGAGAGTGGCGATTTGCTATCGATGTGCTAACCGCCAAAGCAATTCAGCTAGGAAAAGAAAATGAACCTGAATGAATTTGAAACAGACCGACAGTTCAGAGATTACTTCGGCGCAAAGGCAGACTTCTTTCAGTGGATTGATGAGCAGATGGAGAACGGCTGGACTGTTAGAGGCATCCATACTCTAGGAAAGGATATGCCAGTAGATGTCCTGCTAACAAAAGAGCTTCCAGATGGGAAGATGTCACGCTGGAACAAGATGATCACCAGACCGAACATGCTCGAAGCTATCAGGGCAGCATCCGAGTTCACTAAGACGATAAAGGCAGATGACTATGAAAAGCAATGGCTTGACTCTCTCACCCAACAGCAAAGAGAGAAGTAAACAACTCATGAGGGCTTTCATTGAAGGTAATCCCAAAAAGGTGAGAGCTTTCATGGAAGACCCTCGTGAGAAGTGGGAGCGTATCTCTGATGAGTTGCATCGAGAAGACGAGCTTATTGTAGTAGCTAACTACTGCCAACCGAAGTGGGATCGTATGCTCTCGCTCTATAAGTCCATGTATCCTGATGAGTTCGAGATTTACTTTGAAGGA
>PJER01000111.1 GCA_002825465.1 Candidatus Thorarchaeota archaeon MP8T_1
GTTGAAGGTGTTCATGAATCCAGATACAAGAGGGCGCTCGCTTTCATCAGTAATCTCAGGCAGCCAAGCCTGATGTGCTGTCATCACAAATGCATAGAAGAACTTGAATAGGCAGAGAAAGGCAGTATAGTATAGGAAAAGGGGGATTTCCAATGCCGGATTTGCGGTGTCAAGGAACCAGTTAGTCACGAATAGAAGAAAGACCGAGATGACAATACCTGGCGAACCAATGACAACAAATGGTCTTCGTCTGCCCCATCTACTCTTCAGACTGTCACTATAGTAGCCAATGTACCAGTGTGTCAGGCCAATGACAATATAGGATAATGCCAGAGAAACACCATTGAGAATCCAGTTAAGCTGGAAACTTGTCCCATAAACATAGAATGCTGATATGGTTATCATGGTCAAGAGAAGAGTTGGACCGAATCTTCCCATAGAGTATCCCATTTTCTTTAGTAAAGAGAGCATTGTCATCGGTCTCGTTGAGGAGCGACCTATTATTGAGTCTGCTGATTTCTCTGAAGCATGCCATTTTCCATTATGTCCTATAGAAAACCTATCGGTAGAGCTCGAGCAGGGGGGACACAGTTATCTATAGGACTTACTATAACCTTCTGTCTTCTAAGCAGATAAGGTGTGGATATGAGTCAAACTGTCATCGAGACCCAGGGTCTCAGTAAAGCCTACGGGGATTTTCTTTGTCTTCATTGTCTTTTGTGGCAAGAGACCTAATGCAGGGAAATCCAATTACCTCAATCACTCCAGTTATTGCGACTCTAATAATCCTAGTAGCACTTCTCGTCCTAGCCCTCTGGCGCTTTAGTAAGGAGGAATAATGAACTCTAGGAAATCCTGCTGATGCACTTGCTTGAGTTCTCAGGGATCAATGGAGGGGTTTCTCTCAAAAACAATAAACAGAAATCATGAGGCCTTTCTGAATGTCAAGACAAGTTCTACATTTTGTCTATCTGAACTCTCAATACGCTCAATTGTACCGCCATACCTCTCCATCAAGAGCCATGTCATGAACAGGTCCAAGTCGACTAAGCTGCTTTTCAAAGTGGGCTTGTTTGTTGACCAGTCTTTGACTTCTGATGTAAACTTCGATGAGCATGGTCCGAAAGCTACTTGAACAGTATCGCTGTTATCAATAACTCTGATTGATGATTTCACACCATTTTCATGTTGCTTGACGCATTTAGTCATCAGATTAGAGAAGACGATGTCTATTAAATCGTCAGCTATAACTTGGATCTGCCCGTCAATCTGAAGCCCTCCGTCTTCAAACAGTTGAGTATCTTGCTCATCTCTTGCCTTCTCTTCAAGTTTGAAGAGAAAGTGATCTATGTTAACAGGCCACGTCACAGAGTTCTCGTTTTCCTTTATGCGAACCAAATTCTCAACCTGTCTGTTGACGGTAGTGGACTCGTGCACGAGATCGAGAGCATATTTCTGAAGATTCTTCATCGAAGGGAACTCTTCCGCCTTGAATCCGATTAAGTCGAGATATGTAGTGATTCCCTGGAGTAGATTGCCTATCTTATGAGTCCAGAGTCTTAAGTAGAATTCAGTGTCCTTTCGAGCCTCCTCCAGTTGGACAGTGCGTTGGCTGACAAGCGACTCAAGCGCATGATGTGGGTCGATAATCGATGTGACGATCATCGTTACTGCAAGTAGAATAAAACCCTCCGCGACACCGCTGAGCCAGAGGAGTTCCGCAACTTGAATAGGACTGTCGATGGTAAGATAGATCAGGAAGGACAGTATCCATAGCACTAGGGACAGAGAGGATGCGAATGTGATGCCCTCGCGAGTACGCAACCATTCGCGAATATAACGTGCTAAAGACAGTGTTGTAGATACGCCAATGATGATTGAAAGAGTCCACCCAGCAATACTCAGGTTGCCCAATCCTGGACCTGTCAACGTGAACACAGGCTCTGGACTCAGTAGGAACGCAATTGATACAAATGGTTGCACTATTACTCCCCATAGAAGTGCGATATTCCTCGACCTTGAAGTCAATGGTTTGTATCCCGCAAATGAGCCTCCAAGTACTCCGGGAGTTATAAGAAACCCAAGAGCAGCTGCAATTGTCATATTTCGTTGTCGACCAGAGAGTGCAAACCAGGTTGTCACTGGATGGGTGAGGAGATAGAGAAAAGCAAGCAGTATGACGTTTACTCCAAGTAGTGCTATCACAAGTCCTCTGAGACTACCTTCCTGCGTGAATTGGACAAATGAGTATGTTGCAACTACTCCTGATACGATTGCAAGTATAGCGACAATGACTAACATCCAGAAGCTGAACTCGTCTAAGTCCAGATAGATCCAAGCCATGCCGCTGATCAAAACCAAGAACTGTATCACAAGGAATAAGGAAAATAGTGCAAGAATTCCCATCTCGTGGCGATGACTCTTCGTGCGCTTGAACACTCATTTGCACCTCCACAATTGTCCGCCAGAATGTGAAAAGATCTCAGCTGCTAGATTTTCAATCGAGGATTTGGTCAACATGTTCACTTCTCCTGTTGACATGGTATTCTTCAAGGATGTCAATAACGACGACTTCTCTCGCAGCGCATTGATAAACTGCTCAAGTCGATGAGAGAAGTGCTTGGTGTTCCCCCTGAAAACATAGCAGAACAAGAACGGAGGATCCGCTCTCACGAGCATAGTGTATTTACCAAATCGTATCTCATCAAACGGTAATAGAAATATCCCATGGCTAGCAAACCTCAAAGCTGTCAAGAAACCTGATAAGAGGCTCTCGTCGCCATCCAAGTCTGGTTGAAATTCCACACTGACAAGACTAATACCAGAGTCCAGTGCAGCTAGCATTAGTTGCACAGGTTCCTCATCCATTACTTCTAAGAACTCAAGTATTGTATCACTGAGTCCGCTTTTTTCATCATTTGCTAACGCCATTCAATCTCCCTTCCTTTAGTGATTTTGATATGCGGGAGGAGAGGTGAGGAGAGTTCATCTCAGTTTGAATGAATCTCAACTCAGGTCTCCTCCAGAGGTCACATTAGATTTTGATAGTTGAAACTCTATCTAGACGTCCAGTGAGGGCCGACCAGAACATCAGGAAGCTAATGAATACTAGACCGTACCCATAGTCAAGACCGCCAAATCCAAGGACCATCGGTGGCAATCGAATAAGGAAGAACAGAATAATGGCAACAGCTACGCCGAGTGGTCGTAGACTGCCAGATACTCCTTTCTTACGCATTCGCCTCCACACTCCGAGAAAGACAGCTGCTGGTAGCAGCATGAGTCCGATGGTTGGCACCATGATATAGATTAGATCTAGAAATGCTGTTCCAATACTCGATGGATATGCCTGAGCAATCAATACGGAGATTGGCACAAATGCCAACAGGGGAGCTAATCCCATACTCCTCCAACCAGCTGCATAGATTGCTCCCATTGAGAGCATTGTTAGGGCATAACCTGTCAGTATGAACTCTATGTATATCCCGTCTGGAGATGAGAACATACCTAGGTTTTCGAGCATACCTGTCATCTGACCGATTCCAAACATCGCAAACGCCAACACGTACAAGATGGTGGGTATTTGCCTTGTTTCACTCCATCTACCATAGAGGTACGATGCTGTCCCTAATGAAAATAGGATTGCTACTGCACCCATAGAAGCAATTGAGATTAGGACTAGATCAGCTCCAAAGGCCATTGACTGGACTGCAGCTAGAACTAGAGCTGGTGCCGCGAATGCAGCTCCGTACCCAAATAGCTCGAAAGTAATCTTCTGCTCTGGACGGAGGAATGCAAAGGCTACCATGGCTGGTCCCATGAGGACAACGAATAGTGCCATCGATGCCATTGGTCCTGTGAGTAGATCAAAGTACAACACAGGCAGCCCCGCTATCTGTGTTATGAGCGAGAATGTTAGAGCCGCGCCTGTTGCACGCCTTGTTTGCCGCGTGATCCAAGCGAAAAGCCCTCCAATGCCCGCCAAGATTATTGCAGGAACTAAGACACCAATTAGTAGAAGGACATCAGCTGTCTGTGGATAAGCCTCCGCAAGGTAGAACAGCAGAATTGATGCTAGTCCAGTCGACAACGGTACTAGATACACGCGTCTATTGTTGAGAATCATAGCTGCTGCAATACCCAATATGACGACCTCTACAGCAGCCGCTGCATAGAAGGCATAGTAGGTATCGACAAGGAGAGCTTGTCCTGTCACTTCTTCAATATATGTTGCCAATGCTCCAAGGCTAGAGACAACATATCCCACGGCAACAACATACAACGGCCTAAACATACTCCGAGATTCTGATGCAGCTACAGAAGATCGAGATCGACTGTAATTGATGATTATCAGAGCGGCCACTAGTGTTGCCAATCCAAGATAGAGTTGAGTTGTTTCAAATAATACCATAGCTACCACAACCTATAACACAGTTTTTCCCCAATCAGCTGCAGATTTTTTAGCTCTGTCAACTTGTGATTCGGTCCATACTTTCACGCTTTCATTCACCTCAGCAGCAGCTGTCTTATCCTGGGAAAAGAGTTCACTCACCAATGCCAGAAAGCCGTCATCGAAGTTCCCATGATTCTCTTTCACGAGCTGGACAACTTCCTGGTTCTCAGATTCAGCAGCTGTTTCGTTGGCTCCATGAAGTGTGACAACATGGTAGTCATTTGAGCTACCTATCAGCAGTTTCATGTTACCAAAGCGGAGTTCTTCCACTTGAGTGCCGTTTGCGATTCTCTTTATGAACATCTGAACCGCCGACAAAAAACCACCAAACATGGTCACGTCGCCATCAAAGGTATCCCACCCTGCTGAGGCAACAGTTTCGCCTGCTTGATTTACTAACATTATTCCGTACATCATTTTTCGCTCCAAATGTTATTCTACTGTGTTATCATGATCAATCTGTTACAATGAACTAAACCAGTCTCCTGTCATATCGATGGCATCTTTGTCGTCGCCATTGCCTCCTACTGCGACCTCAACATCTCTGACCTGGAACTTCCCGTCGACAAATAGCACGAGCATGTGATTCTTCGAACAATTGACAGTCACCATGGCTGGAAGACGCTTTGCTTTCTTGATGGAGTCCTCGTCAATATCTACTCTCACAAGTGTTCCGTCCTTGCATGCTGGACAATTGAATGGATTCAATGTTATTCTCGTCATTTTTCACACCCCATTTTTCCGCTCAAGATGGTTCTTGACAAGGTTCGATGCAATGTTCTCAAAGAGCTCATTGATACCCTCTCCAGTCTTGGCTGACACTTCCACATATCGAGTGCCATACTTCTCTGCGAATGCCAATCCCTCATCGAAAGATACTCCAGAGCCTTCTATCCTTTCATCGGCCTTGTTTCCAACAATTACGAGTTCGCACTCCGGGGCGCTTTCCTTCAGCCGATCTACCCAGTCAGTGAGACGTTCCAATGAGTATGAACGAGAAACGTCGCAGACAGCAAGAGCAACTTTGGTTCCTCTGAAATAGTCCCCGACAACATCACGAAAACGTGGTTGTCCGCCCAGATCCCATATCATCAGGGATAGAGCTGAACCATTGATCTCGAGCTTCTTAGTTGCGAAGTTCGCGCCTATGGTAAGCATCATGTCTTCATCAAAACGGTCTTCTGTATAACGAAGCGTAATGCTCGTCTTTCCCACGCCGCCTTCTCCAATCATCACTGTCTTGAAAATTGGAGCTCTCATGACTGCATTAATCATCTGTTTTGCCTCCGGTTTCGTAATCCTTTACATTGCCATCTTTCTGTAGAGCTACCAAAGTGGGATCCGTATTCAGACAACTTCGTCCTGACCGCACGAGGATTCTCTTTGCATTTCTATAACGTTCAATGAATTTGTCATTGTCAGATAGAATGACATGCGCAAGTCGATCGAGCAGCAAGGAAAAAGTCATACTATCAACTGCTGATTCGTCCATGTGATCCACTAGGTGTTCCATCGTGCTGAAAAGGATCTGATCCTGTTCAAGTATCAATTCTGTTAGCAGTTTACAATCTTCTTCAGAAGGTTCTAGTCCCCATCCATTTCGTAGAAAATCCAGACATGGTCTGGGACTATCTTGGGAGAGACTTGGCTTGTGATAGATAAAGAACCGAGCTGCAGACCGAAATAGTAGGCCTCTAGTTCGCTTCTTTCTACCATCATCATCGAATTCGAATGGTGGATCTTGCTCAACAAGGTTCTGCTCTTTTAGCTTCTGAAGATGATAGTAGCATTGATAACTTGTGATTTTGTGGCTGGGATATCTTAGACCAAGACTCTCTACAATCTCTGGTACAGTCATCCAATATCTCTGGATGGGTCTTCTCACTTTAATTAAACGAGTAAGTCCTGTGCCGTCTTCAAGAGTCTGAAACTCAGTAGTAACCTCAGTTTCATACTCGCCTCTGCCCGCTGATAAAATCTTGAGGATATGCTTTCGAATGGGATGATAGAGTGATTCTTTCTGTTCCTCTGTTTCTACCACGAGCAGCGTCTTCGGATTGCTGTTTGTCTGATCGCACCCGATTGCACTATTCACATTTGCTACCACGGATATCACTTCGGTGTTCTTGACGCTTGATGCCAAGCGTTATTGTAACGAGTTGCAATAAAAAATGAATATATTTAAGGTTATTGCAATAG
>PJER01000021.1 GCA_002825465.1 Candidatus Thorarchaeota archaeon MP8T_1
TTCGTTTAGTGAAATCGAGCAGTTCATACAATATGCAAGAGTTATTCCATTATGACACGGTTCGTATCCTTGCGTGTTGTTTGCTATCAACGTAGAATTGCTAAAAAGAAGGTATATCCCACTGTATTCGACACTGAGATTATTGTCTGATATAGAACAATTTGAAAGAAGATAACCTGAAACAGCGGTAAAACTGTTCATGATATAGTTGCCTTCCACCACTCCATTGCTTACATTAGTAAGAATGAGAGGTGAGATTGGTTGATTTATCATGTAGCCATCGTAGGATGATGAAAACAAGCAGTCTTCTATAATGAAATGGCTTGTAGTATTTGTGATCCAAATGCAAATTGAATCTGATGAAGTAATATTCAGATTTTGGATACGATATGGGTCCGTTGCAGATCCATTCCCTGACCATCCTTGTGTTTCAAAATCACTATCTGATGTGATATTAAAAGGTGCATGAACATCATACGATATCCCAAACACCCTACTATCCCCAGTTAATTCTTCATGTTTGAAAACCTCAGTTACAGAATTGGATGTCACAACAGACATTCCAAGAGCAAGAATCAGAATAACTGCCACTCCACGACGGACCATTCCCTATCCTCCTATATTGGTAGTGGCGAATCACATTCGTTTGAAATAATATAAACATGCGCTCATTTTTCTTGACAAGAAGAAGTGGTGCGCTCGCCGGGACTCGAACCCGGGCCGGATCCGTTCTACGGTTCCGAGGGACAAACCCCCGCACGATGGCAGGGATCCATCATAGCCCCTAGACAACGAGCGCTTGAAAGCCTATCGGACTTGTGATGGTTTTAAAGCTTACCAATTAGTATACAGTTTGCTTTTCAGGAATGATGATGCCTATCATTCTAATCTGCTTGATGTTTTTTTACTACCATAAGGATGACCACGACACCAACAAGCAAAGCTGCACCAATACCGATTGAAAGTAGACTATTCTCTGTTTGGTTGCCATTATTAGAATTACTCGTCGGCGATGTACTAGATGTTCCGGAACTAGCTGTGGTGGTAGTAGTATATGGTAAAGACTCGATCACACTCACAATTACACTATCCGTTACATAATTGCCTGAGGTATCAAATACAATTATTGTGTAGTTATATGAGCCTCTAGAGAGATCTGTGATTGTGATTTCAATCATCTCATCTAAAATTGACCATGATTCATTCAACAGAAGAGTATCATTGAGATGAATTTCATATCTGTCAGGTGCCACATCAGAAGGATGCCATATTATTTTGAAATCATTGTGTCCTTCTTCACATAGAATGTCTTCAGGATGATCAATTATTGGTGCATCTGGATCAAATAGTGGAAATGTTGGTGTTTGATAGGGAATTAGATCTTCGATTTTATAGATACAAAGAGCCAGACCCAATTTATCGCCACCTATTATTGTTGATGCTAAGAATATTGTTCCACTCATATCGACTTTCATTTGTGTAATTGACCCATAGCTGTATGCGTATGGATATACAAAGGAAACATTCCACATTTGATAACCACTTGCGTTATATTTAGCCAAAGCAAGATTAGGTAATGCTTCATATAGTGGAAAGAGAATATATGCAGAATTGTCAGGGACTGATCCTAACTCTCCAACCCAATCGATGCCCCCGAGAGACTCATTCCAGAGAGTATTCACAGTTGCACTCCACATCAGAGTTCCTGTTGAGTTCCACAAAGTCAGTTCAAATGGTCCATCAGGATCCATTGGTCTAGCTCTGAAAAGATTGCCACTTGGACTTCCTTCAATATGACTTGAAATTGCTACAAAATCAAGTAGCTTGTGACCTGTGGCATTCCACTTCTTTATTTTTCCTTCAGAGTAAGTAAATATCTCATTTTGACCAGTTGTTGTCACCTGCCCGAAAAGCAATGAAACAATACCCATCTTCCTATACCAGATCAGAGTTCCCCCAAGACTGTATTTCAAAATATGAGCTGTATAGTATTCTGCTGTAGTATTATACTCTGAGGTGACAATATAGATTGCACCATCAGGAGCTATAGATATATCTCTTGCACAAGGACGAATATCTGACATTTTCCACAATCTTACCCAAACGACATCTCCATTGGTATTATACTTCATAAGAAGTGCATTAACTGTACCACCTTCCATATACCTTCCAATTACAAAGATATCTGAGCCATAGATCTCGATTCCGTATGCATCAGCTGATGATCCATTGTTCCAAAACCTAGTCCATATTAGATTTGCATCTGCGTCCCATTTGGTTAGGACAATTGTATATTGACCCATGTCATCTATAGTGCCCACAATATACACAAAGCCATCATTTGCTAGAGCTATTCCTCTACAAGCTAAATCGTTTATCAACAAGGTATTGTTTGCAAGTGGTTCAACAATTTCCCCTATACTATTGCTGCTGCTATGTACATATGCAATATCGGAAATGTGCCCTTGAATCAATGGGATGGTTCCTGATAAAACTATTAGAATCAAAATGCTAATCGAATTTCTACCCAGCATTTCCCTTACCCTTACCGAAAATGGAGTTCTAACTGTGTTATATTTTTTTATTATTTTCTTTTCTATCTTCTATAACCAATTTAGTACGTTCATAGTCTTCATGACTAATTTTTCATTAACTTGTTAATGGGAATTGCCATCATGATCTCATCACTATAATTCCCATCATGATTTATTCCATCTTTAAGGATACCAAATTGCGTGAATCCTAATTGTTCATACGCTGCAATTGCAGTGGCATTCCTTGACTCTGCACTAATTTGTACTATCTCAACTCCATATAGAACAAAGTGTTCAGCAATCTTCATCATCATTAAGCGTGCTATACCCTGTCCTCTGAACTCCTTACCAACTACGACTTGGATCATCTCTATTCGGTGTCTTGATCCATACCACCGCATTCTTACTCCTGTGCATATACCTACTACATCATTTCCTAAGAGTGCACATACACTGTATACTTCATCAGGTCCAGGCATCAAAAGTTCTTCTCGCTGGCTTCGAACAACTTCTTCTGGCACATCACCAAAAAGATGCTCCGCTATTGATTTTGCATGAGTTTCTGTATACTCTTCAACTACAATACTATCTGACATGATTCACTGACTCTCCTCTATTGCCCGTCTAATTCTTAGCATATAAAACGTTGATTCACACTCTATTGCATTAGCATGTCCTTTTCTATCATCAAACATCATTCGAGTTCCTGCTACCCAATATCCTACTTTCTTCTCAGGAAGAAACTTTCTCGGAAACAAGTATGTACCTGTATCAGTTCTAAATGTTTCAAGAAACTCTAATGAATCTCTAAACCAATCACTATCTCTTGCACCTCGAAATCTCGCCATGAACTCGAGAGTGAGGAGGAGCTCTGCAAGCTCTTGTTCTGTTGGCCTTGACAAATATCCTGGTAGATGCATAACCCATCCAAGCACATAGTATCGACCTTCATACTTAGCTAGTCCATAACTCCAAGGGAGCTTTTGGTATTCAGGTGTGAGAACCACATCGATAATCTTCTCAATCTGAGGCCTATACTTCTTTGATCTGACGATACTTGAACAATGGGCAAGTCCTCTGATATCATGTATCCATGGCAACATGAAATTCTGATCTGGATAGAGTTCAGGATTCACAAGTCCATATTTGCTCTTCTTTGGAATTCCCTTGAAATCAGACTTATCTACAAACACTCGAGAGAAGTCTGGGTTGTTTGCAAACTCGTACAGGCTTTCCAATCGTCTAGTCATCTGAGATAACACTGGTTGTGTAGCATCATATCCAGCATATGCCAGGAACGCGGCGATAACAGTTCTCATGAAGACAGAATGAGGTCTCTTAGGGGATGTATCAAGATTTTCCGAGAGCCAGACTCTAAATGGAAGTGTCTTACTATCAAATGGTTGGAGACCTGCTCTGAGACCGAGTTGTACAAGTTTCCCCATGACATTCTCAAAAGCATCAGCTCTACTGGAATGTATACTATTGAAATCCAAGTTTGGTCTTAATCGGTTTAACCATTTGACAACCTCTGAACTCTCCAGCATTTCTTTGAGAGCTTGCCCAACCAATCCAACATCCTGCTCATTAAGAATATCAACTAAGGTACGGAATCTGATCGATGGTCCTGCATGACATAAGAGCCACTGTGCAAGATCTGATGATTCCATACCATTCCTTCTCCACTTGGACCATATCTATTCTCCCCTTTGGTTTTGGCGATAGAGTGTTAAGGAAGGATGATTCCTTTTGCACAAGGTGAAGGAAATGACCCGATTGGATGGTCTCAAGAAGAACATCATGCATGACATCTACGAGAAAAGGATGATTCTCACATCGGTTCGTGATAGAAGTGAGGGTTGGACGCTTCACTCTGGTCTCTGGAGTCCCTTCTACATTCAGCTTAGAGTCCTTAGTTCATTTCCTAGTACACTAAAATTGGTTGGAGAAGCATTATCTATCTTGTTAAAGGAAGAAGCTCCTTCAGTAAACAGACTTGTTGGTATTGCTTTTGCAGGTATCCCAATTACTACTGCGATTTCAATTGAATCGGGTATTCCCGCCTGTCATACTCGAAAAATCCTAGGAGTTCGCACTGAACAAGAGCTTCGTGATGCGATTGGAAACTATGGTCAACATTCGCTTATGGAGGGTGAAGTGCAAGATGGCGACGTTCTCTGTTTAATCGATGATTTAGTTACAGGAATGGAAAGCAAACTTGTTGCACGTGAACAAGTTCTAGCAGAGGTAAAGAAACGGGGAATCACAGACGTTAAGGTTGATGACATCGCTGTTATTATTGATCGACAACAGGGAGCAAGAAAACGAGCAGATGATTTGAACATCAGATTGCACTCATTGATTGACCTCGTTGATGAGGGACTTCCTTCTATCAAAGATGCAATGGCCAAGGAAGAATACCGTATTGTATCAGAGTATCTTTCAAATCCCTCTGCATCAAAGGCATGATGGGTAAGCCACCATAGAAACTAATTTCATTGACAATACTCTTGCACTAGATACCTATGAGCGCTAAGAATCCTCTTGAAAACTTGCTAAAACTAGCACTATCTATGTCTACGCGCAATCAAGAATACTATGAAGAGACCGCTGAAAATGTAGAGACCCCACAGATCAAAGCACTTCTCCGTGTTCTTGCTGATACTGAACGTGATTTGATAATTGAGATACAAGATATGATTGTGACTGGGGTTCTTGATGAGATTGAGGAGATGGGACGAGTGGAGGTAGGTGATGATCCTCCTAATGACACTCCTTTTGCACCAGAACGGAATGATACGGACCCAAGGATCTTCGTATGCAACAAGGCTCTAGAGCAAGAGGTCAAGGGATATACATTCTATCTCTCAATTGCAGCAAGAGCAAAGTCTGAACTGGCGAGTCGTGTGTTTGAGTATCTTGCATTCATAAAATCAGAACAGATTGAACGAATCCGAAAAGTGTGCGAGACCTTCTAATTTCTGGTATATATGATAGAAAGCTCTTTTTGACTAGACAACATATTCTACTTGCTATGCCAGAGAGGAGTTCAGTTCAGAGTATGCTGAAGGTCGCCCTTACTACTTCAGCAAATCACTATGATTTCTATCTGAAAGCAGCCAATATTGCAACCACTCCTAAGGTGAAAGCATTACTTATGGTCCTTGCAGAGACAGAAGGTGAACTCATGGACCGTATTCGTTTAATGATGACTACTGGTATACTTGAACAAATAGAGGAAGTTGCAAGTGACGGTTTCACCATTGGAGATCCAGATCCAACACCTTTTGGGATGGACCGCACTCCTTTTGCACAATCGAATCCAGATACTGATCCTCGGTTGTTCGTTTGTAACCGAGCATTAGAGATGGAATTCAAGGGATTCAGTTTCTATAACTCGATTGCATCTAGAGCCCAATCTGAACTCATGAAACGCCTCTACGAGTACTTTGCTCATATTAAATCAGTGCAGATAGAGAAGATACGGAAAGTGTGTGAAACATTTTAGCTTCAGGGTTTTCGTCTATTTTCTATTCAAATAATTGGAGTTAGAACACGTGTTCCAATGATTTTATATCAAACAAATATCGATTAAAATAAATAATTAGATATATTTATATACATTTTATGTTATACATACCATAGTGGCCGGGAGGCCATAAAACGCAGAAAGCCCGAAACTCTCCACAGGAAACGAAGGGGGTGTATAGGGTGACAGCGAGATGAAGAAAATGAATAACGAATGGAATGTGTCACTTCCTCCAATTCAGCTTGACAATTACTCTGATTTCAAAGATTTAGCACACGAAGCAGCAGTGATAGTCTACAGTCCTCAGTTCTATCAAGGACCCTTCACTGATGAACCTAAACGTCTCAGTAGATTTACATTAACAGCTGTGGGAGTAAGAAGGAATAACGTACCTCTGACCTTCAGGTATGTCTTTGAGGATGTACGTGATATTGATAGAGTTGCCTCGGCAATGCTTTCTGAACTTGAGAATCTAGGGACGCTTGTGTATGGATCGGTCGAGTCTTCTCAACCTATGAGTGAATTGCTCGCTACCTGGCCGTAATGGACTAAATCAAGTACATTATTCATTGGCAATCTTATAATTGGTAGATTTCATCTCGCAGCTACCGATACTGTTTTTTCCACTCATGTGTAACAAATAGTGATGAATAGTGACCGACCCAGAACCAGCTGAAGAAATCGTACCCCGAATACTTGAGAGGTACTCAGAACGGCCCAGAGGTTGGCATATTATGAACACTCCTAGAGGTGAGGTTCTTGTACTTAGTTCTGACTCCGCTTTTCAGATGAAACTGATTCCCTTAAATCCACGAGAATTCACAGGAGCCGGCATAGAACTTCCTGAGTCAAATGATATTGTCGATTCAATTCGCACTTCTCCCGAATATGGACTCCGACCAATCAGTGAATTAGACCTTCAAAGCATTGCTAACTCAATGAGTAGTGATCAAGATGCACGACATCAAATTGGTGAGATACTCAGTCGTACACCTCTATCTCTAGAAGACCTCTCATCCAATCAGAGTTCACACATTCTAAGAGGTCCAGTCTTGACTCGCCCAGATTTAGGTTCCCTGAGTCCTGAGATACTGAAGATGCAAATGGCTGTGGATAAAAGTGCTCAACGTACGTTCAGAAAACGGTATCCAATGCGCGCAGGTATGTATGTCTAGGTAATGCCTCTAGACTATCCTTCATTAGTTCGAAATGCAAATATGATTATTGAGCGCCATGATTCGAAACCTAATAATTATCGATGAGAATGGAAGAGCTCTCCTTACCGCGAATTATGGAGAGTGTCATTCTCTAGGTGACAGCAACGACTTGATCTCAGGTTTTATCAGCGCGGTCTATGGATTTGCAAAAGTAGTGGATTCAACATCTGTTGATGAGATTCAGCTAGGAACCCTAACCTTCATTCTCAAGTCCAAAGGAAATCTAGTCTTTGCGCTGTCAATGGATGACAAGAGTGTACCTGAGCATCGTAAGACACTAGTCAAGATAATCGATCTCTTTGAAGACCTATATGATTACTATTCAATGTGTGTCACATCTGATATTGACAAGTCCATCTTTGCTGAATTTCCTAGGTTCTTAGTGGATCAAGGGATTTTACAACCAAACTGCGGGAACTACACAGAATGTGATAGCTGCCCAAATAGAACAAAATCACTTCCAATTGAGAACATGACAAATCAACTCAAATCATCATGAAATAACATCATTCAAGTTCGCTGGGAACTACAGACATAAAAATGAGGAAAAGAGAGGTCTGGTTATTACTTGTAGATAGGTGATTCATCATATTTCAAGAATTAGCGCCTCAAGATTTTGAGAAGGGTCGATTCCTCTTCAAGGAATTCGATTTCCAAGTTGTTGTTAGAGCAGTCATAGAGAATACATCACCAGGTAAGATTTGGGTGGACAATCCTGACAAACCAGAAAGTGGGTTTATGGCTACAACAGAGGGTTGGTTTCTTGCAGGCAATCCCCAAAATGAAGGATTCAATCATGGTCTACGAACACTTGTTCATGATATGCTTCTCAAGGGCGAGTATTATTCTCCTGTCAATCCAGAATTTCTTGAAGAGCTATTCTTTCATATAGACTCTGATGAATGGAAACTACAATTTCCTTATATCTTTGACATTAGGCCACCGCTCCCGACTCACCGAAATCACTTCATTTGTGATAGGGTTTCTCTTGAATGGAAAGCGCACATTCCCGAAGGTTATACACTACACACTGTTGACTCAACTCTCGATATTGAATCATTGGAATTCCCTGAGGACATTAAACAATGGGTATCTCACAGTCTGCATGATCAGATCAAGCGTGGATTTGGGAAGTGTCTGACGCATGGAACCAAGGTCGTGGTCTGGATTAATGCAGATTGCGCAAGTGGCACAGAATGTGAGATTGGCATCATTACAACAAAGAACTATCGGATGAAGGGTCTTGGTGCACTCACTGCAGCTGCGGCAGTCGACAATTGTTTCTCGACTGGATTTTCAAAGGTTGGTTGGCATTGTGAGAATCATAATTATGGCTCTATTGCGGTTGCACGAAAAGTTGGGTTTGTCAAAGAACGCGATTATTATCACTATATTTGCATGTTTGATGAGGCTGTTCATCATGCTGAACAGGCGGTACGTCACTTCTTCGATAAAGAGTATGATGAATCTATTGATTGCTTCGAGCGTGCATTTGCTATGAAAGATGTTTCCTCTTGGTTCTATACACTTGCAGCTCAAGCATACGCAGTTAAGAATGAACCCGAAGTCGTGGTGAGGTATCTTAGGAAAGCTAAATCTCTGGGTTGGACAAATTGGGATAGCGTGTTACAGAATGAGCAAATCCAATCTGTTTTGAATCACACTACCCTCAAAGATTTCTAAGCAACTAGACTAGCTTCCAGACACATAGAATTTAAAACAATCATTTGACCTGTTCAAATTATCTACTCGGAGGTGGATGTTTGAAAAAGAGCGCGACCATTACCATAGTGGTTTTTTTGGTAGTTGCATTACTCATTCCTCAGACCTTGGCCATCACAAGTCAAGGCCTCTTTTACAGAATGGATAATGGCGATCGATTTTATTATACGTGGGAAATATCTCAACACGGGGTATTAACCTCCAATGAGATAATCTATATCGATGTTGAAAACGCTAGTAAACCAGTACCCGACCAATTGACAACCCTGGGCGATTTAGAACATATAGATATACACATTTCCTATGAAAATGATTCTGCAATGGGCTTCGAAGTCCTGATTTTCCTGTATATGGGATTCTTTGCATTTCCAGTTGGAAATTGGAGTCTAATTACTTCATTGGCTAATACTGATCTTGATACCCTTCTTTTACCTGGCTCATATGATATTAACGTAGACCAAGATAGTGAAACTTGGGGATTCTCCTATAAGAACGATGATTCTGATACTGCCCAGGTCGATGTTTCGGTAGAATATTCAAAATTCGATGGAATGATGTCTTACTACTATGTCGACTATTGGAATACTACAACTTCTGAATCAATCGTAGAATATGAAGTTAATCGATTCTCCTATCATAATCTACAATGGGGATTCAATGATGGAGATCAATTTGATTTCAATCTTAATATGACAGGATCTGATTTTGGATTCTCTGATGTGGATGAAAACTTCTACTTGACAGTTGCTGATGATGGAATTCCTATGGTTCCCTACAATATCTCTGAATGGACTGAAATTCCATATATCATGGGCGATTTGTATTGGTCTGCGAATGATACTGAATTTTACGATCCTATCTTCAATCGTTCATGGAGAATTGCTGTTCCAATAGGAAACTGGTCCCTCCTTGATAATTTCATAGATGATATCACAGATCCCACCAATCTTTCACTAGATGGTTCTGACCCCTGGTTCTGGGGATATTCATGGTCCGATGATGTGGGTGATATCCATTATCAAGTACATACAGACTATCTCAAAGTTGATGGCTTCATAGCCAGGCACTCTGTGGTGGTCACAAATACAACGACCTCTGAAGTCATTGGAACAATCAATATTGAGCGTCTTAATCTCGAACCATATACAGACCGTACTGATCCAGTAATTAATCATCCACAAGACATTGAGTTTGTGGAGGGAACTGCAAATCAGAGTATAATCTGGGGATTAATTGATGAGAATCCTACAACTTACACAGTTACAGTGAACGGAACCGTTGTAGATTCAGGTTCTTGGACTTCAGGAGATAATATTGTCCTTGAATTGGATACCTTTGCAGCCGGGGAATATACCTGTGTCATAACTGCCTATGATATCGGAGGAAACTCTGCATCGGATACTGTACTAGTAGTTGTGACCGCTCCAAGTGGTGGACTTATGGACTTACTCATGGACAATATTCTCTATATTGCAATAGGTGCTGGTGCAATCATACTTATTGGTGCAATAGTACTGATGCGTAGGAGATAAGATTCCTAGGAAAATGAGTGTGAGAGCACTCATTCTCTCTCTTTTTCTGATAATTGCTTGAAAAGAAGAAGTGATGAGCTGGGCGTGATTTGAACACGATGTAGAGTATCGTCATGGATGTTTGAAGTATCCTTTATTCGACCTACAAACTTAGGAAACTTGTAGAGAATCTTGAATTGACAGATTGCATTTTTAGAACAAATCATGCATCGAATTATCTACCTATTCGAGGTACATTCAATCGTGACAAAAATCAGCTATTAGATGTACTCCAAAAGACAATAGAAAACAAGGATTTTGACAAACTAAGACCAAGCTATTTACAAGGTCCGTAAGATAAAAGAGAGGGTATCTCTTTTTCATAGCAATCAAGTAAAGAGAACCCCCATCATTGTGGTCTAGACTGTTCTAGGTGCTAATGATTATACACCAGACCAGCCGAGTCCTGTTTGATCTGAAAGTATTTTCAATCGATCATTTTTAGAATTGCGTCGAGAACGATCAGAGTGATGATTTCGACCTTGTCTTCTTCTATGATCGTGCCTACTTGAGTGATTATGTCTACCCACTATATCACCTCCTGGCACGATATTGAAGCGACTAGATTTTGTTCTTGAAAGAATCCGGATATTCGACATGATGATAAAAATACAATGTAGTCAGGTTCTCTAGAAGCTTTCGAAAAATAGGACTCAGATTGATGATTTGAAAGTGATAATCCTAAAGGATAGTTCTTCACGAGTCTTTCATTTAATTGAATTATTCTTCGCTTCATGATAGGGCAACATCGCCTTGAAACATTATTTTGGAAAAAAATGAAGATAAATATTGACATTGATTATTTATTGAGTTTTAAAGCAGTATCTGACCAAATGATGATAGTGAGTTTTATTTTTGAAAACTATTTTCAACTAATATATGAATATATTGTGTGGAAGTTAAAAATAGTGGATTGGCTCTTAATAGAGAATACTTGATTTATGAGAGGTAAATGGTGGGCCGGACGTGATTTGAACACGTGACCACCGCACTGTCAATGCGGTATCATAGCCGGGCTAGACCACCGGCCCAGTGATTCCTCTCACAATTCCTGCTGATTAAAAACATTGCGACGAGGTAGAAATTTTGGCTCTATTCTTCAGAAGCAGCCAGCATCTTTTCATGCTCTTTTTTCTCGCGATGACCTGAGTACGCTCTTATCAAGAGTCCGAGTAGCACTAGAGGGCCAAGCATCCAGGTCAACATGAAGATGTAGGAAAATGCATCTCCCATAAACACAACATTCCCACCAAGGATTCCGGGTAGAGCTGCTACAAAGCCAAGAAAAATGACCACTATAATCGCTCCGATGCATGTGCATCCAGAGTTTTTCACATATTGTTTTTCAGAAGCTGTGAAGTATTTGTAATCCGGGGGGTATGCCATCGTTTCATGTCCTCCAGGGATACTACTCTCAAAAGAAGATAAACATGCGTATGGCTCAGTGCGTTCCGGTACTTCCGAATCCTCCCTCTCCCCTATCTGTTTCAGATAACTCATCGACCTCGACGAATGTTACTTTGGGAACTGGTCTAATTGCCAACTGGCTTATCCTCATACCCTTTGTTACCTTGAAACTGGAATCCCCTTGATTGATTACTATTGTCCTGACCTCTCCTCGATAACCACTGTCAATGGTTCCTGGTGTATTAAGAACTGTAATTCCCTCTTTTAGCGCAAGTCCGCTACGTGGTCTCACTTGGCCTTCATACCCCACCGGTATCTCAATAGCAATACCAGTTGGAATGGCATAGCGTTCTCCAGGTTTTAGTTCATAGTCTATGACCGAATAGAGATCGAATGCAGCATCATCCTCCCTTGCAGCTGTGGGTATCCTTGCCTCTGGATTGAGTCGTTTGACACGTATCTCTATAGTCATGGCCATTCCTCTCTCAAAGGAGCATCTCTCTCTCAAATATACATGTGGGTTACAATGTAATATAGCATAGTACATAAGATTTATATACAAATTATGTATAGTACTGTGTGTCGTACAGTACATTGTTACACACAATGTCACTGGGATAATAATAATACAGAGGTAAACAACGTGTCATTGACAAAAAAGACGCAAGAGGAATTGGACCGCTGGTCCAAAGAAGTCAAGCGAGGTGCTGTGACCCTTGCAATCCTATCACTTCTCAGCAAGAGAAGAGCGTACGGATACGAGGCAGTCAAGCTCCTTGATGATAAGATGTCATTCTTGGCTCTTGAACAAGGCACAGTCTATCCTTTGCTGAGACGTCTAGAGAAGCGTGAACTCCTAAGGTCTGAATGGGACTATGAAGATCCTACAAAACCCAAGAAGTACTACACAGTAACTGAAGAGGGTCTGAAGGCTTTAGGTGCAATGACGCAGACTTGGAATGTTCTCTCACGCGAAATGCGTGAAGTCGTTATGGAGGTTGTATAATAATGAGTAGTAATAATCCATTAGAGTTAATCGAACAATATCTTGATCGTGTTAGGGTCTATCTTCCTCTAGACAGCGAAGATACCATCGTGGAACTTCAGACTCATCTCATTGAAGAGGCTGAAAGAATTGGCGGAGGTACAATGACTGCAGGTTCAGCTATGATGGCAATTGAAAGAATGGGTGACCCAAAGAGTGTTGCCCACGCATATGCTGGTTCTGGGGAGAAGGTAGGACCTGTTCCTGCTGAATATGCTAATCCAGTAGCTAGAATTTCAATAGTAATTATTGGAATTGCTGCGGCATTCATAACAGGTTTCTCACTTCTTGGTATTCCAATTTCCCAATTGTTGGGAGCTGACATTCAGAACTGGCCAATAAGCATTCCAATCATGGTCTTTCTCAATCTGTTCATCTTTATTGCAATAATCGGTGTCATATCACTATTAGATCGTGAAAAGCCACCCACTGAGAAGACAATACTTGAGTCCATCTTTGGTCTAGGTGTTGAAGGGTTCAAGCCCAAGAGTAAGCTAGATGCACTAGGTGACCTTTTCATGGGAGTCCTATGGGGTCTCATCCTGCTGCTTCCTCAGGTTGTAATACTATATACTGCAGCCTTTGCAGAGGTCTATCTCTATGTGGTAGTCTTCTTATTTGTTGGAGCAGTTAGAGGTGCACTCTTCTATGTTGGAGGAGAGAACAACTTCAACCTAGCTGTGGAAGGAATTCTTAGCGCAGTCTGGGTTTCTCTAGCAATAGTCCTCATCAACATAGGTTGGCCAATCAGATACGTCTATGTAAACGACGGAATCTCATGGAGCCTGTTTGATATTACAACATTCTTCACTGAGCATGAAATTCCATTCGTTCCATTCGATTGGATATGGGCCTTTGTCATGTTCATTACAGTTGTCATTGCTGTGTGGAGAATCTTTGTATCAGCCATGAAGATCACCATGCATCTTCGTGCTGGGAAAGGTATCTGGTGGCAGGGCAACTGGGGTAAGCGACGTAGTTTGCGAACCCCACTCTGGAAGAGAATACTTGGCGAACATGATCAATTCCAGAAGCAAGAAGAAACTGTCCGTCATGATGGGTACCTAGACTCTGATGAGTCACAATAGATTAAGAATCTTTGAGGGTGAAATTCCCTCACATCTCTTTTTTTATTCTGTCTGATTTTCTTCTTTTTGTAATTCTCTGACACCATAGTAAATACTGAGAACAATAACGAGTGTGCCTAATACTGCATACATCAATGGGAGATACATGAACATGGCAATCAAAAGCAAAGCAATTAGAAATATTGCAAGTAGTAACATAACTAAATCGGACTCATCAATTCCAAGTGGTAGTAGACCCCAAGATGAGCTCACTTTTGAAACTCCGAATCAAGCATTTGCACATCATGTTATGAATCAACCTACGTTGTCCCGAAAATCAAGAAAAATCATGCGTAGAGAGAAACTAATATTGCAAATCTTGTATTGACTTCCAGTTGATTTCAATGAGAGAAATTGAACTAGAGATATTTGAGAGTGGCTGCGGACGGCACAAAGTTGGAGAGAAATACAAGTATCCTGAAGACATTGGCAAGATGTGTACTTGGCTTGTTGAAAGTGCAACTCATATGATTAAGGTCCTTCGTCATGATGGCAAACTTGGTTGGTCATACAAAGATACTCCCTATGAGAAAATAATCAACAAGAAAGGAGTGACAACAGAGTTTGTACGCTGCCCAGACCCAACAACCGCTGGTGTCGTACTCAAGATTATTGGAACAAAGGTAGCAATACCGAAAAAGTGAGTTGGTGGGATGTGGCGGAATCGAACCGCCGATCTTCGCCATATAAGAGCAACGTCATTCACCAAGCTAGACTAACATCCCAATGGTAGGCCAGGAAGGACTGATACCTTCGGTCTTCTCCATATCAGAGAGATGTCATACACTAGACCACTGGCCCATCACTAAAACAAGAGACCTTACTCTGACTCATTCAATGCAATGCACTTGATATGATTCTAGAGCAGGTCATTTTAATCATAGAATAGAATTTGCAAGTACAATATAGGCCGGTGGTTAGCTAGGATTATCTATTAGTTTTGACAAAGAGACCTAAAATCAACTACTGAACTAAAATCAAATGATGCAATAATTTCTATTGCTTGATCCCAAAGGATTAAGGATAACCCGATTAATGTGTGGGTTTATTTTTCCGCTGTCTATCATCTCGAATACGAACTTTGCCAGAGTGAACAGCACAGCTGACACAGTAATATTGTGTGACCATTCGAGTCGGGATGTATGAACCCTGTTGCCTGAGTTCTCTAGCTATCTGAAACTCAACTGGTGACGTATTCTTCGTGTATTTCTTAGCCTTATCTGCTGGGACAAGTCGTCCACATCTTGAGCATTGAACGCTGCCCTTATGACCAGCGCCTCCTTTGGCTCGACCTGCTGATTTTCGTTTTTTCGTCAAAATCTAAATGTATTCCACCTTGTGAAATTTGACCACCCGATTCAACATTTGAGCTTATTATCTTGTGGTTGTGTTGAAACAAAGCAAGGTGGAAATGGTCGAATAGAAATATTATTAACAATAGTTAATAAAATCTACTTGATTAAAATGATAATTTCACCTACAATTATTTCACTTCGAGAAGGAATTGAGGCTGCTCTGATTATAGCGATCATGTTCTCCTATCTTCGGAAAACTAAACAATATGATTTGAAGAACTATGTCATTTATGGCACAGTAGCAGCTATTCTATCAAGTATAGGTGTGTCAGTCGTTGTTGGCCTTCTCTGGGGAATATTTGAAGGAACTGCATTGACAATATTTGAAGGAGCTGTAGTTCTTATTGCTGCGGCCCTTCTTACAACGATGATCATTTGGATGTGGAATGCTGGAGCCCGAGTCACTCAAGAGATTGAGGAATCCATGGAACAATCTGTAGTCAAACAGAGTGGTGTAGGTCTAGCCTTGCTTAGTTTCTCTTTGGTTTTGAGAGAAGGTGTCGAACTCTCTCTATTCTCGATGGCGTTGGTTATCCAAGAAGGGCTGATAAGTTATGTTGGAATCGCTCTTGGTCTCTTACTTGCTATAATTCTTGGAATTGGTATCTATAAGGGCGCTCTTAGAGTCAGTCTAGGGCAACTCTTCAAGTGGACTTCCATCTTTCTCATTCTATTTGCCGCAGGAATGGTTGCATATGGCATACATGAACTACAGGAAGCTGGATTACTTCTAATCGGACCAATTGAAGTATGGAACATTAATCCACCACTGTTACCAGATGGTAGTTATCCGCTATTCCATGAGAATGGACTAATCGGTGGACTAGCAAAAGCTCTGTTTGGATATAATGGCAATCCCTCAGCACTTGAGGTAGTTGTATATGTTGCATATTTAGCTATAGCGTTCTCATATCTCTGGTTGAAGCAAAAACACTCTAACGTAGCAACATCTGAGAAGAAAGTAGAGCATGCAGTAATCAAATCTCCCCAGTAAGAACTCCAAAAAGAAAGAATGGTGCCGCGGGAGTGATTTGAGTATCTACCAAAGTGATACATATAGGTCGGTTATAGTTGATTTTTTGTATATCACAGAGGATTGTTGGAGCCAGTTTGAATGCCTAGAGTCTGGGGAAAAGATTTGGACATAGGTCAGGTTGTAATATTCAAGGCTTACAAAACAATGACAATCTTCTGCGGAGTAGACAACAACCGAGGGAAAAACATTTTACTCTGGTCAGAAAATAGTGGTGCCCGCTGGATTACAGAAACATGGTTCAACAGCCGCTATTCCTTTTTAGTTTACAATGATCAAAGTATTGAAGACGATAGGGACAAGAAAGTGTTCAAAGGTCTAGTTTGCACTAGACGTGATTCAGGTGCTGAAACATTATCCAAAGAAAGAGCAGCACCTGTGAGATACATTGACGAAATAACTCTCAAGGATAGAGCGTTTAAGGAAATATTACTTAGTGCTGTGAGAGATGCAGAAACACGGTACGATTCTGGAGAAATCAAAATTCCAGTATACCATATGGATGATTGTGTTTGCTACCTTCTTCTCTGTTTCGCTCTTCTCATAATAATTATTGCAGTTTGGTCTTTCATAGAAAATTTGATACTGCCATAAAGTTGTATAAAGAGAATGGTGCCGCGGGAGTGATTTGAACACTCGGCAACACGGTCTTCAGCCGTGCGATCTCCCAGGCTGATCTACCGCGGCATTTGCAATTGTAGGGTCAAAGTCCAACTTTTATAAACGTAGCGACATCTACCTGAAGAATACAGATTGTGATTAGCGATGATGAAAGTGAGATGTCCGAAGTGTCATAGAACTCTTGAATCTGATATACAGATTTGCCCATTTTGTAAGACTCGAATAACAGCAGCTACTTCTGGCGAATCTCAATATGATGATATCTTGAAACCCCGTTCTCGTCTTAGTATCAAGGGTCTTGGATCAAGAATGTCTGGAAAATCGAAGGTTGATGCAGTTCGTCATGAGATTACCACATCAGAATATGATTCTTCAGAGAAGATACGTTGTATGATATGTGGTACTGTGAATGATAAGGGCACACGATTATGCAGGAAATGCAGAACTAGACTGACCCAATGACAAATGGGCTCATGGTCTGATTATGCGAGTTTTGTTACAGCCATTTTTACCTCTTCAAAAGGAGGTAATTTTCCGGGATCTTCACTGACCCAAACATAGACAATTGTCCTATCTGTATCTACTACGAAAACTGACCTTTTTGCTACTTCTTTCATTCCCACAAAATCATCATGAACAACATCATAGTCTCTAATCACAGTCTTGTCCCAATCTGATAATAGCGGAAATTCAATACCATTAGCTTCTTTGAAAGCCTTATGACTGAAAAGACCATCCACTGATATCCCCAGAACAGATGCACCTAAATTATTATACTCAGCAAGAGCATCCCTGAACATACAGAGTTCTTTTTGGCAAACTGATGTAAAATCTGCTGGATAGAACACAAGGACAACTGGTCCTTTTTCAATCTCTTCACTCAAAGTAATGGTCTTTCCTGGAGCTTCCAGAAGTGTAAAATCTGGAGCTTCGCTACCGACTTCTAGTCTAGACATAGTCACGCCTCAAAGAGTATAATTCTTTGTCAATCTATTAAGATTTGAGATGTTGCACATTCTGACTTTACTTGATTTTGTAGTTCATGTAGCTAGCCAAAATTGCTGTTGAAATCGTGGCTGCATTGACCGCAAGTGGATAGATATAAAGTGAATCAAGAAATGCAATATTCGCAAATAGTGATGGTAGGCTTCCGGCATCAGCTACTCCAAAGGGTATGAAATAGAACAGGAAGAATACACAGGTTAGAAGAGCCACTCCTACAAAAGCAGGCATGTCTGTCGATGAACGAGCAAACTCGGATAGTTTACCAATCCAATTTGCCTGAGTCCTTTGTCGTTTTCTCCTCTTTCTCTTTGATACAATATGGGCCCAGCGATACATAGTTTCTGCAATGAGAACATATGCGCCTCCAAGAACAGCCATAGCTCCAAGTGAAACTAATATTTGAAGCTCTACACTCAAGACACTAACATAGGCTTGGGCATGCCAGAGAATCGGAATCTGTACTAGTCCTGCGATTCCTAGGAACATTATGATCATACCAGGTTTACTACCGCGTTTCCACCAAACTGCTAGGCTCATTGTTTCTCACCTGTCGTCTGTTGGACAGAGCGGACATCGGTCTGCACTTTAAGGTTTTGGAACATTGAATATGGGTATTTACGATATTTTTGAGGCTTGAATTTCAAACCATACTCCATTGTCTTGAGATGAAACTTCGAATCCAATGGATTTTAACAGTTGAACAACACGCTCAGGAGTCTGATCTTGACCACCTATCACTCCATAACCTGTCTGTGACACAGTACCATCTGGTAGAGTGAAGTTACCCCAGAAAATAAGACGCTCACAATCCTCTGGTATTTTACTGGCGAGAATTGATAATCGACCTTTCTTGATCAAGACTCGATGAACTTCTTCAAGCACATTTTTCTTCATGGACCAATCACTCATGTATCCCAAAGAGAACCACAATGTCACAGTATCAAATACATTATTTTGAAAACAGAGATGCTGTCCATCACCAACAAACCAATTTGAGGGAGGGCCATGAATCTGAGCTTCTCTAATCTCACTCAATCGAATATCTATCGCACAGACCTTTTTTCCTTCAATTCTAGAAACGAGACCTTCACCACCTCCCCCTATATCAAGAATCAATCCCTCTGTCTTAATATGTCTGAGTGTAATTTCCTGAATTGGTGTTTCATATCTAGAAGATAGTTCTCCTGTCATGTTGTAGACACAGTACTGATAGTCCTTTTCAAAACTTATATTCTTTCAATATAATGTCTATCTAGTGGTTAGGAATGGCAAAGGATAATCCATACATGCCTAGAGAGCAATCTATCAGACTTGGAAAATTCTTACTAGTTCTATCTTTCTTCTTACCTTACATTTTAGCGTACCCCAGTCATGAGTCCTTCATTTCTTTCATGATATATGCTCCAAATTGGGTACTTCAGGAAAGGTCGAGTATCATATACGGTGGATTTACTCCTCTTGCACTAATAATGTTCCAATTCTGGTTACCATATACATTCATTGGTTATCAGGCATACCGATATGCAAAAGGTAGATGTTCTAGTACGAGATCCTATCTTCTTAGTATAATTTTGTTAACAACCATTGCGATTCTTTTCGTACTACCATTATCTCTCACTCCGAGTGGAAGTACTGATACAGTAGATATCTATACTACTTACCTACCCCTTCCATTGACATCCATACTTGCTATTCTCTCAGTTCGCTATCTTGCTCCAATCAGGGTCACATCTCCTTGGGTTGAAGATACAGAGGAGAAGGAGTCTGATTCTATGGAGGAGTCAGTCTGGCTAAATTAGATTCTCAATCGGTAGAATCAACACTCTCAACATAATCCTTGATATCATCAGCAAAAGTATCAAAATCAGGAATAATTTTCAGTGCCTTCTGATGATTTTCTTCTGCTTCCCTAGATCTTCCTGTTCTATAGAGTAGACTGATGAGGTTAAGCCATGCAACATAATGCTCTGGACGCCTCTCAATAGATTGCCTCAGAATTCGTTCAGCTTCTTCTACTTCTCCGGCTGTTGAAAGAACTACTCCAAGATTGACCCACGCATCAACATTCTCTGGACTAAGTTCAGTTGCTCTTCTAAATGCTATCGCAGCTTCATCCAATCTCTCAGTTACATTATAGATACAGCCAAGATTATACCATACATCAGTATCTTCATTGTTGATGTCTAATGCACCCCTGAATGCAGATTCCGCTTCATCGAACCTGTTTTGAAGAAAGAGTGTTGCCCCTAGGTCACACCATGATTGAGCATCTCCAGGGTTAAGGTTAAGAGCCTCTCTGAATGCAGTTTCAGCTTCTGTAATATGTCCAGCATTATAGAGCTCGCCCCCGAGAGCATACCACACCTCAGCACTTCTGGGATCTTGCCCCATGTCCTCTAATTCTTGAGTTAGTTCTTCTAGCAACTTGTGGTCCATTCTCATTAGTCCTTGTAAGTTTCTTTATACTCGTCTTTTAGCATGCCATAATAGAGTATGCCCCAACGTTTTCCGTCTTCAATGTGTGATTCTCGGAAATGTGCCTCTTTCTGAAAACCAAGGCGTTCTGCAAGTTTCCAGCTCTTTTCGTTTGTATCGTGCGTGATGATGATAACCTTGTGTGCATTGAGGTCATCAAACAGGAATTTGAGTGAGCGAATCGATGCCTCCAATGCATAACCTCTTCTATGGTAACCTGCATCAGTAAAGTATCCCAGTTCAAACGAAGGAACTTCCCATTTATTTGGTTCAATCCAAATCTGTCCAATACATTCTCCTGTTTCTTTTAACCAAACACCAAGAACTAGACGTCTTCGAGATATCCATTCAGCCTCATGTTCTCTTATTCTAATCTCAGCTTGTTCTAGAGTCGTGACAGATTTTGCTTCATCAACATGCTCCTTTAGTTCATCTCGGTTGTTATTTCTCTCAAAGAGTGAGAAATAATCCTCTCCATCTCCCTTCTCATATTTTCTGATGATTAGCCTCTCAGATTCGAGTGAATCCGGGAATTCCCATAGCAATTTATGCTTCACACACGGGCCTCCACTTTTCATCTCGAACGGTCAGTTCTCGTATTAACCTATCCCACCCGCTTCCATTCCATTATTTTACATAATAATCTGACACGACTTGTTTCGATACTGTGAAACACCTGCTTATTATTAAAAAAGAGAATCCATTCGTATGGAAGATACACCTCAAATCCCATTGACGACCACCGAAGGGATACTGATTGGTCATGAGCTTGCGGAATGGGCAGGTTTTGTCTCTGGAAAAATAATTGTAAAGAAGAGCGATGGAACAAGAAAAGAATTCAGATTTGGAAAAGAGTCTCAAGGTACAATTCCAAAGATTGGTAGCCGTGTATCTATTCAGCATCGCCAAGGAATTCTTCCTGAGATTCAAAGAATCACCTTTCTAGAGCAGATGGATATCTACAGAGGTTACGATTCATTTCTTGACTCATTACTTATGGGGAGGTCAGTTGGAGTAGTTCTTCTAGTCTTAGCTGCAATCCTTGGAGGTATCACAGTTATATTGGCTGGACTATTTTGGGAGGGAAGAAACACTCCTGCTCTAGCTATTTTTGGTATATGCGGGGCATCGTATATGCTGATTGGATATCTGGTATGGAATTATACAGGAGATTGATTTCAAATGCAAAACTCTCTTCTTGAAATAAGAAATCTGAGAGCATTTATTCCAAGTACAAAAGGTAACATCGTTGTAGTAGATGATGTGTCTCTTTCCATTGACAAGAGTGAGTGCCTTGGAATTTTAGGAGAATCCGGTTGTGGTAAATCATCTTTGATAACATCTGCTCTTGGTCTCTTCCAGATCACACATAGATACAAGGATGCGAAAATCCAAGAAGGCTTGATATTTCCTTATCAAACAGAGTTCATCGATAAGGAAATCTGGCATCAAACGGTTTCAGGTGAGGTATTATATGATGATGTTGACCTGTTAAGACTCTCTGATAGTGAACGGGCAAGATATCTCGGAAGTCATATTTCCTTCATTCCACAAGGTCTTCAAGGTGCACTTACTCCAATCTTCAGTATCGGCATGCAGACAAGTGAACCTCTAGAGATTCACGATGCAGACATGCGTCGGTCAGAAATGCAGAAACGAGTATTGGAATATCTAGATTTGGTAAGTCTGGCAGATGCAGATGAACGATATGTGCTCGATCCGAGTAAGTTCTCTGGAGGTGAGGCTCAGAGAGTCTTGATTGCGATGTCCCTTATTGCTGCACCCTATTTAGTAATCGCAGATGAACCAACGAGTGCCCTAGATGTGACAATTCAGGCACAGGTCATGAATGTTCTGAAGATGGTCAAGATTGATTTTGATGTAGCTATGGTTGTTGTATCTCATGATGCATCTGTTATCGCTGAAATCGCAGATAGAGTTGCGATAATGTATGCAGGACGATTTGTAGAGGTTGGCGATGTGGTTCAAATCTATCGTGACCCCAAGCATCCATATACCCGAGGTTTAATGAGTTCATTTCCCTCAATCGCTATGATGCAGCTACAATCTGGAAAAGATCGACCTAGACTTCGTGGAATACCAGGGTCTCCCCCTGAGCCTCGCAATATTCCATCCGGTTGTGCATTTCATCCAAGATGCCCACATGTCAAAGATGTATGTATTGAGAAACGACCTAAATTCATATCAACTTCACCCGTTCATCAGATTGCATGTCATCGTTTTGGTGAAATCTAATGTTTTTTCAATTATACAGATATATTCAGTAAATCACAGAGATAAGAAGGAATAAATCAGATAGTACCTCTGTAAAGAATTGGGCTGGTCTTCTTGGATGCATATGACAAAAAGATTGCATTCGAATTGATGGATAACTCGAGACAGACTCTTCGACAACTTAGTTCCAAGATAGGTCTCACTGCTCCAACAATAAAGAAAAGAATTGACCAGCTTATTGAAGATGGTTTTATCAAACAATTCATAGTCTATCTTGATGACAAATACATCAAAGGGACAGAATCTATACTTCTAGTGAAAACAGATGGGTCCGTTAACCTTAATCCACTTGTTAAAAGAATCCAAGATTACAAAATTGTGTTCTTAATAATGCCAATGACCTCTGGAGAATTGTACATTCGTGTTCTATATACCGAATCCAGTGAGATATCTGAATTCGTAGATATGTTATCTAGTTATGATGGTGTAACTGGAGTTGAAGTACATAAAACACGTATCTTTGAAGGCGGGAATGACCTGTCAGATTTCAC
Source organism: Candidatus Thorarchaeota archaeon MP8T_1 (assembly GCA_002825465.1). The sequence goes on from PJER01000021.1 coordinate 23,428, forward strand.
ACCCACTCAATTAAAGATTCTAAGTCAGTTGGCACATGACCCGAGAATGCCACCATATGAGATCGCCGCACGTTCTGGTCTATCAATTCGGAAAGTCAATCAGAATCTTGAGACTCTCGTGAGAGAAAGCATGGTACAATTCGGTATGAAGTGGAACCGTCATGGTAAAGGGGCATCTCTTATTGTAGGAGTAATAAGATATAATCCCAAACTAACTACACCAGATTACATCAATGATTGGTTTAGTCTGAGAAATCCTATTGAATACTGGTACTCTCGTAAATCATTAGAAGAACCTGTGATTTTTTCGATATTTGGTGTCAACAATATCCAATACTTGGATACACTTACAAAAGATATTCTGAATCAGAAATGGGCTGAGTCAGTAAATGTAATGATCTGTTATTCATCAACGAATCCTGACATCCCCCACATTACTAAATTGATTGACCTTCTATCTTCTCATGAACTATGGCCCGCACCAGATTTGCGAAGTTGACATGTTTCACAGCGTTGAAACGCCTCTTTATAGTAGTCTGAAACAAGAATTCCTTGAATAAATTCAATCAAGGTGTTTGCACAATGAATCTTGTACTTCGGGTCTTCATAAAATCTCAATCAAGAACACTACAATCTGCAGATATGGATACTATTGGTCATCCTATATGTACTGGAACAAATTCATCCGATTGGGGAAATGCAGCAGGAAAATCAGACAGAGTAATCCCTGAAGAACATAGAATCCTGTTAGATGCTGCCTCACGTGCAGCAAAAAAACTCGTTTGTAATTTAGAAGTGATTGATGTATCTAGTTTCGGTTTTATTCAGAGGATGAGAACAAAAGGCAGTATTCCTAGGATTGAGATTGGTGATAGGATATTAACAGGCTTACCGACCTCAGATGAGATTGTAGCATCTTGTCAATGATTAACATTCTGAATGCATTATATTAGTTGATTGCGCCGAAATAGGTGTTTTTCTGATAATCTGGGTACGGGTTCCTGTGATTGCATGTGGAAAGTCAAGGTAACCGTGATTAGGACATTCAGCCCTGAGGATGTATTTGGTCAAGAATTACTATTCCCTCCAACGGGAGAAAGAATCAAGAAATGCTCACTCTTCAATGAGGGTGACGAATTCATCATCGATAGTGTAATGAAACAACCTGAGGGATTCTGTGGGTGGGCTTGGAGGGATATCTACAAGGACCTCTCAGTCCTATTCTTTGGTGGTAATTTCGCCATGGGACCCGGAATCCAATATACATCATGTTCTGATGGAAAGAAACCTGTATGTTTCAAGTTGGAACGTCTGGATGATGAAAAAGTGACCTCTGGCTATTGAGCAAAAGTATTTCACTCCACAATTCTTTTAACCGTTCCATTCAGCATAGCGACTCGCACAACCTGTGCACATGGGCCGATAGATCAGCCCGGTTGTGGCTTCACTTAGAAGTCGCAGGGTACTAGATCGCTTCCTTGGCATGGAAGAGGTCGCGTGTTCGAATCACGCTCGGTCCACCACTTTTCAATCTTTTACAAAAACTAAGCAGTAGTGGTAATCATACCCGAATTCCTTTCGAACTTCGCTTGAACCATCTTCATTTACTCCATGCCAACATGCAATGATTTCTTTATCAAACCTGAGAACCTCTGAAATTGCATTAGCTATATCCCAGGCTAACAGGGTCTGCGGTCGTTCATCAGTGGCTGTATAATTAAAGACTTCAACGACCACTCTGGCTCCAGGAGTTAGAAACTCGCGCAACATTCGAAATATGTCCTGAATCTGTTCAAGATATTCTTGATATGTTCCATCTTCCTTCCATGCAGTAAGTGGATTCTTAGTTTCATCACGCAACATGAAGATAGGAGAGGTGAACACAAAGTCTATGCTGGGTAATGGGAACTGATCTAGTTTTCTGGAGTCGCCATGAATGATATTCTCTTTGGTTTTGAGTTTTGAATGAGCGAATTCGTAGCGCTCTTTATCTATCTCAATACCGAACGGTATCCTTCCCATATGCTCAGCTATAAGGAGTGTAGTCCCAAATCCTGCAAATGGGTCAAAGACAGTATCACCTGGTTTTGTGAAATGATCAATGAAAAGCTTGGGAAGAAAATCACCATGATTCACCTCTGGCAGAAGAATGTATGTCTTCATTTTTCCAACACCACAAAGAGAGAGATGACTATCACAGGAACTTAAACAAATCGAAACTCACTCGATCCACTATTTCCTTCATTTTACCAAGATCTGTGTTTGGAAGAGCCATCCAATACATCCTTTCCCTCTTTAACAACGCAATCTCCGTGGGTAGCATTTTTCACTGAAACAATCTTGTACTCTACATGAGCTGTTGCATTTGATATCTCATTTGTAGAAACTACAAGCCCACAAGAGGTCATGTACAATCCCGCTTCAGTTCCTTGGTACCAAGGCCTAGCAGAGTGTATGGGTTCGTCAGGTCTGGTCAGAAATACAACTCCCTCGCTGTACCTTCGCCGAATGACCAATCCACTGCAAGCCAAAATGAGTCCAAGCGGAAGGAAACTACGAATGACCAATGTGCGAAGGTCACCGGTATACAAAAGTCTTGAATACGTAATTGGATCTCTGAGCCAATAGAAAGCGATAACGGCGTAGGTTAGAAAAAGTGTCACTCCAATGATTGCCAATAGATTTCCGTATTCTCTATATATACGCCTCTTCTGCAATTAAACTCTCCATTTGATATTATGTTATATAGTCATTTTAGGTTTTGCCTAATTATATTGCAGAAATAGTTCTTGTATCTTCTCAAAAGGCTCGTGAATCTCTTTTTCTATTCTACTTATCACTTAATTCAAGACCATCTGCCATCAAAATTCATTCTGCACCCCAAGCAATCCAAAGTAGCTCAACATCATCTTTATCGGGCATTGATACTTTGTGATTCTAGAACCGGAACGACTTGAATCTTACTTGACCTTTACTACATTCTGTTTTATGGATAGCACAGTTCCCAATCAGGATGATAGGTATGGACCAATTCCATCATCTCAATATATGCGGTTTCTGAAAAGAACTGCTTCGGACAAACCACATCATCATGGTATACACCAAAGTGGATGTGTGCACTGCTACCTACTGCTAGAAAATGGCCAAGTGTATCTCCCAGTGCGACCCAATTTCCTATTTCTACATCTAACATCGATATCTGTCGGTCCACATCAGTCATGTTGGTGGTCCAAGGTTCGAAGACATAGTTTACTTGAATGGAATCATTGAATCGGACCGAAACGTGAATTGAGTAAATATTACCAGGAGGACCATCATCATTCCAATGGATTTCTTCTACAAGTCCTGGTGCAGCAAATACAACCGTCGAGTCATTTCTGAAGGCAAAATCCAATCCGTTGTGTACAGCTCCCCAGGGACAATCTGTTGATTCGCTATACCCTCCATTCCAATTGAGTATGTCCGAACGGTTTGTGTAGATTACGCCCATATAATCCAAATTCGATGAGTCATATCGTCCTTCACTATCAAAACTGTTGTCAGTCTGGTCCTGATTATTAGGGTTGTTTCTAGACTGTACATATAGGACAACAGCAGCAGCTACTATAATAATCATGACTAGAATTGCAGTTTTCTTTTGCATAAACTAGGGTAATGAAAAAAACCTCTTATACTGTTCGTCAATCTCTTAATTACTTTGGAGATTTTTGAACTGAAACACGATTTTTCCTAATTTCATCATATAGGTACTCTACCTCCCCAAAGATATCGGTATTTCCCCACAGTGCTTCTAGTTCAGATGCAATTGCTCTGAATCTATCCCAGAAACTGGTCACCATGATTGCGATTCCTCTGGGCATGAATCTAATATCAGTCAATCCATGTCGAACAAGAGTTCCTAGGCTATCAAATTGTGTGATAATCCTTACAAACATGTTATACTCTTCTGGATTTGATACAGGTCCATATTTTGAAGAAAATTCGTGAGCATCTTTCCAGCTCCACTTTCCCAGAATATGCTGGAAGTCCCTGAAGAACTCTTTTTCTGTCATAGCTTCATGAAATTTCATGAATATCTGAGCCTGTCTTGATTTGTTTGCGTTTCTTGTTGATATAAGAATGGATGCAACACTGAATATGACACCAATGACCACACTTGTTGCTGCAATAAAGATTGAGATAGTTTGAGGATCTAGTTGCATTGTTATCATTCCGATAATATAGAGGCTATCAAGACTTCAAAGCACATTAAAATCTCTTCGACGTAGATGGAATGCAACAATTGCTAAAACTAATCCAACAAGAAATACCACTATCGCAAAATTACTCACGGAGTCACTTACCATTTCTGTAGGGATCACTCCCACTTTTACTAATGGATATCTGTCTAGGTTATCAGCTATCCCATCTATTTGATAAGGCATATCCACATAGCCATCAGAATTTCTATCTGGAGTGGTCCAATCACTGTAATAATTATGTGAGAATTCATTGAGTGTTCCATTGTCAGAGACCTGACAATCAAGTTCATTATCTATGAATGCATTAAATTTCACCACTATCTGATTCGACTCTGGTAGTAATGCTATAGCGTACCCCAAAGTGTTAGTGATAGTATTCCAACGTATCAACGAATTATTTCCTGTATCAATCAATATACCATGTGAAGTGCAATTGATTATTTCATTGAATGAGACCTCACTAGTATTGAAGATCATGAGCCGCATTCCTACACCTTCAAGGGTTTCGTTTCCAGTGTATGAAATTATGTTCCTAGTAATTATGCAATTTGATATGACTCCGAGCAGAGCAACTCCGTATTCCCCACAGTTTGTTAGCGTGTTGTTAACTATGCTGCTATTACGAGAAAGTCCAGAATAGAAACCTGCTACACCAATATTCTCAATGATATTGTTCTTGACTGTAGCATTGTTCATTCCAGCTATGAACTCAATTCCGTTCTCCCAACAATCATGGATATAGTTCCCACTGATGTTGATTCCAGATCCACTTGCGATGGCAATAGCAAACCGTCTGTTGCATATCTCGTTGTTGATAATTGCTCCATGTGTGCAGTTCTGTATCCAAGTGCCACCATGGTCATCTTCACCATCGATGAGGTTGTTTGTGAATATCCAATGGACTGATGAATGATAGATGGTGAGTGGTTTGTTCCACGTATTGAAGTAGTATCCTGATATCAGGTAGGGGTCTTCCTCAGTTCCATTACCGGGCCAGCCTTCAAGCCCCGCCTGTTCAATGAACATCTCATCACCATTAATCCAAATAATGTCGTGAGGAATCAGACTGTCAGCAGGGAACACTTTCTGGGGAACTGAATGCACTTCAAGTAATGTTCCATATCGAGTCATATTTGGTGTCAATGTCAGTACTATAAGAAATACAATGAAAACTAGTCTTTGATTTAACATCAAACCCAGCCTCTCTATGCCATTGCAATTTTACATCTATTATAAAGAAAATCTATTGGCGCAGTCTTTTTTTATTCAATATCTTAATCTGCAATAAACACAAGGCAGTAATGATGGTCATACCCGACACCCATTGGAGTTTCACCAGTGTCTTTTTTGTCCACTTCCTGCCAGCATGCAATAATCTCTATCTCGAATTTAAGAACTTTAGATATCGCATATGTCATATCCCACGCTAAGAGGGTATTCGGTCGTCCTCGTCTTGGAAGCAAGTTGAAGACCTCAACAACAACTTTGGCTTCAGGAGTTAGAAACTTGCGCAACTTTCGAAATATATCTTGAATCTGATCAAGGTATACTTGATAATTGCCATCTTCTTTGAATCCAGAAAGAGGGTTTTTGGTTTCATCACACCCCATGAAGATGGGAGACGTGAATACAAAGTCAATAACAGGCAGAGAAAATGTGTCCAGTTTTCGAGAATCCCCAAGTATGATATTGTCCTTTAGTGACAGTTTTGAGCGGGTGTACTCATATCGTCGTTTATCAGCTTCAATACCATAGGGAATTCGATTCATTCTTTCAGCGACTAAGAGCGTTGTACCAAACCCTGCAAATGGATCGAAGATAATATCGCCTGGTTTTGTGAAATATTCGATGAAATACTCCACAAGAAACTCCGTAGATCTAACATCATCATCTTGAAATTCTTTAGGAAGTAAACCTCTATTCACTTTTGGCAGAAGAACATATGATTTCATTTTCATCCTAACTCAGCATCAAGAATGATTCCATTGCTAGGCCTTAAAGAATTCGTATCCAGTTCTATTCTCATTTTATTCAAGTACACAATCGTATCTACTACAAGAATAGACGCGTTTGAATTGTTTTAGGAATGATTTGTCATCTCCCGTGTAATGTGCAAATACTTTAGCTGGTTTCATCTGTGGAATCTGTGAGTTGATTATTTCTGATATCATTTCATCAGAGTCAATGTAGATATGATAGTAAGACTGCATTTTGCGAAATCCTTGAGATTGGTACCAATTTTCTGCTTGACCATCATCGCGAGTCCACGCTTCTATTCGAACGAGCCCCACTTTTCTCGCATCTTCAATTGCTCTTAGAAGAAGCAAATGTGCGATTCCACGCCTTCTAAAATCGGGATGGACTGCTAGATGCCAAAGCATTCCCACATTGGAAGTATCCGTGTCATATTCAACATCCAACAATCCGACTATTTGGTCATCAACTTCTGCTACTAATTCAATAGCGCTTGAGAGATAATGTTCCTTCTCTCGATATACATCATCATAATATGCAGAGTCCAAAAATGCAAGGACACGACACTTGACCCATCCCTCTTCATCATCGTTACAATATTCTCGTATTATTAGATGCTCATCTAATTTCAATCTACTCGCACTCCTTTTTCACAACATTTCATTTTCAGTAAGATATATGAACTAGATATTACTGAAGTAATTTGTTGATAGTGATTGGAGGGAGTCATTTTTGACTGAAGTTAATAAATATTTGAAAATCATGCCCTTTTTTCATATTGCACGCGGAGTAGTGATTATTACAATACCCTATATATTATTCCAATCCCTTCTAGGCCCTCTACGCGATGTAGATTTTGCACTCTCTCCTGTTTTATATTTATCATCCATTGTTCTTTGTATTTGTCTTCTTGAATTTTATTGTGCATACGCATTGGTCGAGCCGGGTGCAGATCATTATGTTGATTGGAAAATCATCTCAATTGTTACAATCCCCACTGGTATAATGTTGCTTCTCACAACTCTGAATATACATGGGGTATCTACTAATTTTGCCGTAGAAATTCTAGCGGTTGGTCTTATGGTAGGGTTATCAGTAATTGAAGTAGGTCTATACGCTCTCCATACTTACTCATCACATTGAATATAGAGTAATCAAGACTCGTTCTATATCATACCTATCAATTCCAATAAATTACTACTGCCTTTGCGCAGACCCTTACCCTATAAGGGTTAGAACCATATGTAACGATATGAAGCTTCTAGTTTTCAATGGGAGTCCTCGAAAATCTAATGGTACGACAGATATCCTTTTGGAAGCCTTCATTGAGGGTGCAAAGGAATCAGGGGCTGAAGTGGAGAAACATCATGTGGTCGATTTGAATATAGGTGGATGCCGAGGATGTTTTAATTGCTGGTGGGTAACTCCTGGAAAATGCGTCCAACGTGATGATATGGATAGTCTACTACCTGCAATTGCAGAAGCTGACATCCTGCTACTTGGTACACCTATATACGGTCGCAATATGACACATTATCTACAGAGACTAATGGAAAGGACTTTTTCATTTAGTTTGCCTGAGATGGTGGTTCAAGAAGGAGAAACACGTCATCCTGGAAGAATACGTAAGTTCCCTCGCATAGTCTTAGCCGCAACCTGTGGATTCCCTGACATAAGCAACTTCGATATATTGAGATCTCTCAATCCATCCGCATTACCAATCCTTCTTCCTGCTGCACAGTTACTTTTCTACGAAGAGGGAAAGAAACAGCTCATTGGCTTTCTAGACTCCGTCAAGATTGCAGGACAGAAGATTGCTGCAGGTGAAGAACTAACCAAGGAATTGAAAGACCAATTGATTGTCGAATTCTCAGATGAGATGAAACAGCAGATAGTGGAGATGCATAATAGATATAGTGAAACACGAGAGCGTTAATGATACTTGTAAAACCTAACCATCCAAGTAACAAGAATGATCAAAGAAAAGGAATTAGCGCTTAGGAAGCCATGGTTCTGCTTGTTCCCAGTAATATTTGAAGAGATCGCGAGTCCATTTGCGAAATCTCTCATCCTTTCCAAAGAAACCAGTGTAGTGCATCTCCCCATTTTGTCTGCGAAAGTGAACGACTGACTCTTTTTCAGTAATCAATAGTGTGACACATATTCGTTGAAGAATCCTTCTTTGTTTCAAATGTTCTACCTCTGGAGTGACCTTAATTGTTTCAGATAAGCTCTGCTGCATAATGAACTTGAATTCCAGTCCCTTAGACACTTTATCATTGGTCACTTGAACATGACTCGACTCACTTTGCTCCGCCAGTGCGAAGATATACTCCTCTGCTTCGTAGACTATATTCCTAACCCGATTAAGGGTACTCAGGGTATTATCGCTAAATTCCCCATCTGATAGCTCTCCAAGCCTGTTTACAAATTCATAAGGAAGACAGGAAATGATGTGGTCTAGAAAATAATCTCCGTACTTTAGGATGAAATTCAGGTCCGATAGAAGACCTATTGTCAGATTGCCCAGTGAAGTAATAGCATATTTACCATTCACTTGTTTCTCAACAAGTCTTGCATCACTGAGTCTTTGTAAATGTCTAAACACTTCTGTGACATTCATATCTAGTGATTTTGCAATTTGCTGCATCTTGAGGCTCTGCCTTTCCACTTCAAAAAGAATGCTTGCTCTTCGACTGCTTGCTAGCTCAAATAGGATCTTGGAAATATCTCCTTCCTCATCTTCACTTGACATAGTAAGTAATTCGCACCCGTCCTAAATATTTCGTATCCGTGTCAATTAAACCTTATTCCATATTCCTGTGGTTGATGGACATGAGGGATGAAAATGAATCCTCGAGAAAATGAAGACTGTGAAAGCGACTTCTCAATTGAACTAACAGAAAAGCACAGGCTCTCAATCATCTCAACAGATGATAACGGAGGTGCTGTAATAGAAGGGACCCTTGGAAAATTACAGCATGTGTCGTTTGTTGAACCTGAAATTCTTGAAGTAAAAGGAAGTTATGGTGTTCTGAGATTACACGTGAGAAGAAGCGAAATTACAGTCAATAAATACACAGGAGGTGAAACTGAATGAATCTAAAGGAGAAACTCATACTTGCTGTACTTGTAATCTTGATCTTCATAGTGTTTGGTGCGGTAATGTGCACTTACTATTCAACCTACACAATCGACTTATTTTTCGTCGCTCTTCTAGGAGTTCTGATCTTTGTAACTATAGGCGTAGTAGCATGTTCACGTGGTCGCAGTAAAATCACAAAGTGATATCTTGGACATCGCAAACTATTCGAAACAATGATGGGGTTCCATTCCATTTGGAGCCCCACTTTTTCTTCTAATGCAGGGTTTGTTTACATCTCCAGACTAAAGAGCGTGAGATTTCTTCCAAGAGAGAATTATCTCATCAATTGTACTTTTTTCCACACGACCAACAGATGATATTCTTTCAAGAAGACGCTCTGGTGGATTTAGATTCTCTAAATCATAGCCCTCTTGAATCTTGAATTTCATTCGAAGATGAAAAACTTCTTCGCCGATCTGTTTCAATTCCTCAATTGTACGGGTTTCCCCTAATGCACCGAGGGATGACAAGACCACATCTGGTGTAAAGACTGGCCTAGCAAATAGACAAACAACCAGTGAATTTAGCACTGTTCGCCAAACATCTTCTTCCCAAAGTTTTTTTCCAATCTCTTTAGCTGAGATTGATTTTGCTGCTGTTTTCTGGTCTATACTATATCCTGCATTATCTAGATGACTATGTCTAATACCAACCATATGTCCTACAATATTTGCTGGTCCAGTATGGTATCCTGACGCCTCATTTCCTTCATAGTGGACTGCAAATTCAGTTCCTCCATATTTTTTCGTCAGTGCTTTGAGACCCTGCCCTGCATAAGTATAGAACTCATTTGGAGGTTCAGTTATGTGATCTATCATCTTCAGATAGCTATCCACATCTCCCCACTTTGGGGTGAGGTCGGCTAAATCATTCTGATCAATCATGCCCTTCTCATATGCTTCAGTAATCCACCCCAGTACAACTCCTGCGCTCATTGCATCAAGACCACGCAAATCCACACGCTCGATGAGTTGAAGCACACCCGCTGTTAACCCAACACCTAGATTTGATCCAAGTGCAAAGATGAGTTCGTAATCATAGGGAATATAGACAGTTCCATAATCTCTGCGCTTCGGGTCAAACTGAAAACGGAGTTCGGCAATGTGGATACATCCAATTGGACATGGTACACATGCACTCTTTCCAATCAACACATCATCAGCAAATCTCTCTCCGGATATGTCATCTGCGTGTTCAAAACTAAATGTACTGAAGTTCCGAGTAGGAAGAGCCTGTATTTCGTTCAGTGTAAGAACATTGACAGATGTGCCAAGAATGTCATACTTATCCATCCTTCCTGTTCGAAGTGTCAAGTCATGTATTTTCTTATACTCAGTACGATAGTCTTTGATTGATGGTACCTTGTAATTCTGGGTTCCTGTTACGACAATTCCTTTGAGCTTCTTGGAGCCCATGACACATCCAAGACCAAGGCGCCCGAAGTGTCGTACTGTATCCACCACAACCATGGCATACTTTACTTGATTCTCTCCTGCAACTCCTATTCGAAGTATAGACCGTTTTCCTTCGCCAGGAGATTTCTCCTTCAATATCCGCCCAGTCGCACGTGTTGACAATCCCCAAAGTGCATGAGCGTCTTTGAATTCTACACTATCATCTTGAATCAGGAGATAGTAGGGTTTTTCCAACTTCCCAGTAATCATGATAACGTCATGCCCAGCTAACCGCATAGCCATGCTTAGTTTACCACCAGCATAGCTCTCCCCAAGATTCCCTGTGAGTGGAGATTTGAACAATGCTACAGTCTTTGCACAACACGGGTAGTACATATTGAGTGGCCCTATTGCAAAAATAATTGGAGCATCCTCATACTCTGTATTTGGAGGGCAATTGTCTAGGAGTAGTTGAGATGCAACTCCGACTCCCCCGAGATATCTTTCAAAAAGGTCCTTTCGATTGATTACTTCCGATGTTTTGTTTGTCAGGTCAATATGAAGTACGTGTCCCTCTATCACCGTGATATCTCCTCCTTGATTAGTATTCCATGGGGACACCACTCGACACATTCTCCGCAATGAATACAGACAACAGCTTTCTTACGTGCGAGATCCACAAAGGTAGCACTCAGAGGACATGCCTCAGTACAATCTCCACAACCGACGCATTTGACCTGATTGATTATGATTCCCCCACCAGGTTTACGCTTGATTGCATCATATGTGCATGCTTCAAGACAGATGGGCTCTTTGCAGGCTCTGCACATTATCACAACATAGTTGCCTCCTGATCCTCCTGCTGTTGGTGGAGGAGTGGATTTGATTCGGAGTGCAGCATGACCTAGATCCACGTGACCCGTCCTTCTGCTACAAGCGAATACGCATGAAAAACACGAGATACAACGCTCAACATTGACAGGTCTGACTATAAACATGAAACCACCTTTCTCTCTGACTTGTACCTTCTGACCTATCAAACTTGTGTCATTCTACTACTTTTCCTAAGCTTTTGTTTCTGCTATCAGATTTCTTGTCTTCCTTTATACCAAGCATCTTTCTCCAAGCTCTTTTTCCATCCTCATCAAGCTCTTCGGTTATTGTTTGCATGATAGCTACTACCTTGAAGGAGGTCTCAAGATCTTGGTCTTTATCACTCACTACAATCACCTTGAATAGATAAATCACAACTTCTGTACGTTATGTGTTGTTGGAGGAAATAGAATTTGTGTATCTACGCTAACGCATTTGTCGCTGGAAAAGATAAGGAATCATTGATTCTTCCTCCTCCCCCTGAAGGACTTTTAGCATCAGATGATGGAGCAATTAACGAGCTTTTTGAGGAGACTTTCACCTCTAAAGACGGTATCTTCCTGACCTTTCATGACGGTCATTGCCTATGTCAGTTTTCTAATTGGAAGGTATTCTTCGAATTTGCGGACCTAATTCGTCAATCGAATGATGTGGACATCTTACCTGTAATGGTCTTTGTAACTGGAAAGCAATACGAAAAGGAACTACCTAGAGAAATTGATCTTCTACTTGATGATATAGAAAAGAAACCTGACCATGGTGTATTACTTTACGTAGGTATCTCTATCCAGCGTAGATTGGCTAAATATGTGGGTAGTGCAGTTAGTCTTCTGTATAAGAGTGGAAAGACAGTCATAGGTACTCTGAAAGAATATAATCTTGAGGAGGAGTATGGCGAGATTGTGAAGGGAGATGAAAGCATCTTTTTCAATGCTGCTGAAATTAGGCATGTTGATGCAATAATATGAGATACTCTTTATCCACCACTTCTTTAAGGTCCCGTTCATTCCCACTGTTTCAGGTGGGTCACTCTATGACACGAGCCAATGAATTAGGTGAAAACATTGCTCCCAGACTGCAAGGGTTTCTCTCAAATCATGAGAGTGTTGAGAAGGTAGTAAACATCTCAATCGAGCCAAACACAGTCTATTTTGAAGAGGTTAGAGATGGAGTCAATCTGAACTTCGATTTCCTATTGATGGGACTTACAAATAGGAAACTTGTCATCAGGTTCATTAAAGTTGCAGTCTATGATGAAGCTGATACGCTAGTTACATTTCGTCACCTAAACCACAATGGCGTAGGTACTCCTAGTATCTATACAATAGGTAGGTACGAGATTTATGGCATTGAAACCCTAGATGTTTTCAATCCTTTTCATCGATTTTCCAAAGATATGAAAATCAGTTACTTGCGATATATGTTCACGTTTGTTGATTCAGAAACAAAGGAGGAATTCTATTATGGGAACATCATTGTCAGACCAATATACTACCAACAGAAAGTACAGCTAACACTTCCACTTAGGGGAACACTCACAGTCCTTGACGGACACGATTACTACTCACATCATCGAAGATTTGCAATGTCAGTAGTACGTCAAGCGACTCAGGGTAAGTTTGCATCTAATTTCAGTAGGTATGGGGTAGACTTCACACTTCTTGGTGCTGATGGGAATACGCGACAGATGAAAGAATCAGAGTTACAAAACAACTATGACTTCCATTTTGATGATGTCACGAAATTCTACACGCACGGTGTTGATGTCTTCGCACCTGCTGATGGGATTGTAGTCGATGTTGTGAATGATCTCGAAGATCTCTATGAGAGTCCCTTTAACTTAGACAAAGCAATTGCTGAAGATTCTATAGAAGAATTAGCTGGAAATTATGTGATTATCAAACATAATGAGGAAGAATTCAGCCATCTTTTTCACCTCAAAAAAGAGAGTATCACTGTTTCAGTAGGTGATGGAATCAAGCAAGGGCAGCAAATTGGTAAGATTGGCTTTTCTGGAGCATCCACAACATACTCTCATCTCCATTACCAATTGATGACAGGAAAGAATTTTCTCATTGATGAACCACTTCCCTGTAAATTTTCAGATATCATCCTATTACAAGGATCTACTGAGAAAGAATACGATAATCTCTCTCTAGATACTGGAGATATAATTAGATCACAAGAATGAAAGAGTAGTACCTATGGAATTATGAGAATTAGCCACGTACACGAGTACCATGTACCTTCTTGTGTGCCCAATTGAATTGCCTAAGTTTGCTTGACACGCCAAATCCACAGGCTGCACATCTCTTATGCCTGACATGGTATGATCTGCGACCGCATCTTCTACAGCGTATGTGATGTGGATTGTTTTTCTTACCTTTTGATGGAGTACCTTTTCCCATAGATTTTCTCTCCTTGGATTATTTCGGTGGAGGTGACACAATGACTACGTTGTCGCCTCGTACTATCACAGTATCTACTTGTTGGATAGTTTGTTCTTCTGTTTCAGGATCAATTGATATTTCCTCAGCATCCTCAAGGATAAGGTTGAGGTGTGTATCGAAACCACGGAGTTTTCCCCTGATTTTCTTTCTGCCTTTCAACTCAACGAGTACTTGTGAGCCAATCGAAGTTTGGAGTAATTCCATAGGTTTTCCTGAGTTCATTAAATCACCATCTCAGAAGGTACATCATATGGCCTAAGGTCATACGCTGTTCGGCCTACTCTTTGGAGATGGCTTAAAAAGATGACGATGAAGCCCCTTAGAGCAATCCTTCTAAACTATGTATTCGTAGGCTTCAAAAGGAGTAAGTGATTCTATCTAAATGACATGCCAAAGATAGAACGAATAAAGAAGCGTCATTTATTGAAGAAACGCGAGCAACGTGACGAGTTAGAACGAATTGAGAGTGACCTAGGTTCTTCCATCGGATTGGATGCAAAAGCTCGATTAGAAGGTGGAATTCTTGATGATGGCTCCAGAATTCTACTCTCAGACAACGAAATACTATTTTTTGAGTATGAAGGTCGAAATTTCCCCACTTTGCGTGCCATTCTTGATGGTATCATCACAATTCCCACAGTCACAATTGACATGGGTGCTGTGAAGTTTGTGGTAAACGGAGCAGATATTATGAGACCAGGTATAACAAAAGTAGATGATGATGTTAAAGCAAATGGCATAGTAGCAGTAGTCGATGAGCGACACGGAAAGCCACTTGCTGTTGGCATATCACAACTATCTGCAAGTGACCTACGAACAGCAACTAGTGGAAAGGTCGTAAAATCAATCCATCATGTCAATGATGACCTTTGGAATTTTGGAAAGATCTAGATCTAGTCTTCATCCTCGTCATCATCAGCACTTTCGAGCTTTGCTCTAATGTGCATCATTGCTGCTTTGTAGACCTCTTTAGCCAGATTTACATCCAACCCGCAGTTTTGAGAGAATCTATCCCTAGCAAGACCTTTCTGGCTTGCATCAATATCTTTCCTGATCACGTCAGAGATTGATGTATATCCATTATCGTAAAGAACCCTCGCAGTTTTTCTGGATATTCTACTAGATGGAGCACTATCACCCTTTGCAAGATGCAATTCCAGCAGGTCTGAACTTGCCAGGTCTGCATGAACTCCATATTGTATCTGTCTAATGAAAATACTGAAACGTTCTGCTAGGTCTTTCTCTCCTACTGAAGTGAAATAACCGCTTATGCTATGAATAACAGTACTACAAACTCCTAGTAATGAATCTAAATCTCCTTCATCAAGATTGATTCCCTTAGATTTTTCTCCAGTTTCTTTGATAATTGTGGCAATATCTTCCTCATCAATCCATCTCTGCAATACTGTAATCTTCGTATCAAGCCGCAATGGAACGAGTTTCAAATACCAATCTTGTGGAGGATCGAGTCCCAGTACATTCAATTCATCCTTTGATGGCACTAGTGTTCTAGGTCTAATAGCTTGAGGAAGTTTGAAACTCAACACAACCTCTATGAGCTTTGCTTCATCAATATCTTTTTTCAAATTTGAAAGAATCTTCTTAGTTTCCATAAAGTCAATAGGGTCTATTCCTGCTAATATTGCATCACGTGCATCTTTTGATATTTTGAACCCATTTCCACTATCTTCAATCATCTTCTCTTTTACAAGCCATTTGAACAGTAAACCAAAGAATTTGTCCATCTGAGCCAAATAATTGGTGTCCATTGTACCCTTGAGGGTTCCTTTGATATATTCTAGGAACTTCTTTTTCAAGTCCTCTCGAAGAATGGGTTTTCCTTTGATCATATTTCTTACAAGTACACTCACAGCAAGACTTGGATAGATCGGTCCAGGATTCAGAGGTGCAAGCGGTTTGTGTAATAACGTATCCTGCATGACTTGGATATCCGGGAACACTCTTGATGGTCCTTCAAAGACAATGTATATTCTCCCACCAAATTGACCAAGATGATACTCGCCTATTCTACCAGCAATCTGTAGATATCGAGATCTAGTTATCAGGAAATACATGTTGGGGTCTAAAATCACTACAACACAGTCGAAAGGCAAGCTCATTCCAGAAGTTATTCCAGTGGTTGATACAACCATCCGCACCACTCTTTCTTTGATTGCCTGCTCTAATCTCTGACGCACTCCGGCATCCAAACCCGAATGATGGAATGCAACTCCCCCTTGAAGATAGTTGGAAAGGCTATTGCTGAGCGGTAGACTCTCTCCGGCTCCAATAATCTGTTTTATCATCTCTTCTTTGATAGGTCTTGGGTGGCTTCTAGAAAGACTTCTTGCAAGGGATTGAGCTCCATATCGAGAGCCAACAACAATAAGGATTGATTTCTCATCATAACTCCCTAGATGATCCATAATCGCATCCAATGGATCAATTTGCTTTACTACACTCCTTTGTGTGCCATCACTGCTCTCTATTAGTATCTCTTGTTCCTTCTCTGAAACAATGAATTCATCTGGAGTAAGTCTAACGTCTGGTCGAAATATCAATGCATCCAGCCAATCAGTTATTTTCTCACTATTTCCAAATCTCGAAGATAATGTGAGTATCTGTGAACTCCCTTTGAGTAATGATATGATAAGGTCAAGTTTTACGCTTCTATCAGTGCCGATGTTCTGTGCCTCAATTTCTTGTTGGAACGAATCAAGTTCTGTTAGTTCATCTATCACTGATAATCCAATATTCTCAGTCCATTTCTTCCTCTGAAGTAAGGCTGTAGCAAATGTTTCATACATCACTACCATAAAATTAGCCTTTTCTAGCTCCGCGTCTGTGGCATGAGAAATACCATCATGACGCACTACTGAGTATCCTAAATCATTCAACAGATTGCCATATTCATCTATTATCTGTCTACTGAGAGATGTGTAGGGACTGAGATACAGGCATCGTTTTCCCTCTTGCAGTTTGAGCAATACTGAAATCATAGCGAGAAATGTTTTACCTGATCCTGGGGGCATTTGAATTACAAGATTTTTATCAATGTTCCCGAATTCCCGAACAAATTTCTTCTGAGCTGGAAGTAGACTCACGAAATTCTTGTGTTTCAATAGTGTTTGTGCAGCCTTCTGAACTTCTGTACCAGCACCAATAGGACCACCAAGTTGCCCTACTGAGGCTAAAGCAAGTCTTCCTTCATGAGTAATCATAAATCCTCGTTGCTTGCGTCCCCTATCACCCGAGGATATAACAAATCCCACCTTTACTAGCTTGTTCATAGTTTCATAGATAGTTCCACCAGACATCAATCCCTGACGTTTTTCCTCATAATTTGCTTCTTCCTGGGTCTTTTCTCCGGTTTGACTTGCTTTGGGTTTGATAATATTGTCAAGAGCAAGTAATCCTTCAACTATACTATCCCAACCTAGGGTAGGAACCATATCTCCAGTCTGAGGGTTCAATACCTGCAGAATCTCGATTGCATGTCGATTGCTCAAAGCCTTTAGCTGATTTCGCAAACGAGACTGTGCATCTTCCTCCTTTTTACGCGCTGGCATCTTGCTCACTTATCAATGACTGCTCCATGTGATAAAGATTGGCTCGTGGGTCAGGTTTTATAATACTCGGTCTTTTCTTTATACGAACTTTTCTATTTCTTGGATAATAGAGGTGACTCATGATGAGGTCTATCTTTAGACGAAAGCAAAATGATGATGATACCGAAGAAATCAGCACAAAACGTTCTATTCCCAGTCTCGGGCTTTTCTCACCAGCTACTGAATCAACTCAAGCTGATCCTGTTAGAGAGCTTAAGAAATTACGCGATTTAGAAGAAATATTTGTTAAATCCAAGAAACTCGAGTCCCTTGCAGATGTTCCGTATGTTGTTGAACAAATCAAAGAAGGTAATATTCTCCTACTGGATATTTCTCGACTGAATGATGGAAATGATCAAACCCATCTTGAATTGCGTCGAATAATTGAGCGAATTCGCGGTGCAACTAAGGGATACCAAGCAGACATTGCATTAGTTAATGATGGGTGTATGATAGTTACTCCATCATTTGTCAAATTATAGTGAGATCTATCTTAATTTGATATTTTCAGTTACCATAGGTGCCTTAGTTTCAATATTTAGGGCCTTGTGAATGGTGGATGCCAATCCAACCGTTTTTGATGCTTCACCATGTGCACACAGTATTTTCTCAGGAACTGGATTGAGACGTTTCACAAAGTTGAGAATTTGCTTCCTATCCGAGTGACCCGAGAACCCTTCAACAGTTGTTACTTCCATGTTCACAGGAATGACTGTTGTCTGTCCCTCTCTATTTCGCATACTCACTTCTTTCCAGCCTTTTTGTATACGCCTACCAAGTGTATTCTCACCTTGATAGCTGACGAATGTGAGATTGTTCTTCTCATCTGGAGCTAGTAGTCTGAAGTAGTCAACACTGGGTCCTCCAGCTAGCATTCCTGAAGTGGCCATGATGATGCATGGCTCTCCCTCGACAATCTCCTCTCGCTGTTCGGGGTTATCAACTTGAACGAATATTTCTGACAAGAAGGGATTCACACCTTGGTGGAATATCATTTCACGTATCTTCTTGCTAAGAGCTTCAGGATGAGTTGTATGAATTGCTGTAGCTTGGGCAATCATCCCTTCGATGTATACGGGAACTTTTGGTATTCTTTCCTTTGACACTAGGTCTTCGATTACAAGCATGATTTCTTGTGCACGACCCACAGCGAGTACAGGAATCAGTACCTTCCCGCCACGTTCTAAGGTCCTTTTGAGAATCCCTGCAAACTTTTTCTCAACCTCTTGTCTTGGGGGCATCTTATCTGTCGGGTGTCCATATGTACTTTCAAGGATCATAGTTTCAAGACGTGGGAATGTAAATGTGGCTGGTTCGAGTAATCTACTTCTTCCAAATTTGAAGTCGCCAGTATATGCCATGTTATACTGACCATCACCAATATGGAAGTGCACTATGGCTGAGCCGAGAATGTGTCCTGCATTATGCATTGTGAGTCTAACATCTGGTGCGATGTCAGTCACTTCTCCGTAATTCAATGGTATAGTGTGAAGGATTGTTTCTTTTACATCACGGTCTCTGTATGGTCTAAGCTTGCCCTCACGCTCAGCAACTTCAAGATAGTCTAGCTGTAGTAGTGTTGCAAGATTGAGAGTTGGCGCAGTCATATATACTGGTCCACGATAACCATACTTGAATAAGAATGGAACCATTCCACAATGGTCTAAATGAGCATGAGTAATTACAACAGCATCCAGTTTATCGATACTGAATTCAGGCATGTCCAATCTCGGAAAAGCCTTACTTGGAGCTCCGACATTGACACCGCAATCAATTAGGATATTGCTCTCTGAAGTCTGCAGGAACATGCAAGACCTGCCCACCTCACGAAAACCTCCCATCGCTGTTAATCGAATCCAACCATTATTCATTAATGGAGCTCTGTGAATCCGTCTTCCGATTTCTCGGAATGATTTGTTGCGAGTTGCTGCCTCTGATTGTATAATGTATCTGATTTGTTTGATGAGTTTACTCTCAATTGGTGGAGTCCTCATGACATTAGGACGCCAAAATGTCTGACGTGTGATCTCACGTAGTGTAGTACCACTCCTGCCAATGACAAGACCTGGCTTCTGAGCCTCAATAATGACTTCTCCTCTTGAGATATCAAAATCAATTGATGTGATCATTGCTTCTTCAGGAACTAGTTCACGTACAGTCTTCTCTGCTTCCTCATGGGTCAAACGGACGTCTGGTGCTGACCTCACTACTATACGTTTACGCATCTTACGGGCAAGTGCTTTTATCCTGTCTCCATCATCCAGCAGTATCTTCGGTGCCTTTGAGTAAATAGCAATCTCAGGTCCCTCGTATTCAACAGCGCTGACAGCAGCTGATCGTGGAAGTGCCTTTTTGACTACCTCTCTAATATCTACAAATTCTTGTTCATCATTGCTCTGCATGGATAATCACATCACAATTGTTTGGCCATTAAATGCCCTAAATGGCCTGTTATTAGACTTCGATATTTGAATATACGAAGTTAACAGTGCGGCATGTAATCATGCCATTAGTGTAAGAACCACTGTCACTATTGTCCTTTCCAAATCTTCATGATGGTATCTTTAGGAACTTCCTGATACCCATCCTTGTCAATCACACTAACTAGGATTGAATTGCCAGAAGCGGCATCTCTCTCAATAGCTGCTGCGACTGCACGAACACCAAGTTCGATTGCTTTCTTCTTAGGAAGATCTTCTTTGTATTCTGACTCAAGAACGCCCAATGCGACTGGAGAACCAGAACCTGTAGAAACGAACTTGTCAGGAATGACGCTACCCACAAAGTCTGTATAATAGACCTGTGCGCCTTCATCATCGAATCCTCCCACGACACATGCTAACATGTAACCGCCACGACCTTGGAACATGATGTTACTTAGAAGACGGGTTAATGCCTTGACACGCATCGGTCTTCCTCTCTGTATCTCAAAGAGTTTTGCCTCTGCTGCCAAGAGATCCATGATTGCCTGTGCATCTGC
The DNA here is from genome assembly GCA_002825465.1 of Candidatus Thorarchaeota archaeon MP8T_1. The sequence continues at coordinate 44,093 of PJER01000021.1, forward strand.
AACAGAGCCTGCAATAGTCGCACCTATTCGGTCAGTGACTTTATAGATTTTCTTTGCAGTCTTGTTTGCTATCAGAAATCCCATTGTAGCTCTCTGATCGCTGGCTAAGATCACACAATCTTTAGCAATCAAGCCAACAGTTGTTGTTCCAGTCTTTAGTTCTGCTGGGGGTCGCATCTCCGGTTCCATTGTTTATTGACTCCATCTAAGAAATGAATCGTAGAGAACAAGTGACATTCCTCCCCTTCTGGGGAGTGTTATTAAGGTTTTCTCAGTGAACATAGACTGATATTTGTGTCTATCAAGTTGTGTTCTCTTTTGGTGGTTCTGGCCGTTTGAATGAAGTAAGTATCTTGACTTCCTGAATACTCTCATCTGCCTTGAGAATATCACCTGCAATACCAATCTCACCATATTGTATGTTCTCTATATACCTCGTTTCCTGAGGTAGTTCGACAGTGACTATGTTCTTTGTCCTTGTGATACTGTATCTATCTTCTGGAATTCCTGGAATTCTACGAAGCAATACAGCTTTGAGCTTCTCTGTGGGATCAGAAACTATCTCTCTGACAATCACATCATAGACAAGGGTCTTTCCTGCAAATGGACTATTGAAATCAACACGTACAGTACGACCTAAATCAGCTGTCACGACACCTCGTTCATTACCAAATTTGATCTCTTCGCCTTTGTATCCTCGATTTCCGTGTTTGGCAAGTTTGACTTTGGCAATCTTCTTGACCTTGGATGGATCTCTGACACCTGCACCTCTCTCTGGGGGTACTTCAATAGTCTTTGAGTCTCCAACCTTCATGCCAACAAGCTGTTCTTCCACCGCAGCAAGTAACCAATTCCATCCAACGACTACCAATGCTGGTTCATATCTATCGTTCTCTTTGAAGAGACCTTCTTCTTTTGCAACCTCTAAATGAGTTGTATCAAAGATAATCCCTTCATCTTTTGTACTGCTTGTATAATCAAGATAGACCATGCTCTTCTCTTTGACTTCTGTTTCAACCGTTGAAGCCGCTTTCTTTGAAGTGCTCTTCTTGGTCGTCTTCTTTTCAGTAGTCTTCTTTGCAGCAGGTTTTGCTTTTGACACAGCCTTAGCTGCAGTCTTTTTGGTGGTTTTCTTTTCCGACATGGCCAGTTCCCTCGTGGTCTCCTGGTTGCTTTCAAGCAGCTCAACCGGAGTGTTATAAAACGGTTTCCTTATGTCCTTCGAAGATACCTTTCAGCACTTGTATCTTTTCAAAGAACAATGAAGTTTCATTGACCTTCTCGACTCTGAAATTACAAGCCTTGAAGCCTCTTTTTATTGCCTTGATATTCTCAAGAGTTGAAACCACGACATAGAGTCTTCCCCCTTCAACAAGGAATGATGATGCCTCTTTTACAAATTGTTCAGTAAGTTCTGAACCATCTTTTCCTCCCACAAGAGCATGGTCCATCTCTGTCCTCATGTCATCTTCTGGTAGATATGGTGGATTGAACATTATCATACTAAATTTTGTGGAATTTGATAGGCATCTGAATAAATCGGATTGGATGACTGATACATTACTACCTAGATTATTCCGTCTGAGATTTAGAATTGTATTCCTTACCGCTAGATGTGAGATATCCACACTAACCACTCGTCGAGCCTTAGAAGCTGCAATAAGTGTTGCAAGACCAGCTCCACAACCAACATCAAGAACAATATCATTGGGTTCAATAACAATGGCATCCAGAAGGAGGTACGAATCAGCAGCAGGTGAGTACACTCCATCTAAGACATCTATTTTGAATGACTCGCTCACATTCAGTTCCCTCTCGGATCAGGAATTTTTCCGTTACTAACAAGCAGTAGAATGATATCTGCTAACTTTACCAGACTCGCAATAGGGATTGTTCTCAGCCTATCATCTCCCTTTGGTTCTTCTTGACATAATTCCAATACAAAGTCAACAAGGCTCTTATCCACTTTCAGATTACGAAACCAGATTCCCAACGCTTTTCTCAGATGTTTATTTGGATAAGAAAAGATACCATTTGTCATCCAGAAGAATACCTCATCATCCTGAGCTCTAGGAATCCTTGCAGAACGTTTCACTTTAACAACAACAGAATCTACAGCTGGTACTGGATAGAACCTATTCGCTGGAACATCCAATATATGTTCAACCTCCGCCTGATATCCAATATTTACAGAAAGACGCGAGTATTCCGGAGAACCTGGTGTTGCTTGTAATCTCTGAGCAAACTCTTTTTGATACATCAAAATTGCTTGTTCAAATTCCAATTCTCGTAGTATTCTGAAAGTAATCTCTGAAGATATGCTGTAAGGAAGATTTGATACCACCTTGGTCACTTCTGGTAGTGGCACTTCAAGAGCATTGCCTTCGATGATAGTTACATTCTCATGATTGACAAATCTATCTCTGAGGGCTTGTGCAAGACCTGGGTCTAATTCGATTACATAGACATGTTTTCCTTCCTGAACAAGCTGCTCAGTAAGAATGCCTAATCCCCCTCCAATCTCTAAGATGGTGTCTTCTTTGGTTATTTCTGCTGCATTAATAATATCACGCACAATCTGCGGACTCTTGAGAAAACTTTGTCCATGCTTCTTTGTGGGTCGTACATTGTATTTCTTTAGAGTTGCACGGATTTGATCGTCTGACAGAAAACTCACCTGTTGAAACAGATTTACCTTCTGGGAGGACGTGGTCTCTCTCTCTCGCGGTCTCTTTCGTCTTCATCACGTTTTGGTGGCCGTACAAACAACCAACGTTTGACATCCTCTTTGAGCTCATCAATAATCCTAGCAGTCATGACTTTCTTTGGATTCTGAAGCTTTGTTCGAGCAGCAATATCATCGAAACTTTTGAACGGCTCTCTCTTCCTCTCTTCTAATATGGCCCACATCAATGTCTGTCCTATTCCTGGCAGCAATTGAAGAGAGTGCATTCTTGTTGTAATTGGGGCGGCTTCGTTGAAGAACTGAACAAACTTGTGCTCATGTTTTGTTACAATCATCTCTATCACAAGAGGTAATTCAGTAACGCTTTCCGGCACAAGATCCTCATAGAAAATTCTTCTCTTCACATGATCAATTTTGCTCTTTGAATTGCGGTCAATGGAAACACGCTCTTGAGGATGTACCTTAACCCCTTTTTGCGGCAACATCTCAAGTAGGGTAAAATATGACTCTCCTATGCCCTGTATCAATGTATCTCCGCGAGGTCGAGAATCACGAAGGAACTCTTTCGGAGGGACAACTGATAAGACGTAAGCGTGTGTCTCAAACTGCCTGTTTTGTTGTCCTTCCATTCGCTTTCACTTCCAGTTCTACTCGAGCACATTGTAGTATTGATTGTCGGGTAATGATAAAAACTAATCGGAGTACGAACGATTAGAGTCGTTCTTTAGATTATCAAGATGGATTATTTTGACCTCTTACTGACAATAAGATCAACAATCTCAATGATTTGTTCCTCAGTCAAATTTGATGATCGTGCATCAAGAATGGTTTTCATCTCTTCAGGATTAGTAGGCGCAATATTCACGACTTGAACAGCTTGCGCTCTAGTTAGATTGTAGTCTTTCATCAACTTCTCAACCATTTTTGTAGAAACAGCAGGAGCCATTTTCGAGAAGGTTGATGCATGTTCAAGTGTAATTGACTGCTGAAAAGATAGTTCTCCTTCCTTTCCTCTCTGAGTCAGTACTTTCTTGACCTGTGGAAGGGTAATTTCCTCTTCGCTGATAATCTCCTTAGGCATATTAATTCCCTCAGCCTCTGCTTGGTTGGAGATGCTCACGTCTAATGATAAGAGTCTTTGTAGCTTTTCCAAGATTAACATCGACAACAATTGCGCGGCCTCTAAGACCAGTAACTACCCCAGTTCTACCTTGATACCGTTTGTGTGGCATTCCTCTGTGGAATCCTGAATCGATAACAATGTCTACCCGCTGGCCTTCTTCATAGTCGATTAGCACTTTGCTTGGAGAGGTCAGACCTTTCTGACGCAAACGTTTGCTCATCAAACCACGTGTGCGGGCTCGGTATCCATGACTCTTTTTGACCATAAGACATCACTACGCAATATTGTCACTCGGTATCTTGTATAAGCTAAACTGCATCCGAGTTCCAGCATGACCTCTTGGGTCGCCACTTAAGGATTTCGCAACAGCTATGTTTTTTCTTTTAGCAAGTTGTCTTCACGGGCCATCACTATAGATGGCTGTAACATTGAGTTCGACGCATTTACATCCCATACCGAGACTCCCTGCAATTGATGGAGTAGTCCTTCCTTCATCTCCAGATATCAATTCCTTGATGTATGTGCCTCCTTGTACCTTGAAAGTAGCTTTGAGACATCCCTCTTTATTTGCCTCAATTGAAATCTCGTGAATTATTTTCTCTCTTACTAGGTCACTTCGTCTATGAGAAACTCTGTGCGGAGTTCTCTGTTGAATCTTAACACCATTGAATTCTTTCTCAAGGGTCCTGAGTTGTTTATCTGTTACTGTGGAATCTATTTCTATCAATGCCTCGTATTCCTTCACGTTTGATGAGGCATCTTCTTTCAGCTTCTGTAGATGATGTCTATCAGTAAAAACAAGTCCGTGAACCTCAATCTTTCCTTCAGCTTCGTTATTTATGTTAGTAGCGATATCTTCGAGATCGGGGTGTCTCATTCTGGGCTCGGCAATCTCCACGACAAATGGTCTTCCTTGACCAAGCATGAGGACATCAATATCTTCTCGCCCTGCTGCATGGAATTTGAATTTGGTTCCATCAGCGACAGTCTGAGCTGGGATTCCAACGTATTCAGATATAGAATCGGGGTATTTTCGACCTGTACCATTGCATTCCTCGCAACCTTTTCCTCTGCATTTTTTACAATCCCACCTGCTCTGAGGAATTCCACGTACAAGTTTTCTATATCTCCCAAATATGAAAATGGGATTGATTTGAGCCTTTATTTCATCATCACTCATAGAATAGATGAAAACTACATCAGGTTTTTCGAAATCCACAGGCTTTTGCAATAAATTGTGAAGTGCGATTCCAAGTTCTCTATTGAAATGAGACTTGAGGGTCTCTGCATGTAGAATAGAATAGATTCCACCAAGCTCATCTTGACGATCTACTAGCAATGGCACGGGATTAGAGCCAATGAGATATGTATCAAACTCAAAATCTGAAGATATTCCAGCTATTCGTTCAGCAATCATAGATATCTTATCAAAGACTGATTCATTATCGATTGAACAAAGATAGCATGAAGACTGTAGTTCAAAATCAATGCCATTCTTTTCAGCAATACTCTTTGCAGGATCAAACATACCATTTCCTGCAAGCTGTTGTATTGAATTGATACCCTCTTCCTTATTTCCTGACTTCAGGTTTTCATCTGCAATCATACTCAGAGTGAGCTTCAGAGAGTATCCTCTCTCCTGGTTAGATACCTTTGTACTTAACCAACCAAATTGACGACCCAAGCATTGGTCACAGAGTGCATGGTGCTCTAGTAATTTCTGAGCAATCTCCAATACTCCGTGTGTTTGTGAGTCTGTCATTGTGGTCCCTCGTGGTGTCCATTCTTATCAACTGGTCATAAAAACGGATTGATGTATCGAATCGCACGTAAACCAGTGAGAATCATGCGTGGATCCTTTAACAATCTTGCAATTACTCTTCCTTGAAGATCCATATCTCCTTCTCTTCTAACAACGTCAAGTAATCCTTTTGACGTAGCATCTTTAACTATTGAATCAATTCCTTTGTCGTCAAGTGAGGATAGTGCTCTTTGCGCTAAGTTCATCATCTGTAGTTCTCTGAAAACCATAGCTCTCCATCTCTTGTCATATTGAGCAAGCATTTGGGTCATATTTTCTTCATTTAGCAGGGCCTCTGCAGTAATTCTACCAGCAACTCTTGCAGTCATTCCTCCAAGAATGACACCTCCCCCTGTGGTCGCTTTCACCATTCCTGCTGCATCTCCAACGACAACAGCATTTTCAATGACCATTTTTGTTATTGGCATTCCAATTAACACAATTCCACCAAGTGAACGTTCGATTTTTGCCCCCCTCATTCTATTGGATATAATCTTATGATGATTCATTAAGGATTCAAGACGAGTCTTTGATTTATTATGTGATGCTAGACCAATTCGAGCTCGCCCATCACCTAAAGGAATTATCCAAGCAAAGAAACCTGGTGCAATCTTTTTTCCGTAGAACATCTCAACTACATTTTCTTCAATATCTAAACCTGATACTTCGTATTGAAATGCAGGATATTTGCTGGATTTTTTAACAATCGGAAAATTAAGGCTCCCTGATAGACGACATCGTGATCCTTCAGCAATTATGAATGCTTTACCATTCAATTCTGAGTTTTTATCGTTTTTAACACGAATACCACGGATTCTTCTATTGTTTCTTACAAATTCTTGCGCTTTTGCTTGTGTAATGATTTCAGCACCTGAGTCACTGGCTCTCGAAGCAAGCCAAGCATCGAATAACCTTCTATCAATTACATTGGCTTCTCTTTTACCTCTCTCAACTGTGATAGAATGTCCCCCGGGAGAATAGATTCTTGCACCATCAACAGTATTTTGAATAATATCACTTGGTAGTCTGATTCCTAATCGTTTCAATCCTGATGTACTCAAGAGACCTGCGCAATGGTCTGGTTCACCAATCTTCTCATGTTCCTCCAACACACTAACCGTGTATCCTCTTCTAGCTATTTCATTCGTAGCCAGTAGACCTGCTGGTCCAGCACCTATGACTACTACATCACGGTTCATACAATTACCTACATAATGAAGCTGAGCGCACGTTTTTAACTCTCCCTTAGGATGAGAAAAATGAGTTCCAATGACACATGAACGGAAATTCGAGTATAAACAGGTAATTGCTGTGAGGTCTGATCTAAGCATGAGTAAGGGAAAGACCGCTGTACAAGTCGCCCATGGATCAGTTAGCGCTGCTGAAAGAGCTCGTGTTACAAAACAGGAAGTCTGGCGAGCTTGGTTTAGAGAAGGTCAGAAAAAAGTTGCAGTCAAGGTTGGTTCTGAGGAAGAGATTATGGAACTCAGGAAAGAAGCAATTACGCATAATCTTCCCCACGCTATCATCCGAGATGCAGGTATGACTGAATTACCCCCAGGCACACTAACGGTTATTGGAATTGGGCCGGCGAAAGCTGAAGAGATTGATGAAGTTACAAAAGATTTGAAGCTCTTATAGAGGGATTCAATTGAGAGCAGCTCACCCATTAGAATCTAAGATTGGGATGGAGCTATACGCAACAGATTTTGACGGTCTTGAAGGACGCTTGAAAACAAGATATGAGGACTTCTTAGTTGAGGAGATAACACCTGACCAAGAACAATTACAATTCAGGGAATGGGCTCAAAACCCCTCAGGTGAACCAAATCTTCAGGGAGCGAAGACAAAGTTTCTGGCATTTACCGTACAGAAGATGGGTCTATCAACAATGGATGTTTCTACAATAATTGCATCTTCATTGAAGCTTCCGAGGAATCTTGTAGGATATGCAGGGCTCAAGGATAAACGTGCAATCACGGTTCAACGCATGTCTGCCCCTGTTCGGGCAGCTGCAGGTTTAGGTTCTCTAAAATTATCGAATATCGAGATTCGTGATATAGCATCGTCGAAGAAACCTGTGCAAATTGGTGAACTCTGGGGAAATCGGTTTACAATACTGCTTCGCAACATACAGGTTCCTGCAGATGAGGCAGTGGAAAAAGTACGAGAACTCAAGTCAGTCCCGCTCCTAAACTATTTTGGAATTCAACGTTTTGGCATTGCGCGTCCGAATACACATATTGCAGGAAAATTCCTGATAAAGCGTGACTTTGAAGGGATGGTTCGTTCTATACTCTGCACTCCCGGAGATTACGAGGACTCAGCACTAGTGAATGCAAGGTTAGAATTAACTGAAACCATGACTCCTACCGAGAAGATCATTGAGACCTTTCCAAGAGACCTTAGTTTTGAACGAACCGTTATGCATGAGCTCATGAAGCATCCAGGAGAATTCAAACGTGCAGTATTACGAATTCCCCCACGTATTCTCACTCTAATGGTTCATGCGTATCAATCCTTCCTATTCAATCACATTCTTAGCAAACGCATCAAGAGTGGAATGTCTCATGTTACTCCCCAACCAGGAGACTTTCTCATAGCCTTAGATAAAACACACTCGGGACGAGATTCATGGTTATTTGTCACTGATACTACCTTGGAGGAGCGAAGAAAACAGGTTGCTAGGATGGAGTTTGCGCTAGCTCTTCCATCGCCTGGATACTCAACCCGGCTACCTCCATCACAACAATCTGATTTGGTAAAAGAAGTAATAAAAAGCGAGGGAGTCACATTGATGGATTTTAGAAATCGCGAGATGCGGTCACTTGATGCTCCTGGTGGACTCCATCGCACATCGATCATTCTAACTGATTGGGAAGCAAAAGCACAAGATGACAACCTAATGGTTCGATTCAGTCTTAGAAAGGGATCCTATGCTACAGTTGTTTTACGTGAGTTAATGAAGAATCATCCTATCAATAGAATTTAGTATTTAGAATCTTCTTTCACTTACCTCTTTCATTTTCTCATCAAAAGCATCAGGATCTTCTATTTTGATCTCATGTTCACGTTTCACTCTATCATCCTGATACTCGAATAGAACAGACTCTCCCATTATTGCTGAAATTATCTCGCGTAATTCTCCAGTACTGAATTTGATCCGACTTCTATCTTCTTCTCGAAGCATTACAATACTCTCTTTTGTTCCATCGGGTGACCATAGACTATTCACACCAACTTCAATTGCAGGCGTAATGAACTCTCTAACGATTTTACGTAATTTTGGAGCTCCCTCAATAATAACGACGTCTCCATATTGATCTTCAATCTCTTTCATCAAGTCTTCTTCTGCGAGTAAAGTTTCCTTATCATTCTTATTTACAATCAGAATCAAACGATTTTCTGTTTGAGTTGCTTTTCTAAGAGTAAGACTCTCAAGATTTGGGTGGGTTTTCTCCTTCTCAAGAAGCCACTTGCTAAATTGAATATCAAATCCAGTGATTTCTCCGCGATCGAGTTTCGATTGGCAATTTGGACATAACATATCAGATTCTATGTCGAAGTTACAGACCGGTAGTCGCATTGTTCTTTCCTCGTATTTTCGAAGTCACAGCGCG
>PJER01000112.1 GCA_002825465.1 Candidatus Thorarchaeota archaeon MP8T_1
CAAAGTATTCTTGTTCGTGAATTATTTTGAATCCATATTTCTTGTATAGGTTAATTGCAGGTTCATTCTTTGCATCTGCTTCCAGCTGGGCAAACTTGATTCCGTCCTCTTGCATCCTCTGTAAGGACTCATGGAGGGTAGCTTTCATTATTCCTTTTCTCTTGTATTCTGGAATTACTGCTACAGGTCCTATTTCTGCAGTTTCTTCATTTTGTCGAACAACTATCAAGCCAATGAACTCACTATCTTTCATGATTACAAATGAAGATCTATGAAATGGTTCACTTCTCCTAAGCCAGTAATTGAATGAGACCAATTGTTGTGCTCTATTCATATCCCTGAACAGACGATCACCTCGGTCCGAGAATGAGCGAATAAATGGTTCTATGATTCTATCATTTTCCATATTTTCGATTTTTTCATATCGCAACCCTTCGAGTAGTCTTGGTTGGTCTTGTGAGAGATCTACTCCAGTCAAATCAACTCGCATAAGCACTTCTTCAGTTGCTCTGTAAAATCCTCCCTTCTCATTCCAAGAACTGTTCTCTTTGTATAACTCAGCGTATTTCTCCGTAATAGGACTCAGTAAAAATTCCAATCTACTGAATCCCCTCTCTTTGACATATTTCTTGCAAGCTCGTATCAATTCTAAAGCAATCTCTTCTCTCCGTTCACTTCCTTCCAACTGAGTAATCATTGGATCCCACTGGGAACTAAATGCTATCTCTGGAAATCCAGTGAAAATCCTCAGTATTCCAACAATTTCACTATCCTCATATGCAGTGAAGATGATGTTATCATCAGATGTTACTTCTTTCCGATGTTCATAGATATGTTCGAGAGTTCGATGCTCATTGTCAATTGCTGTGTTCTTTCTAGCATCGTGCATGAATTTTGATAATTTCCAAAGATCCAATTCTTTAACTGTGGTTACTTTTACTTCGACCATCTAATTAACCCTCCAGACGTAAATTTGTTGGGTGTGTTGTTCTTCAAAGCCAAACTTTGTGTATAGTTTAATTGCAGGGTGGTTGTTTCTGTTCGCTTCAAGTTTAGCAATCTTGATTCCATCCTCTCTAAATTTTTTAAATGACTCGTGAAGAACTGATTTCATTATTCCTTGTCTTTGATATTCTGGAATAATACCAACAGGACCAATGCGTGCACTACTGTCGTCTACCCTGACGACATTGAAACCAACCACCTCGCCACCTTTCATCACAAGAACCGAAGACCTGTGAAATGGTCTATCTCTGCTGAACCAAATGTTGAATATGGCCTTCTGTTGGGAACTTGTCTTATCCTCGAATACTCTGTCTAATCCCCCTGCAAACACATCGAAAACTATTGGCTCCAAATTATCATTTGCAACATTATCAATACTTTCGAAATGAAATCCTTCAGGAAGTGAAGGGTGGGGTGAAGGTATTTGATAGTTCTCTAGATCAACCTGAAAGAATACTTCTTCATTTTCTCTGTAAAGACCAGACTTTTCGCACCAAGACTTGTACTCCCTGAAGACCTCCTCATGTTCTTGTTTAATCGGACTAAGGGTCATTTCAAATCTATTGAATCCGTTTTCCTTTGTGTACTCCTTGCAGAACTTGATCAATTCAATGGCAATCTCTTCTCTTTTCTCGTCATGATGGACTCTCGGATGCCAATTTCCTGCAAGGACCATTTCTGGAAATCCAATAAAGATCCTTAATACTCCTACAATCTTTCCCTCGATTGTCGCAATCATGACTAGTACATTCTCATTATTTGACATTCTCTCAAATGCTTGTTCAAGATTTTCTCTAGTCTGATTCTCTGTATGAAAGACTGTACCTTTTGTGGCTTCGAGCATGAAGGTAGCTAACATAGGAATATCCACATCTTTGAATTTGTTAATTGTAATTTCGATCATAGGTCTCACGCTCCTGCTCGAGAAGGGGTTGATTCAATTTTCACGGTATACCTATCTGAGACTGATTCCACTAAGGTTGTTGAATGCAACTTAAAAGAAGCTGGAGTTCACTCACAACCTGGAGATAGTATCAAGCCAATGATAGAATTAGTTGTTAACCCATGAAACGTCATTGTCTTCAACCTACCTCCTTGCGAGTTCTAACAAAGGGGCACTTAACTAGATTCTTAAGTTTTCCTAAGAACGTAAGTTCTACTAGGTGAGCAGATTCGTGTCAGTAGATTATTCGTCAGTTCTTGTACGATTCGGCGAGATTGGAATCAAGTCAAAACAGACACGACGCCGAATGACGAAAATGCTAGCAGAGAGGATACATGCCGCACTCAAGGAACATGGTGTTCCCTTTGAGAAAGTCAGACGAGAGTATGGACGCATCTTTATCGAAACTCCTGAAGCTGAAAGAGCAGCTAATGTTGCATCTAAGGTGTTTGGCGTAGTATCAACATCTCCCGTAGTGCAGACTACATCAGAGATCAAAGATATTCTTGATGTTGGAGAGAGACTTGCACTTTCTAAATTCAAGAAGGGATTGACATTTGCGGTTGAGGGTAGGCGTTCTGGTACTCATGATTACTCCAGTCAAGAGATTAGAGGTCTCTTAGGCGAACGTCTCTTGGAAGGTCATCCTGAACTTGCACTCACTGTAGACCTTTCAAATCCTGAACAGTCTATCTACATAGAAGTTCGTGAAGAAAGAACATACATCTTTACAGAGACAATCAAAGGCGTAGGCGGAATGCCAACAGGTACACAAGGCAAAGTTGTCTGTACTGTGTCCACAGGTCTAGACTCTCCTATTGCTGCATTCAAGATTATGAAACGTGGAACTATTCCAGTTTTCGTCTATTACGACAACTCTCCACACAGTAACGAAAAGTGTGCCGAAATTGCTATCAAACAAGCACAACTATTGGCAAATTACATCTATGGGTACGAGGTCAAATTGTACATTGTACCACATTGGCCCGATCTTGAAGAAGCACTTGCGAAAGGTCCTGAGAAAATGACCTGTATTTTCTGTAAGCGAAACATGATGAAGATGGCTCGTGAGATAGCTCTTCTTGAGAATGCTGATGCGATAGTCACTGGTGAGATCATTGGCGAACAAGCATCTCAGACAACTGCAAATCTAAAAGTCCTTGACGCGGCTGTTGCTGATTTTCCAATCTTGAGACCTCTTGCAGGAGATGATAAGGTGGATATAGAGCATATGGCACAAGAGATTGGCACCTACGAGTTTGCAAAAGATGGCATACAATGTTGTGACCTTGCTCCCAAGTATCCTGCACTAGCAGCAAAACTTGAGGATGCACTATGTGCTGAGAATCAAATGGACAGTTCAATTCTTCAGATGTCAGTTAAGAATGCAAAAGTCATAATCCTTCGAAAATCTTTGAAATAAAAGTCTGTTATGACGCCTTTTCTGTTTTGTTTACTGTATTTTTTCAGTTTACTTCCTGTAATACAAAGTTCTTAAATGGGTTTGTACCAGAAACGACTGTAATAGGCCTTCTTTTGGCCAATGGAGCGTGAAATTGTTTGCCTAGATCTCGCAAAGATAGAATCATTCCTGTAGCACCAATAGACAAACTCATTCGAAAAGCTGGAGCTGGACGAGTGAGTGACAAAGGCGCAGAAAGACTTGCTCAAATCCTGGAGGAGATTGGTGATTACATTGCTCGGAGAGCATTTGAGATCACTGCTCATACCGGAAGAAAAACGATCACTGACAAAGATATCGAACTTGCATACAAGCAATGGGGTCGACCATCTTAATTCATAATACGTAGGGGTTTTCAAGGGGATAGCTCTATAGATTAGTAGGGATTATTCTTCTGGTGATGTGTTATGAGGAAAGCAGTTGAACCTGTAGCGGACTTGACTGTACTTCTCTCTTTACATGATATTTCTCCCGCATTTGAGGATGACATTGTTAGAACCTGTGATTCACTCGCTGACCTCGGAATCACGAATTTTACACTACTCATCACTCCCTTCTATGAAATGAAGAAATCTAATTCATTTACTCGAGGTTCTTTTCTTGGTGAGTATTTACTCTCCCTGAATCTTGAAATCTCACTTCACGGATATTCACATTTCAGCAAGTCTGGTTCAATGAATGAATTTGCAAGTCTACCTGTTGATAAGACAAAATCGCGAATGGAAGCTGGATACAATCTCATCCGTTCTGGTTTCGGTAAAGCACCAGCTGGTTTTGTTCCACCTCTATGGGATGCTCCTTCACGTGTGTTCAAGGTTGCCAAAGAAATAGGATTCAAGTATGCTGTTGATGATAACAACATCCATCGCTTTTCTGATTCTCGCGTTTTCTCGACAGCTGCGAGGATTATCAGCCAAGGTAGACGATTTGTAGATACAGAATCTGCTATTTTCGAGATTGAACTAGGTGGGTCTCTCCAGATTGGTATACATCCTAATGACCATCGAATGAATGACATCTTTGAATTACTTACTGATTTGAAAGACCAACGAGAGTATAGGTTCCTTAGTTACAAGGATTACATCTCTGAAAGAAAGTGAAGGTATGTTAGTCATTTCTGACTAACACACTTCTTCTCACTTCTCGGAGTCATTCAGTCCAAGACTCTTAATGAGTTCCTCGACAAGTTCTCTCGATAGATGACGAGCCTGTTCAATGATCATATCGATCTCATGAGCGGGTACTCCCTTCTTAATTAGGTCTGATCGGAGTTCTTCAATCTCGAAGGCACTCAACTTCTCACTTCGGACAATCTTTTCTTCTGTAGGAGTTTCCTCTTCTTCTTCTGGTTCTAGGATCTCAGTTTCGATCTCTTCCTCTTCCTCAACTAAGAATACTCGCTCTTCCTCTTCTTTCTCTTCCTCTGAGATAACCTCTTCCTCTTCATCAGGAGCTGAGATCTTTCTTGATGCTTGAAGAGCTACATCTTCTAGGACCTCTTCTACAGTTTTGCCATCACGGCGAGCTGCACGAATTGCTTCTTGAACGATAACCTCTTTCACAAAGGCTGCCTGCTCACTCATCTTCATCTTTGAGATGTCTGCATTGAACTCGTCAAGTTCATCTTGATTAAGATTAGTCAGTATTGATAACTGGATGAGGAGTTCTCTAATTTCTGGTACTTCTATTGGAACCGAGGCCTCTGGCATCTCATCTGCTGCTCGAGTTATCTCGAATTTCTGATAGGTATCATTGAACAATTCAGCAATCAATTGCTGCCTACTCTTGGCATCATCGACTGGCTTTGGAATCTTACCCTTCTTCAGTTTCTTAATCTGACTATTGATCTGTCGTAATCTCTTTGGAATACTGAAGTGTCTGGTCCACGCCACTGCCAACAGGATTAAGAACAAAAAGGTTGGAGTTGCGTAGGAGATTACATTTCTCATCGTAATTTGTGATTCAGTTGGAATTATTTCAACTGATAGTAACAGGTCTTTTCCATCGAAATTCTCAAGACTGAAGGAAATCTCAATATAGATAATATCAGTGTCAATTGTTACCGGTATCAATGGTGCATCGACAGTTATTCTGAGTAGATATACTCCTGGGCTCGAAGTTGTGATATTCTCTATATGTACATTTGTCAGTTCTCTTCTAGCACTAGCAGTGAATGAAGCTCCAACAATTCCCTCACCTGATGTTCCTATCCAATTCTCTGAGAAATCAATTAAGATTTCAATAGTATCGCCATAAAACATCGATACTTGTCCATTCACTACACTCTCACTAGAAAATACGAGAGTAGTGGGTCGTTTAATGATCTCAATTGATAATGTTAATGCATTCTGAAGTGTGTATCCTTGTCTGTGATCTAGCTCGATTTCAATCGAAATTGTGAATGGATCATCTGGTAATGCTTGTGGAATTCCATTTGTTTCCTCGAATAGCTCTATTGAAGTTGTATCAAAGACAAATAGGTATGTTCCATTTCCTAGGTCCAATACATCGAATTGAAATCCTGGCCCTGAAGCGCCACCAAAGACGATTCCTGTGATGGTTGCTCCCGAAAGTCCTCCCACATATCCATCTGAATTATCAGTGTCATTGTAGAAGAAACTAATAACAATCGTATCTCCAAATGGAACGACTAAATGGTCAATTTCACTTTCAACCTGATTATCTGTAGGCGTTGAGAGAGTAACCTCAGTTGGGACTTCCTTAATATTGAGCGTTATTGTTCCACCACTCACCTGGTAGTTAGGCTTGGTAAAGTCTACTGTCAATGTATATCTAATTCCAGAATCGAGAATTGTGGTATCGATAAGAATGGAATACCATCCACCACCTAAGTCATAGGCTTCTCCACTCACTGGTCCCCAACTATAGTCTGTTGTAGCATTGTTAATACCTCTATTGAAATAGGTATCATTATAGAAGAAAGTAACATTTCCTATCCAGCCCCAATAGATATCCCCTATGATTGGACTGATAACCTGTGTTGGGATTTTCTTTATTGTAATAGCAAGATCGACTCTGTCTTCAGCATAATTAACATCAGCTGGAATTCCATCAAATGTTACTCCCCATGTTCCATATGATAGTCTGGATGTGTTGAAAGTAAGTTCCCATAGACCTGAT
>PJER01000113.1 GCA_002825465.1 Candidatus Thorarchaeota archaeon MP8T_1
CAGAGTCCTATTCCATGACTTGGTCGAGTAAAATGGGAAATAAACTCTATTGGGCAAATGCACTCTTCTCCGAGGCGGATAGAAGATTCAATGAAGTCGAGGTTGCAAGAGTACGTGCAGCAGGTTATACAGTCTTTCTACCACAGGAAGCCTTCAGTGGTAATGCAGATCCTACAAATGAGGAGATATTCAGAATTGATACTGAAGAATTACAATCATGCAATGCTGTTGTTGCATGTCTTGACCAGTTTCCTATCGATAGTGGCGTAGCCTGTGAAATAGGGGTTGCATATGGGTCAAAAATACCCGTCATCGGCTTGTACACAGATATCAGAAGTAGAAGAAAAGGCGCAGGGAGAATGTACAAGAATCAATACGTTCTTGGAGCAATTGAATCTCATGGAGAGATAGTCAATAGTGTTGAAAAGCTCATAGAGGTTCTTCCAAAGTACACCTCATAGATCAAGTCTTTCGAGAGCTGCCCTTAATCGTTCTTTGAATCCCTCTGGATCCTCACCATCAAGCTTCTTTCGAACCATCTTCCAAGCAGCTGCACTATTAGGATAGTCCACACTAAGCATATCATGTATGACTTCGTCGATCTTGTCCATATTCTCGTTGGTAATCTCTATCCCAATATCGACGAATAACTGTTGCATTCTGGAATTCTTGAAGTATTTGGGCATCGATATTCGTGGCATTACTTGTGCTGTCGTATTTTTCATTATTATTTCTTTTCTACACAGAGTTCAAATCTCTGTCATTTTTAATTGATCCAAGATCTTTGTCAAATGAAGCTACTAAAGAAATCTATCAACCATCCAATGAACCCAACAATCATGAATACAGTAAACGCAGAAGATTCTGAATAGGTCTCATGTGTCCCCGCATGTGTTCCTAAACTACCTAATTTTGATTTCCAGAACAATGCGACGAGTGTCAGAATTGCTGAGAGTCCAGTTGTCACCCAGAAAGTATCAACAGCAAATTGCGCCATCTGAGCTAGAGCTGTTTCAACATCTACGGTACTAATTGTTATTGACGGAACAAGAATCCAAGATAGAATCATCCCAATAAATGCAAAGATCACATTAGGTATGTACGCATAACCAGTGACTGAGGCGGCAGCATTGAAATCCCAAGCATTACTATCTGTTAAATGACGAATGAGATAGGATTTGATCAACCATCTTACAACAAGGACTATTGGAACGAAAATAATGGCACCATATAGAGTGGTAGCAAGTACAGAATTGAGGAGATCACTATCTGGTCCTACAAACTGAATCTTTGGAATAGTAAGAGCTACACCAATTGCACTGATAATGGTCCAGATTACAAATACTACAATGACTCCTTCATAATCCGGAGCTAATCCAATATCCTCCATCGCCTCTTTAGGTGAGAAAATCACTTTGGTTATTCGCTCTAGAACTGAGAATTTCCTGTCGTACTTTGGATATTGTATCGGAGGTGTCCTTCGAGGCGTGGATATAGGCTCAGGTCCATCGCCTGCAAGATAAGATACTCTAGATACAGGTGCTCCACATTTTCCACAATATGCGTTTCCATAAGGAACAACTGTCCCACAACGGGGACAGATAGTACTAGTGTCATCATCGATACTCAATTGAAACCCCAACAAGAGCTTGGTTCCAAGGACTAAAATGGTTTGCGCTGTTCAGATTTCATTTTATGAAAACATCAGGATTAACGCCTACTGTGACAACTTCACCTATCACACAGAGAGTTTCCCCAGAATAGAGTGAGCAAGAGACAGTGATTCGATTGCCATCAACTTCTTTAACCTGAGCTCTCAAAGTAACTGGTTTGTCAAGTGGGGTCGGTCTCTTAAACTTGACAGAGAGCGATGCAGTCACATGCATGATATTCCAACTAGCATCTTTCTGTTTCTGGGCATAGGCATTAGCAGTACCTGTTCCATGACAGTCGATGATCGTTGAAATTATCCCGCCATTAAGAATCCCTGGAAAGGCAAGATGGTGTTCCTTTGGAATGAATGTAGCAACGGTCTCTTCATCTTCCCAATAGCTCTTTAATTGTAGACCATGAGTGTTATTCTTACCACAACCCCAGCAATATGATGCTGCTTCAGGCCAATCGTCTTGAATTGGAGCTTTCATGAACCTAAATTATGGACAATCTCTTGTAAAGATAGTGCAATAATCACATACTAATCCTGTAAGTAGATTCAAATTAGATTTTGAGAGGGCAATGAACCATGTTTTTCCTACTCTTCATCAATGCATTGGTCATTTTAATTGTCGCTATCCCTATGTTGAGAGTATATTGGTTAATGATGAAGCTCCCTCAGAATAGACCTGAAAACTTTGAGAAGGAAGAGGGGAAGATGGTAATCGTCTTTGCTGGAGATAGTATCACGCATGGTCAAATAGGAGAGAATTACGTCACAATGATTTCGGAGCGGTTAGATGGTCAGAAATATGGTCTTGTCAATGCGGGTTTGAATACAAACCTTGCATGGAATCTACTGCAACGTCTTGACGAAATTATTGAGTGTGAACCCGAAGTCATTACAATATTAATAGGAACTAATGATGCAAATGCTGCGCGAGGAGAGGATGAAGCAAAATTCTACGTGAAGAGTATGGAGCTTCCTCGAATGCCTGATCAAGACTGGTACAGAGAATCTTTGCACATGATAGTTACGACTCTCCAAAAGAAGACCAATGCAAAGATTGGATTGATTTCGATACCCCCAATTGGGGAAGATCCAAATGATTTTGCCTTCAAGATAAGTTCAGATTATTGTACCTCCATCAAAGAAGTAGCAAGTTCAATGGGTGTGACATATCTTCCCCTTCATGAAAAGATGGTAGAATACTTGGAGAACCATCCAGGAAATCCAGCTTATTCATTCAAGTGGGAAAAAATCGAGATGTTCTTAGCTTGTTTCAAGAGATACATTCTCAGGAAGGACTGGAACTCCATTGGTGAATCAAGAGGATTTCAGATACATGTTGACTATCTTCACTTGAACACAAGAGCGGCCGCAATATTGGTAGACATGCTTGAGGAGTTCATTAAAGAGACCTAGTTATCTCGAGGTGTTGATCCGGGATTATTTTTCCTCAAGTCTTGCCAGTAGTAGACGACAGGAGTGCTTCTATCAAACCCGACTCCTTCGTATGCTTTCCTTGCAGCTATATGTGGATCGTCAAGGCCAGTTTCTACAAATCCGACTTTGATACCTTCTTTTCTCAGATAGTCGAGAACATGGCGATACATGAATTTCCCTAATCCCTGTCCTTGAAATTCAGGAAGGACACCATTATTATCTATTATACCCAGACTCAGCTCCCAATTAATTTTGAAAGTCACAAATCCAATTATCATCCCGCGCTTTTCCAAGACCCAGACCCATTCAGGATGTTCTGCAAATAATTCATCATTCTGTTCTCTCTTTCGTACTTGCCAAGTAATACTAGGGTCTCGCATTGCGTCACCGATTTCTTTACTCTGCATCTGAATCCAGCTATCCGCAATCTCTTGATAACAGATCAGTGTAATCTCATTGATTCTTGGCAAATCATTGAGTTGAGCCTTCCGTAGGACAAATTCATCCTTCTTTCCGATGACCATGGAGAATTCCTCACTACTCGAGGATTTTTGAGAGATAATAGTCTTCTCAAGAGCGTATAATCATGGTCAATATGCAAGAGGTTATTTACTCATAAACTATAGTTAATATTGTGGTATAGATGAATAAAGAGAATGATGAATGGAAATTAACACTATCTCCGGAACAATACAAGGTTCTCCGTGAGTGTGGGACAGAACCTCCGTTTTCCGGCAAGTATGTCAACCACAAAGAGAATGGAACCTATGTATGTGCAGGGTGTGGGAACGAGCTATTCTCTTCGGACACCAAGTACGAATCAGGAAGCGGTTGGCCAAGCTTCTGGGATCAAGTATCTAAAGATGCCATAGAAACAAGAGAGGATAATAGCCTCTGGATGAAGAGAACTGAGATTATCTGCAAGAAATGTGGTGGTCATCTTGGTCATGTCTTTGACGATGGCCCAAATCCCACGGGTTTAAGATATTGTGTGAATTCTTTATCATTAGACTTCAAACCTGCAGATAGTGAGTAGTTGCATTTTCCGAACAGCGGAGTTCAACATATTTTTGTGTAGGTCAGAAAGCATCATGTCAGCTATTAGGTGATGCTAATGAAGAAACCTTGGGAAAATGAGAGACTTCTTGTAGACGCCACAAAAGAACCAAGTACTAGAAAGAGTATCGTTGAAGATCTCAGAAAAGCCGGAATTTCACCAGGTGATGCCCTAATTGTACATTCATCCATGAAATCAATAGGGTGGATTGTTGGAGGAGCAATTACTGTTATCGATGCCCTCATGGAAGTAGTCTCAGACCAAGGAACACTAGTCATGCCAACACAGTCCACAGACAATGGAGAGCCTTCAAACTGGAGCCGTCCAGCAGTACCAGAAGATTGGTGGGAAACCATTCGAAATGAGTTCCCTCCATATGACCCAGTAATAACTCCTACTCGAAAAATGGGCATAATTCCAGAGACATTCCGTAAGTATCCTAATGTTTATCGTAGTGCACATCCACAGTCATCCTTTGGTGCTTGGGGGAAGCACGCAGAATATGTTGTAGAGAGTCATCCCGTGGATGATGAGTTTGGAATGAAGAGTCCTCTTGCAAAACTGTATGAGCTGGATGCAAAAATACTCTTGATTGGAATTGGATTAATGTGTAACACATCCCTCCATCACGCCGAGGCAAAAGCAAATCTTCCGAACATGCCAATAGAAAAGAAAGGTGCGGCTGTTCTTGAGAATGGGCAGAGGGTTTGGGCAGTGTGGGAGCAACCTGAATACGATGACGGAGACTTCCACTTGATAGCCGCTGATTTTGAAAAGAAAGAAGGTCTATCACCAGTATATATCGGACACGCTGAGAGTCACGTCTTTTCGATGCGCGAGCTTATAGACTATGGAGTAGACTGGTTAAGGAAGAACCGCCAATATGCTTCTGCGGATAGTAACTAGATTGTTACTCATCTTTCTTTGCTTGTATAGCTTGAAATGCAAGTCGTTTTGCGGACTCGCGCTTCTTTGAGATATCTTGTGCCTGCGAACGAATCTCATCAAACAATGATTTCCTATCCATGATCATCTGTTCCATAAAGGTAGAAACAACTTCAGAACGGCTCTTGAACACCTCAAGTTCTACAAGGGCATCCAAGACTTCAACGATGTATGGACTCATTCGAGTCATCACAGATATCTCACGATTTTGTAGTCCCATATCTTCACGCGAAAACCTGCCAAGCAATTCCTCACGAAGGGATTGCTGATTTGGAACAGTTTCGCTAACTAGTTCCCTTTTTTTCGACATTGTTGTAGTGGCTCCAATTTAGGTACATATAATCCATCAAGCTACACTTTAAAAGGTTTCATGTAACGACAAATATGTAAGAGTATTACACGTTAGTGTAATGGTGGAAAGTAAATGTCAGTAATACATGCCGCACATCACATCCGCAGGTTTGCGGATGAAATACTACAGCAGACTGACTTCAGCCTTGAAGGACCAATTTCGTATAGTGGTCTTTCATTGATACCGATTGTCCCAATAACGGAGTCCGTTCTAAGTGATGGATTTGTAAATGCTGCAGAAGCATTTGAAGTAGGACATCTTGTAATTACTGAAGCCGGTGATGCTGTCAACACAATAATTGCAAAGAATACAGGAATGAAACCAATTCTTATCGAAGATTCTGAGGTTCTTGTTGCTCCAAGCAGCCAAGACCGAATAGTTGTATCGAGTGTCATATTGCAACCAGGAGAAGAGAAGAGAATCCCGGTAAAGTGTGTCCATGCACCTCATGGTCTCAATCATGGAGCAGGATTCCACTCCACTGGAGCAGGTTCTCTAGAATTGAAACGCAAGGTCAGGCAGATGAAATATTGTTCTATCATGACTGATGTTGAGCATTATAGACCTGAGACCGCTGTTGATCAAGGGGAAGTCTGGAACGAGGTTGAACGTTATTGTAAGACTTTAGGAATGGACGACCCAACCAAATACACTGATGCACTAGCAAGAGTACAGGAGAGAGCTACTGAGGTCGCTCGGGAGATTAGAGGAAGTCTTCCTGAGAACACCTGTGGAGTCATTGTTGTCGATTCCAAAGGAGATGCAGTTGCTTTTGAAATGTACAGGAGACCTCAGTCCTTCAACAAACGAGCAGGATATTTGGAATCCCTTACAGTAGAGCTCTTTGATATCGAGAAGAAACCTCTCGAGGGGGAAGCCGCATGGAGTAGTGCACTCCAACTGCTGCTAAAGATGAAAGAGATAGATGACGATAGCGTCGCATCAAAGAACGACTCTGAGAGTGCTATTATTGGACTTGATGAGTTAAGGGGAGAAGCTGTTCTCGCACCGGGTAGTGAGTCGATTCTCTACTGTTCACTCAGCCTGTAAGGGACAAAGCTATAGGGGTTATCCCTATAGCTTTTCTTTT
>PJER01000114.1 GCA_002825465.1 Candidatus Thorarchaeota archaeon MP8T_1
ATACTATGTACAAAGACACATCTGGTCCTATATCGGGACTAAGATAAGGGGATAAGCATAGTAACAAAGTATGATGACGTGCGTAGAGCTGTTGATTAATCACAACATAACTGCCAGGGCATCTCTATTAGACTCGATTGAGAGACTTGATCAAGATGTGTTCTTAAAGGACCTTGGCGTTGGTAGGGGGTCTCTTCACAACATACTTGTCCATCTTATGGACACAGAGAAGTATTGGATATCTGTAGTAAAAGGAACAGAAATCGAGCGTTTCAATCCGGATGATTTTCCTACACTTGACACCATCAGAAAGACTTGGTGTAATGTGGAAAGGCAAACAAAAGATTACTTGGACACTCTTAATGAAGACCAACTTCAGCACGTCAAATCAGTTGTTTGGAATAATAACACCATCAATTTTACTATAGGAAAAGCATTGGTCCATCTTGCAACTCATGAAATCCATCATCGAGGAGTAATTATTGGGCTTCTTAGACAATTGGGACTTGAGCCACCAGATGTCAGCATGCTATAGGAGTTGTATAAAATGAGCGATTTCTTGGATTTATGCTATGCAGCAATCAAAATACAGGAAAAATCCATTGCAAATACATTAGAAAATGTCAAGATGAGTAATGAGAGAGATCTCAAAAGAAAGCGAATAATTCTCGTGGGTGCTGGCGACTCCTATGCAGTCGCGGATTATGGAAAATGGGCTTTTCTTAGTATAAGCCTAGATGCATATTGTATCTCACCAACAGAGATAGGGTATATTCCATTGGACTCTGAGTGTATTGTGATTGGTGTGACTGCATCGGGTAGAAGCATTGCAACTATCGATGCATTACGTAAGGCCAAGCTAAAAGGAGCCAAAACTATTGTATTAACAGATAATCCAAAGGGAAAAGCTGCAGAGGAGGCATCAGAGGTATGGACTACAAGAGCGGGTGTAGAATCGTATAATGTAAGTCCAGCATCTCCAACCACCACAGCAATGGCATATCTTCTCAAGATTGCTTCTGAAATAAAAAGTCAAATTCAAGATGATTTGCAATATGATCTTGAAATACTATCAAGAAATGGCGAAAAGATGTTAGACTGGGCTGAAAAGGAAGGCATCGCAATTTCTGGTATGATATCTCCCAAAACTCCTTTGTATATGATTTCTGATGGACCAAACTATATCGCAGCCCAGATTGGAATGATGAAGTTCGACGAGTTTTCAATAATAAAAGGGATAGCGGCTCTTCGGGAGGAGTTCTGTCATCATCATAACTTGTCAATCAAAGATGGAGAACAAGTTGTCCTAATATCGACGAATCCTATCGCACCAAGTGATGAACAATATTTGGGTATTTTATCCGGTATCTTGAATATGCAAACATATCACCTTCATAACAATCTGGGATTGAGGACACCCCTTGTGCAGGCAATTCCAAACACTATCGCATTACAGATGGCCGCACATTTTACAGTACGACGATTCAACCCTGAAATGATTGGGTTTAAGATGCCTCATGCAAAAGCATTCAAGATTTACTGATTTTCTACCTGCAAGGGAAGACGTATCAATGCCTAACAATCAAGAACACCTGCGATGAAGCTAACAGAGTTACTACAGGAGTGTAGTACTCCAGATAAACGTAGGACTATTGTGGAGTATATTCACAACCATTCAGATGAGTTTGATATCGTTCTTGAAGATTCCTTCTCGAAGAATACTCTTTTGAAAAGGAATCTACTTGATCTTGTGGATCTCTTGAATAGTACTTTGATGATTCGGGTCATCGAGAAAGCAGTCATGGATGATGACACACAGACGAGGATAAAGGGACTTCAAGCTGCGTATAGAACCAGAGTTGACACAGTGAACGCACATGTCGAAGAGATTCTGGCGAGCTCAGAAGAAGAGTTTGAAGCACGGAAATGGGCTTTACATATCCTCGGTAGCACTGATCCTAAGTACTACAGCCAACAGATAATGAAAATAGCTCGTAATGCCTCTGAGGATATTAGATTGCGAAAAGAAGCAGTATTCGCTCTCACGAAAATTATCAATGATAAAACACTTGGAACGCTTTGTACGCTCTTGGGGGAACCAAGTGTGGAGATAAGACAAGCTGGAGCTTGGGCACTTAGTAATATAGGAGCCCAAGAATCTATCATTTGCCTGCTGGCGGCTTTAGATGATGAAGATGATACAGTTAGAGACTGGGCGATACGTGGACTGCGAGATATGGATGATGCCCGAGCATTACAAGGACTTGCTGATGCGATTCATTCTAGCTCCCCGAAGGAACAAGTCAGAATGATTCGGTTGGTGATTGAAGGACGCTCAGAGGTCATTTTGAGGGCTATCGTAGAACTACTAAGTTCACAAGATGTCGATGTCAGACGCACTGCAGCTTGGGCATTGAGTGTGTCACCATATCCGCCAGCTGTTCAAAGTCTCAAGATTCTGCTGGATGATCATGATGATCAAACTAGAGACTATGCAAGGATTGCACTAATCAGGAGCGGAGGCCTTGATCCGACTGATTTGAAAGTGGACTAGACTACATCATTCCTTTGAACAATCCACCATCTACGAGTAAGAGCGCACCATGTATGTAGCTAGCAAGAGGGCTAAGTAGAAAGGCACAGACGCTTCCGAACTCATCTGGTGTTCCCATTCGTCCCAGAGGAATTCTCTGCACGATCTCCTTGTCTGTGGGAGCACCTTTTGCTTTTGCAGCAGTCATGAGCTGTTCAACACGTTCAGTATGAATGTATCCAGGACATACTGCATTTATTCGGATGCCCTCTGGTCCGATTTCCTCAGATAATGTACGCATCATCCCGATCACAGCAGGACGAAGTGAATTTGACAAGAGAAGATTGTCAATAGGTTGCTTAACAGAAATGGAAGTGCTGTAGAGAATTGATGCAGCATCGGATTTCTTCAAGAGGGGGATTGCTTCCCTTGTTAGGCGAATTGCACTCATCAAAGTGAGATTGAATCCTTTAAGCCAATCATCGTCAGAGATCTCATCAAATGTTCCTGGAGGTGGACCTCCCGCATTAACAAAAACACCATCTAGCTTGGAAGTCTGCTCACTTGTGAAATCCAATAATGCAGTTATATCTGTAGGCCGTGATACATCCGATACGAAATACTGGCATTTGTCCCCAAGGGAAGCTGTAGCATCCTGTAAGGACTTCTCATTTCTTCCGCAAATAATAACGTTGGCGTTCTCTCCGAGAAGAGCCTTGGCCACACCGAAACCAAGACCTCGAGAAGCGGCAGTGACCAAGAAATTTCTATCATCTAGCTGAAGATTCATGGTTCAGTACTATATGACAAGGAACTGATAAGGGGCACGAATGTGCTAAGCTACATAGCTTCGGGTGTAACGGGCTGCTCTGTCCGAGCACCAAATATGATTTCTAGATGGAGAAACGCTGAACTCAGACGTTGGAAATCCTTTGGAACTTTGAAAGCACCAATTCCTGTTGTGTTAAGCGCTCTATCAATCTTTGCCGTTGTCAACCTTCGATTATGCTTTGAATTGAAAGCTAGCAGAATTCTAGTTTCATCTGGGTCTGGCATTCTATATACAGACGAGCATTTGATACCACTGTTGGATAAGACTTGCTTTATTTTTGCCTCTAAGTCTTTCATCACTTGATACACCAATTATTCGTACTGACCAGGGTACTAAAGCACCTGTATTAACTGGGTATTACTCTTGAAGCGCGCCAATCGAGAATCAGTAAAATCCGCTTCACTCAACTATATTGAGTGTACAGCTTAATACTTGCGTTCATCCTTCTTTTGATAAGACTCCAACAGGAAAGGTTGTTGAAAATCTAGCGAGTGTGGGAAAATTGGACAAAGAAGGATATCGTAGATATTTGACAGATCGAGAGAACCCTATTCCTGAGGAGGAAATTGCTGAAACTACAAAAATCGTCGAAAAATTCGAAGAGTTTTTGGAACAGATTGGGAAGAGCCTTGAGGCTGCCTCAGCTGTAGAGGTCAATAAGTTCTCCAAAGTGCTGATTGATGAAGGCTTGAATACCTATACCAGCTATGTCGCGCTAAGCAGGTATGGCTTTTTCATCAAGAACATGGATCTATATCTTGCTGTTCTGGAGCTTCTGGATGGAGCAGAAGTGATGAATGTTCTGAACCAACGATTAAAAGAACATGTTGACGTGGTGAAGCGGGATAAGGTATTACCAAACAAAGACTTACCTCCACTTGGACTTCCATCATCAGAGAAAGTTGATGTCACACATACTGTATTAGAGAAGATGAAAAAAGTCCTGACTCCTGAAGAATGTAAAAAAGTACTCACTGATGTCGCTCATGCGCTTCCACGCGATTTCAGAAAGGGTGAACGTGAGAAATTCCTGAAAGCAGGAGGCATTGATGAATATCTTCGTGAAAAGAGGGCAAATGCGATTGCTGAACTGGAGAAACATCGAGATGAGAGAACACTGTTCTTCAACCAGTATATCACTGATGATGTTGTCAATTTTGTGAAAAGCCGTCCTGATGTGCTAAGTGGTGAGAGAAGAGGTAATACCATATATCACACAAAGATCCCCTATATGGTTCAAGAATATCTTGACGCAACTGATGAAAGAATGAAGAGGTACTATGCTTGTCACTGTGCATGGGCAAGAGAATCTATCCTTAAGGATGATGAAGTATCATCAGAGTTTTGTTACTGTAGTGCAGGATTTACAAAACAGCCATGGGAAGCTGCGCTTGATCAACACTTGGAAGTTGATATGGATAAATCAGCACTAAAGGGAGATTTAGAATGTAGTTTCATCATTCATCTTCCTGATGGTATGGCATGAACAGAATCAAAGCGTATTTCGG
This sequence comes from Candidatus Thorarchaeota archaeon MP8T_1, assembly GCA_002825465.1. The sequence continues at coordinate 4,874 of PJER01000114.1, forward strand.
AAGTGATCATTCTTAGTAACATAAGTGCTGAAAAGAGTGAATTACTTCACCGCCTTTGCAAATGCCCGGCCAAATTCGAATGCACCCTTGAGTTCCTCATCCGTTGGAACCCATTTGACTGTGAACGGTTCCATAACAATCTCCATCTTTCCTCGTTCTATTGATTCTTGGATTCGTTTGACTGCTCCACCACCCCACCCATATGATCCAAAAGCAGCAGCTTTCTTTCCTTTGGGTTTGAGAACTTCAAAATCCGATAAGATTGGTGCCAAAGTGGGCAGAATATCATTATGAAGTGTGGGACTTCCAACTAGTATCCCTTTTGCCTCTAGTAACTCACCCATGATGTCACTTCTATCGCTATGAGGAATCAACATGACTAGAGGGGTGATACCCTCACTTTCTACTCCCTCCGCAATGGCACGAGCCAGTTTTGTTGTACTTTGCCACATTGTATCCCAAGCAATGACAACTTTGTTTGATGTTCTCTCACCTTTCGCCCAAGCAAGATACTTTGTCACAATTTCTAGGGGATTCTTTCTCCATACTAGACCATGAGAAGGAGCAATCATTTTGATAGGGAGTCCAAGCTTAATTACTTCCTCAATCTTCCTTTGTACCATAGAACTTAATGGCCATAGGATGTTAGCATAATACTTCTCAGATTCTTTCCAGAGTATGTTTTGGTCTACTTCGTCAGCAAAACGTTTCTCAGTGGCATAGTGTTGTCCAAATGCATCGTTTGGCAAAAGCACCTCTTTTTCCACATAGTATGTGAACATTGATTCAGGCCAGTGTAGCATTGGAGCCTCGTAAAACCTCAGAGTCTTTCCTCCTAGGTCTATTTCATCCCCGGTCTTCACTGTTTGAATGTCCCAACCGTTGGCATAATGTTTCTTGAGTTCATCCACAGCCTTAGGAGTGCAGACCAGTCTTGCTTTTTTCATGACTTTCAAGACATCTGGTACTGCTCCAGAGTGATCCATCTCAGTGTGGTTTGAGATCATGTAGTCTATATTTTCGGGGTCAGTGATTTCTGATATTCTCGAAAACATCTCCTCTGAGAAAGAACCTAAGACTCCATCCACGAGAGCTATCTTTTCACCAATAATCAAGTATGCATTGTATGTAGTACCATGATGGGTAGAATAGCTATAACCATGGAAATTTCGAACATTATAGTCGATTGCTCCGACCCAATACACATCCTTCACGATTTCGACTGGCTTCATTTTCTCTTCTCGCCTTAGTGTTAACAATAGTATATTATCTATTAAGGTACATGGTCTGATATCTGAGAGATGCTAAAGGTTCTTCCCTTTCTTTAGAAAGGAGAATGATATCCAAGAATACTAATTAGGCACAGCTTTGAAAGTGCTTTTGCATTCGCTCGGTAGATGCCCAAGTTTATTAGGACACTTGAGAATTAAAAAATGCACAAAGTGAGAATAGAAGAAACAGTTTAGCAATAGATGGAATATGGCCAGACCATTTTTCTGGTATTTGATCGTCTGTTTTTCAAAAATCACAGATTCAGTCTGTACGATATATGTTCTCATATTAGCAGGATATTGAAAATGGAAAACATGAAAATCAATTCTAAAAACGAATACAAGAGAAACCGTGTGATAAACGGAAATGAACCTCATAAAATG
>PJER01000115.1 GCA_002825465.1 Candidatus Thorarchaeota archaeon MP8T_1
AAGAACTCACGCAAGACTAATGAGTGAGCTATCAAATATCTTGAAGGGAGATATACACATGACCGATGAACTCCTGATTCAGAATGGCCTAATAGTTACAGGTGATGAGAGAGGAACAATTTATGAGAATGGGCAAGTTAGGATATCAGAAGGTGTAATCACCAGCGTTGGTCCGGACGACAAGTATGCAACTGCTGAACAGGTCATTGACGCTTCAGGGTGCGTCATTATCCCGGGACTAATCACCGCTCACACGCATCTCTATGGCATTCTACTTCGCGGGGCAACCTTGAATATTGAGCCTCCGACGGATTTCGCTCAGGTTCTTCAACGGGTGTGGTGGCCTGTAGACGAAGCATTGATTGTGGAGGACGCTTATGCAAGTGCACTCTCAGCATCTGCTGACATGCTTTGCAATGGTTCCACTCTTTATGCAGACACGTACTCAGGTCCGAACTCAATCGAAGGCAGTCTGGAAGCGATTGCACGGGGAACCAGAGAGGTAGGTATGCGAGGGATAATTGCTTTTGAAATGACAGAGAGGCACAGTTCAGAAGAAGCAGAGAGAGGTCTTCGCGAGGGAATTCAGTTCATCAAATCATTGAAGCAAGATGCACTCATTACAGGAATGATGAGCATTCATGCATCATTCACAGTCGGTGATGAAATTGTCATGAAGACTGTAAAAGAAGCCAACGAACTAGATGTTCCAATTACTGTTCACACCTCTGAAGGTCTGGTTGATCTCTATCACAATTTGGAACATTCAGGGGAACGTACTGTTGAGAGACTCGATCGGTTAGGAGTTCTCGGTCCGAGAACTGTTCTTGCGCATTGTGTGCATGTAAATGGTCATGAGATGGACCTGATTGCAAAGAGCGGGTCCTCTGTTGCGCACAATCCGATGAGTAACATGTTGAATGCTGTAGGAGTTTCACCTGTGCCCTCTATGCTGGAGAAAGGAATTACAGTGGGATTAGGCAACGATGGTTGGATCTATGATCCATTCGAGAACATGCGCTGTGCCCTCACTGTCCATAGACTTGCAAGTGGTAATCCAAGTGCGATTAGTCCTGAGCAGGTTTTCAAAATGGCAACACTTGATGGAGCTCGATGTTATAATCTGGAAGATGAACTAGGCAGTCTAGAAAAAGGAAAAGCAGCAGACCTCGTGATTTTGGATGGAACGAGTATACCAACGCCAATGACCAAAGAATCTGTAATTGGGCATCTGCTAAATTCGTTTAGGGGTTCTGACGTTAGAGATGTTTTTGTTGGTGGTGTTCATGTCGTGAAGGACCATCAACTGAAACTTGTTTCAAACCAACATGTTGCTGAAGTGTCAAGAGAATCCGCGAGGGGTCTTTGGAATCGATTGCAATAAAAAAGGATAGTCGCAAAACATCGTATCCAAATTGTATGAGATTACACATAGGAACAAGGTTTTCAATAGGTGTTTCACTGAGATTCTTAGGTGCCAAGACTGGACTCGAGATTGAGATACAAAGGACCTATTTTTGATGCCCACATACATGGAATTGATTCTGATGCTTTAGATATACTAGTCAATCTTGAAAGCAGGTTCGGAGTCCAGAAAGCTGTTTTGATTTGTCATAGTCATGATATCAAAAAGTACGCAGAGAAGAAATATCCAGATCACTTCATCTTTGCCAAATACTTCTCTGGTGCGTTTCGATTTACAGAGGGCGTGAATCCAATGCTGAGAGAAATTACCACTCTCAGAGAGGAAGGATATCAACTGGCAAAGATGCAATCAGCACCTGTTATGCGTGGACGCGCTTCTGCAGATCGCGACACTCTTAGGATGGATAGTGATGATATGGCACCTTTCTTTGATGCTCTAAAGGATGAAGACATTCCATTCATACTTCACCTGTCAGACCCAGACACTTACTATGCCTCAAGATATACAGACAAGACGCATTACTCAACAAAAGAGAGAGACCTCAGTGAACTTGAAGGAGTTCTTCGTCGATATCCAGATATAAAATTCCAGATAGCCCATTTTGCTGCACAGCCTGAAATTCATAGACTAGATAATCTTGGAAGATGGTTTGATACCTACTCGAACTTCAATGTCGACACAAGCTCTGCTAGGTGGTTGTCTCGAGAACTTAGCAAGGATTCAAAGAGAGCGAGAAACTTCTTCATGAAATATTCAGATAGAATGCATTTTGGAACAGATTGTGTTGCATTCACGCCAGAACCAGACTACTATATGGGTCGCCATCTAGCTCTCCGTCTGCTATTCGAAACAGATGTCAGAAAGGAACCTCTGCCATTCACAGATAATGATACAGTTAATAGTGGTGGAACCTACATAAATGGACTACATCTACCAGAACCAGTTCTTGATAGAATTTATTGGAAGAATGTTCAGACACTCTTCTCAGACCTGTTTCCGTAATTTCTAAATCCGAATTATGTACAAGTATACATAGTGTTATCGTTTCTATCGTGATGGAGGGTCTTTAGTAAACCAAAAGGTCATCCTTTCTTGTATTTTTGTCGCACTTCTTATTTTGGGAACCTCAAAGTCAGATATCGCGGTCGAGAACCGTGCTATCATATCCGATACAACAAGTATGACACCTTTTGTCAGTTCTCCAGCTGATGTTATGTATTTCCTAATGAAGTTGGAAACACAATAGTATGGAATATAGCTGATGACAATCCATCTTGTTGGATGGTCTTTAAAGATTCTAGTCTAATTCAACTAGAACTTTGGACAGAGCTAAATGAAACGGTAACGATTGATGTTGACGGTTTAGATGCTGGTTTATATGAGTATGAAATCATTGCATGTGCTGATGACTACAACGTAAGCGATTCTGTTGTTGTGACTGTTCTCTATGATGACCTCACTCCTCATACATCGTTTTCAGTATCAAGTAATTCGCAATGGGCGACCTATGCTGCCTCTGAGAGTTGGCCCGGCACAACATACGCTGGTTAGAAAATCAACGAGAGGCATGTGATAGCACCTTCACATTTCTCGAACTCGCTCATATCCACACTAAGGACTTCGAAACCCGCATCCTTTAGCATTTGGATCGATTTTGGATGTCGCGATGATACTAAAACATGATTATTAATAGTGAGAGTGTTTGCAGCATATTCCTCTTCTACAGGAATGACCAATTTCTTGAATTTATTGAGAACCGCATGTTTTGCAAAACGTTCGGTCACGACAATTGTATCATCATCAATGAATGTAACATAACTCTTGAGATGAATGATCGCGGAATCCTCTATTACTTCGATTTGTGCTTTCAAGAATTCGCTAGTCTGTGAAACTCCCTCAAGGTTTGTTCGCTCTGTTAAGCCAATGATCAATGAGGTAGGTAGGTGAACTACATCACCACCTTCAATAGTTCCAGGTGCTTTGATTCTGGTCAAGTGTTTATAATTCCGAAGGATTTCCTCAATCGAGATTCCCTCGCCGCGGCGACTCTCCTTTGCCATACGCGTCACAATTGCTTTTTCTCTAAATATTACCGCAGTATCTTCAACAAAACAAGAATCTGGATGCGTCTCATCAACAGGTAACTCAATTAAATCAAGACCCAATTCTGAGAGGACTCTACAATATTCTCTATGTTGCTCTTGAGCTAGTGTGAGATTCAACTGATTATGAAGCGGATGCGAGGATATGCATCTCTTAAAAGTGGAAGGAGGAGAACGCACAATTGCATGCTTCATATCGGAATCACTCCAGTTGACGCAGTCAAACCAGATAAGAATTATCTCTTACGTGATTTCTTGGTGATATACTCCGTAAGCGCAACCTGCTGAATAGGAGCAAATCTCCAACCTTTGCCCTCAGAAGATCGCTCAACGACTTCTTCGCGTTCCATATTTCGGAGATGGTAGAGAACAGTTGATGATGTAACACTGACCTTTTCAGCAATCTCAGAGACCTTCCTCCACTCTTCTTTCCCAAGATTCTCAAGTATCTCAGAACGCGTCATCAAACCCTGACGCACATTACGAAGTCGCAATAGGTAGGCAAGACGATGAATTGTCAGTGAAAAGCACCATTTAGAATAAAGTAGACTGCGACTTTGAACTTTTGGTTACTTTAATGGGGTGCCTATTAGGTGCAAAAAAGCCGCAGGTTCATTGCCCTCAGATATAGGACGGATACGATAATTTGGATATGAATGGCTTAGCTTTGCAGCGACCCGGGTGCCAAGTAGTTTCTCAAAAATCGCTGCATTCTTGCCTCTCCAGAGGTATATGGTCTTTGTCGAATGTACGATATAAACAAGGACCTTGTTTGTATCAACAGTCACATTGCTTCCTTGAAACTCGACCATTTTGGCTTGGGAGTCAATCTCAAACGCTTCGACCATGATTCTCTACCTCAAAATGTTCTTCTTTCTCTCTTATGACATTTTGGTGGGAGTATATTGAATATCTGACATATCATTATAACTATCCTGACATCATACAAAATTAGAAAACTTCAGACCTTAGCTGAAAATGTGGAGTGAGAGCTAGTTGTCGGAGCAAGGAACATCTGGAATAAAATTCATAGACAGAGAGCTCAGAAGAATTGATTTCAATATTGGAGGGCTTACAGTTTCATTTCCATTGAATGCAATTCCGGATCTAGTATATGAGGCAATGGCAAATGCTGTAAATAGGTCTGTAGACTCTCCAGAAACATTGAATGAGCTTTATGTATCGACGCTCATGAAGCCCACAGTTTCCACATTAAATGCATCAAATATCTTCCCGATCAATTCAGCGAAAAAAATCGTCAGGTTGACACTCACAGATGAAGCACTTCAAGAAACTATTCACGAGCTTGAAGGAATAGAACTCTCCTTCCAAGGTCGACCATTTGAAGAAACGCGAGATGAGAGGATTGAACTCTATCAGAGAGTCATGCTGGATGATCGAAAGATAGACCGCTTTAGACTTGGAGCTGCCGAAATGTATGGCGACCAGACCTATCAGAACATCTTGAGAGATCCTAGAGTATCACTAAACATGTTCTGGACTCAAGAGAAGTGGCCTCAGGCACTTAGTTACCAGATTAATTGTGTCGCTGAGGTTGTTCCACCGGGAGATCCTTTCTATAGATATATGAGACTGATGCGAAGGATCTTCAGTCCGACCCTCATCGATCTCAGAGATACAACTGACTATATTTGTGCCTACAAGTTTTGGGTCTGTGAGGCAAAAGACAAATCCCTAGCTGAAAAGGCCGGATTTGTTCCGTGAGTTAATAATTTGTCACTCGTAGAAGTTTTGCAGGAAGTTCCTCAACTGAATTGATCTCCAAAACAACGCCATGCGCCTTCTTTGCCAAGCTATGTGCCGCTTGAGGATTATGCTCATGTGTAGGCACAAGAATGATCATCTTTATCCCGAGAGGTTTCATCCTCTCTGCAAGGTCCTCACACACCTGCTGGTCACTCAGATACATATCAGTGCTGAAGATGAATATCTTCTCCTTCGCTCTTGTGTCCTCGAAGTTTCTTAGGGCAAGCTTCATAGATTCCTGTCCGCCAGTTCCTCCACCAGCCCGCGCCTCTAATAGATCTGCCGCTACCTTCTCTACTGAAATATTCCGATTAGCAATTTCCTTGACAACATGCGTCATATTATCAAAAAGAACCACGCCAAAATCATCCTTCTTGACTCCATAGAGTCCTGCCATGACTGAGATTGCTAGCATTCCAAGTTTCTTTGGTGAGTCCATAGAGCCACTCTTGTCTAGCGCCCAATAGAAGGCTCGATGCCCCATATAGGTCTCAGTGACCAGAAAATCCGAGGTCTCAATGACTTTGAAGTTTGTTCGTCCCTCGGCCAGAAGTAGATCAATGGTCTCTTCAAGATTAATTAGGTCAATTTCATCTCCAATTCTAAAAGGTCTGACGGTGGTTGATTCCTGTATACCTCCGAGCATACTTGAACCCATTGTTTGCTTTGCGTATCTCATTCCAAGATCAATCAAGAGCCTCTTTGCTATATCACGTAGTTTCTGTTTCAATTCAGGCGGAAGATCGTCCCTGTACGTATACCAGATTTTTATGATATTCGTAGCAGGACCACCCAGAAGGCCGCCAAGTGCCATATTTGCTCTATCCTTATCGTAAGGTTGACCTGGAGCGCTAGACTGCTGACCTTGGTAACCATATCCCCGGCGATACGTGCCTGAACCTTGTGTACCCATTGCAGCATGCAAATCCTCGTGGGCGACAGCGCCAAGAGCACTCTGATTACCCATCTGAGATGCAAGGTCTCCAAGTTGCCTCAATTGTTGATGAGATAGCCCAGCTGATGACATGAGGTTATGTAGTCGTTCAAAATCCTTTACACCTGATTGAATGAGCTTCTTGATGACCTCGAATGAGGGATTAATCAACTCTAGAATCTCCTCCTCGGTCATTCCAAGTTTCTCGCCAGCCTTTCTTATTGTGTCAGTGGAGGGAACCTGTCCAAGTCTTGATACATGCTTTACAGTCTGTCGAAGATGCTGTTTCTGTTTCGTCGGAGACCGTTCTACAGCAGAGTTAGCTAACTTACTCATTGCCTTGTCCCATTGCTGCTTCGTGGCTTGACTTGGGAGATTATCTTGGTGTGGCTGATTCTGAGCAAGGGAAGACCTTAGAAAATCAGAAGGCGAAGAACGAGAGTCAGCACTTTCAATTAGACTCTGTGTCTGCTTGTTCACTAGACTTTCCCAATTTGCATTGTCACGAGCATTCTCCGCCAGCTGTCGCATATCAACACGATTTCCAGCTCCAGAATCAAATTGCTGGTCATACTGCTTCAGGAGATCATCCATGATGTCCTTTCCCGTTGCTTCTTTAATTTTCTGAGCAAATGCGGCTGCATCACTGAGTGAAAACTGCTGAGGAGCGTTCTTGATGAACTTGTCAAGATTATCTGGAACTCTCCCAAGTTCTCTTGCGTAGTCGGCAGCCTCACTGAGATCATCTAAAGCATCTTGCAGCTTTTGATCCATTGCTTTCTGCTGCTCAGGTGTGAGAGACCCGAGCTCCTCCATGTGACGCAAGGCACGTGCCGCTGTTGTTGTGTCTCGCTGAGCAAGTTCCGAAAACCGCTCTTCAATGTCAGGGTCTCCCCGGAGTGAGCTTGCAGCTATTTGCTCAGCTGCATTTGGTGAATTACACACCTCGTCAAGACAATCTAGTGGTTTTGAGTTCTGGATGTCTTTTGTTGAAAGACCTCCAAAATGCTCCATAAGCTCTTGAGCCGCGGTTTGCTTCAATTCCTGATCATTTGTTAAGCCTCGAAGCACAATCTCGCCATCGGTAAGATAGTCATGTGCAGCGTTGTACAGGCGTTTATCTCGCTTCTTTCGAAGTTTTAGTAGATACTCATAACCAGCCTCGACCTTGTCCTTTTGAATGATCTTGGCAAGTTCCTGTTCTCGCTTAATTTGATCCATCACTTTTGACAGCGCGTCTGACTTTCCTTGTTGGATAGCAACCTGTTGCTGGTCAGGTGTGGGTTTCTTCTCCTCCTTCTCACGGCCTAAGAGAATATCCTCTGCCACCTCTCGTGCAATCTTCTGGTCTGGAGGGAAAGTTGTGTAGATTGCTGCTTCTAGGAAGTCTTCAAGGGTCAATTTTCCATTCTTGAAATATCTTGCAGACAGAAGCTGAGGAATTGACTGCGTCTGGCGAACGCTTGGCTTCTTAGTCACATCTTTCCTCAAACGCATGCGTTTGGTGAACTCATGTGCGAAGTGAGGTGCATTGCTTGGTAGAGGCGAGATCTTGGGCTGAGTTGCCATCCAGGTTAGCTCCCGAGGCTCCTTCTGACTAGTGAGTTTACTGCCGGCTCTGCATCGATGCCAGGCCTGAAGCGCAGTGCTCCAACAAGAACGTATGTTGCTGCCGATGACAGTGTAGCGTGCGAGATGGTCTTCTCCTTCTGGCGTTTAGTCATCTCTGCAGAAAGTCTTGCAATGGAGATTCCGGCTCTTATGCTTGCAGGAATCTCAATGTCAGTGCTTACACGTGTCGCTGATACGAGCCCATAGATCTTTTCCAGAACAGCGTCTGAGAGTGTATACTCCGGGCTGTTCATCTTGATGATTTCTAATTCAGTTTCTTTGCGCGGATAGCCTAATCGTATCCACACTCGTATACGGTCTCGTAGTGCCTCGCTCAGTCTATGCGCACCACTCATTTCCTCTGGATTCATTGTCAAGACTGGAAAGAATCCCTCGCTTGCCTTGATTCTGCCGAGCCGCTGGACACTGATTGAGCCTTCCTCAAAAGGGTCCAATAAGGAATTCTGAACATACTCACTGAGCCGGTTGCCCTCGTTGAGACCAAAGACACCCCCGAAGACCATGCTCTTAAGCAAGGGTCCAGGCTCAAACGCTTCCAGAGAGAATCCCTTGTTGAGGACTATGCTAGGATTGAACGCACCCGTCAGGTGAGAAGGTCGGACTCCTTCGTCACCTGTAACCCAGTATAGTTCGCGACCTGTCTTCTCGGCATACGCTCTGAGAATCAGAGTTTTTCCAACCCCGGGCGGACCAATTAGACCAGGTATGAGGTGAGCGTTCTCGCAGTCCTCTAGAACGTCAAAAGCGTCCGCATATTGCTCCTTAATGACTATACGCACTTTTTCCTTCTGAGCGGCAGCCAAACGTTCCTCGAAGTTTTTCTTAAATTCTAGCATCTCATTTTGCAACATAATGCCCCCATTATATCATAATAGATGTAACTTAGTGGGGTATATAATCATCCCTCTTTCAGACCGAGGAGTTTGATAAGGGTTACTTCTTAGGCGCAAATGCATATCTAAACATCGCCAAGCTCAGGATACGCATAGAGGGCGGGTTGCCCTCCTGTGTGCCAGAACACTGTCGGAGTGTCATGTGCAATGTCTCCATTAAGAGCCATTCTGATGAGAGCGAGTCCTGCTTTTCCAGTGTACACCGGGTCTAGGATTATGCCATCCATCTTTGCAAACATATCGAGAGTTGTCTTGACTCCATCACTCAATATTCCATAACCTTCACCGATGAAACTATCGTCTACATTGATCTTTGGCTTGAAAGCACCAACCTCGGGGTATTCATCAATAATCCTAGAGATTAGGCTACCCACTCGATCCTTTGTAGTCTCAGCATCACTCAAGACACTCACGCCAATGATATCAATATCGAGGTCTAGCATATGAGCGCCCACTATGATACCCGCTAGAGTACCACCAGTTCCTGTTGGCACAAGTATTTTTCCGGGCACGAACTGCTCAGCCTTGACCTGAGCAAGAAGCTCTTCCATGGCAATTGCATAGGGAATTGTTCCTACAGGCATTTCTGCCCCAGCGGGCACAGCATAGGGATTAAGGCCGAAGTCTTTCAGTGTCTCGATCACTTCATTCAGCCTAGTATGAAGTGTCAATAATCCATCGTTGGGATAGAATTTGATCTCTGCTCCTAACATTCGGTCTAAAAGCAAATTCCCAGTATAATGTGCAGGTTCCTCCCCACCTAGAAGTAGAATACATCTTAGACCTACCACAGCACACGCTGCCGCTGCTTGTCGGCAGTGATTACTTTGGACCCCGCCGACTGTGACAATTGTGTCAGCCTTGTTCTTTCGTGCATCACCCAAGACATACTCAAGCTTACGGACTTTATTACCACCAAAAGAGAGACCAGTCTGGTCATCGCGTTTAATCCATAGTTCATCGAGGCCTATTGAATTACCTAGGTTCTTGAGTCTATGAAGTGGAGTGGGTAAGAATGCGATTCTTTCACGTGGAAGGTCATCAAACATATCAACCAGCGGCTCCTGTCAACCAAGAGACAAGCAGCATCAAGGCAGCAGTAGCTATTCCTGCAAAGAGGGTCTTTGCGCCATATGACCACATATTCTTCTTTGATACTGCTCCTAAGAACAGACCCAAGGAAAACAGCAACGTCATGCAGATTCCTATCGAGATATAGAACGCAATGTGATAGTCGAGATAACCAACGGGTACAAAGAATAGAGGAATAATTATCAGAAATGCAGCTATCGCAGGAGAAGCCCCATCAACAAGAGCTACAACCACAGATGTAGTTCTTCCAGCCTTTGCATACATTGAATCGCTCATATCAGTCAACATAGCTCGTCCTAGATCTTCTACCTCACGGTCTCTTTCTGCACTCTCTGCAAGATAAGAGCCACTGAATCCCGATATAGCCATAGCCATGCTTGTGCCAAAAGCAGCAAGAAGAATAGCAGAAAATCCTGGTTGCGGATTTAGGGGATTGATTGTTAGGAGACCTCCCAGAATAAGACCAAGCATCGTGAGTGCGCCGTCGAACGCGTTCATAGCCAGATAGCGTCGTGCAATTTCCACGCCTTGAGTAAGTTCCAAGGCCCTCATTATTCGATGAACAAGCCCGCTTTCGTGAGCGGGGTATATACTATTTGAGTCTTCAGTGTCAGCCACGAAAACCGTTTCTCCATGAGATAGATTTGTGCCTACCTACTTGTGTTTGGTTATAAGTTAGATGGCTGTACAAAAATCGCAGAGAATCACTGAAATGACAATCTGCTTTTAGAATATGAATAGACCACTGTATATTCCAAGAAACACAACTAGCAGAACGAGTAAGAGGCCAGCACACAACAGGTAAAGCCAACACTCACAAATACGTGCGCAACATCCCTTACTCTGTTGTGGTTTTGGGGGCTCTT
>PJER01000022.1 GCA_002825465.1 Candidatus Thorarchaeota archaeon MP8T_1
GATCAGAACATCGCCAACCCCTACCTTACAGCCGCCATAACTCTGCCTGTGGTATGCTGAGAATGACTCCACAAGACGACCACAGAACTCATTCTCACCATTCATGAAGATACGTTCAGTGGGGACAAAGACATCTTCGAAGATTACCAGACATTCCTGCCCGCCATAGGCAGCATTTCCACAGTCGATATCACCCTCTGCTGTTTCATCTAACCGTCGCAGGTCACAGGACTGTCTGCCATAATAGTATGTGATTCCCTCAGCATCTGCAGGAACAGAGCAACAGATGGTGAAGTCTTGGTCCTGGTCACGCATAGCTAAAGTTGGCATGATTAGATGTTCATGTGAGTTGATAGCTCCTGTCTGGTGAGCCTTTGCGCCTCGGATAATCACACCATTCTTTCTCTGTTCAGTGACATGGACAAAGACATCAGGGTCCTTTTGCTCAGAGGGTCGTTTACTACGGTCTCCCTTTGGATCTGTCATACATCCATCGATTACCCAGTCGTTCTTCTCAGCCTGTTTGACATACTCGATGAAACTCTGATGATATTGAGTTCCATGTTTCTGATCTATCTCATAGGTTGTAAGATAGACAGCATTGAGAGCATCCATTCCAACACATCTTTGGAAACAGGTTCCACAGCTCTGTCCAAGGAGCCTGAGCATCTTGACCTTATTCTGAAGGTCTTCTGTACTTGTATGAAGATGACAGAAACGATTGATGGTCTCACCTGTAAGGATTGATTTTGCAGTCATGATATCTCGATATTCAGCTCTGTGTGCTAAGTCATAGGTGAGTGCAATGGAATTGATTGAAGCCCTAATGATTGGATGATTGATTGGATCGCCAACCTTCTGACCCATGAGATAGATCGTAAGGGGGCCTCGGTTTTGTAGGCTCTCAATATACTCTTCACCAGTTAACAGTACCAATTTCTGTCACTCCTTGTTTCTGAGATGGACTTCAATTAGTACGATTACCAACTTATGAGCTCTATCTTTTCATTCATCCGGACATTCACAGGGACTCTGTTTGCACTTTGAACAAGCATCTGTGTATTTGCTGTAGAATGCTTCAGCAACATCGATATCCAATAGATTTGCAAGAGAACATAGCCAAGCAAAGACGTCAGCTATCTCCTCTTCAATCTCTTTTGATCCTTCCATCTCTAGGATAGCGTCACCCAGCTCAACAAGTTCTTCTCGCGTTCTTTGAAGAGTGCCCTTTATGCCCCTCTTCTTATCCCGCTCCCAGTAGACCTCACGCATCATTTCCTGTGCATCTTCAATCTTCATACAAGACCCCCAAGGGGTCCGAATCAAATCGGACCCTTAGATTACCTGAATCTGAGATGTTCATACGCTGGGGTATCATTCTCAAAGGCAAAGTGTACTTTCTGGTAGTCCTTACGGAACTCGCTGATATCAGCAGCTACCTTATTCACATCTTCGCCTTTCATCACGACTCTGGTCATGAAGTCAGCAATAGCATCCATCTCTGACTCTTTCATTCCTAGTCTAGTCATCTCACTTGTACCTAAACGGATACCACCAGGTGTTCTGTAATCTCTACCTCTCTTCTTATCCCATGGGAGGAGGTTTCGATTGATGATGATATTAGCATCTTCAAGGGTCTCTTCACACTTTGCTCCGTCGCCTAATGGAGTCTCAGTGACATCAACAAGGACCACATGAGACTGGGTGAATCCCTTATGCTCAGCTATTACTTGCCAGCCACGCTCGTGGAGTGATTGTGCAAGAGCCTTGGCATTCTTCATAATCTGTTGACTGTAATCCTTTCCAAACTCAATCATCTCTGCTAATGCAATAGCAAGACCTGCAACGTTGTGAAGATGGTGATTACTGAGCAGACCAGGGAATGATGCTCTCTTAATTTTATCAGCCCATTCTTCTTTAGCAAGAACCATCGCATGTTGTGGTCCAGGAAGGGTCTTGTGAGTGGAGGTTGTCATCATGTCTGCACCTTCACGCAAGGGATCCTGGAAGAAACCTGATGCAATTAGACCTGAAACATGTGCTGAGTCGTATCCAATACTCATTCCATACTCATCAGCAATCTCCCTGAACTCCTTCACTGGGTGTGGGAATGGGAATACACTACCACCAAACAAAAGGAATTTGATCTCATCCCCCTTCTCTTGGAGTTTCCTAATTTCATCAATACTTGCGTCCACATCAATATTGAACTCATGGTCATCAAAGATCCAGTTTCTTACTTTGTGACCTCTGATTGCACCTGCTGTTCCACCTAGATTAGCACGTGCATGAGAGATATGTCCACCATGGGCAATTGATAATGCCATCATTCTCTCAGTGGGTTCCATTGCTGCAGTGTACATTGCCAGATTAGCTACAACACCTGATACTGGTCTTACATCAGCAAATTCTGCTCTGTAGAGTTTTTTGGCTAGATCAATGGTGATTAGTTCAACTTCATCTATGTATTTACAACCTGCATAGACTCGCTCACCAGGCCATCCTTCTGCATAACGGTCTCTGAAGTCACAAACTATTGCAGACCTCACTGCTGGTGATGATACATTCTCACTGGCAATGAGATTAATTGTGTTCTGCATCCAACGATCATGACTTTCCAATTTTTCAAACACTGAATCGTACAATTTCTTATGGTCGCTCATCCGTTGAGCCTCCGTATCCTAGAGATAGTTCGAGCTAGGTGTGCCTTCGTTATATGGATTGTGACATCTACGTATCTTGATTCTTGTACAGAAATTGAAGTGAGTTAACAACTCACTCAAATCTAGATAAACGAGTTTTTGGTCTCCGTTTGTATAGTTTGTAGAAGCCAAATCCAATGCCAAACACTACAGCTATCGAGAGTATGTAGATCCCTATGGTGGCACCTGTATACCATACCTGCTCACCAGACCTATCCTGATGTTCAAAGACATAGGTTCTTCCACCCCCACTCGTACCAGGAAGACCTGGATATGCTACCATTACTACAACATCATGTTCTCCTTCTGACCAATCTAAGGTACTGAAGCTGAACTCGTATGGTGCTGCAGTGCAATTCATTTGCAGATATTGAACTGTATGCTCTTCATCATCTATTATTTCAATATCAGTAATCCAGAATTCAACATACTCGGGAGTTTCATTGAAGGTCACTCCTCTTGTGAAGTTACCATAGATATGATCTGGTCCCACTCGCTGACCCATAAACATCAGAGTCCACTGTACAGAATCCTCAGTTTCAGGCTCAAAATATGAATCTGCAACCTGAGCCATTACTAATGGTTGTAAAAACATGGTCATGATAATAACAAGTATGATGAATGGAGTTAGTTCCGGCGAAATCCCTCTCATTGAAACTCATATTAGGAATCACAAGTGACCATTTAATTATTTGCAGCTGGTTCATGCAGATTGCAGCTGGGTTTCTTACTTTACTTAGATTTTCGATGGAACGAATACTGACACACCCAAGTACACAGCTTATTAGCCTTTGATTCCACAGATTGTATTTGGTGATTAAGGTGGAACGAGACTTTATGCAATGGGCATTTTACTAGTAGTAGGAATCATGTGTGTTATCATTGCCGGTTTCACTCCGGGGCAAGAGATAGTACAAGAATGGGTAGGAAATCTCCAATACTTCCTAGCCATAGTAGGGGTCATACTCATCGGACTAGCTATCGCCCTCAGGCAAAGCAAAAGGACAACCCAATGATGAATCTCAGCTTCACCAAAATCTCTATAAACTGAAATCGAGCTGAGGCAAAACCACGGGCCAGTGGCTAAGCCAGGCATAGCGACAGTACACGAAGGACCCTCCTTGTGTGTTGAAGCTCTTAACTTGTTGGTCGGGGGTTCAAATCCCCCCTGGCCCGCCATGATCTATTGAGATTCATTCATCTCCTTTTCATACCATAGTTCACAGGCATCTTTGCGAGATAGTGATTTGAAATATCTCTAAAACATGGCGTTTATCAAAAACGAGATAT
Source organism: Candidatus Thorarchaeota archaeon MP8T_1 (assembly GCA_002825465.1). The sequence continues at coordinate 3,993 of PJER01000022.1, forward strand.
ATTTAGCGAATTTTGTCTTCTTCATCAATGTTTTCGGAGCGGGGACTATGTTTTTACTATTCTTGTCTATAATCGTTTCAATCATTGCTATCTGGTTTATGTTTCCGAGAATTCGCAAACGTAGCCAATATGCGAAAATGGGAAGAGAATGGCATAATCTCCTGCAAAAACATCCCCATTTTTCCGCAAAAGGAACTGGATATCCTCTTGACGTGGAATTTCGTTATGCTGGACCAGAGGATGAGAACTTGAGAAAGCTGCGTGAAACCTTTGATTTGGATTCCATAGCTGGTGAGGGATCAGAAGTAGAAAGAATCATCAATTTAATGACTTGGGTATACCAATTATCAGGACACGAGAATGAACCTGAATTTCCTGAGGAACTCAATGCAATCACGTTTATTCGTAAGGCAACCGACGAGGGTATGCAGCTAAACTGTTACATGAAGACAGTGATTTTGAACGAGGTATATCTCTCCATGGGAATTACTTCTCGCCATACGCACCTTTTGCCGCACTCCAATGAGGAGCAGGAGAGTCATTTTGTGACATCAGTATATTCGAAAGAGCTTAGAAAATGGATACTGATGGACCCAGACTTTGGTTTATATTTGATCGATGAAAAACATTCTATCCTTGGTGTGAGTGAGATTAGAGAACGTTTAATCACAGGTGACACATTGAATTTGATGCATGTCGGTCGAAGCCGTTTCGAAGAGGTAAGGCTTAAGCTGAGCAATTTCATCTTGGGTGTTAGTTATCCTTGGTTCCTTTCTGCATTCATATTCAAGATTCGTTGCCCTCGTGTCAGTACATTTGGCCAGGATAATTTACCAGCAAGAGAGTACTATGAATTGATTCCAGATGGATACAATGCATATCATCTACATGAACCTACTACGACTGCACGAGGTAACAAGATTTTCTACATGAATGATGAAAGACAATTCTGGTCGAATGTAAATTGATTTCAAATCACCCCTGACCCGCCACTATCTTCTTTCATATTGTTTACTATGAATATCAACTACCAACTTCTCTACCTGTTAGTCTAGCAGAATCCAGAATGTCTGGATAGTTTTCTACTGCTCCTTTTTTTCCAATACCAGAGGCAAGAATCGTTCTTACATGAATCATTCCAAGATAGGGGATAACTCTCTCTATCATGTCTTTTGTAGGACCGTAATTATACTCCCCTGCACCTCCTGATGGGATTACCAAGACTATCTTTTTTCCTTTGAATTGACTACGGTCGTTTACACTATACCATCGGTCCAAGAAGGCTTTGAACTGGGCGGTAGGTCCCCACCAATAGACAGGTGTTCCTAGAATCCAGATATCACTATCGAACATTAGAGTCAGGAGATCGTTCATATCATCTTTATGAATGCATGAACCAGTCTTAGTGCAGGAATTGCATGCCTTACAAGGAGCAATATTTAGGTCTTGAAGGATGATTTTTCGAGATATGGCTCCAGCATCTTTAGCCCCTTCAATGATACTATCAATAATCAACTCTGTATTTCCATTGCGACGTGGACTACCAACTATTGCAATAATTTGCTTGTCATTCTTAGTCACCTACATACCTCCTGATGTAACAATTCGTCTTTGACAATCCTCCGGTTTGGTTGATAGACTCACTCCCAATTAAGCGTGGATTTCTAAGCAAGATTTCTGAAGGGAAAAATCCCCTTGGCCCACCATCTATTTCTATGGATTTCTAAAAATATACACTGCCCAGTTGATAGTATCTCTGCCCCACCTTAGATAGAGTTCTTTCTCCATCTTTGTCTTTTCAAGAAGTTCCTGATTGTCTGAATCATCCCTATGTGATTGGATATAATTATCAACAGCCCACCACTGAAGAGTTTCATAGTGATCCCAATCATCTTTGTTAGATACAAGTGTAAAGAGGCAAGAGAGTCCAATCTCTTCACCTTGGTATACATTCTCTTTATGTGAACGAGAAAACTCACGAGTAATACCAGCAGCTTCAAGATATTCAGTGTCAGGTTCTTTCAACCAAAAAGGCTCACCAGCAATCACAAGACCTCCAGGTTTTGTCATTTTCTTAAGGGCTCTGAGAGTTCCAATGTGATTCTCGAAGATCCAGCTTGCCCCAATACACATCGCCGCATCGAATAGTTCACCAGATGCAGGTTGATATTTCGCACCATCTAATTCGATGAAAGTTAAATCAGTTTCAGAGGCTCTTTGATGGTGTTTTTCTTTAGAGTCTTTGATAAAAAACGGAGAAATATCAACTCCTACACCTGAGATTCCGTATTTTTCTGCCAGTCTGACTAAGACCTCTCCCTTTCCACATGCGATGTCAAGAACTCGTGAATCTTTTGATAGACTGAGTAAGTTACAGAATCGTTCGAATTTCTCATCAATCATTGGATTACAGAAACTATGATGCTTGTGTGTAACATCAAAATACTTCCATCTGTCCATTTTTTCTAACCTCGTATTGATTGATTCTAGGAAACATTATGAAAAATATATCCAAGGGTTCAAATCCCTTCTAACCTGCCATACACTCTACTTCTGTTGTATTAATGATGATTTTAACAATGGTTATAGGCAAATTTGTCATTTATATTTGTGAAACAGTCGGATACAAGGAAACCGTGAATAAATTTCCACATACCCGATGGAAAATATTGCTTTTTGGAGATGCAGATACAATGTCAGATGATAAGTTTAGAGACCTTCACCTGTCAAATTCAGCGATAATCCATGTAAAACCTCCAGGTCCTCTATCAAGAGAGATATTACTGAAGCAAGATCGTGCTGAAAGCGCAGCAGTATCCTATCCCAAAGCAATTCCAGTTGCTTTCGCAGAGGGAAAAGGTGCAACACTCAAAGATGTTGATGGAAACATCTACATTGACTTTTTCGCAGGGGCTGGTGTTCTAAATGTGGGCCACTGTAACCCAGAGATTGTCGAAGCCGCGAAGGAGCAAATGGGACAACTAACGCACACGTTAGATTTTCCAACGCCTATTAGAATGGAAATGATAGATGAACTACTCTCAGTCCTCCCAACGAAATTGAAGAATAATGCCAAGCTCCTTTTTGTTGCTCCTACAGGCTCAGATACAGTAGAATCCGCGATGAAACTAGCCAAGTTTAACACAGGTAGGATAGGAATGATTTCCTTTGAAGGAGCGTACCATGGGATGACTGCCGGTGCAATAACTCTGACAGCAAACAAATCACTGAAACAGAGCTTGATTCCAATGATTCCTGAGGTACACTTCGTACCATATGCGTACTGCTATCGTTGTCCTTTTGGACAAGATTATGCAGAATGCAATCTTGAATGTGCAAAGTATCTCGAACATGTATTAGAGGATCCCAAGTCGGGTGTTGTTGACCCAGCTGCCATCATTATAGAAGCAGTCCAAGGTGAAGGAGGATCGCTTCCAGCTCCAATTGAATACCTCAAAGAGGTCAAGCGAATTTCAAGTGAATACTGTATTCCTCTCATATTAGACGAGATTCAGGCTGGTATGGGAAGGACTGGAAAGATGTGGGCATACCAACACGCAGGAATAATCCCTGATATTATGACCATCTCAAAGGGAATCGGAGGCGGTCTTCCATTATCGGTCTTGGTCTTTGATGAGGCTCTTGACACATGGGAAAAGGGAGCCCATGTAGGAACATTCAGAGGCAATGTAGTGGCTTTAGCAGCGGGAGTAGCATCTTTGAGATTCATCAAGAAACATAAGCTTTGGAGACACGCATCTCGTCTAGGTGATGACATATTTCTTCCATGGATGGTTGAATTACTAGATGACTGCAAGTTTATTGGAGATATTCGTGGTAAGGGTCTGATGTTAGGTATTGAATTTGTTAAGGATAAAAAGACCAAAACACCTTGGCCTGAGTTTGCAAAGAAGGTACGAACAGCCTGCTACCAGAGAGGGCTCATCGTTGAGATTGGAGGACATTTCTCCAACGTTGTCCGATTTATGCCTCCACTTGTGATCACCACAGAACTAGCTGAAGCCGGATTAGAGATTTTCGCTGACGCGCTAAAGGAGGTCGAAGCTGCCGCTAAGTATGTCGATTTTCCAACTGCAACGCCTCAATGAGCAGAATACGCATTTCCTCTGAGTACTTTACCAGGAAAGACATCTAATTGTGAAGTCTTATCCACGACTATCTCTCCGTTAACAATCACATTTCGAATTCCAACAGGAAATTGGTGGGGATTCGTAAAAGTGGCCCTATCTCGTATTGTTTTTGGATTGAATACAACTATGTCTGCCCAGAACCCCTCTTGTAGGTGTCCCCGATCTTTTAGATTAAGAGTTTTCGCTGGAAATCCTGTCATTTTCCAGATAGCATCTTCTAAGGTCAGCACTTTCTCTTCCCTAACATACTTACCCAAGATTCTTGGGAATGTTCCATAGGATCGAGGATGAGGTTTGCTTTGGCTAAAGATTCCTGTCGGGGAAATACCCCAACCATCACTTCCTATCATGGTATGCTTATCAGTCATAATACGTTGGATATCCTGTTCATCCATGCTCTCGATGGTCATGGATACTTCTGCGGCCTCATCAAGTAGAAGTTGAAATAGAAGTAAGAATACATCGTTGTATTCCAGTTCATTTGCTATCTGTTCCAGACTCTTTCCTTGAATTGACATCCATTTCTCAGTCTTGACTGATGCAATGTATATCCTATCCCATCCAATCTCTTTAACGACGTTCTCCCATCCCTTAACTCCAGCTGCAATATCACTCTTGATTCTTTGTTGTGTTTCAGATGTTATGAGACTTGAAAGTAGGCTCTCCATACCGCCTTCATGAACCCATGGAGGCAATAATGATACTAGTGAGGTCATTCCGCGATTGTAAGGATATTGATCACAAGTGATTCGAGTGCCTCGTTTATTTGCATCCGCAATCAGCTTTAGTGTCTTTTTGCTTGTTCCCCAATATGGTCGTCCAGATATTTTATGGTGTGCAATTTGCCCTCCTCTACAGCCTGATTCTTCTACAATTTTAATCAGTTCTTTGATAGATTGAACTACTGTTTTTCCTTCTCCCCTTATATGAGAGAAGTATAATCCATTGTAATTTGCTACAGTCTTTGCCAGCTTGATAATCTCACTAGTTGAAGCATAGGATTGTGGAGGATAATACAGACCTGTGCTGAGACCGAAAGCACCAGCAATCATTGCTTCTTTGACATATGCCTTCATACGGGCAAATTCTCTCTTTGTTGGTTCACGATTTTCAAATGATGGTCCAGCTGCAATCCTAATTGTCCCAAAACCAACAAGCGGTACTACATTGATAGGTATTCTTGTCTTTTCTACTGTATTCAGGTATTCATCAAAGCTACGCCAAGTGATATTCAGATTGTGACCAGCAGGTGAGAAGATGTCCAACTCCTTCTGGATGACATCAAGAGTGTCTTCATTGATGGGAGCGAGAGAGGATCCACAATTACCGATGACTGATGTAGTGACCCCTTGTCTTATCATAGATTCGATACGGTTGTCAAATGGTATGCTCCCATCGGAATGGCTGTGAATATCAATGAATCCTGGGCAAATGACCTGTCCCTTTGCATCTATGATCGCTCTAGATTCAGTGGAAACCTCTTGCCCGATATGAGAGATTCGACCACCACATATTTCTAAATCTGCTTTGAAGGAGGTGTTTCCTGAGCCATCGACTAATGTGCCATTTCGGATTAAGATATCCGACTCTACCGTCATAAACCATCTCTCCAATGAACAGAAAGAATTCACCCTACTATTCTCAAAGGGTACTTGGTGATTTTCATTCACCATGGTGAGTTGTGGAATTATTGCTGGAGTCAACACTCCAAAAAATAACTTATTTCCAGTAATATCACTCGTCTGAAGCTCTTAAACATTCTTGATAATCTGTTAGTTCTAATAAACTCTAAATCTCCTACAAAAGACGAGATATTCGCACCCGTCATGATTTCTGCTGTAGAACCTCCAAGAATTTAAGTGGTTCTCTAAGTGAGTATAAAATAGTGGTACTAATGGGAAGAAAATTTCATGCAAGATGCGACTATTGCGGGTCAACTGAAGGAGATGATTGGAAAAAAGGTGAATACAAATTATATTGCTCTCCTGATTGCCAAAGAGCTGCTGGGATTCCAGCATGGTCATGTCTTCTGGTTGTATTTATGTCACTAGCTCTTTATGGATGGAGCACATTTGGCCTATCTTATGGGGGCTTTTCTCTCATAGCTTGCAGCTCATTCGCAATTGTTTCATTGATTTTCATAGTTAGAGGCATACAAGCAAGGGAAAGAGTTGCCCAAAGATACTAGTTGAAGTAAAATGGATTTTCCACGAAAAAATGCACCCGTCATGTGTCGGTAGAAAAGTTATGCCATTTCTCCATACCATTACTACTGGTGATAAATATGGAATGTACACAAAAGCAACAATTCATTCCCGAATGTGAACCAGTCCCACATACAAAAAGAATCCCAATGAAGACATCAAAACAGATTGACGTCTATGATAGAAAATCAGCAGAACTTCGTAGATATCTAGCATCTGAAAAAGCAGTAAGAGAACTAGAACAAAGACGAAATCTTGGCCTAGCAACAGTTCAAAGGATGTCATTCATTCGATAGGAGATGAAAGAGTAACATGTCTGAACATATTGCATACTGTGGTCTTGATTGTTACAAATGTGATGCATACATAGCAACTCAGGCTAATGATACAGAACGAATGAAGCAAGTAGCTGAACGCTGGAATCGTGAACTTGGTACAGAATTCACTGTCGAGGATATTGTCTGTGATGGATGCCTTTCAGATAGAATCTCTGGTTGGTGTCAGAGTATCTGTCATATCCGCCCATGTGCAGAGAAGCGAAACGTGAAGACTTGTGCAAACTGTAAGGATTATCCATGCGATCAATTAGAGAGCTTCCTAGCTACAGAACCACTTGCTAGAGCAAGACTTGATGGGCTCTTCAGAACTCTCTAAGAATGGACAATGTGCTGTGAGTAAATTATGCATCAGCTAGGATGTGCATAGATTCTTTCCGATCTTGAGGAATTTTCCTGAAAAGTTGAATATGTGGCATAAGTGCGGTGATAATCTTATTCTCAGCTTTTTTCAGGTGTTCCAAAAAGGTGGTCCTGCTAATCTTTTCTTTTGATGCAATGGTCTGAAGATCCGAACCTCGGGGATATCTGAAATAACCTTGAGCATATGCTGTCAGAAGTGCATCCATTTGTTTCTCCGTCAATCCAGAGAATAATGCATCTGTAGATAATGTCAATGAACTAGCAATATATCCATCAAAAGGAACCTTTCTGAGAATTTCCACTTTGAATCCTGCTTCCTGTAACTCTCCAACCAGTTTTGTGATCCCTTCATGTCTGAATGCAATGATTCTGAAATACTCCCATCCCTTCTCATAGGTTATAGGTGGTATAAGGAGTAGATTTGGATTATTTAGATAACTACTCACAGTACCTGGTCCTCCGCATGCACACATCCTTGTAATGACATGGATATTTGCGCCATCGTCTATTTCATCTAAAATCTCAACGGATTTTGAGAACCCATCTCGTATCTGTCTGTAATCCTCTGGTTTCTGGAGAATCAATTCTATAACATCGTGCGTATCATTACACCACTGATATAGCTGCACTGAAGGATTTTCTTCAGTGACTTTGCCAAAGGGATTATCGTAGAAGGCTCTGAATACAAACTCGAAAAGTGGCATACTATAGTGATGTAGTAAATGGCTATATGAACTCTCCCGACATATGTCGGCAGATAATCATTTTGCACACTGACTAATCTATTATCATACTTAATCTTGCTGGAATCTAATCTTCTTTAAATTCGATTCAGACAAGGTTAGCTATGAGAGAAGGAAGAAAGTTCCTACGATTTTTTGATTCTGAAGAATTTGAAGAGGTAGTTCCGGAATCAGATGAACGAAAGAAAATTCCCCCTCCATTATTTCAACAACCTTTTCCTGAAGATGCACACCTCATCGATCTGGTTCCTCCTAATGAATTCTCTATAGGTAATACCTCGTATCTTGATCTGGTTAATAATAGGATTAGTAGGAGAAAATACACCTCAGAATCTCTTTCATTGGAAGAAATCTCATTTCTCCTCTGGTGTACACAAGGCGTGAAACAGGTACTCAAATCTGGTCGAGGAGTCAAACGTACTGTTCCATCTGCTGGAGCTAAGAGTCCACTTGAAACATACCTCGTTATCAATAGAGCAGAAGGATTGAAACCAGGTCTCTATCGTTACATCTCATTTAGTCATCAATTATTGTTCATAAAAGAGATTGAAGATGCTGAAGTAACTATGGGCAAACTGGCATTTGATCAGAAGTTTGTAGGAACTGCTCCAATCATTTTCATTTGGACCGCTGTTCCTTATCGGACCGAATGGCGTTATACTATTCTCTCTCACAAGTTCATTTCTATAGATTTGGGCACTGCCTGTCAAAATCTCTACATGTCTTGTGAAGCAATAAATCTGGGAACCGTCGCTATTGGATACTATGAACAAAATAAACTAGACAATCTACTTGATTTGAACATAGATGATGAGTTTGTAGTATTACTGGCTCCCGTAGGAAGATATCAAAAAGAAAAGAAACTCACAGAGTTTTTCAAATATTCAAAGAAAGAAGTCACACCTGAAAATCTTGAGAGACTACAAGGGAAATACAAACGGAATAATCTGGTCGAGTACATTGTCAAGAATGGTGATCTTGTAGTAAAAATTGGTGATTTCGAAGAAATTCTCGATCCCTACAATGAGGTCGAATTCATTGCTGAGATGAGTGCAAGAGCAATGCGATTTGAATTTTCAGAAGAAGGAAAACCTGAGAAAGTGGTTGTTCTAACTGCAGATGATGAGGAAATATATTTAGAATATGTAGAGTAGAAATCCCACTTAGTGATAGGTACCTTCAATATTAGACATCATAGGTAACATCTATAGGTTATTTTGCGTGAACGAGGCGTTATGAGTCAATCAATCAAGAAGGGTCTTAGTTTTGGACTGACCTCAGGAATTATTACAACTCTTGGTATGGTAGTAGGAGTTAATGCAAGTACCAGCTCCCGTCTTGCTGTGATAGCAAGTATTGTTGCGATAGCGATAGCTGATGCATTCTCTGATGCTGTTGCAATGCATGTGTCAGAGGAATCTGAGGGTGTACATTCAAAGAAGGAGATCTGGGAAGCAACAATTACCACATTCCTAGCAAAATTCTGTTTCGCGTTAACCTTTATTCTCCCAATTTGGTTTCTACCACTTGATATTGCAGTCTTGATTGATATTGCTTGGGGCCTTTCACTAATGACTGTGTTCAATATCTTTCTTGCTCGTTCACAGGATGAGAATGTGTTCCGAGTAGTCATTGAACACTTAGCAATAGCAGCAGTAGTTGTAATAATCACATATGTTGTAGGATTGGCAATTTCTACACTTATCTTGGATGTATAAATATGAAAAAAGGGGGTATCAGAGCGATACCCCATAAAGATGAGATTTTGCTATCGATTTGATTGTTGAATAATTGAAATCATCTAGTCCGCATAGCGCATTGTGGTATATCCATCTATGATACGCCAAAATCCGTGCACGACTACGAAGGCTAATACGCTCCACATTATCATATTCGCATATGTACTGGATGTGATTAGTGAGCCACCTATTTCATTGATATATGGTATAAATGCAAAAATTAAGACAATCTCTAAAATTCCCATGATTAGCTGACCAACAAAATGTGGTTTCGCTACACCTTTCTTCATTTGGTTAGAAACCCCCGAATTTTGTATACTTCTTATGTTGGTCGTATTTAACTTATTCTTCAGACCCGAGAATCGGTTCAGTCTGATTATCTACTGTATAATTTTACCAAGGTTGGAGATTCGCTCTTCAGCTTCACTCATCAGTCGGTCCATCAGCTCTTTGATAGTAGGAACATCTTTGACTAATCCTACTCCCTGACCACAACTTACAACTCCAAAATCGGTATCCCCTTCATCATACATCTTTTGTGCCTTCTCTCCAGATGCAGCTTGTATGAGTTTGAATAATGGAGCTTCTTGAGCCTCTAGTTCGAGTACTTCCTGTGCTGCTTTATTGTTCCAAAATCTATGAGTATTATTGACTGACCGCAATGCTAGAACAGTATCAGTTTCCTTTGCTCGAACAAAGGCTTGTTTGAGATTATTATGAATGGGACACTCCTGGGTAGCCATCATTCTAGTACCCATAATTACTCCTTCAGCTCCTAATGCTAGTGCTGCAGCAATTCCTCTCCCATCTGTTATTCCTCCCCCAGCTATCACAGGGACATCTAGAGCATCAACAACTGATGGTGTCATGACCATTGTCCCGATATCAAGAGTCCCTGTCGCACCACCATTCTCGTATCCAACAACAGTCACTATATCTGCTCCTAGAGAGGCTCCCTTTATTGCATACCTTACTCCAGCACATTTGTGAATCCAGATGGCACCACTATTCTTGAATTTGGGTACTAGATCCTCAGGAGCCTTGTGACCACTTGTCTCGATGATCTTTATACCCTCGGCAATCGTGGCATCCACATAGTCCTCTAGTTTATCTTGTGGCATCAGTGCTGGGAATAGGTTGATATTCACAGCAAAGGGTTGCTTTGTGAGTGACCGCGTTCTCTGAATTGCATCACGTAATTCATCTGGTGACTTGTAATTTGCACTTGCTAATACAGCACATCCTCCAGCATTGCTACCCGCTGCAACAAAGTCTGGATTTGTGATTCTCGCCATAGCTCCTACTATGATTGGATACTTAGATCCTAACATCTCAGTTACTCTCGTCTTAATCATGGAATCACTCACTCAGAAATAACAGGTAAGAATCCCACAGATAAATCTCGTCTTTTCCTTGAGAATCGATTAATGGTATCTCAGCGCTTATTATAGGGGATTATAACCTTCAATACTGACAAACGGACTGTAGAAGATCTCACTCTGCATTGATTTCAGCAGGAATATTTGGTGGTAGATTTGGAAAATCAAATAGTATCAATTGATTCGGAAGAAACACTTCCTGTGATATTTCTTAATGGACCTACTTCACAAGCGACTCCCGTACCAACTCTTTATGCAATACGATATTTTTGTAGGGAATTAGAAGCTGCAATTGACGTTTTAGTAAACAACACTGAATTACAGACCCTTCTCAGTCTGCGGGACGAAGAGAAGAATAAGATTCATGAACACCTTCAGAAGATTATGCATAGATTTCAGGAATTTCTTATGGCTGACGCCCGTCGTTAAATCTTCAATCTCCTAATTTTTCCATATTTCTGTAAACTATTTATGGTACAATATGTAATTTGCTCTGTACCTACAATTACAGTAGATTTCCATTGAATACCTTGATGTGAGTGATATGTCCTCGATACTTAGACAAAACAAGTTCTTTCTCAGTGCCATTATCATTACTATAGTGTTTGCAGGCATGACCTTTGGGAACCTACCTGGTTCGCCTACCTCTCTAATTGTTCAAACTATTGGCAATACCACCTTTAATTTTGCAGACTATCCTTCTCTCACACATGAGCAGATAGGCATCATCAATTACTTCAATCGGCTCATAATGGACCAACCCGTGAATGAGTGGAATGAGTGGAATGCTGAGAACTATATGTGGGCTTTACAATACGTCAGTGCGTTTCTCGCCTACACATTTGCTACAGTATGCGAAACAACACCTGGCTACAGGACATCTTTCTATGAAGATCATGCATACACACAGTTACTAAAGATGAACACAACCATCACAGAGTACGGAAATGACTCGATGGAGTATTATGAATGGGTTTCAATTCCCGGATTCACTGATTACTACTACCCAAATGCCACAGATCCTGATGGTAACGATATCTATACAGGAGGTTTCAGAGGTCCTGCAAATATCATGTGGACTGGACATTATGCTCTCATGATGGCTCTTTATGAGCGAAATTTCAACACGGGGAGAGTTGCAGATGAATTGAGTTGGTATATAGATGATTGGGAGTTATCAGTAACCACCGACAGGTTAGGAAACTCCACTCCTGGAGGTGTTTGGGGTACAGGACTCATCCCCTGTGAACCATACGTTGTCTTTGTTCAATGTAACAGCATTCCTATTTACACCACTGAACTCTATGACAATCTTTACGGCACCCACTATATGGAGAGCGGAATGTGGGATTATGGGCTAGATTTTATCGAGTCTGACATGACCGATGAGCATGGCCTCTATGTAGATGGTTACTTTGTACAAGAACCAATTGGCTATGGTCCCAATGCAGAACACACTCCTCAAGAGATCCCTGGACAAGCAATTGATCACCTCGTTGGAGGTCCCCGACTCAACTCTTATGGTACAGCTTGGGCACTGACATTCTTAGAATACACAATACCAGAGTCTACTATTCCAAAATACCAAACATTTCTTGATGCTTATAGTAGGGATATCTCTGGGGATATGATGTACATGCTTGGATCCTATTCACATCCTACAACCTTTGGTGATGTGTTTGGAATACTTGGAACGGTCTTTACAATGACTCTGGCAAATCAGAGGAATGATTACAGTACAAGAGATCGTCTTGGCAATCTACTACAGGATATGGTAAACAAAGTCTGGTCCGCAGATAGGCGCGAGATGTATTATGATGCATCGTCACTAGATTCATTCCTCTCTGCAGTCCTTTCAGGATTCACTGTCTGGTCTGGTGTCCCAATCACTGTTCGCGACCTTGCTGATGCGCGTCCCACAGAGTTTTGGAATTATCCTTACATCAGTTCTGCTGATGATGATAATATTTGGATATATCAGGCACAATGGGATCCTGTGAAAGACGGGTTCATTCTAAATGTTAAGGTTGATTCTACTGCCACGCTAACATTCAGTAACTTTGTTTCACAACCAACTGCTTATCGTAGTGGAAATCCGTTTGTACAGCTGGAGTCTGCTGGTGGCGGTGACTATACTCTATCACTGACACCAGGAAGTTATCAATTAGTTATCATGGAAGGTGCATAGAGTGACTCAAGACAATGAAAAAGGTAGGACATTGCCCGAAATATTCAGAATACAGCATTGGACAATTGCTCTAGTGACTCTGATTTTTGGTCTGGTTGGGGCTGGGCTCTTCGCATTGATTCACTCAATCGATATGCCATTCATCATGATTTCACTGTTCAAATTTGGACTTCTCCCATCATTAGCAATCATTGCTTTAGTCGGAGCAATACGTGGTCCTATTGCAGGTTTTCTCAGTGGCTATCTTGGAATGGTTACCTTTGATCTTCTTGTGTATAACACAGTTGTGACTCAGACTCTGCCTGCACTTGCCTATGGCATACTAGGTCTTATCGTTGGGTTTGCCTCCTATGACTTTTCTAGAGGCCGTTCCCTGGCTAAGTTATCGTTGTTGTCACTAATTGGTTTAGTCTTCACAGGACTCCTCTTGGTTGTGTTTGGTCTATTCATTGAACAAACCGCTGTGCTAGCTGGAATCGGATTCGTTCTATTGCCCCTTTTGACATCTGGACTTCCAACAGTTATCTTTCTAACTCCCATACTAGCAAGAATCTGGTCCTTCTTTGCATCTAATATTGCTCTGCCATGGAATCTGTCGTAAATCAAGGTCATGAGAATCGGAAATTTGACTTTGAATACTATGAAGTTAGAACACGTGTTCCAAGTATATTCATAATTTGAGAAATCAAGTTCTAAATCTTCAACAGATCTTGGTAGATACTAACGAGACTCTCTAGATGCTGATTGATATCGAATCGTTTCTCAACCATTAATTTGCCATTCATTCCAATCTCTTCTCGTAACTCTGGATCGTCTAACAGAGTACTTATAGCTTTGACAAGTGCACCTACATCATCTGGGTCTACAGCAAGTCCATCTACACCATCAGTAACAATCTCTTTTGGTCCATATACATTAGTTGTGACCACAGTAACCCCACATGCCATTGCCTCCAAAATTGAGAGCCCAAAAGGTTCCTCTCTTGATGGATAGATAAAGATACGACTCTGATTGATTAATATTGGAACCTCTTTGATTTCAATGACTCCTAGATAGTCTATCATGTGGGAAACTTCTGCCCTATCGAAGTTGGACAGTAGTTTTTCTTTCAGTGACCCCTCTCCTGTCATAACCATTTTGAGATTTGGATAGTTAGTTTTCAAGTTCCTAAGCATTTCTGGAAATAGATCAACAGCTTTCATCTCTTCCAGACGACCCATGAATGCGATATCCCATTTCTTTTCCATTTCAGGCATCGGGTGGAACACTGTTAGATCGATTCCAAGATATAGCGGAAGAATAGGAATCGCAGTGCCTTTCTTAGATAGATATTCCTCTAATACTGCTGCAACATTTTCGCTGACAGCGAGGATTAAGTCAAAGGGGCAAACATCACTGAAGCTTTCGATATCAGTAGTTCTCTCTCCACTTGGCAGAATTAGTGGTTTTGGTCGGCCATGAATAGTAGCAATCAGAGGAATCTTATCTAACAATCCATCTTCCTGTAATTTTGCCAGTACCCTATTGAAGACCACATATGGACTGTGAGCATGAATGATATCAGGGTTAAGCTCTTGAATCAGTTTTGAGAGTTGGCTTGCTAGAGTATCGATATTCTCCTCCAAATCATTTTCCTTGAAAATTTCACTGACTCTGTTCTCACGTTCAGTTTCAGGTAATGTAAAGAATTTCCACTTTCTTGCCTCGAGATAGTTACCGGGAAGAAAGTGAATTCTATAGTGATTACGATCAATAAAATCAGGAGAGTCATTTCTCTGCGCCTGTGCTACAATAATTGACTTATCTCCTCTATTATGTAAATGCTCGGATAAATAATGGAGATATGATTCATAACCTCCAAGACCCGCAGGATTAAGGCTATCACATAGGTGGAGAATCTTCATCAGTAAGGCTAAACAGTAGTCTATCTAATTTATGTACCTGTTAGCCAGTCTGACATCCAGAGGTTGAGAGAATGTTGAATCCTGCTATCATTGATCTTCCTGATAGGGTCCGTGATCGTGATATCTTGCGAGACCATCATGGCAGGATCTTCATCACACTTGGATACATTCAACCGACTCATAGAATTCTATCTTTCCTCAAATATGTCCCGCACAATGATGGAAGATGGCAATCTGATGGAATTCGCTATAAACGATTCTTCTGGGGGTCAGTAGATTCTACGGTAGAAGGAATGCCTCTACTACCTCAGGACTACATCATCTTCGACACACATTTTCAAACAGAACTTGTTGAGCCACCTCGTCGAGTAATCAAAGAATACTTCAGTCCTGAATTAAGGCTCAAGGAAATTCTGGATGAACCAAGAGATGAAATGGAAGAATTGGTTCAGCGAGCAGCTGCAACCCTTCATGATGAGCTCAATATACCATTTGATAATCTTGGGATTGCAGGTAGTATTCTATGGAAAGGTCATAATCCCGAGTATTCTGATATCAACATGAACGTCTATGGTTTCAAGGAGTCCTGGAATCTGGAGAAAAATTACTCAAATTTAGAGAGCGAAGAATCACAGACCAGATTGCGCGATCTTAATGAGTGGAATAGGGCGATAGACAGGGTAAGAGATCGAATTAAAATCCTAGACCTGGATGAACTTCAAGCGCTTTTTACTCGTCGTAATGCTCTTTGTGTATCTGATAGGTGTATAGGAATAACTCCCATTCTCAGACCGGATGAGGTCCCAATTGAGCATGGTTCTGAGTCATATACAACTCTCAAAGATGTGCCCGTGCAAATAACAACCTCCGTAAAGAATGCAGACTATGGCATCTTTCATCCTGCGATTTATGATATAGAGTCAACATTCATTGAAGGTGTTCAAATCTCTCGAATCATGGTATATGACGGAGCATTTTGTGGTCTATTACGGAGAGATGATCGAATAGAGGTCTCTGGTACACTACAAAAAGTGAATTCAACTGAAACTGATGAGGAATTTCATCAATTAATGGTAGGGACAAAGAGTGGTTCTGGAAGAGAGTACATCAAACTCAAATCTTAACCTGCATCGCAACTATCATAGGCATCTTGTTGTGACCTATATTTGATGTCATCAGAGAAACTCTATGTCAGCTGCCCTGCAAAAGATGGGGAATCTATCAGAAAGATACTCCTTTCACTCGAACAGCTTGATAGTGAGTACAAAATCATCTCTGAAAACACGATGCTCTATTTTCCAATCAAATCAAGACTCACTCAAGATCACCTTTCGGTTCTTAATACATCATCAGTCATCATTGAGACAGGCACTCGGACATTCGAGAAAATATCTCAGGTTCCAAGGACTCTAGGTGATGCATTACAAGGAATAATGTCTCCTGAAGATCTTGCTCTCCTTCCTCGTGCATACGACCTGATAGGTGACATCGCAGTTCTTGAGATTCCTGATGAGCTTACTCAATATTCTCAATTGATTGGGGAAACATTTCACAAGATTCACTCGAATTTTAAAACGGTTCTAGCAAAGAGTGGTGCAGTATCTGGAACAACCAGAGTGCGGGAGTACACGCACCTTGCTGGCGAGATGAAAACAAAGACAATTCATACTGAATACGGATGCAGACTTGTTGTGGATGTAGCGAAAGCGTACTTCAGCCCAAGACTATTAGAGGAACACAATCGAATTGCGCAACTCGTGCAACCTGGAGAGAAGGTTCTCGATATGTTCTGCGGAGTGGGTCCTTTTGCCATTCATATTACCAAGCATAAGAAAGTCAAAGTAGTTGCAATTGATATCAATCCTTTAGCTATAGAGCTACTTTCAGAGAGCATCCAACTGAACAAACTTGTAGGTTTCATTGAACCTATTGTTGCTGACGCTCATGAATATACACGCACAAAAGAAGCTAATTTTGACAGAGTGATAATGAACCATCCATCTGGGGCATCTGATTTCGTTGTTGATGCATGTAGAGTTCTAAAGTCTGGAGGAATCATACACTACTATGATTTCACCGGTGGCGAGTCACCTGAAACTCTTCTAAGAGAGAAAGTGGCTATGTTGGTTGAACAAGCAGGACGAAAAGTAGGTGGTATTAGTCTAGTGCGACGCGTGAGAGATAGTGCGCCTTACGAATATCAGATGGTTGCTGATGTAACTATCCAGGAATAAACTGCAGCTCACAGCTCATTTCAATGGACTGATTTTTCAAAAGTTCAACAAACTCTCTACTGAGATCAGAAGCTGCCTTATCTGCATTAATCATTAATGTTCTATTACATTGAAACGAACTCGTCCTTGCAACCATACTTGTAGAATCAGCATAGGTGAGACCTTTACCCCCAGAACCGGTAATCTGTTCACGTACTCCCTGAACATCCATAATGAGAACAATCTTTGTGGTTTCTAATGTTGCCAGGTCTCTAATTTTCGACGATAAATCCGAAAGTTTCTGAGTTGCTTTTATCCCTACAATACATGTACCTTGTTTTGTGAGAAAATCTTCTGTGGTCAACTCAACAGTGGTCTTATGTTTACCAACTATGTTCTCATGTCCGTATGCCTTGAACTGTACAAGATACATAATTTGTATGGTGTGCAAGCCTTTTATGAATCCATGTCCTCTCAGATAATGATTCGTATGTCTGACTCTCAGTACAAAAAAGCTGTAGATAATTTAGTACGAAGATTACAGACCAGTGGATATCTTAGGAGTAAGGATATGGAAAGAGCCCTTCGTGCTGTTCCAAGAGAAGAATTTGTCCACCCATCTACGAAAGAACAGGCTTACCGCGACTCACCTCTCTCTATTGGACTGGGGCAGACAATCTCAGCCCCTCATATGTGTGTAATAATGTGTGAATCTCTTAATCTAAAGCCCGGTCTAAAGATATTAGAAGTAGGTGCGGGGTCAGGCTACCATTCAGCATTATGTGCTGAGTTGGTTGCTCCCAAAGGTACTAAGGAACAAGGGCATGTCTATACCATTGAGATAGTAGAAGGTCTCATTGATTTTGCGAAGAAGAATCTCGAACGAACCGGTTATTCTGATAGAGTTACATTGATCCATGGTGATGGTGGGATTGGTCTTCCAGAACATGCACCGTTTGATAGAATCCTAGTTGCAGCAGCAGCACCAAGAGTTCCTGAACCACTCATTGAACAACTTGCGCCTGAAGGAATAATGCTGATTCCTGTAGGAAGCAGAGGTTTCTTTCAAGACTTATTGATGTTAGAGAAAGATGCTGAAGGAAATATCACCAGTAGAAATTGGGGTGGCGTTGCTTTTGTACCATTGACTGGTGAATATGGTCATTAGCATTAGATTCCAAGATGAAGTGGAACCAGAGTAAGTTTGATTCTTTCATCATCTGCTAGGCCTAAGGCCTCCCTAATATTGACAGGGGCTACAACTTCCAATATATCCTCACTATGATGAGTTCTCTGTGCTATTACAACTGCACCTTCTATTTCGTCATTTATTTTCACTCTATAACAAATTACATCTCCGAATGTTCGATCCTTGTGACGAAATCCAGGAAGAACAAGTGGTGGTGAGTTTTTCATTCTTCCCACAGCTTTTCGAGAATCATCGTCTACCACTTTCACATTAAGTGTGCCCAAATAGGGTTTGAATCCAAGGGCATTTCTCAGTTTGGAGGAATATACATCAATATAGTAGGCACCCTCCCCTATTCCTTTTGAAATAAATCCCTCAATTGTGACCTCATCTTGCGGCGGAGTAAATGCAATCTCAAGACTAGTCATAATCCTGATGAGTTCTTGTCTTCCCTTATCGGTAATCTGTAGTAACATTCCTTCTGCAGTATGGATTCTTGTCACAAATCCCTCATCAACACAAAATGAAACTCTTCTTGATGCGGTCTGTTGACTAATCCCCATCATCTCACCTAACTCTCTAGTTGTGAGAACGGTCTTAGTATGTATTGCCCCTTTCCTAGAGAGTGAATAAAGTGTGAACCATATATCCGGCGTAATCATTGTTATTTCCCACTCATTCATTCTTACTTATGCGTTGTTCGAAATCTGCAAGTTCCTTGACAAGCCTACTCTGCCCTACAGCACGTGTCAGGTCTCCTCTAGTTCTCTCGACTAATGACCTTCCCACATCACATTTTCTTCGTAGGTCCGGAACTAAAGCATTTGGATAGTCAAAGGACTGAAGTCCTTCAAGAATATCTTCCATTAAATTCAGAAGGTTTTCAGCTTTCTCTACTTCATTCATTCGAAGATAATCAAGAGATGCACGTCTTAATTCCCCTATGACATCTGCGAGTCCATTTAGGTATGGCCGTGATGGAATTTGATACTTTTCAGGGCTGGTATACCTACCCTCCTCAATTAGAGATTGAACATTTGCTGCTTCGGTGAGTTCCTGATATGCAATATCCATCATCTTAGATTTAGATACAAAATCACTAGAGGGCATATCGGAAATTGCTGAATCGATAATTTTGTATGCCTCATCTACTAATGCTTTTGCTCTTGCAAACTCTCTCTTGTGAGTCATCTTGATCGATTCGCTGCATTTTCTTACTGCATCACGACTGAGAGGTAGTACTTTTTCTCTGATTTGATCATCCGCATCTATTTCTTTTCTAATACCATTAAGAATTTCCGAAAGTTCCATTTCTATTCACTCACCACACTATCATAGCTTCTTTATGTGTTTACTCTGGGACAGTAAGACAACCCTACTCTCAATTTGTTCATCTTGGAGATAGTATCCTGTAAGGTCTGCAAGTTTCTGAGAGAACGCACGTATATCTCGATGTGTTGGTGCATTCTCATTTGATAACCGCGCTCTTGATGAACCTAGAAACATGTATCCCTTTACTTCAACAAAATTTGGTTCTCCCTTCAGAATCAGGTTAGCATACGGTCTTGGATTTTCCATATTACGTCCCGAAACCATAGTAAGTCTATTGACCGTTCTTGTGTCAAGAGAACTGAGTACTTCTTGACTCTCGATTATTTTATGCCAACCGTCTTTGATTCCAGGTTTGCACAGTCTTTTGTATGTCGCCTCATCAGGTGCGGCTAGTGTGATGTAAAGCTGAGTTGGCGATGACATTGTTCTTAGAACATCTGGTTGTGTCCCATTAGTTACAAGAAATGAGGTCATATCTCGATCATGAATCTCATCTATTAGATCACTAATGTGCGGATGTAGAGTAGGCTCTCCTGCAAGTGATACTGCAACATGTTTTGGTTCTCTTGCCTCTTCGTACATTTTTCTGGGAACATTTGCTCCTGCATCAGGATTGTAGCCGCCCAAGGACCTAAGATTAGCCATAAGAACTGCATCTATTAATTCATTGACAGGTACTACATCATTCTCAGTCACTGTCAATTGGTCCCAGGCAACCCCAATATCGCTAGGCGTCACGCGCCAGCAGAAATCGCAGTTCTGTGTACATTTATCAACCACAGGAGCCATCTGTACACAACGATGCGATTCGATTCCATAGAATCTCTGCTTGTAACAAGAATCACCATGAAGTAACGCCTTCTTTTGCCACTGACAAGCCTTGAATGCACCTCTCTTTCCAAGAAGATGATACCCTTGTCTTTCGAGCTTCTCTTTAAGCTCAGTAGGCATGTCTGCAGTCAATGTGATTCAAAGGAGTGTTCTGATGTTATCTTATCAGCGTTTGGCAATGTTCATGTTTCATCTCTGGTTGTTTTCTTCTGAGACCACAGATACTCTGCAATCCTTTCTTGATTGCTCCATGAACCTGTCATGTCCTTTCTTCTTGATAATTCTCCAAGCAATCGACGGCTCTCAGAATCCAGCTTTCCGGGAGGCATATTCTCATAAGCACTACCAGGAAGTGGCATGAACACATGACCATGGGTCTTCGCGCCCATGTCTACAAGATCATAGCAAAGCTTGACACTTTTGTGTAGTTCCTCTTGAGTTTCACCTGGAAGTCCAAAAATCATATCCACATGAGGAATAAATTCTGCATCAAGAGCAGCTCTTATGGCATCCATTCCTTGTGCTACTGTGTGATTTCGATTAGCTAGTTTCAAGATGCGGTCACTGCCAGATTGAAGTCCAATTTGGAGTGTATCATTGGCAACATAATCTCGTAACATCTCAAGTATAGGTCTGGTGACAAATTCCGGTCTTACTTCTGAAGGAAATGACCCAAAGAATACCTCTTCAAGTCCTTTAATTCTTGCCACAGCTCTTAGTAATGACTCTAGTTTCTCAGGTTCTGCTTTTCTTCCATGTCCACCATAGCACAGTGCGTTTGGTGATAGAAACCAAGTCCGTCTGAAACCACTCTTCTCAACAGCAAGTTTCAGCCATTTTACTATGGACTCGATTGATCTATGCCTTACTTTTCCGCCGGTCAAGAAAGGTGTACTACAGAATTTGCATTGAAACGGGCACCCTCGTGTCACTTCGATTGGACCAAGTATGTTCATACCTAAGGCAAAGGGAGGACACCTATCCAGATCAACATTGACGAAATCCTTTGGGACTGGAACATGCTCAGTTGTCTTATCCACAACCCCAGGAATGTCTCGTGGGTCTTTTCCACTGGTTAAATACCAGATAAGCTCAGGGAATG
The DNA here is from genome assembly GCA_002825465.1 of Candidatus Thorarchaeota archaeon MP8T_1. The sequence continues at coordinate 25,666 of PJER01000022.1, forward strand.
TAATCTCTCCCTCTCCCACGACAGCATAATCGAATCCATTTCTGAGAAGCTCCTTTGGATTAATACTCGCATGAGCTCCTCCGCCAATTATTATCACACCATTTCCAAATTCTTTTCGAATTCTCTCAATCTCATTATACACTCTTTTTGTCTGGGTACTCATGACGGAATGTGCAATAATTGTCTGCCCTCTATCTATAGATTCTTGAATTGAGTGCAACTCCAAATCTAATGGTGCTTGGATATTGAGATCCTTTAACCGCTCATCAAGCTCGAGTGCTCCAATCAGAGCTGCTACGCTATATCTTGAAGAAGGATGGGTTCTAAAGATCAATGAATGTGCGGTCAATTGATGCACACGCATTAGGTGACAACGCGTTCTGTGACGCCACTCTCGGTCACAGTCATGACTCGAATGTCGCCTCCAGATTGAATATCTCTAGCTATTGCTGCCCTAACAGCTTTGATAGCTATCTCTTCTGCTTCTTTGACAGTTACTTCTGTTTTGAGAGAATTCTCAAGCACACCATAGGCAGTGCTAGTACCAGTACCAGTTGCAGTAAATTCATCCGGTATGAGTGAGCCACCCATATCTAGAGTATAGAGCTGAGGGCCGTTAGCATCAACCCCTACAACAACAGTCTGCACATAGAGTGGAGTCATTCTAATAGAGTAGAGTGTGTTAGCAAGTAGTTTTGAAAGAGCTTTCACAGTGATGGTCTTCTTCTGATTCAACTCATAGAGTTTGATCTGTGCCTTCAATCTGTTCACTAGCATCTGATAATCAGATGTGAGACCAGCGGAGGCTAAAACAATAGAATCCGTAAGTTTGAAAGCTTTGATACCTTTCTCACTCAGGGTAAGTGTACCCCAAGTGATGAGCGTATCAGTTGCGACTACAACACCATCTGCGCATTTTATACCAACAACAGTTGCACCTGTAGGAAATGACATAGTAAATGAGCCTCCGTAGGGGGAGTTCGTATAATTTGGTCACGTCTGCTAGTTTTAAAACGTTTGCGAACTGTCCCTTTAGTAGACAATGGAGATGATTCAATTGCGTCGTTTAAATCCCTTTGCAAATATTCCAACAATCATGACTGCAGAGGAAATCATCGAATATGCTCATAACAAATCCACACGTATCAGTATGAAAAGCTCCTTACGAATAAAAAAAGAAGAGCGCGTACGGATCAGAGAGATCACACGACTGCAGGAATTTTCAAAGCAAGTCAATACTAAATTGAATGAAGCAGTTGAACAATTTCCATCATTAGATAGACTACATCCATTCTATCAGGAATTAGCTGAGATTCTTGTAGGTGTTGATAAACTCAAACAGTCACTAGGTGCGGTTCACAACTGTAAACCTCCAATTGATGACATAACTGACAAACATATACAAGCCATCAAACTATCTAATGATCATCGCCAGATGAAGAAATCCCGCAGTGCCGCAAAGGGTAGAATCTCATCAATCCTACGAGCAACTGCTGAAAATCTTGATTTCATCATTGAAGCTAAGAAAACTCTTTCAAAATTACCAGGTATTGCACCTAACATTCCTTCAATTGTATGTGCAGGATTCCCAAATGTGGGAAAATCCACCTTAGTAAAAAGTGTATCAACTGCAGAACCTGAAATTGCATATTATCCGTTTACAACGCGGAGTGTAATCATAGGACATCTCAAAGTTGGAAATCATCGTGTACAAATTGTGGACACGCCTGGCATCCTTGATAGACCAATGGCAAAACGAAATGATATCGAGTTGCAAGCTATCACTGCACTAAAGTATCTTGCAAATGTGATTATTTTCATCATGGACCCATCTGAAGCCTGTGGATGGACCTTTGATCAACAAGTGACGTTACTGTCAGAAGTTCAAAAGATGTTTCCACTCAATCCACTCTTGATTGCCTTGAACAAGATAGACATCACCCCACCTGAGCAACTTGAAAAAGCCAGGAACGAGTTTCCTGATGCATATGAGATTGTTGCAGTTACAGGTACAGGACTTGATACTCTACTGAAAGACGCTGTGGACGAAGTTGACCTGAAACCTATGAAAGAATCAGTTGAGGAGTATCTAGCTTCCCTCTCTCGAGAAAAGTAATTACTTACCGTTAATCATTAGAAGACCAGGTTCTCCAATACTTCCCTCAATGGTCATTGAGGTACCGAGTATCTGTTTGATTGTCCATAGATTTGTAGTGAGATGAGATGTTATCTCAGTAATCCCAATTTTACTATCACCTTTTGCAATTGCAAGATATGGAACAATCATATCTGCAAGATGAGAATCAATAGCCTTTCCTGTTGAGAGTTCTTTTAGCAATCGATCTGCCGCTCTTTTTCCAACCTCTTCTGCACGTAAACTCTTCTCTCCAAGTTGATCAGCACCTATTCTTGCCCCAATCTCCCCATCAGCCCATAGAACTATTCCACTGCCCGGTCCTAGATGATGGTCATCCCTCATCGAGTATGTTTCTGTTTGAATTCTTACAGGGAGATCAAGATTTCTACAAATGATATCCTCTGCAGAAGATGCCTGACGTTCAGCTATATGAGACGGAAGTCGTACGCAATGAGATATTCCATTTACTGAAGCAACTCTCCCAAAATTAACTAGATTGATTGGTCTCAGTTCCGAGGTGGGAGTAACATTACAGACAACTTCACCTCCTCCCTTTGGGTAATGGCCTCTTTTTTTCTGCTCAATTTCAATTGAAGCTCCAAGTCTTCCTATCATTGGTGAAAACACATATTTCAGATAATCAATAGGTGGGCTCCAGTTCACATCTGTACCCCCTCGGATATGGAAACTAACAGGTTCTGGTGCTAGAACTGCAGGGGGAAGTACTGCCTGAAGAATTAGAGCGATTGAACCTGCAGTACCAATATCAATATCGAAAGAACCACTTTTCCTTTGATTTGGAATGAATGTTATCTCTGTACTACCTACTTTTAGACCTTTAATCGAAGCGTCTACTAATTCACCCGTGAGCTTGATTCCTGATAGGTGTTGACTCTTGAGACCTGGTTTCGGTCGCCCAGCTCGAATCTTAGATATTCTGATAGGGCTCATTGTGAGAGCTGCCAATGAAATAGAAGTGCGAAGTATCTGTCCTCCCCCTTCTCCATATGAACCATCAATCTCAATCAATTCTGACACCTGTATTCATTGGTTATCCTCTGTGTTATGAATTTGGTCTTTACAAATAATCGCATAATGTGTAGCATCCGAATCCTTATTTGACATGCAAAACCAACTAATGTACTGGTCAAAATGAAATCATTATTCATCGGGCGCTTTCAGCCTATCCATAAAGGTCACATCCATACAATCAAACAAATCCTCGATAAAGGTGAGGACATCATAATGATTGTGGGGAGTTCTCAATATTCCCATACTCCTGATAATCCCTTTACTGGAGGAGAACGTGTTATGTTCATTAGGCAGGCACTATTAGATGAAAATCTCCCTCTAGATCGAATCACAATTATTCCCTTGGCTGACATCAATATTCACCCACTATGGGTGGCCCACATGCGTTCCTTTGCTCCTTATTTTGATAAGGCTTACAGCCACAATCCATTGGTGAAGCGTCTTCTTGAAGATAGCGGCATAAAGACTGATTCAACCAAGCTGCTTGAGAGAACCACATATAGTGGTAGCCATGTTCGAGACCTCATCCGATGGCAGAACGGTGAATGGGAGGAGCTTGTTCCTACAGGTGTGGTCAAACTCATTAAGAAATACAAGCTTGACAAGCGAATACAAGAGATTGGTGAAACTACTACCAAACGATAAAAGCCTCCTTTTCGCCCATGGTAGTGTTTATATAATAACGACCTGACAAAAGATTCGGTGAACGTAAATGCTAGGTGAACGCGTTCCGTAAAAACGTTATACAACTAATTCTATATCCTAGCCAATACCATAGATTTCAATCAGAACAGAGGATACTATCATGAGTAATGACAATAAAGAACCAAGAAGTACCATATTCGACATCGACAAGGAGAAGAATTTCCCTGATTGGTTCGGTGAGATATGTAAGGTGGCGGAGCTTGCTGATATTAGATACGGCGTAAAGGGCTTCACACCATTTCCTCCATGGAGTCTTATGACCATGAACAACATGTTCGATATCCTTGAGGAAGTTCTCCAGCGTAAGGATCACCTGCCCATGTTGTTTCCTACTGTTATCCCTGAGAGTAACTTAACAAAAGAAGCCAACCATGTTGACGGATTTGTTCCTCAGGTATTCTGGATTCAGGATATTGGCGAGGATGGTAAACTTGAGGAAAGATTAGCTCTCAGACCTACGAGCGAGACCGCAATCTATCCTATGTACTCACTTTGGGTCAGGAGTTGGAGAGACCTCCCCATGAAGCGATATCAGCGTTGTTCGGTCTTTCGATCTGAAGTAAAGAGTACCCGTCCTTTCTTACGAGGGAGAGAATTCTTGTGGATTGAAAGCCACAATGTCTATGCCACTCATGATGAGGTAAAAGCACAGGTAATGGAAGACCTTGAAACAACAAAGGAAGTTGTTACCGATAATTTTGGTATCCCAGTTATGGTCTTTAGAAGAACACAATGGGACAAATTCCCAGGTGGTCTAAATACTTATGCCGCAGACACACTCATGCCTGATGGCAAGGTCATCCAACTCCCCTCAACTCACGATCTTGGAGATAATTTTGCGAAGGCATTTGATATCAAGTACTTGAACGAGAATAATGAGACAGTCTATGCTTGGCAGACCTGTTATGGCCCTGCGATCTCGCGCATCTTCGGTGCCCTCATCTCAGTCCATGGTGATAATAAGGGCCTGAGATTACCCTTCAAGATTGCTCCATATCAGGTGGTAGTGATTCCCATCTTCCGTGGAAAGGAGGCCGATGCAGTTCTAAAATACTGTGAGGACATCAAAGAGACCCTCAAAAAATCTGGTATCCGAGTGTATATTGACAAACAGGATGTCACTCCTGGCTGGAAATACAACTATTGGGAGATGAAAGGAGTCCCCATCAGAGTGGAAGTCGGTCCTCGTGATCTTAAAGCTAACAAAGCAGTCATCTTCAGAAGAGATACAATGGAACGAGAAACTATTGATGTCAAGGACATGAAGAAGAAAGTTATCTCTCTTGGGAACGCCCTCGATAAGAACCTAAGAGAAATTGCTGAGTCTAAGTTCGAGGGACTTACAGTGGATGCAGATAGCTTTGGAACTATTGAAGATGCGTTGGATAAGGGGAAGGTAGCCAGAACTCCCTTCTGTACTACAGAGATGGATGGTCTTCCCTGTGCAGATGAGATCAAAGACAGCACTGGTGGAGAAGTTCGTGGAACACGAATTGATATCGAAGAGAAACCAGATGGAGTCTGTGTCGTCTGTGGAAAGGCAGCCACCGAAATCGTCTACATAGCACGATCTTACTAAATCCATACCCAAGGGCTTATTGAGCCCTTGGTCCAATCTTTTTTGTTGATTAGAATGAAGGTCCTTGTAGCATCAAATCATGAATATGCAGAGATCATTCGTAATGTTCTCGGAGATACTGCTGAAGTGATAGTCACAGATACTACAATGGAGTCTATTTTGGAAAAGGGAAATGATGTTGATATCATCGCATCAAACAGAGTTCCTACAGAACTACTAGTATCTGCATCTAATCTAAAGATGGTTCAGACCTTTGCAGCAGGAGTAGATAACCTCGATCTCTCAGCACTTGCAAGTAGACCTGACATCATTGTCTGTAACTCCCATATCAATGCGGCAGAGGTAGCTGAATATGCAATCACACTCCTGCTTGCAGTTGCAAAGAATACAATACCAAATGATAGAGAGCTTCGCAAGGGCGATTGGAAATATGCTTTTGGAGGTCCAAGTCCCAACATAGAGATACGAAATAAGACTTGTCTTCTGATAGGACTCGGGAATATTGGTTCAGAGATTGCAAAACGGCTCTGTGGATTTGATGCCACAGTCTATGCAGCAACACGAAGTGGAACTTCTCCACATTCAGATATTGTAGAGAAGGTTGTGAAGATTGATGAAGTGAAAAAACTCGTTGAAGTATCTGACTTTATCATCCTTGCACTACCCCTGACCGATGAATCCCGCGGGCTTGTAAATGAAGAGTTCATTTCATGGATGAAACCTGAGTCTATCCTAGTGAATGTCTCTCGAGGCCCTATTGTCGAGGAGAAAGCTCTCTTTAATGCCCTTAGAGAAAATAGGATTCGTGGAGCAGGAATCGATGTGTGGTGGCGTTATCCTAAGAAATGGCGCGGAAAAGGTGAACTACCTGCTGACCTACCCTTTCAAGACCTTGATAATCTAGTAGCCTCTCCTCATAGAGCAGGATATTCAGAGAACACAGAACGTGAATATTTCCAGTTTGCAGGAGAAAACATCCTACGATTTATTCGAGGAGCAGAGCCATTCAATATTATCGACCCAAAAAGGGGATACTAACTCCGATTTTCAAAAAATGAGTACTTCAAATATGGTACTCACCAATCAAATGATATACGGGAGCAGTATATCATGGCACGGTCATCATATCTCAGCGAGTCAGAGAGTCAAGACTTTAAAGAGAGTAGTAATCTTCGCAAGAGATACAACCAAGATTCGGGGGACCAAGATTTGACAATAGACAATCTCTCACAGATACCAGGTATCGGAGAAAAAGTTAGGAAAGCCCTAGTAGACCATTTTGGTACCGAAGCTGTAGCACTAAAGGTCATTCAGGATTCACGAGTGGATTTGGTAGCTGCAGTACCTGGAATTGGGTCAAGACAGGCAGTCAATCTTGTAAAAGGCGCATTTGAGCAGCAGTTCGGGGTAAGCTCGAATATGCTACTTCGTAGCAACGATATTCGTAAGATCTTCGAGAGTATCTTAGAGATAATGCAGAATTATGCAAACACAACATATGCAAAAGACAAATTGTTTCTCTATTTTCCATTACCCCCCGAGAAGATGGATACAATCCTTGAGAGACAGAAGTATTTTGCTGATGCCGCTGTAATGGCACGTGGGCTGAGTCCAGACCAACGTGAGGAATTAAAGAGATTACTGGCACAGGTCCGAGGGCTATACAGAAGAGCCAAACCAAGACGAATTGAAGGTCGTGTAGTAATCACAAATGATGACAAGGTCTTTGATAAACTCATTACAGAAGGCATCGACAAATGGTGTCCTGTCTATGTACTATCTGAGGGTGAAAGCGGAGCTGATTATGCACAAGGGTACGATCTTGTTCTCTTTATCTCACCCTTAGGGGTCTTCGATGACTCTATGGATATGTTAGACAATGTTGAAACCCTTGGCAAAGATTGGTCCTTTGAAGATATACTCCCAGAGAGAACTGTCAACTTCTACGCACGTAATTATCGTGTAATCGATGCTGCTTGCAAGTTAGCTGAATTATTCAGTAAGTTACCTACCAACGATTCAATGGAAGAATTCACTAAAGGCCTTGATTTTGAGGGACTAAGTAGGGTAGGTGAGATTCTTCAAAATCTCGATGAGAACGGAGACCTTGCTCAGGGAATAAATGAAGAGATTGACCGTTACAGAAAAGCAGTGAAAGTATTTCCAACAGCTATTGCTGAGACTGAAGCATGGCTGAATGAAGAGATAACCACCAGAATTTCAAAGAGTCATGTTACACTTGGTGGTCAACAAATCATCACTATTCTACAGTCTGCTGATATGGATGGCTCAGATGGCGGCGCTCTAAGAAATATGCTTCCTGCTGAGATCGTTGAAACATTTACCACAACCATCCAAGAAGCTGAGGACAAACTTGCACAAATGTTAGGGCTGACAGTTCGAGAGGCAGACTGGGTTACAGGGATTATTAGTGAAGAGATCTCTCTTCCTGCTAAGCTCGTTCCTACACAGATTAATGACTTAGAAGATAGATTGAGACGCCTTTTTGCAGACAAACAGTTCAGTCTTATCAAAAAGGTTGCAAATGACCTCGACCGACTACGAGAGGAGGTCAGTATGGCAGTTCAAACACTTCTTGAGTTTGATTTGTTTCTTGCTGTTGGTCTCTTTGCCAGCGATTATGAACTTCAGACTCCTGACATCTCAATGGAATACACAGGTGTTGGTGTTCAGCAGGCTAACAATGTATTTCTAATCCAGAGTTTTCTAAAAGGAAAGCACGGTAAAGTTCAACCGATTGATTATTGCATCGGAAAGACTCCCTTCCAACCTGCTGGAACCAATGGCGAGAATTGTGCGTTACTGTCTGGAGCAAATAGTGGTGGAAAGACAACAACAATCCAAACTCTGGCGCAAATTGTCACGATGGCGCAATCAGGCTTTCCAGTCCCTGCGAAGAAGGCATATCTTCCTGCTTTCGAGGAGCTCTACTTCTTCTACAAGAGTAGAGGAATGGTTAGTGCTGGAGCATTCGAGACCACGCTAAAGCAGTTTGCAGAGATTGTTGTTTCGGAGAAATCAAAACTTGCACTCTTCGACGAAGTGGAAGCAATAACTGAGCCTGGTAGCGCAGCAAATGTCATTGCTGGTCTAATTGAGATTCTTCAGAGCGATCCTCGCACTTCTACAGTCATCTGCAGCCACCTAGCAAGAGAGATCCAGGAAGTAACTTCTGTTCCAATTAGAATTGATGGTATCGAAGCTCGTGGTCTTGACGAGAATCTGGATCTTGTAGTGGATAGAACTCCTCGATTTGGAGCACTTGCAAGGAGCACTCCTGAATTGATTGTGGAGCGGCTATCAAAGTTGACTAAAGGTCCCAAGAAGGCAGTCTATGAAAAAATACTTGAGAATCTCAATAGAGTAAGAGAGTAATGACCTACAGAGTACTGATTCTCGGAGACGCTCATATCCCTACTAGGAGGGACTCTATACCAGATGAGTTCTACCAACATGTCAAAGATGCTAATTATGACATGGCACTAATTACTGGTGACCTAGTTCGAGAATCTGATTTTCGAGCAGCTCTGCCACCCTTACCTAGGAGTTTCGTAGTTACAGGAAATATGGACTATGGAAGTATGCATAATTTTCATGAACAAATACAAGTTGATGATTTCAACATCCTTCTTCTTCATGGAACGCAGCTTCGGCCTCGTGGTAATATCGAGCAATTATGGGAGATTCTAACAAAGATTGGTGGAGATGTTGCAGTCCATGGACATACCCACACGATGGCAATTGATCTGTACAAAGAGAAGCTGTTCCTCAATCCTGGTACAATATCAGGTGCAACAGGTGGTTGGGGTGGTCGTACAGATGCCAGTTTCATAGAGTTAGAAGTCAAGAAGAACGAGTTGAAGGTCTCGCTTCATCAGACTGATTGGAAGGTCTCAAAAGTTTCCGACCTCGTGTTTGTGAAACAGGATGATAGAGTTGTACGCAAGCTTTGAAGAATAACTAGTATGTTCCCCAAGGATCTGGGCTCAATAATCGCATGTAGATCTTCTTCAGGACATTAGAACCTTCTAACATAGCTTCTTGCAGGGTCCTTTCTCTGTCAACATCAACACTCTTTGATTTCGAACCGATGAGCCTTCCAAGTAATCCCTTTGATGAATCTGCTTCAAGCTGTACTTTTACAGGAATTACTCCCATTACATCTTCTTCTGGGAAGATATCCCTTGTGAACTTCAGATCCTTAAAGAATAGAGTGAGGGTCTCTTTGACAGCAACTCTCTCTTTCGAATCCGAATTCATCTCATCTACAATCTGAAGAGCTCGAATCCTGAGATACTGTGATACAACTAATTGCACTTCTTCTGCCAATGTCCTATTTGTAGCACATGCTATTCCAATATTTATCATAAGTATACGGATTCTATCTAGTAACACCCCAATGTCTGCACCAATGAACGATTTTCCTCTCATTGATACTAGCCAGTCTTCGTATGCTGCACTTACATGCCGCAAGTCATCCTCATACTGAGTGAATTTGTCCAGTTCTTCAGGAGGTATCAATGTGCACCATACTGCCATTGAAACATCATTGGGTGCCATGGTTGATTTCATACCTCATCCTGTTTTCAGTATTACCTGTCTATCATTGCTTAAGAACATCCTTTCTAATACTCATCTGATTACTCAGGTAATGAAGTGGTTACAATGACCAGGTATAAGGTGAAAATAGAAGTAATTGATATACTCAATGATGGAAAGTGCTCAATGGGGCAAGAGATTGGAACAGTATACAACTATCCTGAAGATAGAGGAAAGATGTGTCCGAGTTCCTTCTATGTTCTATACCCCTGGATAATGGTCATGCTTTATGGTGGGAATATCGCTGAGGATGATGAGAAATCTGATTCCATGACTACTGGTTGTCCTGATCACAAACATCAAGTTGTGTACAAAATCTCCAGAACTGCTTTAGAGAATTGAATTTGACCATGCAGCTTTTTACCCACTTTGTTTCCTAACTCGCCTGAGGACGACAGAATAATGGTGACTACTTCATATAATCGAAAAATCTCACGAACTCTCTGTATTGCATTTCTTGCATTGGGACTTCTATCAATTTTACCTGTGACAGTTTCTGCTCAGGAAACACTAACCTTCACTATAAATCGAAATGTCGGTATGGCATTTGGGAGCTATATCAGTGGCACCTATACAATCAATGGTAATGGTCCAGAAACAATTGAAAATCTGACAGTATACTTCAATGATATTAAAGTTCACTTTGTGACAGGAAACACTATTGCTTGGCTGTTCAATACCGCCAATTATGATGGCGGTGCAACAAACATCACACTGATTGGAATTACTGGGTCTGGTGAGAATTATACCACATCTCAAGTTGTTGTATTTATTGCTGAATCAATAAGTACGATTATTACTGTCGGCATCATAGTCCTTGTTGTAGTGCTAATACTTGCTAAGTATGGTTCTCGTCTACTGCGTTTAAGAAAGAAATAATCAATGCACGAGGTCTTTCGAAATGGCTGATGATAAATATTCAATCAATCTAGATATCAAATATGGCCCTTTGGAACTCATCAATATTCCTCATCTTATTGAAGAGAGTAAGAAAGATTGGCAGAATTTCTCTCTCTCTGAGGTGAATGACTGTGTAGTACGTCTTGGAGTCATTCATGGCGAGTTCCATTGGCATGTACATGATATAGAAGATGAGTTCTTCTATGTGATCGATGGATTGTTGCATATAGATCTCAAGGAGCGATCTATCGAGATACATACCGGTCAAGGCTTCATGGTTCCAAAGGGAGTGCTTCATCGGACCCGAGCCCCAGAAAGAACATCGATTCTCATGTTTGAAGGAAAGACAGTAACGCCTACTGGAGACTGATTTAGTCAGTTATTGTGACAATGTACACATCAACACATATGTGCAATCGTGCATTACTAAGATTGAGGGAAAATCGTGGTGAAGGCCGGTCATCAAGAAAAAATCTCATTTCATGCATTTCTTCTTCTGGTAGGCGTCTTCGTTAGTTTCGTCTATTTCTTGTGGCCGCCACCTCCTTATTACATTGGAAGTCCAGTTGCGCTTCCACAAACTTATGTGGTTACCCTATCAGAGTCCTCCCCCGTTTTTCAACAAAATATCTACCATAATCAAATTGGTATATCAAAAATCGAAACGAATGACACCTATGTTTCACTCCTTCTGCGAGATTCTGATGAGGTGTTTTTCAACTGCTCTAACATCATAGCCCTATCAGAGTATAGTATCGAAGTCCCACGGTATGGCCCAACAGACGACTGGTGGTTCGAAGTCCGAAGACAAAATCAAGATGCAAGTGTCAATATTACTGTATATTACATAGCTCAGGCAGTAGTCATGACATCTGTGTTAATACCACCATTCTGGACTCCATTTGTAGGAATCGCATTATCTGGTTTTGCTATCTATAGATTAGTTAATACTCCACACAGCAATGAAACTCGGAAGAAACTAGCTGTCATAATATTCCTTGTAATCATTGGTCCACTTTGTTGCTATCCATTTTTATTTGGAATCTCAAGAGGTCAATTTACCCCTCATACAGTATCTATCAACCTTCCTGATGATATTTACACACTCCAATTGAATGCAACCTGCCCCAACTCATCAATTGATATTTCTTCACTGTATCCTGCAGAAGAATCAGGTGTATCTTTTCGTATACATTCAATAATACCATCTGAATTTCCTGTTCAACTATCAGTGACAAAAAATGATACATACTTGATGATCTTAGAACAAGAATCCTTGGAAAACGATTGGTCTATACTACTACCAGCTGAAAACAACTCAAGCATAATATTTGGAATTGATGGACTTGGAGCTGAGCTTGAGGTTGCATTTAGCGTGGAAACAACCTATCGAACAACTGTTGTGGATCAAGACATCACATTTCCAGCTGTTCTCGGAATCTTAGGTACAGGTGCAATTATCATCGGATTGATCCAAGCCATTAGAGTAGAACAAGAATATTCTGGGCGACATGTAAGGAATTAAGTCACTTTCTTCGTGATGTCCTCTGATTGATTTATGTTAGTATTGCTACAGTACTTCCGCGATTCTTTAGTTCCCTCTCAATCCTGAGGAGATGGACTGTTGCAGCCTCAATTGTATTCTTCAATGAGACACGCATCAATCTGAGGTCGCTGTCATCATGTTCGGAGAGTTTCCTAGGAAGAACCACTTTGAAAGAATGTTTTCGCCAGTTAGAACCATTTTGGGGGTTTATGTAATGGAGATCCGATGGCATGTCGTGATTCGAAGAATGTACAACTTTATCATTCCTTACAGTCATTTTTATCACCATATCTATATTATGATTATTAATATATAATCTTATGGCATTTGATAAATTCTAGAATGTTACTATTTTACATATTGGTGTCACTTCTTTTGGACCATTTGGACAACAATCTGTGTATATTATGAGTGTAAAGTGTCAATGTACGACATATTTATGAGCTAAATTTGACATTACTATAAGAAGAGACCTCCACAGGGGAATATGTTTGAGTGAGATATTAGACGATTCTCTGAATCTTGAGATACTTCAATTGGTCTGCTCTGGTGAAGGAGTCGAGATAAACATCAGCGAACTCTCTCAGCGGTTAAACAGACATCGAAACACGGTTGCTGCACGGATAGAGAATCTGTTTTCTAATAGGATAATTGAGAAACCTTTCCATCCATTCCCTGAGATCTTTTCTGAATATCCACTTCTTGTTCTAGAGAAGGCAAACTTACCTCGAAATCAAAAGACAAACAAATGGATTGAGAATGATTCTCATATCTGGGCTGCATTTTTTGTCAAGGATGAAGAGTACAATAGTCTGTTAATAGAACTACATGAAGACCTTCATTCCTACCAAAAATGGAGAAGCTGTCTAATTGGTGAGAAATGGGTGGCACTAGCTCCTGGACAAGAAGCTATTTCGTCTGACGTTCTTTATTTGAGTACCAAGGCATTCATCAAGAATGATCCAGCTAACTCGATTGAGCTTCTTAAGGAACAGTTCCTTCAATTTCCAGAAATGACAATGAACGGTGTGAAAATGGATAAATTATATCTGAATCTCATTGAATCTCTTGTTTCTGGAATCGGAGTCTGGACTAATCCAAACTCATTATCTCGTAAACTTAACGTTCACCGCGTGACTGTTCAAAGAAGACTGGATCTATTATTGAAAGAAGGGATTATCTCTCCTCCTGCATCTCGTTTTCCTCGAATTTGGGCTCCACCAGAATACTTCATGGTTCTATCACAAATTGAACTCAAGAAGGATAAGGAACGCATTTCTAAAACCCTTGTTGATGATCCTCATACATCCCTGATTGTTCAATCCTGTGCTGGAAAATATAACCTCCTTACCATAAGCTGTTTCTCAAGACTTCGAGACCATCTTACTTGGGAAGAGAAATTGGATCAGAGCTTTTCAGGGTCTATCGGTGCAATCAAGAATCTCTATCTCTCTCCCTTTGATCTAACTTGGGACTAGTCCATTGATCTTCAACTGCACCATCTGATAATATCTAATTTGGATAAACGAGAAGATGTGATACTGCAAGTACTTCTACCTCTTGTATAGTCACTCAAAAGCGCAGAGAGTCTATTTCATATCTAGGAACTGGTAAACTTGTAATTGCAATGTATAAAATTCGACCACTGCAATCAACTGACAAAGGTGATATCCTAGAGATATCTCGACATACATGGGACGGTCACGATTATCTCCCATATTTTTTCGATTCATGGCTGACAGATATTGACTCACATACAGCCGCTATAGAAATTGATGGGCATGTAGTTGCACTTGCGAACCTCCGAATTATAGACAATGGTAAAACTGGTTGGATGGAAGGTCTTCGAGTTCACCCAGATTACCGTGGAACTGGGATGGCAACTGTTCTCACTGAGCATGTTGTTGAGATGGCTAAGAAGATCCCAGTAGGACGTATTCGATATACAACAGCTGCAGGAAATGAGCCATCATTACACCTTGCAGAAAAGGTCGGGATGAAGAGAAAACACACTTACGCAAACCACTGGCAAGATCAAATCGATAAGATCAGTCTATCCACCTCGCATCAACTGATAGAACCTATATCTCCGATGATGTACTACGATGAACTACACTCATCCAAAATTATTCCTCATAGTATTATCATATACGATTGGAAAGCTGTAGATATGACACCAGGGAATTTTCAGAAAATTAGTCATCTCGCCAAGTTCTGGATAGAGAGGGAGAATAACGAAATCCAATCCTTCTCTCTAGGTTTTGTAAAAGAAGTCAAATCTGGACCTGAGTGGAGTTCTACAATCTATACATCAAACAAAATCCACTTCCTTAATCAGGTCACAAATCACTTGACTTCTGCATTGGCGAATCGATGCAATTCTCTATTTCTCATATATCCTCTTGAATTTCAAGAAAGTTTCTATGAGCTTGATTGGGTTCGAGTATGGGAAGATGAAGTGATGGAGATAGTATTACTTGAGAGAATTTTTTGATACTCAATCTGTGAATTCGTGATGAAGAAGTGGCGCTTTCAATTTGTGTAATTGTTTATGTAGTTTTACAACTTTCGTATCAAGAGGCGCAATTGAGTTGGAAAACGAATTAGAATATCGTGATTGTCCCATCTGTGGTTCCCCAATGGAGCGGGGTTATCTTCTAAGTTCATCAGGAATATACTGGAATACCAAAATGCAGAAAGGAATTTCAGTTTGGAAATGTCAAGGTGAAAGCCTTAGTACTACCTCTAATTTTGATTTCTGGAGAGGGAGCAGCTGCGCATATTTAGTTGCTTTAAGATGTAAATCCTGCAAAATCATACAGTATCGATGAAAGAAGAAGTGGCTCCGCTAGTAGAATCTGTAACTTTATGGAGATTATTTATCACTTAGTTTAATCATTGAAAACTGATGCTCTATGGTTCTTAATGAAGACACAATCATCTCCGTATTGGAACATTATAGCATTGGTGATTTTCAAAGATTAGTGCGTACTCTTGAAAGCGGATTCCAGAGTGATAACTATCATATTCAAACAAATCTAGGAGATTATGTGATTCGAGTTTTACACGAATCTATTGAACGTACAGAGTTCGCTATGCAAGTTCACGAATTTCTCTCTGACAATGGTGTCAAGACACCCAGACCTGCGCGTACAAAGGATGGAGCATTTGTTCATCCTCATGGTGGACAACTCATTGTAATTCAGACATTCATCCGTGGTGAAGATATCTACGAGCCTCTAGCTGCTGTTGATCCATTGCTTCCTTTCTATGGAAAAGAGCTTGGAGTAATTCACACGATTCTGTTAAGTATGCAGAATGAAATGAGAAAGGATGATGGCAGGTCTCCCTTCGCATGGGTGCTCAATGCTAGTGAGAAATACATGCCAGATGATGAATATGTAAAGAATCAGTATGTCCTCTGGGTAAAGGAGATAGAACATATCAAACAAGCTCAACTCACAAAGGGCATTACCCATGGAGATGTAGGTCCCAAAGATTTCTTCTTTGAGAATGGTGAGTTTACTGGAATCATGGACTTCAATTCTGCAGGATATGACTATCTTCTGATGGATGTAGTCTCT
>PJER01000116.1 GCA_002825465.1 Candidatus Thorarchaeota archaeon MP8T_1
TAAAATGGCTTGAAGTTAGTCCTGGAAAGAAACGTGAGGAAGATATTATCGCATCAATCGATGGTAAGGCAATTCTTATTCGTGACTTCCCAATCGGAATTTTCCATTCGAGTGTGGCGACAGGTGATTTCTCCTGCGTAGCGACATCTGCATTTCTGGTGGAAAATGGAGAACTGAAGGGCTCTGTTGAGCCAGTCTCTGTTGCAGGCAACTATTACGAGGGACTCAAAAACCTTCGAGAGATAGGAGAAAACAGCACATTTATTCCATACGGCATAAACGTGCCAACGCTTGTCTTCGATGGATTCTCTATCGTAGGATAGGTCTAAACGAATACAAACTGGAGACTCTTCAATGGAGTCTCCAGATTCCATTCTTGGTAATCATCTGGTCATACTAGTAGCGTGAAACCATTCTCTAATATATCAGAAGAGCAAATTACGTTTCGATTTCCATGAAATTCAGAGCCATATCTCTTGTAGTACTCATTGTATTTATTGCGGTCGTTTCGAGCCCAGTTCTGGTACCAACAGCTGAAGCTCAGGAAATCAGCGATGTTAAGGTCTTGATGTTGATCACAGATTACTTCGGTTGGAATTACTTTGATGCCAAGGAGATATTCGAATCATGGGGAGTGAATGTTACGACCATTGCTAATTCATTGGATTTAGATGTACCCTCCTGCACGAACAGACCGCCGCGCGGAACGACTGCAGACATACTATTGAACCAGGTGGAGAACGATGTCGTTACTCAGTTCGATATATTGTTTATTCCAGCCGGGGGACAATGGTTGAGCCTCATTCAGAGTCCCAGAGTTCTAGAGTTCGTGCAATATGCCCATGATAGTGGTGTTATTGTCGCAACGATTTGCATCGGGAACAAGGTTCTCGCAAGAGCCAACGACATTGTCAATGGATCATGTGTAGTCAGTTATACAAATACTAACTCAGATATGACAGATGCAGGGGCAACCATTAGATATGGACACCTTGCTGTGACTGACAACCGATTCGTTACAGGCGGAACAGGCGGAGGACCATCCGGAGGAGGATACGAAGTCGCACCCACCGCTGAAGTCTGCATGGCCGCTGTTAGGGAAGCCTTGGGATTGTCTCATTGCAGCACGGTCAATATTACGCCTACTTCAGGTGCTGTTCGAACCAACTTTACGATCACCGCAGAAATCACTGATCTAGATACAGAACTTGGTTCAATCTCTGCAGTGAATTCAAACATCTCAGAGGTTAATGCGCGAATATATACAAAACACAACAGAACGTTAATCGATGCCATTGAACTTGTGGACGATGACGATGATGGATTATTTTCGGGTGAGTTCATGGGTCTGTCAAGTGGAGAGTATGCTGTTGACATTGAAATTGTGGACACAAACAATACCCTTGAGATAGTGAGAGATTCTGCAAGTTTTTCAGTAGGAGTGAGTTTTACGATTGATCCGCTTACACTAGGTATCATTGCAACGAGTGCTCTGCTTGCCATGGTTGTAATCATCGCAATTAAGAAGAGATGAATAGGGTCAATAACAGAGCTATGATTCTGGATTTAGGTAGAATATCTCCCATGGCTCCGGATTGGTGTATCCTAGTTTGAGAGCAAGAGCAATCGAGCCTTCATTTGCAGCATCCCAGTGTGGAACCAATTTACGTTCCAGAGCATAGACAATGAGTGCGGCACATACTGCTGTTGCCAATCCCTTTCTACGATAAATCGGATCATTGCTGGTGTACACTTCGATCTCAAAAGCATCTGTGAATGGTGCGAAAGAAGATGCTGAGGAAACTACCTTGCCTTGATGCTTTATGCAAAATCCAACGCCATTATTATAGAACGACTCAGAATCACCATAGAATAATGGAATATGCATTGCCACTCTCTTATCAAGAGATTTCACTGTATCCAAATCCATTCGTTCAAGTACGAAATCTTCTGGAACAGTTTGCATCAGTTTTCGAAGATGGTCAATGTCAAGAGTATCAGGGGATAGCCTTGTTCTTTTCTGACTACCTAATCTGGATCCCCAACTACTTTTGAGAAGGTCTGTCCAATCTTCACTACATACAAATACAGCTTGTCTTGGCTCGATTTTGCTTATGAGTTCATACGCAGAAGGACTAGTGCTATCACCTGCAAGAGCGCAGAGATTTTTTAGTCTCCACATGGCTGCTGAGGGGAATTCCAATGAATCAACCCAGAGTTCACACCTATTCTGATCAATTGCTGGGAGGATTAAGGCTCTTGCCTTGTCAAATGGTTCAAAGAGTTGGCGAATTGCTGACCTGTCACTACTAGTCCATCGATGTATCATAACCACACATGAAGCGTTGCTCTTGTCGTATTATATGAATCCAATGTATGAAGTAAATTCATTCCAAAAGCTTTAGAATTTCATGAATATTGAAACTCAGTAGCTGTACTTTCTGATATTTGCTTCAGTTAGGCGCAATGACAGGAGGAGGAAGTCAGAACCCCGAGACCTCAAAATCTGACCCACCTCGATAAGAATCCCAGGCGTTTGAGTACGCACGTATTCAAAGAGGGCTTCCTCAGATTTGTCTAAGGCATGATACATGTTCTTCATATGTTCATGGACAGCTCCCTTACTTATTCGCCCAGTTTCTCTGAGCATCCAATTTTCAAGAGCTGCTTGGAGTCCTTTCCCAACACTCTCTGATAAAGAAAGTAAATCTTCTGTTACTTTTGGTGGCACCTTTTGCTTCTCGATTACTGACTTGGCTCGAAGACTGCCCACAGCAAGACGCATTTCATCCAACGGAACATTGGGGTAGACCGATTTTCCAATCTCTTTGTCAGCAAGAAGTCGCTTGTATCCCTTAAGGCCATGAAGATGCATCGGAGATATGAAACCTTTTGCCTCCATTTCTCTTAGATGTTTTTGGAATATGTCACGTGTAGTTAGAGAACGAGCAGATGATAAGTGAAGGAACCTTTCATATAACGTCTCTTCTACTTCTACAATAGACCATCCAAAAGAGCGGATAATATCCAACTCTATTGCATTTGGCGGCTCCTCGTGCGTCCCTCTCTCTGGCAATGCTAAACCCCGAAAATCGGTTGATTAAGACTTCGTAAAGAAATCTAATAAAACTATCATTCTAACTAATATTTGCTTAATCTATCAAACACTCAATGATGAAGGTTCTATTCCGTGGCAAT
Organism: Candidatus Thorarchaeota archaeon MP8T_1; assembly: GCA_002825465.1. The sequence goes on from PJER01000116.1 coordinate 3,199, forward strand.
ATGAAAGACACCCATTAGGAAGCATAAATCAGAAGAGGATGATATCCAATTATAACAAGCCATGGATGATCCAGCTGAACGATTAAAAAAGGCACTCTTGAACAACGACCTAGATGCTGCACGAGAGGAGATTGAAAATTTTAGAAAAAGTTCAGACTGGATGCAGACCTCGAACCTTCTGAGAATAACAATGGAGGCACTCTATCAAAAGCATTGGTTGAAGACAAACTATGTCCTCCTGTCAATATTCAGGTCACCTGAGCTTCTGGGGATTGACTGCAATATCTTCAAAGAAATAGGATCAATTGAGGAAGATAGGAGCATCACTGAGGCTTCAGACTGTCTTTTTGAGTCGTTACTTAGTTTGGCCAAGAATCAAATTAGAAACGGTGGTTCAACTTTATTCTTCAATATTGACCGAATTTCATCTACAAGGTCTGTTGTCATCATTTCGGATTTAATCGAGGCAAGATATCGCGAAACACTATTTGTCATAGAGGAGATTGATGAGATGATTCCAAAATTGACAAAGGATTGGATGGACGTTTCTCGTCTTTGGAGAACAGGCAATGGGTTCCGACTGCTGAAGGCGCGCAATTTAGGAATCCTTCTTCACATCAATGAATACAAAGAACTTCGAAGCCGTTTAGCCAAAGAGCTAAATTTCGAGCCAAATAGCGTCAAAATAGAATGTGATAGATTTAGGAAAGAAGGTCACTCTAAATACCTTCGTCTTTCACAAACATTAGAAGATTTCATGAATGGCTTAATTGCGTCCTTGGGAATACGGGGGAAATTTGACCAATACTACAAGACATGGATAGACCATGAGGGGCTGGACGAATTCTAATTAAGATTCATTAGCCTTGCGCAAACCTATTCAAACTTGAAGCAAGTCATTGAAACTGAACCAAAGACAAAATGTTGGTTGTATACTTGCATCAGATAGTCCTTACCTGCTGCTCCCTTTGCATAGAGAAGTGGAAGGTAGTGATCAACATAAGGATGTGCTTGTTCTGCAACTCGACCCATGTCTTTGAAGTTGACCAAGGCAGCATCATCCTTCGCATTGAGTGATTTCATTATCTCCTCTTCAAACTTCACCGCCCAATCATATGCAGGCGCGTCAGGCTCGGGATTAATCGTGGCTAGGTTATGAACCAGATTTCCACTTCCAATAATCAAGACATTTTGGTCCCTCAGAAAATCGAGCTTTGACCCCAGGTCATAGTGAAACTGTGGCGGTTTTGAATAATCAATACTCAACTGAATAGTTGGAATATTAGCATCTGGGTACATCTTCTTCAGAACAGACCACGTTCCATGGTCAAGTCCCCAAGAATGGTCTGCGGTGATAGCGTATTCTCCTAGAGAATTAACAATGGTTGACGCAAGTTCAGGAGAGCCTTGAGCATTGTATTGCTGCTCATACAACTTCTGTGGAAAGCCGTAGAAGTCATGAATTGTTCGCGGCTGTTTCATTGATGTAACCATTGTCGATGGAACGTACCAGTGAGCAGATATGCAGAGGATGGCATCTGGCTTAGGAATCTCACGAGCAATCTTGATCCATCCCTTCGTGAACTCATTGTCTTCAATCGAATTCATAGGGGAACCATGTCCAATGAAGAGAGTAGGCATCCGTTGATTCATTACACATCATAATGATGAATTCTCTTTTTGCTATAAACTGTGACTTATGTACTAGCCTTGGAATTTTGAACGGATTCCGCAAATACCAAGGTGAAGAATTAATTCTGCATAAATCACTTGATTTGACCACATACTCTCAGCAAGCTTTATCATGAGGATAAGGCTTTGCGGCAAAGACATCGATATCTTCGCAGATTAGATATAGAACTTATCGAGCTAACAATAATTCACAGTTTTGAGGTCTGTTAAAATGGCAAGAATTGGAGCAAAAGACGTTATAGCTGGAAAAATCCCTCAGGTCAATTATCTAATTGCTCATGATAAGGGACTCGCAGATGATCTTGCTGTGGCAATTAATATTCTGACAGTTCAAGGTTGGAGTATTAAACACGTATGGGCGGCAGGTTCCTTTCATTTTGCGCTGTTTATGCGAAAATAGAAGAAAGTGAGAAGTTTCTAGGACTTGAAACCACTCCCTATACTAAAGAGAATAGAGTCAATGACGTGGTGATTTAAGGTTTTAATCTTAAGAAGAGGTTCCAGTGTTTTCGCTTCCAAAACTTACTCCTCAAGATTCTTTGACTCTGCCTCGATTCTCTCGCTCTCAGTCTTTTGAATGTAAAATCCAATTATATAGGGTATAATCCCCAGTGATGCAAAAAACAGATAATACCACCAGGGCAAGAGAAAGAATGTTATTATAATTAATCCAATTGAAACCAATATCGAGCCACTACGTTTTATGGGATTGAGGTATTGTCCGTAGAGACCTATGAGTAATCCAGTCAATGCTAAAGCTGCTATAAGCAAAGGGTCGATGATTGCAAGAGCTGGAAAAAGAGAGATGGCCTCTGGTAATTGAAGTAAGAGAACAGCAGTAAGAATTAGGAAGAATGCCACAAGATACTTGTCTTCTCTCATTGTAGTATAATATATGCACACACCTTCTTCAAAAGTTTTGTTAACCTAGGTTCGTTGATGCTTTCCAATTATTTGTGTGCACAAGCTTTTTTCTAATAGACGACAATACCTATGGATTTTGTTACTTCTGAGGTATGCCAAAATACCGTGGTGTTTCATCCAAATACTTCTGATAGGATTGCCCATATTTGTCTGCCAAGAACTTCTCCTCAAGCAAAACAGTCCAATGAAGGTAGGGTATAGTGACGAAGAGATATAGAAGAAATATAATACTCCAGATAGATTCAGACCAACCAATTAAAGTCAGACCTAGGAAGAAAACTGTCCAACCTAGATATATTGGATTTCTTGAATATCGATGAATTCTCGTTGTTGCAAGTCCTGCATTATTTGCAAAGGAGTATAATGCGGATATACCAATTGCCATTCCAATTATGGAGATTATTAGTCCAATATAGAAGAATACCCCGAAGTTTACTGGTACAAAGAAACTGGCGAGAAATCCGCCAATGATCCATAGAAACGCACCAGCTATGATTTTCTTATCACTATACAAGAACTCAGGATCATCAAAGGGTTCTCCACGTTTTCTGTTTGCCCATATTTGCACTGCGTATGCAAGGACGTATCCACCTACATAGAATATCCACAGATTCATTGTTCATCAACTTCTTGATTTACTTTGATCCCTCTTCCCTTGGTCTTCCAAGATATCTTGGAG
>PJER01000117.1 GCA_002825465.1 Candidatus Thorarchaeota archaeon MP8T_1
AGCAGAATTCCTGATACCGTGTGTTTGTGATGAAGAATCACTTTTTGCATGAACTTCAATCTCCTAAATCCCAAACCTGGTTAACCTATGGAACAAATATGGATTATAATTTTGTGACAAAAAAGAACGAATCAGTTAAGTGGATATTTTTGCAATTCTTGGTGGTGAAGACTTTGACGATTGACATTCGTTGGTTGGGACATGCCAGCTTCCAAATTAGAATTGATGAGAAGATTATCTACCTTGACTTATACAGGTCAAAGCAACTTAGGGAAAGAGTTCCTGATGATCTTGAGCCAGCCTCGATTGTACTCGTGACACACGCTCATAACGACCACTGTTTCCCAGAGGCAATTAATGAGGTGAGAAAAAAGGACACCAAGGTAATTGCACCTGAAACATGTGGTGAAAAGCTAGAATACGAATTCCTATCTCTGCAACCTAGAGAAGAGGAAACAATTGAAGGGATAACTATTGCAGCAGTCCATGCATACAATGTGAAGAGGTTCCGTTCACCGGGAAATCCCTATCATCCAAAAGGATTTGGTGTTGGCTACCTTGTAAAGGCAGAAGGCAAAACCATTTACTTTGCTGGCGACACAGATGTCATTCCAGAGATGAAAGAGATTGGCCCTGTGGATGTAGCACTTCTCCCATGTGGTGACACATATACGATGGATAACAAAGATGCTGCAGAAGCTACCAAGATTATCAATCCGAAATTTGTTATTCCAATGCACACATGGGACAAGAGCATTGATGACTTCAAGAGGGGAATTCAAGATACGAAGACGAAATTCGTTTCATTAAAAGAAGGAGAATCCTTTACGATTTAGGACTCAGCATATCACTTGAAAAATAAGTAGAAACTAGCTGCGGGGATTTGATTCCCTACAGCTAAAGATTCTCTATAGTAGTTCATCTAGTACTTCCAGAAGCTCGACAACTTTCAACTTGGAGCCTTGATCAGATAGATCCTTACCTGTTTCCTCTTCTTCCTTCTTCAAGGCTTTGATGCCATCATTGAAGTTGGTGATACAGAAGGGACAGGAGGTCATTAAGACATCTGCACCGGTTGAGGCAGCTTCCTTCAGACGTTCTTTTGCGGTGGACAAGGCCATATCGGGGAACTGAGCCTTCACGCCACCCCCTGCGCCACAGCAGAACGAGTCACCCTTGATACGGTACATCTCTTTCAGCTCAAGACCAGGAATAGCCCCGAGGACAACACGTGGAATCTGATAGTGTCCTTCCTTGGCCTTCTCTGCGGCTCTGCTGTCTAGTAGCCAGTTCTTGGAGTTATGCAGAATATCCTTCTCAATCGCAATACCGACATGACGAATACTGTGACAGGGATCATGCCAGGTGACCTTCTGATTGTAGGGACTCTGTATCTTCAGCTTGCCTTCCTGCAACAGATCATAGACATACTCAACAGTGTGCCGAGTCTTGAAGGGGAGTGGCTTGCCACTGATTCGCGGGTAGTCATTTCTTATTGTCTTGTAGCAACCTGCGCAGGAGAATAGTAGGAGGTCAAAGTCCTTGAAGGTCTCCAAGTTCTTCTCCATCACATCCTTGAAGACAGCCTTCTGGCCAGTCCTGAGGATGGGAGAACCACAGCATACCTCGTCTGAGATGATTGTAAAATCAACACCAAGTTTCTTCAAAATAGATGCAGTCCGGTCAGCAACATGTTGCTGCCGGTAGGCACCTGTGCAACCAACGAAGTACCCAATTTTGACATCCTTGTCAATTTGCTCTGCGTATTTCTCTTGAGCCCATTTCGTACGGTCACTTCGAGCCTCGTTGTATGGATTCCGCATGTCATCGTTGCTGACCATATCACGAAACTTCGCGTGCTTAGGCAGAGGTTCAACACCAGATTCAATGATCGCAGCTCTCAGCTCCTCTGTCACATGGACCGTATCTATGTAGTTAGGACACTGAGTTTCACACATCCCACAAGTGGTGCATGCCTCGGCGACCTCAAGGAATTCTTGACTGGCAGGTAACTCGCCATTGAGGAAAGCACGAGCCATCCATTGTTTTCCAGAGTTGAAGTATCCCTCCCAGCCAAAGTATAGACCAGCAGGGCATCCTTGGAGCATACCAGTATATGTTTCGTCCTTTCCTTCTCGGTCAGGCTCGCCAGAGTAAGCATACTGGCAGGCACGACAGTGAATGCAGCGTGCATTGATATTGCGAAGGTCTTCCAGACTTGTCATGTCAATCTATCCTCCCTATCATTTTTAGCATTAAAGATGTTACTGTTTGTAACTTTTCCAGCCCCCTAGTTTCATTCCTTTATGGGATTTGGAAGGTCCGTTACGCTTTCCCATGGGATTGCGAGACGACCTGGGTGTAGTATAAGATTCGGATCGAGAACCTTGCGGAACTTGACCAGCATCTTGTAGTATTCCTTGGCCTTTGAGAAGGTCTCCGGAGCATGTACGAATGGGTCTGGTCGATAGTTGAGCCAACCCTTCTTCAGGAAACTTCGAGTGGTCTCCAGATTGAATTCTCTTATCTTGTCATAGATTCCAGGCTCAGTGCTGTCGAAGCACAGGATGGGCATCACAATAGCTTGCCTCGCATGGTCAATAGAAGCAACCCACATTGTCTCAGGGAAACCATAGTCAGCCATAGCAGCACAGTACTCCTCCATCATCGCACTAGATTCGAGCCATGGACAGTACCACGTGATGAACAGGAATCCGGCCTGCCACAACGAGTACGGGATTGCAATCTTGTTTGGCTTTTTGAGCCGTGAGGCGACTTGCTTTGGATGAAGCTCTTGTTGAGGAGTTGTTCTCTTTTCCCTAACCTCGTAGTCCTTGTAGATTTTGTCAATGCCTTTGAGGGTATAGTCAAGTTCCTCCTGAGTCCAAGCCCAAACCTCGTAGTTCATCCACTTCCTGTCCACGCCAATTTGCTTGTAGAACTCATAATCTATTGGCACATTGGTCTTTGGCCAGCGAGTCATGACGAGTTCGTAGTTACCGCCTTGCACCATTACTGTGCGTTCACTAATTCCCATTTCGTGCTTGGAGATCTCCCATGCTGGTTTGACAACATCATCCCAGCTTTCACCACCATAGGCAACAACAGTCTTGTAGTGAGGATGTGGAACCATCTTGATTGCACACTTGGTGATAATGCCCATTGAACCCTGTGAACCCAAGAAGAGACCATCCGGATTAGGACCAACCCCCCAGCGATAGAATGGCTTTGCACCAGGTAGTGCCCAAGAACCCGTATGGAAAATCTCCCCGGTTGGTAGGACAACCTCCAAACCCATGATCATATCAGCTTGAGGACCGTAGACTCCGGTCACTAGGCTGAATCCTCGCTCGATAGCATCACCTAAGACTGTAGCCGCAGGAGGCGCACCATCAGGAATTGGTGGAGCCCATTCAGGATACTGAGTCTTGAATATCCTCCAAGCATCACCTGACTTCACTCCTGGTTCGACCACCATGACTCGATTCTCAGTATCAACTGTCATTTTATCCATGCGCGTCATGTCCATGTAAATGCCGCCAGGCTGAATGGCTGGAAGGGCAAACCCTCCGCTGAGACCACCAGCTGCGGGTGTGACAGGGCATAAGTTCTCGTTAGCTAAAATGAGAATCTTGGAGACCTGCTCAGCATTCTCAGGTCTCACAATGACCTCAGGCAGTTCAGCTTCGAGACCCATGATGCCTTTCGCCATGTAACTGTGACGAAGCGGCTCACTGGTCGTGACATATTTTTCGCTGCAGATAGCGACCAGTTTCTTTACCACATCGTCGGTGACCTTATTGTAGTTGCTCACCTATAATCCTCCGTTGTCAGCCGTCAGGGCTGAATCGTGAATTGTCGAATGCAGGTCTTGGCTGGAGAAATCCCTCATAAATAGCATTCGGCTAACAATAGTTGCGTATAAGTATGTGATTATATGGAATTTTCAATAATCTTGCAGAAGGAGGTGTTAGGATGGAGTCTCAAGAATCATATCTCTCTCAGAGAATTATACTGGCATTCATTATACTTTTCGCGTTTGACTGGTCATCTCTCCTAATAGATACAGAGATCGGCGATTATCTGGCGTTGGATACGTTTGCATCTTTTGCATTAAGATTCGGGATTAGAGGTGTCCTGTTTCTGGGTATTGTCCCATTTATCCTTAAAGTTCCAAATGGTCAGAGAACATTAACACAATACCTTGCTGATATCAAGATATCAAAGTACAAACCAGTAGGGAGGAATTTGATTGTAACCATTGCATCAATAATTCTACTTCTAGGAGGCATCTTTATTGCAGCAATTCTCTATGGTAACTTCGTTTTTGACCCTAGTATTATCTTTACAGAAGAGTCACCTTTCGTTTATGTTGCAATAAATGCGGGAATATGGGAAGAAATTATGTGGAGGGGTATTATACTGACACTCTTCCTCAAAAGATACAGTGTTCGAATGTCCATTGCAATCAATACTGTATTGTTTGCCTTATCACACCTACTCAACTTCTTTGTAAGCCCAAACACTGTGTTGATGTTGGGTCAGCTAATCTTCGTCTTAATAGGAACGCCATTCCTCGCAGTCATCTTCATTAAAACACAGAGCCTGTTACCCGGAATTTTGATTCATTACTCAGTAGATGCCTTTGGTATACTATTCTACGCCTCAATGCTCCAACCTGGACCAAATCTGATTATTGGAGGGATCTATATGTTATCAGGATGGTTCATTGGGAATATTCTAGCCTTCGGATTTCTCAGGGTGTATCTTAGAGATACAGAGCAACTAGGGGCAGAATAACTTGAAGATTGGAATACAAATTGAGCCACAAATGGGCTACAAATACGAGGAAGTAGTAACCTTAGCAAAGGCTGTTGAAGATGCTGGCTTCTACAGCTTCACAGTTTCAGATCACTTCTTTGGAAACATTCAGAGTGTAGAGAAGCTTGCCTATGATGCATGGACCCTTCTTGCGTTGTTGGTTCCACAGACAAAACATATTCGCTTGGGAACGCTTGTCACATGTCATTCCTATAGAAATCCTGCACAATTAGCGAAGATTGTGGCAACTCTGGATAACGCATCAAATGGTAGAATAGACTTTGGTATTGGAGCAGGATGGAAAGAATCAGAGTATGAAGCCTATGGATACTCTATGCCTTCCAGTAAGACAAGAGTTCTCCAGCTGAGAGAGGCGCTTCAAATCATCAATCTCCTCTGGACAGAGCACAGACCAAGCTTTGAGGGTGAGTACTATCGTATCAAAGAAACCATGTTCTTACCGAAACCAATACAGAAACCACGGATTCCCATCTGGATCGGAACTCAAAAACTGAAAGCTCCGATGATGGAGGAAACCATCGCACGTTTCGGTGATGGATTGAACTATGATTCTAAAACGCCAGAAGATTTCCTTGAGAAAAAGAAACGAATGAGAGTTATGTGCAAGAAGGTAGGACGAGACTTTGATGAATTGAAGTGGTCGCTATACCTTTGTACATCGGTAATTGGAAAGGATACTGATGATTTTGAGAAGAAAAAGAATGAACGCTTGAAACAACACTGGCTGTTTGAGGAGATAACTGATGAAATAAAACCGAAAGTCCTAGAGGCTATGCTCAAACAGGAACTCTCAGGTACGGTTGATACGGTTATTGAGGAACTCTCAAAATTCAAGAATGAATTAGATGTCTTAATTCTTGGTCTTCCAATGGTTGGTGACCTTCAGAAAAACGGGCTAGACACCATCAAGATTCTGAAAGACCACATAGTCAGTAATATCTGAATCAAAAAGAAAGAAATTTCAGGAGAAATCCATATTCATTCTATGAGTTGTGTAGCATGTTCCATGTTCGTTGTCAGATGAGAGTAATAGTGGCAATTTCAATCATCATTGCATTAACGTTCAGCACGATTTCATCACACAATTTGCAGGCTAACACCGAGCAACCCAAAAAAGTCGGGAACGCTACGTATTCTGAATCAACGCCCCTGAGAATAGAATCAAATGAAGATTTTATTACACTAGGTTTTCCAGGTGAAGGCAAAGAGGACAATCCATTTAGAATTCAATACTTGAGCTTTGATCTTAGTATATCTGGAGGAGATTATGCAATTTACATCTTTGAAACGAATGTGAGTTTTACAATTCAAGATTGTGCATTTACAGGAAAATCATCTTCTCCATACGGTTTTGGAATCTATCTTTGGAATGTATCGAATTTTAAAATAATGAACAATAACTTCACAAGGTTGAGTTCAGGCGTATGGTGGATGGGGGGTCGTGATGGTTGCATTGTGAATAACACGTTTTATGGCATAAACTTGAATGATTATGATCATGATTGCATAGCCATTTCTATTCAATGGAATCAAATTAACAGCACAGGCGTTGTAGTTGAAGAAAATAGAATCTTCAACTGCGCAGCTGGAATTGATGTCTTTCAAGCTGAAGATGGGAATTTCAGAAAGAACGAAATGACAAAC
>PJER01000118.1 GCA_002825465.1 Candidatus Thorarchaeota archaeon MP8T_1
ATAGGTATGCATCTTCAAAGAGCATGATTTTAGCAGTCGATTATGATGCAATTTCAGGAACCCCTGTTTACATAGATGGGAGTGGATTCATCTTAGGACTTGGAGAATCCAAACCCGAGGGTGAGTTTTCTGTAGCGAGAAGCGTGATGCTACTGATTGCCAATAGAATACTTGTTGATTACTGCCGCTCTGCACTGTTACAAAATGAAAACCGGCTAGTACAAGTACTAAATCGAATGATCAAAGATGGGATTCCGTTATACAGTCATGAGATCCATACAAAATGGTTCGATATCGATACGCTGTCTGATGTTTTATCACTCAATCGTCATCTTCTCGAGAGTGTTGTTGTACAAGATATCAAAAGAGGGATTTTTGTCCCTAATGGAGATATAATACAAATCGGCGATAAACTTGAACTAAAGGAGTCAGATGTTATTTTGAATGCTAATACTCGTCTTCAAGGCCCTGTCTTATTATCGTCTGGTTGCAGAATTGGCAAAGGCTGTCGAATTGGCCCAAATGTTGTAATAGGATCTGCTGCTGAAATTTCCGATAATTGTGAACTTATCAACACAATTGTGTATAGCAAATCTACTATAGACGCTCACAGCCACATTGAAAATGCAGTTGTCTATGGTTCACAGATATATCATGTGGAGCTGTAATCAATGCCTAGTCGGTTTAGAGTTAGAAGACCCTTTAGACGAATTGTTCAAGCAATTGCACTACCTTTGGCACGTACTGGAGTACGCCCTGATACAATAACCTACTTCAGCCTATTCCTCGCATTGATTGCCGCTCTCTCTCTGGCACTGTTTAGTTCTCAGTCTTTATTCGCAGTTTTTGTTTTTCTTGCAGGTCTGTTTGATGGCGTTGATGGTGCTATTGCTCGACTTAACCACACATCTTCAAAACAAGGCTCTCTTTCGGACTCGATTGTAGACAAAGTGGCAGAGATGTTAATTCTAATTTCTATCGCTATCACCTATCCGACCAATGAGATATTTGGACTGTCAGTTTCATTATGGGTTGTTCTCTGTGTCTTTGGATGGTTGATGACAAGCTATACACGCGCTCGAGCTGAGGGTCTTGGCATACCTGATCTAGACGTTGGCCTTGGAGGAAGATCTGAAAGATTGCTCACTCTCGTAATATTCTCAATACTTGGTCTACTTCTCATAGGACTGATTGTCGTAACAATTCTTGGTCTTGGCACTGCAGCATATCGAGTGTATCACTACAAACGGCAGTTGAACAATGAATCTCAAAATCTCTAATTGGCAAACCATCATACTTAAGAGTCGAATGCAAAACGCCGCTATAGAAACAGCATACGGAGCAGCAAAACAATGCCCAAATTTAGAGCTGACCATTATCTTATTGCAGAATTCGAAGAGATATCTGACACAAAGAAAGTTGGAGAGCAAGTTCTTGAGGCCTTAAAGGAGCTCTCGGAGCTCAGGGATCTTGCTATTGTGTCCAAGAGATTTGAGGGAAAGGCATGGTCCGAGATTCTTGGTCGAATCGATGTTCCTGCTGGTTCAAAGGCATTCTGGGCTATGATCAAAAAGGAGGTTTCCGAGAGAGAACCGTATCACTTGTTTATCCGCTTTGATATGAATGCAGAAGGAGAGAGTATTGAAGCAGCACGTGATAATGTGAGGTCCTGGATTGAAGATAATGTTGCACCAAAAATACAGGCCAAGACCTCGGTAAAGTCATTGAAAGTCCTTCAAGCTATAGACATCTATATGCCCAAGCTTGAATAGCAATCATTTTTCAATAAAATCGATGACATATAGGTTGTTCCCAACAGCTTGAATAATCTCTCGTTTCTTATCCCCATCAATATCGCCGACTGCGAGATTGGATTCTGTTGACTTTTTGGTGGTCTTTAGTGATGCTTCCTCAGTGAGTCTTTTCCCTACTAGTGTCAATAGGGTGATATTGGAGTTTGCATGGCTGACAACAATCTGACCCCGAGAAGACTCTAGATTCCAGAAACGTCCCATCCGTATAACATTGACTTGATTAGGCGCCTTCACGGAATCAATCCGCTCCATCGCGCCTTTCACTATTCCGAATAGTGTGAGGGTCTTTCCGTCGGAAACGGTCATTGCTTCATATGTTTCATCCTCTATGATGTCGCCAGAGGACACCAAGCCCACATCTCCTCCCACACTTATTTTGGCTCTTTCTTGTAATCTATCATCTGCATATTGATAGATATAGAGATATCCAGAATCATCTCCAAAGATGAAACGACTATAGGGCATACCCTTTGTATAAAGAGGTTGGATTGAGAATACAGGGCGTTCGAGAACCTTGTGTGCCAGTTTATCTAAAGCAACATCATACCATCCATAGCAACGCATGCTGCCATCACTTGTAGCCACAACAACTTCTGCACGCTCGTCATCTAGAACATTAAGAACTGAAATCGAAGTAGGTAGACTACCGAGAGGTGTTGAAGCCTTTACACTGAGGTCGCCATCCAAAAACACGATTACACGTAGTGTGTTATCGAGCCCACCAATGACAAAATCCTTTACGCCGTCTCCAGTCACGTCTCCAATTGCCATTGCAGCCAATGGTGGTAGATTTCCTAGCTTGCATTTTTCTGAAAGAGGGGTCTTTTCTCCGCGGTTAAACTCATAGACCCTGATATCTCCGTTGAGTGTAGATACTACAACATCGTTTTTTCCCGCTCCTCCTAGGTCCACAAGTTCGACAGATGTGATCGCCTCCTTGAAGGTAACCTTTGAAACAATGTCAAGCATGCTCATCTGAGGAGTCCTCTTACAGCTGAAGGCTGATTGAAAACGTGAAGGACTGTGATACCATTTAAGAGTTATTGGATTGTTGATGATTTGATGCCAAAACTAACGAGCTTAAGAGTAATGTGTGAGACCTGATAATATGGACCAAAAGACTGAGCCAATCCGCCTCAATGAAGATGATTGGACTTCCACATCTGAAGTGGTCGCTAAGGATCTTCGATCCTTTGTTGACGAGTTTGGCTCATTCACACCGCAGCACTTCGCTCAGGTTAACTTTCATCTTCTTCGAGGAACTGGTTTATCTAAGGCAAGTCGAGATGAACTCTGCGAGATTTCGATTTACATAAAGACCTGTCCAAAATGTGATTTCTTGTATGTCGCAAAGAAATGTCTTCTCTGGTCAAGTTTGTATAAGATAGTGACTTGGGAAATTGTTGAGAGGGCGCCTCCATGCATACGATTGGCCTATGCAAAGAAGACGATTAAGACTGTCACCAACTATCTAGTTGCAGTCAATCTATTGGCTCCTTCCTTCTTCAAATCACGAAGTGCTCCCTCTTGTAACTCAATGCGCCATTGGGGGTATTGTCACCCAAATGAATACTGCAAGGCAATGAAGACTGACAATACATTCGAGTACATTGCTGCTCGCGAGCGTGTGAAACTTTCAAGAGCACATTCTTGAAATCATACCCTTGTCATCGCTTAAATATCGGGTCTGATATCAAAACATGGAGTCATCTACTTTGCAGAATGATGTTGATGCGGATACTATTCGTCTTATCCGTCTGACAGGGCTGAAAGAGAGCGAAATAAACAATGCAAAGCGCCAAGCTGATGAGCGCTGGGATAAAATTACTCGCTCTATCAAAGAACATGAACAACTCATAGCAATGGGTGAAAAACATACACGACAAAAAGCAATTCAAGACCCTGTCCATGGCGCGATTCTTTTTGATCCCTGGGAACTCGATGTCATATCCTCATGGGAGATGCTTAGACTTCGATATGTGATGCAGCTTGGACCAGCTCACATTGTCTATCCCGGAGCTACACATACTCGTTTCCAGCACTGTCTAGGCACCAATTTTCTCGCCCAGAAATCAATCCGTGTAGTGAACTACTGTGAGGACATCGACAGTGGTTGCTTTACTCCCTTCTCAAACCTACTTAATGACTACCAGAAGAAGTTGTTTAGAGCAGCAGCATTGCTTCATGATGTTGGTCATCCTCCCACTTCTCACACAATTGAGTTCGCCCTAAGATCATGGGCTGGCATAAATCACATAGATCTGGGTGAATATCTGATCCTAAACAGTGGACTCACTGATATACTCCAAGAGAATGATATCAATCCACAAGATATCATGAGCATTCTCAGAGGAGGAACAAACGATCCTGTATTGAAGATTCTACACGATTTCCTAGACCACCCTCTGGATATTGATAAAACGGACTATTTGATTCGTGATGCACATTATAGCGGTGTGCAGCTGGGTGTATTTCCAGCAGAACGAGTAATGCTAACCAACCGTGTAGTCATGGATCGTGAAGGTAAATTTGTTCGAGCCTTCATGCTGAAAGCAATACATTCACTTGAGTCATTGATTCTAAGTCGAAATTGGATGTTCTCTGATCTATACCTCCATCATGCTGTAAAGCTGGCTGAGGCTCTTGTATCAAAAGCGACCTATTTCAGAATTGAAGAAGAAGGACTCTCAAAGAACGAGTGTATCGGTCTCTTTACAAGAATGAATGATGGAGACCTCTTCCGTTGGCTTTCTGAGTCTGAAATTGCCTTTGTTAGAGAATACGTGTCACGAATTCGATATAGGCGGCTGTTCAAAGTTGCTCTTCTTAGACCTCTGGTATCCTTTGAGCCAAGTGCAAGGAAGACACTTCTATCTATGCTCGATGATATCACGAATTTAATTGAAACAGAGAATAATCTCTCTGGGGAACCAGGGAGTGTAGTTGTCGATGTAGTGGTACCTGAGCTGGGAGAAAAGACTTTGAGTAAAATACCTCTCTTAGTCGGTGGAGAACGTGGGTTTGATTTAGTTGGTCTTGATGAAACAAAGGAAGGATATCCGCTATTACAGATTCTGAAGCAACAGTCACGGACAATTCCTTCCGTTCGAGTATACACTGAACCTGCAATTGCAAATGCTGTCAGAAAGAAGTTTGAGGAGATGTTTCCAATGGCAGACACCCCCACTTATCGAGAAGATGAATACGACTTTCTCGAGTACTAGAACAGGTGTTTGACATTTTCAATGACTTTACTAAGTCCATATTCCATCTGAATGATTCCAAAGATAGCTTCGATGAGTGTTCCCTTATCGTGCTCTATCTCAGCTCTGCTTGGTACTTCCGGATCAAAATGAATTCGATGCTCATAAAGTCCCCATCGGTCACACAAGTCAGCCATATGTTCGTTGCTGACGATCTCTGACTTCCTTTGTGTGATGTGCCCAACATCGCTTGGATCAGGCTGCCACAACTGATACAGTACACCCATATCAATTGCAGCGTCGCCAAGCAACGCTATGATTTGAGCAATCTCGCTCAAGGCTACGAGGTCTGCAAAACCATGATTACTAAGCGGGTTTTTTCCTTCATTCCTGTAATGGGTTTCAAGTTCTAAGAATAGATTCTTTGTACTGGGCTGGAACATTGCTACCTGTAGAAGTTCCACATTTTTTATCTTCACGTCTAGTATTTTCTCTAATTTCGGGACTAGTTTACGATTGATGTACTTTAATCTTGTCTGAACTTCTAATAGCTGTTCTCTCCATCGATCAATTTTCGCATGAAGTCGCAGTTTGTTTGTTTGGGTTTCCTTTCCTGCTAAATCAATGGCGTTCAATAACACCTCGAGCTTTTTCTCGAGGTGGACAGGTTTCCAAGCGAGTTTCATTCGGCTCAATATTTTGTCAACCTCAGTAATAGCTTATCTCTGCATTGGTCCTATCATATCGCGTAACATGGAAAGCAGTGATTGAGTACTCAGTCGCTAGCTTAGCCATTGCTAGGGTAATTAGCGATGGTCCTAAGGTTAAATCGATAACCATGTCATGGACAAAGATGTTATCGATTATTCCCGCCTCCATGAAATCAACAGTGGCTTGCAGATGCCCATACTCTGTTTCATCGTCAGTCCCTGTAACCTCATCAGGAACTTCAATCCATTCTGTGGTCCAACGCCGAAAAGCATCATCCGGTATGAACCGATCAACTATTCTCGATACGCCTCGGGTCCAGTGCCTTGCCTCCACAAAGACAAGCAATTTCTTAGGATTGAAGTAGGGATTGTTCGTCAACCATTGTACAAACGGTCGCTGGTCCTCGGGTCGACTGAGCGACGTAACATACAAAAGCGGTTTTGAGATTCCTAATGCTCTGCGGACTGGATGAATAGCTCTTGGTTCAAGTTCAAAAAGGCGGTATTGAGATTGCTTCCAGCTGACAATAATTCCCAAGTCTTCGAGGCGCCCTGTGTTATGATAGAGTTTGGGACTTGTCACTTCAACCTTCTCAATCTCTCTCTTACTGGCTCCCTCCACCATCATCTGTGCCTTGATGTCAGTGGCAATCTTCTCTCTAAGTTCTGCGCCAGTCTTCAGTCCTCCCTCAAGCTGATC
>PJER01000119.1 GCA_002825465.1 Candidatus Thorarchaeota archaeon MP8T_1
GCGTCCTCCAAATTTTCTTGTCCAAAGAGATTAAGAGCAGCCCGGTTTGCTCCGACTTGAATACCATCAGAATCAAATAGTTCAATACAGATTGGCGATTCTTCAAAGATTGTTCTAAACATTTCCTCATTGGCTTTTAGGGCCGTTTCAATTCTTCGGCGGCTGGTCATATCAATTGCATGCAAAACGTACCCTCGAATATGCCCATCTGGTTCTTTGAGTACTGAAATGACTACATCTAGGTAGATGATGTCACTTCGAGAAGTTTCAAGTATCCCTCTCTCCTTAACATAGCCAAAGTCCCATTTGTACTCAAATCTCTGAATCTCTCCTTTTTTCACACCTTCGAGAACATCCCGTGGCAATCTGGAATCTTTGAATAAACCCAATCCCAGAAGTGCTTCACGATTCTTCACACCCAGTAACTCAATAGCAGATTTGTTCGAATCAATGAGTAGTCCTTCAGAATTGAAGATGCCAATAGCAGATGGAGAATTCTCGAAGACTCCTTGCCACCAATCTTCTCTTGCCCTGAGTGATTGAGTGATTAGTTTCTTTTCAGGTTGATCAATGGCACGCAGTTCTTGAATTAATTGCGCAGAGCAAAGAATCGTATTCACTTTTCCATCTTCATCAAAGAGGACTGAATCGTGACAAAGAATGTCCTTTACCTTACCTGATTTTGTTAGAACTCTAAATGTACAACTTGGACCAATTCCGCCATCTGAAGAAAGCAGGGATTTTAAGAATTCTTCACTATCAGCTTGTCCATCTTCGGGTATGAAACTCTCAATCCAGTTCTTGCCAATAACTTCATTTTCAGCATACTCGAGTACTTCACAACCTTTTCGATTAATCATCAAGACATTGAATGAAGTATCTAACGCGACAATCATGGTGCTTGTTAATTCGAGATATTTCTTTGCAAGGTCCCTTTCTTCTGTCAAGAGCTGCTCCATCATAACACGTTCTGTAATATCCTGAACGGTTCCCATCATCCTGACTGCTTTTCCTTTCTCATCAAAGGTTACCTCTCCCTCCTCGTGAACGTGTCGGATTGCATTGTCAGGGCGAATGATACGATGATCAATACTGTAGGGCACCTTGTTTTTTAGAGCCGCATCAACAGATTTCCTGACTAGCTCCCTGTCATCAGGATGGACAGACTCTAGAAATGCTTCATATGTTGCTGAGAATTCTTGTGGTGCGAGACCGAAAATCCGATAAATCTCATCAGACCAAATCTCTTTGTTCTCGACAATGTCCCAGACCCAACTTCCCGAGTGAGCGATGCGCTGTGCCTCAGCAAGTCTCGCTTCGCTTTCTCGAAGTTTCTGTTCTGATTCCTGTAGTGCTTTCTTTGTTCTGCGTTTTTCAACAGCAGTTAGAATATAATATGAGAGTTCTGCATACAGTCCTTCTATATTGGTCGTGCTCTTTCTAATGTAATAATCCGCCCCAAGATTGAGGGCTTGAATAGCAAATTCCTCTCTACTTTTTCCAGTAAAAATGATCACAGGAATATCGTCACCAGAGCTCCTTACGTGTTCTAGGATATCCAATCCGCTCCTTACCTCTTCAGCAAGATCAATATCACAGACAGCAGCATCAAAACCATCAGTTTCAAGAAGTTTGATGGCTTCTGTTGAAGTCTCTACTGATACAATTTTATATTCTGGACTCTGTCGACTTAGAAAACGCTCACTGAGCTCAAGATGAACGGTATCATCATCGACCATTAGGACTCGCACAGCCATTTGGCTCACACCTTCGGATGATACGGAAACTATTACGAGGTCTCTTATTACCTTTGACAGGATGAAGAAATCCTAATGATTATGCCTGCAAAGCTTATATCGGTCCAGACCCTCTTTTTCTTAATAGTCAGGGAGGCTGCAACTATTGAGAATCCCGTTATTTAGTGGAATTGGTGTCTTCTTCAAAACACGTCGATATCTCGCATATCTTATTCTATTTGTTGCCACTACTTTCCTAGGTCTATTTGTTTCGTGGGCGATGTATACATATCCTGGAACTGATTTGGAGAACATACTTGTTTACTTGTTCACATATATTGGTTCAGCTGGTACAATTTACTTTGCTCTAGGAGCACTGTTCACGGGCCTGAAAGCGGATCGGCTTTGGATTACAAGACGAGGGCGAGGCAGGGTTACTGAAATGAAAGGACTCAGCTGGATTGCGGTTTCGTTCGCAATTGCTGTGTTCCTATCAATTGCAGTTGGTCGTACTGCTTTGCTGTTCTTTGCAATATTCGGTTGGGTCGGTTGGATAGCTTTTCAAGGATACCTTTCAACACGAACGAGTCTTCGAATTGCTACAATTGCAGAACCTAAGAAAGGTGGATTTCTCCTAGGTACAGGGAGTTTCATAATCCTCATTATCGGTCTAGGAATAATTGCTGCAGAAGCCCTGCTTGCTTTATACCTAGTCCCGAATGATATTCTCGGCCTTGGTACAATGATAAATGGAATCTTTCCATCAGCTACTGCTAACCTTGCGGATCAATTCAGCTATTTAGTCGTAGCATATGCCTGCATGGGACTATTTGCTCTGGTCATGCTCCTCGCATTTTTGAAAAACGTTGGAAAAGGAGCTGCATTGAACATCTCTCTTCTGACAATATTCATTGGAATTTATGCTGGCTACTTTTTGGTCAATATCATGAGAAGAACTGGTGTTTTTGGAATGGGGCCAGTAGATATTGCTATGTCTCTGTTCTTCTTGGCGTATGCATTAAGCGGAATAGGCAGGACTACGACTGAAGCTGCTGAAAGGCCAGGAGGTCGAATCGGTGATTTTGGTCCACTAATCACGTTCTTCCTTGCCAGTGGATTCTTCTTTGTTGATAGCATAATAGCTGTTGCATCAAATCCTCTTACGATCATGGGAGGTGCAGGAGTTCCAGGCACCGGTTGGTTTGAAACCGGTATCCTCGCTGATCCTCGATTCCTGTTCTTATTCCGAGATGTTGCAAAACTCATCGCTTTCCCCTTAACAGCAATATTCACCGCCATCTACTACCTTCGAGTTGAACGTACTGAACGCATTATTAAGCATGCTAAGGAGACTGGTGATACATTTGAACCTGGCGAGGTTGATGAAGACCTAGCCAAGAGAGCGCCTGAACCTGGAAAGCCTTGGCCAAGTGAGAGAGCTGAGGGTGTAGAGAAAGGAAAACCTGGTTATGACCTATCAGCTCCTGATCCAGCTCCTGATCCAGATCGTCTTACTGTTGATAAAAGTCGTAGACTCGGCACGGCTAAACGATACGGTGAAGACGACGACGACGACGATGAAGGAAATTAAAGAATGATCTTTGAGGGTCTTTAACGACCCTCCTCTTTCTCTTTTGGTTTGATCAGAGTACAACCGCAAATATCATTAAAATAGTGACAATGACGCCTGCAATTACGCAGTTCACGCACAAGCCTTCTTCAATCTCTCTCTTATCACGTTTGCTTAGTTTCTGTGATTCTTGTACTTCATCCTTTTCCTCTTCAGCCATCAGATTGCCTCCTCACACCTGATTTGCGCACACGGTTAAAAACGTACGTTTTCATTACTTTGCGATGATCATCTCTAACTCAATTTCATCACGAATAGGTATACCATATTTTCCTACAAATGGCAACTGCGGCTTTAGTTTTCTCGACTCTTCAATCGCGTATCTATGAACTGCGACGATCTCAAAATCTCTTCTTTGGTAGAAACGTAGCGCATCAATATTATCATTTGTAGTTATCAACCAGATGCGCCTACATCTATTCATCTTCGCTATCTTCTGGACCTCATCAAGGAGGGCTGACCCAACTCCTCTGCCCTTTTCAATTGCATTCATTGTGACAATCTCGAGTTCGTAGTTCATTATACAGTATGTAAGAAGACCAACTCTCAGCCCATCAACCTCTGCAATAATCGCAGGAAGTTTATCTGCCTCATATGTCATTCCTCTCGTTACAATGATGTTGGATGCCCAGTTTTCAAGTAATAATTCAATAATCCAATCCCTATCATCTTTGGTCGAATAACGAACCTCAAAAGCCATTGTATCTATCACATCACAAGAGTTGACAATTAATTAAATCGATGAGGATGAAGAAAACAGTTCCGACTCCAAATGATTTATGACTCAATGTGACATATACTGCCTTTGCAGTTCTAAGGAGGTATCTCCAATCTACAACTATGCTGAGGTTACCATAAGGCGGGCTAATCTTGCTGAAGTTGATATCATCAAGGATATTATTTTTGAAGCCTATGAGCCTGTGAGAAAACAGCTTTCTAGAATGCCTGCTGCCCTTCAAGAAGGTCTTGGTAAGATTTCAAGACATATTCAAATGGGCGACCAATATGTTGCTTTGGTGGGTAATCAGGTTGTAGGTACTATGAGAGTACGGCTTGCAGGGAGCGTCGGCGTTATTTCTCGGGTTGCAGTTGTAGGGAGCTTTCGTGGAAGAAGAATAGGTTCGATGCTTGTTGAATATGCAGAAAATCTTATGTCTCATATGGGTGCTTCTATAATAGAGATTGAAGTGTATGGTGCGGTTGAGCAACAACTCTCGTTCTATGAAAGAATGGGATATGTCGAAACAGGCCGGCTAACTCGTCTTGGAGAAGAGATCGTCGTCATGCAGAAAGAACTTGTTGAATCTACGCTGGAAGATGAGGACTAGGGTATTATTTCGCAGCCATTGTTATACTCGGGATATCGGAATTCCTCAAGTGATATACGTCCTGCGTCTATTAGGGACCTTATTGTGGGTATATGCTCTTTAAGTGTGGAGGTCAGGTGTTTTACAGTTAAGCAGACTTTTCTGAATCCTTCCTCTCCCCATAGTCTCTCTTTATTTGCAAAGAGGCATCTTCCTCCACATAGCCCGTACTCGTCGCATGAAGGGCACGGTTCATCAACATGCATTATGTTTCTCAAATCTGCTGGATTTGATTCTCGTATGTTTCCCACAATTGTGAAATCCCAATCTGGAGAAATGGGGCATATTCCAATATCACCATTGACATGAACCGCGAATGTATCTATTCCAGAACCGCATCTCAATTTAGATGCATCACCTGTGAGAATTGTATATACTAGCGGTTTGAATGGAACTATGCCTTCCATTTTCCCATCTTTCATCTTGTTTACCCATTCTGCAGCCAATCTGGAAATTCCGGGATTATACGAATCCTCAACCCATCTATCGAAATCTGTCCAGTTGTTTTCAGCATCCCAAACAGCATTAAGTTGCCAGTGTACATGGTCAAAAGTGGGATTCTTGAGGTTTATCAGATGACTAACATCACTGTATATGTCTGACTCCTGTGAAATTGCCATTCTGGCGACTATATCACCACTATACCCTACTTCCTTCAACCATCTAACGTTCTCCAGTACACGTTGATAAACTCCTTCTGATCTATATCCATCTGTAATCTGTTCTCTACCATCGATTGATACCAAGACTGAATGGAATCTTCTCATGTATTCTGGTGGAATTCTATCTAGAAGTAATGCATTCGTTTGAAGCATAAATCTAGCATCCGGAAACCTGTCCATAAATTGGCGTAGAAGTGAAATTCGAAGTGTTGGTTCTCCACCATAAAACATCAGTTGTACGTCATCATCCTTTTCAAGGAAAGCAGCTAGTTCATCAAGAGAATACTGTACTTCTGTGTCTGGACCAGTTTCTTCTCCACCATGACAATAGCAGCAATTTAGGTTGCATCTTCTGGTTAGGACGAGATGGTAATTCAATGATTACAGCTCCACGTTCTTGCAGTCCACAATCAAACGATATTATTTACTTTCAAAGTTTCATTTTTTTATCACTACTGGCACAAGTAGTGTACTATCGACAAGCTTATGATGGCTCTGATACGAGTCCGAATTGGAGTCCTGACCTTTGAAAAAACTGCCTATTCTTGTTATAATAACGACCTTGATACTACTTACACCTGCTATCTCGAGTGTAGGTACAACACCGATTTCGATTAACTCCTTCTCACAACCTTCTGCAGAGGGCATTTTACCTCCGAAATCATATATTTGGCAGGAAATAAACGGGCTCTGTGCTTGGGCTGCTGTTGCGATTGCGATGCAATACGCGGGTGTTGAAGTGAACATGTATGATGTTCTTGCAGCCTCATCAGTGGGCTTTTCATTTGCTTATTTTCATCTCAATGATACATTGTTTATGTTTCCTGGTCCATTGTACACTCAAGCAGAACCTACAAAGTTTCTGGCAGACCTCTATGGATTGAACTATACTTTATACATAAGTAGTGATATTCCATATCTTGAGCAAAATGTTCAAGTTTGGGAGAGCGAAGGCCTTACTGTCGGAATCATTAACAGCGAAGATGAAGCCTTTGATTTGATGAGAAACACAATTGATTCCGGCTATCCTTTACTAATCAGTGTGAATCCGTCATTTCTTCCTTTACCCGATTATGATATTCTAAGAGAGCAAGGTCTCTCTGGTGGTGGTCATGGAGTTCTAATTGTTGGATATAATGATACAATTCAGCAAGCTACCATAATAGATCCGGGTGTAGGATCTTTTGGAGATGATTTTGGATATCCCACTGATGGTAGAGGAAACTATACTTCAATTCCATATTCTGACTTAAACGATGCGTGGTCCAACAGGTCCTACATTTCCAATACATTGACTCCTCTCGGAAATGCACATACAAACATCGACGACCTGCTTGGTCCTCTTATTCGAGACAAGCTGCTTGGCGTCGGTACGACCTATTCTCCTGTTAGTGCAAATGCGTACTATGGAAAATTCGGCGAAGTTGGTTTTCGTACAATGAGTTCTGATATGACTGCATCGGGTATCAAATCTTATCTTAGTGTATTCGATGGTATGGCAAACGAGGTCTTCTTTAAAGCTGCAGTTATCATGTTCATTGGTCTTGGGCTCGAGTCTCAAGTTACACTTCAATATCTTTCATATAGGACTGCTCTTGCGAGCCTTCCATCAATTATGACAGAAACAGACCTTACAGAATTCGTTGAAGCAGGCGAGCGAGCTCTTCCATTCTTCGCACAACTTGCTGATAATTCAACCTTAGTTTATCCAACAAATCTAACTAAAGCTACTGGGTTTGTAGCCACTACTTTCAAGGCAATAGCTGAATCCTATAATTCAACTGGAGATATTGATGGAGCTTTTGCGCCATTCGAGGATTCTCTAGATGATATATCTGCAGCCTTGCTTGGAATCGCGGACTCATGGCGAGATGCTGGAAATGCACTTGCAGCGATATGGCCGAACGATTTCATTACTCAATACGGCGCAGTTATTGCATTTGCAGGAGGCGGAGTTGCAGTATTGGTTGTTCTACTAATATGGTGGATCAGAAAGAAGCCTTCTCAATAGATGAGTATTGACAGCTAGGTTTCTCCTAGCAACTTGAGCATCTGCTCAACACTATTAGTTGGCAACTTGCAGCTATGGTCAATACAGACATGAGCAGTGGCTTTGTCATGTAGTGGTAAATGATATTTCGTAAATGGTGCAAGCTTGTCCAATAACTGCGATTGAGATTCAGTTCCTCGAAGAAGCACGATCTTTCTCGGAAGAAACCTCTTTCTAATTGCATCTAGCATTGACAGCGTATCTTCGTTTTCTGGTTTACCTGCAATCACAATCTCAAAGGATGGTCCTAAGGCAAAGTCAAGAGCAACCAACATCATGGAAAATGCAGAATGTGCTGAATTTATGTCCGCAGAGAAACTTCTTCCAATAGCATTTGCATAATCCTCAAACTCGCTATCACCAAGCATTCTTGCAAGTGTAATGAGACTAAGCATAGCAATAGAATTACCCGAAGGCATTGCACCATCGTATGCATCTTTTCTTCGGACAAGTAGCTTCTCTGCATATGCACCGGTGAAGTATAGACCTCCGTTCTCCTTGTCCCAAAAGTCCTTTAGCATGTCCTCGGCAAGTTGTTTCGCGAGTACCAAATATTTTGGATTGAATGTAGCTTGATACAGGTCTAAAAGGCCCAGGATGAGGAATGCATAATCATCCAAGAAAGCTCTGAAGGCAACTTCTCCATCACTGTACCTATGAAAGAGTTCTCCATTTTCATTGAGCATATTGTCAAGTAAGAACGACATGGCGCGCTCAGCAGTATCAATCATCCTCGGGTCATTCAATGTTGTGCCTGCTCTAGCAAGGGCTGATATCATGTATCCGTTCCAGTCAGTTAGGATCTTTTCATCTCTGTGAGGTCTGATTCTTTTTTCTCTTACATTGAAGAGGGTCTTTCTTGCACTTTCTAGTAGAGTTCTGGCTCCTTCAGCATCAAGTTCTAGAGATTTAGCGATGCTTTCTAAGGAAGATGAGTTGTGTGGAATATTCAATCCTGTTACTTTGCCTGTTGCTTCTTCTAGAAAATTGCCTTCTGATTCAATATTGTAGAATTTCGTGAAGAGGTCTCTTTCCTCTGCAGAGAGTATAGCATCAATCTCCTCTTTTGCCCAAACATAGAACTTGCCCTCAACTCCCTCGCTGTCAGCATCCTCAGCTGAGAAGAAAGCTCCTGCAGGACTCATCAAGTCACGAGTTACATATTCATGAATTTCGCCCACAACCTTAGCGAAGAGCGGATTCTTTGAAATCTGATAGGCTTCTGTATACGCGATCATTAGACTAGCCTGATCATAGAGCATCTTTTCAAAATGGGGAACCAACCAGTGCGCATCAGTTGAGTATCTATGAAATCCGAATCCTAGATGGTCGTAAATACCTCCCTTTCGCATCTCAGTGAGCGATTTCTCTACCATGTGAAGTGCCCACGCATCTCCTGTTCGCTTCCAGTACCGGAGTACGAGAAGAAGATTGTGTGGTGAAGGAAATTTCGGAGCGCTACCAAAACCTCCATTTTCATCATCAAATCTCTGTGAAAGATCACTAAATGCAGTGATGATGTCGTTTTCTGATAAATCTGAACTCATCCTTTCTTCGGAGGACTCTTTGAGTGCATTTTCAACTCTTTGAATCACATCATTAATGTTGTTTCTATCTTCTATCCAGAGCTGGCCAATTCGCGGAATTAGATCCAGCATTCCCAACGTATTATACCGTGTTTTCTTTGGAATATACGTTCCAGCAAAGAACGGTCTCTTGTCAGGGGTCATTATAATTGTCAGAGGCCAACCTCCACGTCCAGCAATCATTTGAGCGACTTGCATGTATACGCCATCAATATCTGGCCTCTCTTCTCTATCGACCTTGATGTTGACAAATGTGCTATTCATTAACTGGGCGACTTCTTCATCTTCAAACGATTCATGTGCCATAACATGGCACCAGTGGCACGTACTGTACCCAATGGAGAGAAAGATTGGTTTGTCCTCACTCCTTGCCTTCTCGAATGCTTCTTCTGACCATGCATACCAATCAACTGGATTTGTTGCATGCTGCAAGAGATAGGGACTCTTCTCATTTGCCAATCTATTCGTCCCTTTCACTTTAGAATCG
>PJER01000023.1 GCA_002825465.1 Candidatus Thorarchaeota archaeon MP8T_1
TCGAAGGCTTTTGGATCACTCATTCAAGTACACTCCATTCATTCATTATTTTTGAGGACGACCAATATTAGGCCCTCGCTCACATCCGGTGCGATGTTAATCTGGCCCTTGGTTGTATCCAAGGTCAGGAATGACAGCGACCCCTCACGAAGTTCTCTGACAGCGTCAAGAGCTTTTCCCACGAGAGAGGTGATGATTGCAGCGACGTTCTCCGTTGTGTCAGGATCCAGGTCACTACTTAGTGGCAGACCCTCCATGTTAGTTACAACAACTCCGCGTACACCTTCTTGCGATTTGAGTCGCGCCAAGATCATTTGGAGTTTTTCTTGTGTAATCACGTACGGAATCCCCGCTGCTTTCTACTGTGCACTAACAACATTTCTCACGCAGTTGACTATTTTAGACTTGTGGAGATATGTTGCCAATCTTCTGTTCAAAATGCGCATTTTGAACATATACGATGTTGTGTTACGAGAAAATAAAGGTTAGCCGTGCCAAGTATAGCACGGCTTTTCTATGTTAATTACGATTTCGAAGACTATTTTTCATCTTCTTCATCCTTGAAGAGGGCTTTTGAGCTGCGTTTCATCTGAGCAAGATTCTCTGTGAATGCTTCATCAGCAGCACCAGAGGGTGCAGATGCAGGAGCAGCCTCAAGCATCTCTTCCTGACGAACAATCTCTTTCTCTTCTGCATCCAAAGCTTGGTCAGCTTTTTCGAGCATTACTTGAACTGTTTCAGGTGCAGCAGCAGCCTTTGTCTTTAGAGCAGACCTGAAAGCCGCAATGCGCTTACGACCCTTAGAACGGTCTCCACTAAAGGACTCTTCTCCCGCCTTCTGAGTGACAAATGTTGCACCTACAGTGGGATCAAGAGTCTTCATAATTTCGTCTTCGTTCTTTGAAACTCTCAGTGTTGTAGTTACTACCCGCACTCGTCTGGCACCTTCCTCGTCAGTATAGGTCACCTGTACTTGGATAGGAACTTCAGGCGCTTTGATTTCTTTCTCAGGAGCTACTTCGAAGTAGAGCTCGTGGTCTTTACCAACCACACCAATCTTACTCTCACTCTTTTTCTTGAGCGTATCAATAACAGATCGAGATACACCAGAGGCATCTTTGATGGTTACTCCAGGAGGTGTGATAAGACGAACCTCTACATCACGTCCTAGCATTGTTGCGCCTGCAAGCTCCGAGATACTTCTATCGAGCTCGTTCGGAGTAACATAATACATCTGTCCACCAGTAGCTTCTGGTAGTAGACCTAGTGTCTTCAGTTCCATTCCTGCACCAGATGCAATTCCGACCACATCCACTGCAGCTCCTATCTCTAGGAATTTCTTTCCAAGGCCTTCGTAGTATGAGTTAGCAGGAGTGACCTGATAACCTTCAAGAGCGCCAATCCCCTCGTTTGCCAACCCATCAGTCAGAAGAACGACTCGTCCCACATTTCGATGTTTAGCAATAACATAGGCCATTGCAGCAGCTGGACCAAGTGCTGTGCCGCCTTGGTCACGGAGGGCTTGAACATGACCCTTCAGTTTATCGCTATTCTTACCAACATTGACCAGTTTGATCTTGTCCAAGAGTTTCTTTGTAGACTCCATTATTTTATCCAGACTTGCAAAGGAGTCTTGGGGCAGGTGAACTGCTTCACCTGTTTCCAGATTCCTTGCTAACACACTGCTCTCAAACTCGATGAGGCCAAACATCGTGTCAGGAGCATTTGCACTGAGACTGTCAATAGAAGTATTCAGACTTCTCTTTACAGCTGCAAGATTTGGACCACCCATGGATCCAGAAACATCAATCAGTGCAAGGAATGACTTCCCACCTGTAGTGATAACTCCAGTATCGGTGTCCGTAATGTCCTTTGGTGGTTCTACAACAAAATCAGTATCATCACCTGCAACTACAATCTCACCTTCAATAACATTCAAGGTCCCGCAGAATGGACATATGAAATGCTTACCCACCTTGGAGTCTTCTTGAATTTGGTCTGTACTAAGTAAGAAACCATTACATTTGTGGCATGCTATTGGTTTCCCAACGATTTTTGTGGTCTCATGTGCGAGTTGGCCAAACTCTACACGTAAGACGTATGGAATGTCGCTCATGATGTCTTTCGACGCAGGAAAGGACTCAGAGCTAGTTCTCAACATAGGCATCTAATAATTCTCCTCTAAAATTCATCAGGCCACCTTTGCGGGAGTAAATTTAAGTTAATCGACGATTTGTTGAATACTTTTTATTGAATTTTGGGATGGAAAATCAATCGGCGCGGACTGGCGCACAAGATTTAAAGAGTCGGTGCTTAACACGATAATAGATATAGAGACCTCTTTGGAGGAGAACTCACAGATGGTGGATAAGGCAAAGATCGAAGAGATAGTTACTGAAGTAATGGCAAACAATGCAGACCTGCAAGGAATCATCGTCTGCGATGCCAAGGGAAAGGTTGTCTTTGGACATACTATCACAGGTGGCATCAAACATGACGATATTGCCACTCTTGCAGTCAAGATTGCAGCTAACTCATCTCAATTGGCTGCAGGACTCGACAAGGGAGGTCTCAAAGAAGTTAACATTGCCTCAGATCATGGTTTTGTAATAATCCTTGGTGATGTGAAAATTGTTCTTGCTGCTGTTGCCGGAGAAGGTGCTCGTGAGAGCCAAGGTCTTCTATTAATGGCCCTTCGAAGAGCCTTGCTGAAGATGTTGGCTTAGTGATATAGTAAAACTGCACCAGAGTTACATTTTTTTGCCCATCTGTAATGGGATTGAATGATGAACAGAGGTATATCCTAATATAGCTCTGGTATTACACCGGTCTTACTAACGATATTTAGGACTCTGTAACATCCAAATAATACAAAATGCAGACACGCCAATTTAAGTGAAATTGCCGGGAAGGGAACGGGACTTGGTCTATATTGAGAAGCTAGTATGCAAGGGCTTCAAATCTTTCGGACGAGACCCCGTAACCATAAAATTCAACAAAGGATTCACCTGCATTGTAGGTCCTAATGGTTCTGGAAAGTCAAATGTGATAGATGCCATCCTCTTTGTCCTAGGACAACTGAGTGCAAAGACTCTCAGAGCGACTGTTTTTTCAGATCTTTTGTATTCCCCGCCAAAACCAAATATGCCGCCAAAAGCTAAGTCTGCAATTGTAGAACTTCATTTCGATAACAAAGATAGAAAGTTACAGATTGATGCAGACCGAGTAGTTATTGAAAGACAACTCGATGATACAGGGAAATCAGTTTGTAGGATAAATGGTAAAGTCGTCACACGTAATGCGGTCTTAGATGTTCTTGGAGCTATTGGGGTTGACCCTAACGGTTACAATCTTGTCCTACAAGGTGAGATTGCTCAAATGGTAAAGGTCAGTCCGAATGAAAGACGTAAACTGATTGAGGAGATTGCAGGGATTTCAGCCTATGATGAGCAAAAAGATAGAGCTCTCAAGAAATTGAATGAGAGTAACACCAATCTTGGAAAAGTGGATACCCAACTTCAAGAACGAAGACGTCAGCTTGAGAAGCTAGAGAGTGAGAGATCTGATGCCCTTCGTTATAAGAACTTGAACGACCAAATAGAGAGGCACAATGTCGATATTTTTGCATGGAGCGTTATCAAAGGTAGATCAAGAATCAATACGATCAATGAGACCTTAGGACAACGTGCTGAAGAGGCCGAAGGATTGGCGAAGGAACTCATTGAAGTTGAAAATAATAGTGCAACAACGGAAACAGAGATTGATTCAATCGACTTTGAGATTGATCAGATTACAGGAGGAGATTCAGCACGAATCTCAGAGCAATACGGAATAGTATCTGCAGCTGTAAACCACGTTAAATCGGACCTTGAACGTGCTCAAGGAGAATACGATCGAACATCCAGCGAGAGGGAAACTCTTGAAGAGGAATTAGGACGAACTCAGGAAGATATTACTAAGAATGAAGATGTTCTTAGAGGTAAGAAAGAAGGACTGGATAAATTAGAGAAAGAGATTGCAAGTACATCTGCTCAGATAATACGAATGGAAGATATTGCAGAGAAAGAACAGAACTCATACTATGAAACAACTCTTCGACTGCAGGATCTGAATAACCAACTGCGTGCCCTTGATGAAGGTGTTTCAGAGGTAAGGTCAGCAATTAAGAGTGATAACAGAGAACTCGGATCACTATATCAAGAGATACAGGATGCAAATGAAGGATTAGAGAAAACTGCTGAAGATATCACTAAACTCCAAGCCATTATTCCTGAAAAGAAGACTGCTCTTGAAAAGACTGAGAGAATCGAGGAAGAGAGAAAGAAAGAGTTGGATGAGATAGACAAGCAGTTAGAAACAATCGATGCAGAAGTAGATGAGAGTTCAAAGATTGTTTCCAGGACAAAAGAGGAACTAATCAAAGTACAAGCACGTCAAGATGCTCTTAAAGAAGCAGAAGATGCTTTTCTTAAGAGGCGACAGGCACTAGCAAGAGTCTTAGAACTAAGAGATACAGGTACTGTAGAAGGAATTCACGGAACCGTAGCAGAGTTGGGTACAATTGACCCAGACTATGCTATTGCAATGGAGGTAGCTGGTGGAAATAGATTATCCTACATAGTGGTCGAAGACGAATCCGTAGCTACTAGGTGCGTAGAGGTCTTGAAACGAGAGCAGATTGGAAGGGCTTCATTCATTCCACTTGATAAGATTAAGACCCAACCACCAAAGAAATTACCTGGTGATCAGGGAGTAATTGATTTTGCACTCAATCTAGTCAAGTTTGACCAAAAGATGTTACCAGCCTTCGAATTTGTCTTCTCTGATACAATAATTACAGAAGATTTCACTTCCGCGAAACGTCTTGGATTCAAGGGACAGAGAGCAGTCTCTCTAGAAGGAGATCTTGTTGAGCGGTCAGGACTAATGACTGGTGGTTACTATCAGAGGTCTGGTGCAGGTCTATCACTTCAGGTTGAAGATACCAGTCCAGAGATTGCAGACCGTCTTCAAGGGCTTGAGAAGATACTCACTGGATTGCGAGAGAAGCAAGATACACTAAGGAAGAATAAAAGAGAGATTGAGATAGAATTACAGGACCTTTCAAAGAAGAACTATCGCGATAGAATCGAACTCGGAACATATGAAGAACGTCTAGATGAACAGGAGTATCGTAGCAGCGTTCTGAAAGAAAGAGTTGAGAAAGCAACTATTACAATAGGGGAACTAGAGAAACAGATAGCTAATCTTCAGGAGAGAGATGCTGAACTCACCGTTCAGCGAGAGCGAGTGATGGCTCAACGTGACCAATGCAATGAAGACCTGACAAAATCCGATACTGCAAAAATGAACCAAGACATAAAGGACCTCAAAGAGGTGTTAGAGCAGTATCAAAAACAACGTGAAAAGATGCAGAGTGATTTAACCGGTCTTCAGGTGGCAATTGATGAGCGACTTGGACCAAAGGCAGTTGAAGTCGAGTCCAAGATTCAATCTCTTGATGCGGTCATTCCAGGGTTCGAAGAAGAAGTAAAGCGATTAGAATTAGCGTTATCAGAAAGAGAGAAAGAATTTATCAAACTGAAAGAAGAACGTGAGAAGATTGACGAGGCTGTCAAGGATAAGAGAGTTCGCCAATTAGATCTACGCGAGAAAATCCGCAATTTCAGATTAAGACATGAGGAAATTCGTGAGGCTCAGACCGCAAACGAGAAGGCTGTGTATCGCTTACAAACAGAACAGAATCGACTTGAAACAGATATTGTTGCATTTCTGGCCGAATTGAAAGAACTGACTGATGCTGATGAGGCTATTGAGGATAGAAAGGAAGAGCGGGAACCAACATACAAGGAAATAGAGGATTTTCAAGAAAAGATCAGAGAAATCGAGAGAGAACTCGAGGCTATGGGTCCAGTGAATCTCAAATCACTGACAGATTATGATGCTGAACGTGCACGATATGATGAGATTGTAGACAAGAAAGCCCAGCTTGAAGAGGAACGTAAAGAGATACTTGCATTCATGGAGGAGTTGGAGGCTGAAAAGACTCAGAAGTTCTTGACCGTCTACAATGAAATTGCAGATAATTTTGCTACAGTTTTCGCTAAGCTTTCGCCAGGCGGAGAAGCCACTCTTATGCTTGAAAATCCTGAACACCCCTTGATGGGAGGAATCACCGTACGTTCAAAACCGAGAGGTAAGGACTTGGTCACTCTTGATGCGATGAGCGGCGGTGAAAAGACGCTAACAGGATTAGCTCTGATTTTTGCGATTCAAATGTATAATCCAACGAGCTTCTACATCTTTGATGAGATAGATGCTGCACTTGATAATGTAAATGCCCATAATGTCGCTCTACTCATATCACAGATGGCAAAGGCATCTCAATTTGTAGTGGTTTCATTGAGAGACACTACTGTCACAAAAGCAGACCTTCTCATTGGTGTATCCAATCAAGATGGCATATCCAAGATTGTGACTGTAGATCTCGAAGAGGTGGGAGCAGAAGCATGATGGATGAAGATTCACCATTCTGGGCTACACCGCCATATATTCTTCTTACTGATGTTCTTCAATTGGATAAGGTTGAACCATGGAATGTTGATGTTGGTAAATTAGTTGTAGGATTTCTAAATGAAATGAAACGAATGGGTGATATTGATTTTCGAATATCAGGAAATGCACTCTATTCAGCTTCAGTCATCTTCATGAGGAAGACCAGAGACCTAGTTCAACTTGGTATATTACCCCCTGATGAGGATGAGGAAGACGAAGAGATTGAGATTCCTCTGATTCGCCCACCGTTTAGACTCACTAATCGGAGAGTCACTATTGAAGAACTCCTCATTGCAATGGACCACGTATTGACCAAAGGAGTAAGGCAACGGAGTATGCCAACAAAACGGCATACTAGGTCAAAGGCAGAACCAATAACATTCGAGATGGATGTCGATCAGGCAAATATCGAGGAAACAATTGCTGAAGTGTATGAGGACCTTCAGAAACTACTGAAGGTTGGAGAGTCAGTAAAATTCACTGAAATTCTGATGAACAATAGTCGAAAAGAGATTGTTAGAATATTCTTCTCAATTCTATACCTGTATGCCAGAGCATTTATCGACATCTGGCAGGAAGAAGATATTATTTGGGTCAAAATGAATGAACCTCCAAAAGTCATCAAGAAAGAAGCGGCTAAAGAAGCGAAACCTGTGGTAAAGAGCTAGGTGATTATATGAACGAAGATATGGTAACACTTGAGGCTGCTCTGTATGTTTCAGGGAGAGCTTTGACTCTTGAAGAGCTGGCTAATATCATAGGAAAATCCCAATCAACAACACAGAAACTTCTAGATGAACTCAGTTTTGAATACAACAAACGAGAAGGCGCTTTGGAAGTGATAGCTCTTCCCAGAGACCGATATGCAATGCAATTACGACCAGAGCTTACCCCGAGTGTTGGAAGACTTATTCCCGGTGGGCTTCTTTCGTTTGCAACATTACAGACCCTTGTCTATATCGCTCTGAAACAACCAATTATTCAATCTGATCTTGTGAACCAACGTGGAACCCATTGTTACGATCACATTAAGGAATTAGTAGAAAAGAAATTTGTAGAAGCTACACCTGAGGGAAGATCGAAAAATCTTACAACCACACCACTCTTTGCAGATTATTTTGGACTTGACCATGACAGAATCAAACTGAAGGCTCAATTGAAATTCAAGATGAAGAAGATTCTCGAAGACCAACGTGCAGTAGAAGAGGCTGCAGATATGGATTAGTCGTTAACAGACTCGTGGTACTGGTTCACCATATGGTACTTGGATTATCTTCCTTCCACCAATTGAAGTCTTCATCAGCACTCTGGATTTCCCTTGAGAGAAGTTCCCTACAACCTTTGCATCTTTTGTTGAGTCATGCTTCCTAAGGACTGAGAGAATATCATCAGTATGGTCCGAATCGACAGCCATCACGAATCTTCCTTCACTACTCATGTGTAATGGATTAAGACCAAGCACATCACAAAGAGCTCGGACTGCAGGACTCACAGGTAGTAGACTCTCTTGGATTTCAAGTTCTAAATGTGATTTTGTAGCAATCTCATTGAGTGCTACTGCAGTACCACCTCGTGTTGGGTCCTTCATTGCATGCACTCCACCAATATCAAGACATGCTTTAATCGGATTCCATAATGGAGCAACATCACTTGTCAGGTTTGTTTCAAATTCAAGACCTTCACGATGTGCTAAGAGAATAGTACCGTGGTCTCCAATTGGACCTGATATAATGAGGTCATCGCCTTCTTGTGCACCACTATCTGAAATGGGATTATCAAGGTATATCTCTCCAATTCCTGTAGTCGATATGATAATACCATCAAGAGTACCTACTGGCATGACCTTTGTATCTCCTGCCACCATAGCAATATCCAAGGGTGCGATAATATCATTTAGCGATTTGAGAATGGTATGAAGAGTTTCTATCTTAGTACCTTCTTCGACAATGACATTATTCGTCATAGCAATTGGTTTTGCACCCATGACCGCAAGATCATTGATGGTACCACATGCAGCTAAGGCACCCAGATTGCCACCAGGAAAGAAGATTGGATGTACTGTATGTGCATCGGTACACACGATCAGATTGGTTCCTGCTATCTGAACAGTAGCACCATCATCCATCTCATCAAGACCGATAGTGCCTAGTTTCCTTCTACTAAATGAGGGGATGACCACTTCCTCTAGTAGTTTCTGCATGATTTTCCCACCAGCACCATGAGCTACTTCGATCTTTGCCATTTGAGAACCTCCAGGTAAAGCTACATATCAGGATAGTCTTCGATTGTATTTGAAGAGGGCGGTTTAGACGTCCATTCAGTAGAAGAAGTTCGCCACGAAGCAAGATTTAAAACCACTCTACGGAGTGCCTCATTGACCTTACAAAGAGGTAGATGAAAATGGCCATCTGGCACAGAAGATCTAATCGTACACAGACCGGTTCTAGATTAAAGAAATTCCGAAGCAAGAGAAAGTATGAGATGGGCCGGACTCCTACTGAGACCCTAATGGGCGAAACGAAGAGGAGAACCGTTGATAGTAAAGGGAAGGTAAAGAAGACTCCTGCTTTGAGAATTGAATTTGTAAATGTTACAGATCCAGCAAAGGGAACCACAGTTCGTGCAGAGATTCAAGATGTCGAATCCAATCCAGCAAATATGGACTACCAAAGAAGAAAGGTCATCACAAGAGGTACTATCATCAAGACTTCAAAGGGTCGTGCTAAAGTAACAAGTCGCCCTGGTCAAGATGGGATTCTTAACGCAATCCTAATCTAATCCTCTTTGAAAGTTCTGCAACCACTTTCTAAGAAGTGGATGTTGGGATTTCAGCTTCTATGTTGGTAATGATGAAATCTTTTCCACCAGTTATGGATGTTGAACTACTCCCACATTTCGGACATTTCATTGGAGCAAAAGCAGCAAGTTGTGGAGGAACATCAGAATCAACTTGTGATTCACCTTCGAATCCGCAATCGCTACAGTGAAGTCTTCCCTTTACACTCTTGATACGAAGTTCAGCACCTTCTGCTATAGTATTCTTACTAGCAATCTCAAAATTGAATGCAAGCTGTTCAGGAATTAAAAATGTGAATTCTCCTACTTCGACATTAACAACAGTAATCCTTGTGGCATTGTTGCTTTTCGCAGCTTCAACAGCTGTATCGATAATTGAACAGGCAGCAGAGAATTCATGCATAGTATGCACCAATCTTGGGTTGTAAATAGCTGAGTTAAGGCGTTTCCGCTATAACACTAGAAACTCAGACACTTTATATGAAACATTGCTTACTGTAGAGTTCATCCTGTCGTGTAAATGGAGATGTCATCTTGTCAAAGTCTTCTAAGACTGCTAAGAAAGGCAGTAAGACTAAAGCAAAATCAGATTCTAAGACTAGTGAGAAGACTACAAAATCCAAGACCTCAAAGAAACCAACTGAAAAGAAGAAGACATCAGCTAAAAAAACCACCACAAAGAAAAAAGCTCCTGCAAAGAAGACCCCAAAGAAGACCATAGCAAAGAAGAAACCAAGTAAACCAAGTAAAGTGGATTCTGCAGTATTGAAAGAGCTTGAGCAAGATATGACTAGTACGGATGAGCAAGTTAGTCTTGGAGCCATTGGACGATTGGGGCAGATGAAAAATTCACAGGCTACAGTAATCCTAGTTAAAGGACTAAAAGATCAGCGGCGTATGGTTAGGATACATGTTGCAGCCTTGTTAGGAGAAAGAAAAGACAAGAAAGCTGTGGATGCCTTAGTTGAGGCCCTAAATGATGAGTCAGTCTTTGTGAGACAGACAGTTGCAGGAGCTCTTGAGAATATTGGAGGAACAAAAGCAAAGAAGGCTGTTACAAAAGCAGAGAATGACGGATTACTTCTTGATGAGCTTCCTGAAGGTAAGCGTTTAGATAATTAGCATTCAATTATTTTGGAAGACTATGACATAGCTCTATTTATTTTGTTCAAAGAGCCGTAAAATACTAGACACATCAATTCGGAGTGTACTATCATGGAGAACCAGGATGAAATCACTAGGCTTGAAACCGCAATCAAGGACCTTGACCTCGATTATATGAGAGGCTGGGTATCAGAAGAAGAATACAGAACAAAAATGGATGCATTAAAGGCAAGTCTAGTTCAAGCAGGAGGTACTCCCACATCAGAACCACAGACTCCGAAGATTGAGGCTGCAGAACTACAGGCAGCAAAATTACATCCTCCACAAGTAGAGAAGAAAGCTACAGTCGATCCGGTTACAGCAGTAAAACGAACAATACAATCTATGCGGCGAATATCAATTGAGAGAATTTCCCAAGAATCAGGTGTTTCAGCACATAATGTAACAAAGATTCTTAGTGACTTACTTGACGGAAGAGAACTATCGGGTAGAATCGATCATGATGCTGGAGACTTCATTCTTGGAACAGGAACAGGACCAGCTCCAAAGACAGTTCACGGATGCCCTTACTGCAGGACCGAACTGGAGAGAGTAGCTGTTAAAGGAGAAACAGTAACCTGTACTGTCTGTAGAGAATCATTCATTGTATCATAATCAAAGTATCAACTAGGTGATAGTTGAAATGGATCTTGTGGAAGCCTGTTTGAAAGCAAATGGAAGAGAAGCGGTAAGAGCTGTTAGAGCGTTGCTCCCCTCTGTGAGACCCTCTGCTATCTGGGCAATCATTATGCATGCTGCAGCTTGGCATGAGGAACGGTCTTATGATACATCACATGCTACAATTGCAGTATACACAGTTCATAGGATGATCGAGAGTCTAGGACAACATCCAAGTCTAATTACAGAGGAACCGTATGCAGATCAAAGAATTCATCTTCCTGATGAGCAGAGAACAGATCTGCAAGAAGTATTACTGGAAAGGTTAGCCTATCATCTAGCAGATACTAATCATTGGCGACCAGAACATGGGCCTAGGTATGATATTCAGGCAAGACTTGACTCAAAGGGTAATGCTGTGCAAGTCTATGTACAATCAATACGAGAGAACTCACAGATGAGCGCACTCAAAGCTGCTGCTGTTTTAGGTGAAAGACCTGATAGAACTATGTTCATCAGAGCTACTGCATCAATTGCAGCTGAAGAACCAGACAAGTTAGGTCACACCTTTATCATGCCAACCTCTCTTGCTATGGAGATCCCTGCACCAGAATATACTCGACCACATATTGCATCTCTTTGGCACCTCACTGAATTCCTAGCAAGAAAGGTGTCTTCGAAAGCCGTTGATGGTTTCAGTATGGATGAAAAATTCAGCAAATTTGCTAAACCTACTGATCTAACATCACAACAAAATCTGTTCTTGAATTCAGTAGTTAATTACGGGACCGTTGGTCACAATGCTATACTAGCCCACAGAATTTCAGAGGCTGCACGATTAGGACTTGTCAATTCAATTACTGTAGAATGGCTCTTGATGAAATTACAACGAAATATTGGTGTGGAGATTACTGATTCAAAGGAACTAACTACGGAATATCTCATTACGAATGGTTCGGGACAAGATTGGTTGGCTCCACCGCCTTCTATCAGTTTACCAACCTCTAAGAAGGTGACAGAGTGGATAGAAGCAGATTATAGCGACTTGTGGAATGCAATGGTCAACAGAAAATCCGCTACTTTTGAAGAGATGATTCCCTCTTTGAGTAAGGATGCAATACCTATTGTTAGAGCTCTCCAATATGCCCTTGTAGCTCTGAATGGTGATATGGAGGCTTCACATCCGCTTATCTTCACTCAATCAGTCTGGGGTCTTGTTGACAACGGACTCATCTCAGAAGATCTTGCTGCGCTTCAAGTCCATAGAATGCTTAGGTCGACTTTAGGTATGTGATTCTAAAAGAAAAGAAGATTGAGAGAGGGATGGTCCCTCTCTTAATTGATTATTCTTCGCCCTTTCTATAAGACTCAGCAAGTAGGTCAGGTATGTACCTCACCTGCATCGCTTCACCCTTCATCATGTCACCGAGCTGAATTGTACAGAATGGACACTCAGTGGTAACCATTTCAGCACCTGTTGCCTCAAGATACTCCTTCTTAGTGTTAGCAATCTTTTGGGATAGGTCACGTTTCCCAGCTCGGACTCCACCACCAGCACCACAACAGCGGTTCTTGTATGGATCATCTATGTATTCCACCCCGGGAATCAATTTTAGAAGTTCAATGGGTTCATCATAGACATGTTGACCTCGACCTAGGTGGCATGGTTCATGATATGTGACCTTGAGGTTAATCTTACCCTTAGGAGGTACAATATTTTCCTTACCAATCACATTCATCATATACTCTGCCATATCATAGACTTTGAACTTAGGAGGAGTTCCACGCTTTTCCTCAATGTATGGAGCATGATCTTCCCTGAGCGTTTTACCACAACCTGCACAAGCTACAACAACCGTATCAAAATTGTATTTCTCTGCAGCATTTTCAAAAATTTCTGTGACTCTATCAACTGCTGCATGAG
Organism: Candidatus Thorarchaeota archaeon MP8T_1; assembly: GCA_002825465.1. The sequence goes on from PJER01000023.1 coordinate 13,037, forward strand.
CTGTTATCAAGTCACCAGTTCTGAAAGCAGGACTTGCACAACACCACTGTTCCTTAGGAACAATTACATCAATGTTATTACGATTGAGTACATCAATCAGGGCTTTTCCAGTGCTTTGCATCCTATAATCAATCAGACAACCTGTAAAGAATCCAACACGACCTCGAGGATTATCAACAAGAAATTCTTCAGTTCCAATATCTTTGAGCAGTGGTGTGTCTTTCTCTGGAACAGAACGACCTGTTGCATTTACTGAATCTATGAATCCCTGTTGCCCTTCTGCTAGTGGATACCCCGCTTCAACAGCTTTTGCTCTTAGCAGTTCTACAGCAAGACCAGGTATCTTGATTTTCTTTGGACAGATATCCTCACACATCTTACAAGTAGTACAAGAGTAGACACTCTCATTCATAGCCATGGCGACTCTATCCTCGACATCACGAGGGTCAAGCTCAAGTCGTGCTATTTGGCGAATTATCATGGGACCTGGGTAGTCCCAAGTTTCATGTACAATGGGACAGTTGGATAGACACGCACTACATTCGATACACTTTCTAATCTCTCGTAGGGTCTCAATCTGTTCAGAATGGATTATTTCAGGATGCTGGGGAGGCTTGTCTCGTGCAACATATGGTCGAATCCTTCGAAGACGATAAGTGACCTGTGAAATATCTGTAACAAGGTCCTTAATGACTGGCATCTTCTCAAGAGGTTCTAACACAAGTTTCTCATCTGGATTCACTTTTGTCCGACAAGCAATCCTTGCAATCGTGTTGACACGAACAGCACAGGAGCCACATTGGCCACCTCTGCACTCCCATCGGAAAGCAAGACTTGAGTCGTACTTGTCCTGTATGTACAAGAGGGCATCAAGAACTGTCATTCCAGGTTCATATTCAACATCAAAATCCTGAAAGTATGGTGCATCATCGCTATCAGGATTGTATCTGAGTACACTAGCTTTGAATGTCTTTGCCATAATGTTTACCTCCTATGGGGGAGTGATCTTGGTGATCACCAAATCCTCCTTCCTCAGCTCCATCTTGCCATCCTTTCCTTTTCGAATAACGATGTTATAGTAGCCTTTGTCATTGGGGTCAGCATCCACACGATAGTGTGCCCCTCTGCTACCCTTTCGCATTAATGCAGCCTCAGCCACCATCCTTGCAGTGGTGACCATATGTACAAACTCCATGGCTTGATGCCATCCTGGATTGAATCGTTTCACAGGGATGTTTACCTTGATATTTGGCACAACCTCTTTCTCGATTCTTCTTAATTCATTGACTGCAAATTGCATATCTTCTTCCTTTCTGAATATCTGTACTTTTTCCCACATAAGATCGGTCAACTCATGTCTGGCATCAGCAGGAGAGACTCCATCCTTTCTATTAAGCATCGCTTCGAGTCGCTCAAATTCTTTCACAATAGCATCACGGTCAACACCAAGATGAGTAGTATTCTTCGCGTACTTGGCAGCACTCTCTCCAGATATAGCACCAAATACCTGTGTATCTGCAAGAGCATTACCTCCGAGTCGGTTTCCACCGTGAACACCACCAGTACATTCACCAGATGCAAAGAGCCCAGGAATGGTTGTACCTGCGTCCTCATCTGTCTTTATTCCTCCCATGAAGTGATGTGCAGTAGGTGATACCTGCATAGGTTCTTCACGGATATCAATACCTGCATCTTCGAACTGCTCAATCATGCTCTCAAGACGAAATTCTATGATTGATTTTGGAAGGTGAGCAATACTAAGATAAGCACCGCCATCAGGAGACCCTCTACCTTCAAGTACTTCGGTCATTATTGACCTTGCAACTTGGTCACGACCAGCAAGTTCCATGACCTCAGGATAATACTTGTTCATGAAGCGCTCGCCTTTGTTATTAAGGAGAATACCACCTTCACCTCTGACTGCTTCAGTCACTAACCGACCCTTTGCTGACTCAGGTTTGACCATCCCTGTGGGATGGAATTGGACCATTTCCATGTCAATCATATCACAACCCGCTTCGTATGCCATTCCGTAACCATCACCAACATCAAGTTGGGCGTTACTTGTCACACTGAATATTCGCCCGGCTCCACCTGTAGCCATCACGACGGATTTTGCTCGAAATACCAAGAAGTCGCCATATTTTAGATCGACACCACAGACACCAGATATCTTGCCATCCGTAACGAGAAGTTTAGTCGCAAATACTTCATCGAATACTCTGACAGATGTCTTCCTGATTGCCTCGGTGAGTGTGACCATAATCTCAGAACCAGTTCTATCAGAGGCATAGGCGGTCCTTCGCCAGCTCTGCTTTCCAAAAGGTCTCTGGGCAATCTTGCCCTCAGGAGTTCTATCAAAGACTGCACCCATATCTTCCAAGTCGAAGACTCTCTGTGGTGCATCTCTAACTAGAATCTCAGCTAGTTTCTGGTTATTGAGGTAGTTACCTCCAACTATAGTGTCCTTGAAATGAGTTTCAGGATTGTCGTCTGGATCGACATTTCCTAGGGACACGTTATATCCACCCTCTGCCATGGCTGTGTGAGCCTTGCCGAGGAGCTCTTTACTGAGCATGATAACGTCAAGGTTGTGGTTTGCGGCCTCTATTGCAGCACGGCAGCCAGCTCCGCCAGCGCCAACAACGAGTACATCGCACATTATTGTCTTGTAATCCAACTACGGACCTCCTATAGAGAGCTCTCCATTGGTTGAACCGTCGAGCTTGTGACCCACGTTTAAGAGTTACTGTTGAGGGTAATTTTTCCATCAATAGAAACAAGTAATGGGGTCTGAGCGACCCCACTAAAATTATTACTTAACCCCAATCTTGGAGTACACTTCAGCCTTTCGAGCTGATACTAATTTATCCATTTCTTCATGCATACTATTTCCATGTGAGTCCATGGTCACTAGTAGAGGCCCGAATTCCTCAGCTGTTATTACCCAAAGGGCTTCTGGCATACCAAGATCCTGCCAAAGGTATTCTCTCACTTCCTTGAGACCTTTAGCTGCTAATGCTCCACAACCACCTGTGTAGCTTGTATAGACTGCTCCCACTTCTTTCAATGCAGCCAATGTCTTTTTGCCCATTCCGCCTTTTCCAACAATGATTCGAGCCTTGTATTTTCGAAGGAATTCATCCTCAAAGAGTTCCATTCTGACGCTTGTAGTAGGACCAGCAGAAACAATCTTCCACTTGCCATCCTTCTGCCAAGCAACAGGACCAACATGATATATTACACTGCCCTCAAAATCTACAGGAGGCTTCTCTCCTTTTTCGAACATATGCAGTGCCCTTTCATGAGCCTCATCACGGGCGGTGTAGACATGTTCACCGGTGACATAGACAACATCGCCAACCTTGAGCTTTCGAGCGTCTTCTTCAGAGATTGGTGTAGTTAGATGGTATTCAGTCATTTATTTTCCCTCCAATGGATGAGTCACATATGAGACCTTCAAATTCTTTGAGATGATTGCCTTACTCTGTCGTGCAGCCCAGCACTGAACTGCAACTCCAACAGGAAGGCTTGCAGGATGTCTCATTGCATAATCAACTTTAACACCGAGAACTGTTGTGTTTCCACCAAGACCCATGGGTCCAATACCAGTAGTATTGATGGCTTCCATGATCTCTTTCTCAATCTGTGCCACTTCAGGTTCTGGATGATGATCATCGAGGGGCCTCATGAGCTGTTGTTTGGCTATTTTTATGGCAATATCAGCGCCACCACCAATTCCTACTCCGATGATATTTGGAGCACAAGCCTCACCCATGTATCTCATTGCGTTATCAACAACGAGTTTCTTTACTCCAGTAAGACCGACCCCAGGCTTGAGCATACCAACAATGGATGCATTCTCACTGCCACCACCCTTTGGAAAAACAGTGATTTCGAGAGAATCACCTTCAACAATCTCCCAGTTAATCCAAGGTATCTTCGCACCTGTGTTATCACCAGAATTTCCACCTACGATAGGATTCACTGCATTAGGACGTAGAGGGACCTCAGCTGTTGCTTTTTTAGTTCCCTCAGTTAGAGCCCTCTTTATCTCCCCAATGAAGGGGAACTTCTCACCAACCTTGACATAGAAAATTATGATTCCGGTGTCTTGACACATCGGAACACCAGGTTCAGCAATTTTCATATTTGTCAAAATAGCAGATAACTGTGTCTTCGCAGTTTCATTTGTTTCGCGTTCAAGCGCGGCCTTCAGTGCTTTCTCTACATCTTTCGGAAGTACTGTTGCTGCTTTCTTGAGAAGACGAAATGTTGTATCATGAATAACTTGGTATGGATCTTCCATCTGATCAGCTTCTGAACAGTCGTTTTGAAGAGCTATACTTACTCTCCAGACATGGGTCGATGGCATATGGGTGTCTAATCTATATTACTATTGAACCACTGACACTATATAGGAGAGAACGTATCAAAGGTCAGTGGAGTCGAGCAAAACATGGAATTAGTGATTACAGTTTCAACAATCTCATCATTCAGTTTCATGACAGGTCTGTTCATCATTTATTCTGTATTCGACCTTCGCTATCGAAAGATTCCAAATCGAGTCATGTTAATTGGAGGAATACTAGGAATCGGAGTCATTTTACTTTCAGGACATCTTATAGAGAATGTATTTTTGCATCTGATATCTGTGATTCTTACACTGATTCTTGGATATGTCCTTTTTCGAATAGGTTCTCTAGGAGGAGCAGATGTAAAAACTCTCTTGACAATTGCAATTGTCAGTCCTGGTGTAGAATTCGCGGATTGGAATGATCCTCTACTGGAAGGCATTTTGATTGTGGGGGTGCTTTTTATCACAACTTTGATGGCGGGATATCTCATTTCAAAAAGGAAAACGGAGAACTCTGTTATCCCCCTAATTCCAGTCTTGTTTAGTGTATATTTGGTCCTGCAGTTATTAGCTCTATTCTAGTGTTTTTTTCCAGTTGAACTCTTACTGGACTGTACCTCGATTCCCTTCTTACTAATCGTGAATGTGTGTTTCTTGAGACTGTGTGAGGTCTGACGCATTTTCCAGATGAGCATGTCGCGTTTCAAAGTACCTCTGTCTTCAACAAGATTTAGTGAAATCAATCCTTGAGTAACAAATTGCTCCACGCCAGCTCGACTCTGTGCTTCAGGATCAATTGTTTCACTAATTAATAACGATGTAACTTTGAGCTCTCGTAATAATGCGCTTATCTGGAAAAGCTCACTCCGAACTTCTGAAGGATCGTCAAATTTCATTTCGAGTGCAGAAACACAATCGATAACCAATCTTTTAGCTTTTGAGGCCTCAATTGCACGATAGATTTCTCTTGCTAGGGTGCTAATATCAAAACCACGACGTAGTGCATAATCACCATAAGCAGGAAGACCAGCTTTATTCGATGCAGCATCAATAATGATAAGAGTATTCTTCGCCTCTAGCTCATCAAGGTCCCATCCAAACTCTTTAGCTTCGACTTTGAGCTCGGTAGGTCTGGTTTCAAGTGTTACAAACACTCCTGGTTCATTACATTTTGAAGCACCATGAAACAAGAATTGAAGACCAAAAATTGTCTTTCCGGATCCAGTTCCCCCAGAAACTAGAGTAGTACTACCCTCTACGAGACCTCCACCAATCAGCTCATCAAGACCTGAAATGCCAGTTTTCGTTCGAGTCATGTACTAATCATCTCTTTCATCAAGCATTCCACTAATCTCCCAACCCTTTACAATGGAACTCATTTGCTTCATTGTTACTTTAACGATGTCAGGAGACTTTCGTAATCTTTCTACACGCTCTTTCAAATCATCATCATGCTTACCTAATATTACTGCATGGAGAATCCTAGGTTCACTATCTAATGCAATCCAAAGATATTGGTCTTTTTCACTGAGTTCTATAGCGAACGACTTAGTACGTTCTTCACTAATCTCAGGTAGGATATGTCCACCAATTTCAATAGTGAGTAATGCGGATGTCTTGAAGTCTAATGCTTCTGGTCTCACTAATGCACAGAACCGGGTCACTGTTTTGTTTTCTTTAAGACGACGTGCACGAAAGTGGATAGTCGTATCAGGTTGATTCAAATCTTCAGCTATCTGTGTGAATGGTCTTTTGGCATCTTGTTGTAAGATACGAATTAATTTTCTATCTAGCTGGTCCATGATCTAGACTACCACCTTCCCCGTCAGGAGAGTTTCTGCGCACCTCATAATCTTCTCAGGCGTATTATTAAGGATTGTTTGTGCGATTCGCAATCCATTTGGGATAGATTGAGGAATCTACTACGAACCTGTCGATTGGAGAGTGGGAAATTAGTGAAATATGTAAATTTCTCAACTCGGTGGTTGATTAATAATGAAAAGGGCATCAGGAGGGATAGAGAATGCATAGATAAGAGTCCAGAGGACAGTCCAGAGCATCAGATATGAGAAAAGTGAATTGGTAATCATTTTCTGCATACCTCCTAACTCTTTGGGTTCAACCTCTAGTAGGTATCGTATGACATATAGACTTAGTATATAGACCAAGAACCCGAAAAGAACACCCCTTGTACCAGCAAAGGATTGCCCACCAAGACCACAGACAAGAGCACTAATCATGGCAAAGAAAATCTTGACATAGTACTGCTGATCATTTGGGGAGTCAGCCCATCTACCAAAAAGTCTATTGAAGATGTTCTTCAGTGGGGTAAGGTCCATATCTATAAACCACCTAGTAGAACGTGTTTCAATCGACTATGTTATAATAGTGTCGGTTTGATAAGCAAAATGAACTGGTGAACTTTAATGAAAGATTCGATGAGTAATATTGACATTCGGTTGATACTACCTGAGTTACGTGAAGCAGCAGAAGGTGCGTTCATTAAGAATGTCTATCAGTATGGTGAGATCTTCGTTTTGAAATTGTATCAACCAGGAGGTGATTCGACAAACCTACTCATTCATCCAGGATCAAGGGTTCACCTTACAGAATATCTGCGAAAAGCACCTCGGCAACCTCCAAAGTTTTGTAGTGTCCTTAGAAAATATTTGAGAGAGAAACGAATAATCTCAATCAAGCAACATGACCTTGATCGTATTCTGATAATTGAAGTTGGAAGTGATGATGAAACATACAAACTTGTTGCTGAGATGTTTGGGATGGGAAATTTGCTTCTTCTAGACCCCAAAGACACCATCTTTGTTGCAATGCGATACAGACGGATGAGGGACAGAGATATCATTCCAAAGGCACAGTATGTTTTCCCTCCACTACGCGGAGAAGATTTGTTCAGTATAAATGATGACTCGTTTGAATCATTGCTCACAGATTCCAATGCAAACATTGTTCGAACCCTTGCCAGTAGGTTGAATCTTGATTCGCTAAGTTGTGAAGAGATTTGTGCGTTATCTTCAGTTTCGTCTAATGTCATGGTTCCGGAGATTGATAGTCAGACACTCTCAGATTTGAAGAAGGGATTTTCGGAATTTATTGGTAAACTAAGGACTGGTGTTTCTAATCCAAATGTGATTCTTGATAATGAACCATCTGATGAAGAGGATTCACCTGAATATGTTGCATTTTCACCCTTTCCATTTGAACTCTACAGAGATATGCCTTCTGAAAACTTTGATACATTCAGTCAGGCTCTTGACGAGTTCTTTGGAGTGTCAGATAGTGAGTTAGAAGACGAAGAACTTCAGAGTGCCTTATCTAAAGAACAGGAACGACTTCAAAGAATTATCGACAAACAGGGAGAAGGTATTGACAGCCTGAAAGAAAAGGCTGAGCAACAAAGAATCATTGGAGAGCTGATCTATTCTTATTTTACAATTACCCAAGAAGTTCTTGAAACTGTATCCAAGGCAAGAGCTGATGGACATTCGTGGGATGTTATCATTCACAAAATTGAGGAGGGAAAAGCAAAGGGAATACCATCTGCAAGGATAATCGAGCGAATAATCCCATCACAAGGGCAGATAATTGCAAATCTCAATGATACACAAGTGACTCTCGATATCAGACTCACTGCTCAAGATAATGCTGCACGAGCATATGATATTGCAAAGAAATCAGAGAATAAGGTCAAAGGAGCTAAGTTGCAGATTGAAAGAACTAAAGCGAAGCTTGAGAAACTTGAAGTAAGCATCTCAGAACCAGATGAAAAGCAAGCTCCAGTAAAGATACGACAGAGACGATGGTATGAGAAATTTCGTTGGTTCACATCGTCCGAAGGATATCTTGTTCTTGGTGGAAGAGATGTCAAGACAAATGAGAATCTAGCAAAACGACAGATGAGTGCAAATGATGTCTTTCTCCATGCTTCAATACATGGAGCGCCGTATACATTGATAAAAGTCCCAGATGAGGCTCCAGGAAAACAGACAATAGATGAAGCTGCACAATTCGCTGTGACTTTTTCAAGAGCTTGGCAAGACGGGCTTTCAGGAGGGGATGCGTTCTGGGTCAATCCGGAACAAGTCAGCTTCTCTCCACCCTCTGGTGAACATCTACCTGCAGGTTCTGTAATGCTGTATGGAACAAAGAATTACATCCGAAATGTCCCTGTAGAATTATCTGTCGGAGTTTTACTAGAAGAAGAATATGCAATACCCATATCTGGTCCGCCAACAGCAATTGAAGCAAATTGCGAGTATTCCCTACGGATTGTTCCAGGAGACGAAAAGAAGGGACAACTAGTAAAAGAAATACAGACTAGATTGAAAGCAATGGTTCCTGAGGACCAAGCCCATCTCGTCAATCAGATTCCTCAGGAAGATTTGATGCGTGTCCTTCCTGCAGGTGGGGGAAAAGTGGTAAATCCTTCGTGATTCGATTTGTCATCATTCCATTGCATTACTTCATATACTGAGAGTGGTATAGACATATTTAAAATCGGAGAGATAGAAGTTCAGCTTGAGAAGACACTCTATCAATTAATCAATGAGTGTCTGACAAACTTCTTGCGATTGGAGGATGGTTCGTGTCTAATCCTACTCATTCAATGTTTGTGAAAGATATCATGGAGGTAAATGTTGTAACAATGCCTCCAGATGCAACTGTACTTGAAGTTTCAAAATCCATGGCCAATATGGATATTGGATCTATTATTGTCATTGACAAGGATAGACCAGTAGGAATCATTACAGAATCTGACATCATTCGTCGTGTGATTGCTGAAGAAAAGGATGTTAAGAAAACAACCGCATCAGAAATAATGAGTTCACCGATTATTCACGTAGAACCTGGAACCGCTCTTACAGAAGCAATGAGAGTGATGGCGAGGAGTAACATTAGACGTGTTGCAGTCCTGAAAAATAATTCACTTGCCGGGATTATCACCTCAAGGGACATTCTTCGTTGGTCACCAGAACTCATCGATATTTTGGTCGAATCACTTAGACTTAGAAATGAAGAGGTCACACGAGATAGGGTAGATGACGAAGATGATGAACTCATCGTATATGGCGGTGAATGTTCAAACTGTGGAGAGTATTCAACAGACTTGGTTCTTGAGGATGATGAATATCTCTGCGAGTCGTGCCGTGAGAATTGGGATGAAGAAGAATAGGTAATTCAACTAGTCCAGATTTCGTATTCAAATAAGGAGGATGAAAAGATGCAAGTTAGCCAAATTATGATTGAGCCAACCACTATAGATAAAGATCAAAGACTCTCCTATGCCCTTGAAACACTCAACAAGAAGGGATTGGAGCGACTTGTTGTCGTTCAAGATGGGATGGTTTCTGGAATTATAACCTATGCAGATATCGCAGATAGATTAGGTGTAAGTAAAGTTGTAGCGCTCTCGATTAAGAGACTACATGTATCAAGTGCAATGACTGATACTGTCATTACTGTGGGACCAGATGATGATGTCACAGATGTGGCACAGTTGATGATTGAAAGAGGTATGAGTGGATGTCCTGTTGTTGACAAAGAGGACAAACTAGTAGGCGTTATCACTAAAGTTCAGATTTCTAAATTGGTTGAGAAGTTTAATGATGTGAAGGTCTCAGAGCTTATGACCAAGGAAGACATACTTCAAGTGAATCCTGTGACTCGACTAGTAAAAGCCAGAGGAGATATGCTTGTAGCGGGATATTCAGGAATGCCTGTGACTGATGGAGGGCGCGTATTGGGATTGATTACCGAGAGAATGGTTGCTGATGCAATGGCACGCTTCACCGTAGAAGTCCCAGATAAGCATCGAGCAAACCAAGTGAGACAGATTCGAGTTGTAGATGCAATGATGCAACAACCTCCACTGGTTGAACCTAGCGATTCAATAGCTGATGCAGTCAAGAAAATGATTGATGCCAATCTGAATACTCTCCCAGTAGTAGAGAAGGGTAATAGATTGGTCGGTATGATCAGTAACACAGACCTAACTCGTTTCGTTGCAAACAAGTTTAAGGTGTAGATGGCATCTGTATAATATTGGTCATCAGCTAGAACTGACCACATTAATGTGGGAATCATATGATAGCAGACTTGGTCCTAAAAGATGGTATTGTCATTGTAAATGATAGAGAGACCATTCAGTCTCTAGCAATAGAAAACGGTAAGATAGCGGGAATATACAAACAAGGAAAAGAACCCACCGGAAAGAAAACAATCGATTGTAGAGGATTTTACATCTTACCTGGGATAATTGACATGCATGTTCACCTTCGTGATCTTGAACAATCTGAGAAGGAAGATTATGAAACAGGTACAATGGCAGCAGCTGCTGGTGGAGTTACAACAGTTGTAGACATGCCGAACTCAAATCCTCCTGTATTGACACGAAAAGTGCTAGATCAGAAGATTGCGAGTGCTGTAGAAAAACGCTATGTGAACGTGGGTTTCTACGCAGGAGTTGGGAAAATCTTTGATGCTTCTATGGTTCCTGATATTCTCGGTCTCAAAGTCTATCCACATTCTCCATTACTCTATGGAATCAAATATGATGAAAAACGGATAAAGTACTGCTATCAAATTGCTAGCAAACATAATCTCCCTCTTCTTTTTCATCCGGACTCATCATCAAAAGAAGAAATACCAAAGACAAGAGAGGAATTCTTCTTACTTCATAGCTGTGAGAGTGAAGTCAAGTCACTTCAAGCATTTCTAGATGCAAAAGAGGAGTATGAAACAAGACTTCATGTGTGTCATGTTAGTTGTGCGGCAACAGCCAGATTGATTCTAGAACATAGAGCCGAACAAACTCTGACCGCGGAAGCAACACCTCATCACATGTTTTTGTCTGGTGATAACTTCCCTTATGACGATGGTATAGCAAAGATGTTACCACCACTAAGGTCTCCGTACGATAATGAGATGCTTACTCAAGCTCTATGCGTGAAATGTGCAATAGATTGTGTAGCTTCTGATCACGCACCGCATCTTGCAACTGAGAAGACTGCACCGTTCCTAGATGCAGCATCAGGTATTCCAGGCTTAGAAACTACATTACCATTAATGCTTACTGAGGTGTTCGAAGGAAGAATTAGCTGGATTGACTACCTTAGGTGTTGTTGCTCCGGACCTGCTTCAGTACTAGGAATTCCGAATAAAGGGATACTAGCTGAAGGATTTGATGCAGATATTGTCATTGTCAAAAGACAAGAATGGATGATTTCCGGAGAGAACTTCTATTCTAAAGCAAAGATTACCCCTTTTGAGGGAAGACGAGTATTAGCTAAACCAACCACAACCATCGTTGATGGGCAAGTCGTATTTCACGATGGAGAGTTTATGGTAGGACCAGGAATTGTAGGCACAGTACCGGTACGAAAGGTGTAATTACTCAAAACAAATAACGTGAGCCTGTACAAATCCAAGTGAGTTGATACAGATGTCCAATGCATATTCTGATAATGATGGTAATTTCTTAGTGAAATTGGCAAGAAAGACTGTAGATGAATATGTTGCTCATAAAAAGAAGGTTGAGCCACCTACAGATACACCAGACCATCTCAAAGCGAAGTCTGGAGTATTTGTCACACTCAATTCTAAAGATGGAAACAGAGTGTCACTTCGTGGATGTATTGGACGACCGTATCCATCTCATCCCTTGGTCCAAGCTGTAATCGATTCGTCTATTGACTCAGCAGTAAATGATCCTCGTTTTCCACCATTATCACCAAAAGAACTTGATACTATCATTGTAGACCTGAGCGTCCTAACTCCTCCAAAGAAGATTGAATATTCAAAACCTGAAGAATTACTGAATCTTGTGAAGGTTGGTCGTGATGGTCTTATTGCCAGTTTGGGGATGTGGAGAGGGCTTCTATTACCACAGGTACCTGTTGATTGGAATTGGAATACGCTAGAATTCCTACAGCACACCTGTAACAAGGCAGGACTTCCAATGGATGCTTGGAAAAACCCGGAGACAGAGTTCATGTCCTTTCAAGCTGAAATATTTGGTGAGGAAACACCAAGGGGTACTATCGTAAGAAACCCTAGTCATCCAAAGTGTTAGTTGAGGTGTTAATGTGAATACACTCCCGCCTGAAATTATTGAGACACTGAAGAGATTCCTTGAGGAAGATGTGAGGTCTGGTGACCTTACAACAGATGTAACAATTCCCGAAGAGAAGACAGCTTTAGCCACAATCTATGCAAGAGAGAAGGCTATTCTTGCTGGTATCAAAGAAACTGAAGCTATCGCGTATCTGACTGGATTAACATATGAGGTTCTGGCATTTGAGGGGAATTGGGTAGAACCAGGTACACCAGTAATGCGATTAAGAGGAAGAGCAAAAACTCTACTTACAGTTGAGCGATTAACCTTGAACATCATTCAACGAATGAGTGGAATTGCAACTAAGACCTACCGAATGGTCAATGCCGCACATGAAGTGAATCCCAAGGTAAAAGTGGCGTGTACACGAAAGACCACGCCGGGATTCAGGTTTTTTGAAAAACGTGCAGTTGTGATTGGTGGTGGTGATCCGCATAGATATGCGCTTGATGATATGGTCTTGATAAAGAATAACCACATCACAGCAGCTGGAGGCGTCCATGAAGCAGTTACAGCTGCGAAAGAAACAGTTTCATTCAGTAAGAAGATATCATGTGAAGCACGTACGCTCCAACAGGTCGAAGAGGCAATAGGAGCAGGAGCAGATATTGTTCTTCTCGATAACTTTTCACCGAAGGATATAGGTGGAGTAGTCGAGGTCCTAAAAAGTAAGGGGCTTCATAAAAAAGTCATCCTCGAAGCTTCGGGAGGAATAGACGAGGAGAATGTCAAGCAATATGCGAAAAATGAGATAGATGTAATATCATCAGGATCATTAACACATTCCTATGACTCAATAGATTTCAACATGCGACTCTCATTAAATTAATTGGGTAAGAAAGAGTGGTGCCCCGGCCGGGATTCGAACCCGGGTCATGAGGTCGAAAACCTCAGATGCTGGGCCGGACTACACTACCGGGGCCTGTTTGCATCGCACAATATTTTTTAGTTATTAAGATTACGCAGAGGCCCTGTTTCTAAATAGGTCGAATTGTACGTTCTTCAAGGTCGTTGAAATTCTGAATTTCCCTGACTTGCTGAAGTACAATTTGTGAAGTATGTTTCTTGAGACCTGAACGGGTTCCTGCATTTATCTGAAGAATAAAAGACCGCAAATCAGAAGCAGTTGGAACCCCAGAGATTTTGTGCATTCCAGACACGAGAGAGGGAACAACAAGAATGCTGTATGCTTCTGCAATGTGATGATATCTGTCCACATTTACTTCGAATATTGATTCGAGTAATCCGAGTTGCTCTGATTCTTGCTCTAACATTGTCTTAAGAACTTCACACCAGGTACAGTGGTCGGAGGTAAATAGCAGAATCATATAGACAACTCATTGCACTTTTCTGGTTGTTCTGATGTTCTAATATAAAGTCGGAGAAAACTGGTTTTAGTGAATAGAGAATTTTGCAGATTCTTGAGAATTTCTGATGGAAAAATAGAATCCCATTGATATGTGCCATTGCGAATTACGAGTGAGTTCAAAAAGATTAATTCTGTACAATCCAATGAAAATAATGAGGGGAACTGTTTGCTACCATTCGAAGTGGAATTGGAACTATATGCATTGAATGATTATACAAGAAATCTACTAGTTGTGACTCTTCTTTCTCTTGTGATGTATTATGGATGGACAAGGTCAGCAAGAGACGAAACGTGGGTAGAGCGAAAATTTGCCTCGTACTTTACTCTCAGTATACTTAGTTGGTTATCTCTAATGATTATTATTCCCTTCTCCATCTTGAGCTTCTTCCATCCAAATCTTGTACTTGAGATTGGGGAACGGATTCTCTATGATATAATGCCTGCTACAATATTGTTGGTTGTGATCATCATCATTATCCAAGCTCTGAATTCGAAAGGATACTTCCAGAAAAGAGAATAAAAATCTCACATTCGCAACGTTAATATCTCAAAGCAAGTGCACCAGCCATACCAAGCAAATTCAAGGGCCCGTAGCTCAGCTTGGTAGAGCAGCAGGCTCATAACCTGTCGGTCGGGCGTTCAAATCGCCCCGGGCCCACCACTTCTTACTGACTATATTTTTCGCGGATTCCTTCTATTTCTCCTGCAATTTCTTCGTAATGGGCGACTAAGTCAAGGTTGCCAGATTTGATTGCTTGAGATTTAGCCTGATCAAGTAGTGCTAGAAGAGAAGTGGCTTCTTCAACAATTTCGAAACCAAGCTTTTCCTGTTTCTTGGGTTTCTCATTATACTTTGCAATTGTTTTAGCAAGACTTTGTCTTTCTTTTGCTATTTTCTTATCCATATCCATCTGAATCATTTTATCCAATTTTTCAAGAGAGTCTTCTTCTGTTTTAGTAACTTGAGTTGGTTCCTTCTGTTTAGATGAGAGCCCAAGAGCTCGTTTCAAATCATCGCGGAAGAAGCTGAGTAGGAATCCTATGAAGATGACAACAACTCCTGCCACAAAGCCCTCTATGCTGGATAATATGAAAGCGATGATACTTACAATGATGAGAATTATTACGAGAGCTCCTAGTCCTTTCCAAGAGAAATTGTTAGACTCGCTATTCATTGTTGTTACACAATTCAGACTAATAGTTTGGTCTGATTTAACATTGATGGGTTCATCTCTAATTACCGAAAATACAGCTCGATTTCACTGAGATAGGTGCTAATATAGTATCATATCGATATTATTGTGAAGATGAAGTGTTCGGAGGTACTTTGTTGAGAATCCGTTAGACATGCCGCGTCTACCCCCAATTCGTTCTTTCAGGCCTCTTCATGAGGCCACCTTCTCTTTTTCTAACTCATCAAAATGCTTATTGTGCAGATTGTACCTTTCTCAAATCAGATTGTATTTCAAAAGAGAGGAAAACCAATCATGTCAGATGGATGGGGAAGAACATGCAGCTGCTGTGGAGCAGAATCTCCAGATAACATATTCATTTGTGATTTCTGTGGTAAGGAGATATGTACTGAGTGCTATAATATGACAAACGATGCCGACATGATCTGTGAGGAATGTATCAAGGCGAATGGCTTCACTGCTGACGATCTCCAGTTCTGATTTGAGATTCGTATCATAACGGACTTATACATCAGTAGATATCAGGATTCTATTCGAGGAAACCACTATGCAACTGTTTTCTGACCCTATCTCAATGGGAATATTAGCCAGTCTCTTGGCTGGAACTGCAACAGGGTTAGGATCAATCCCTATCTTCTTCAAGAAAGACTTCACTAGAAGGACTCTTGACCTAATGCTAGGTTTTGCTGCAGGAGTTATGTTAGCTGCCTCATCATTCAGTTTACTTGTCCCTGCATTTCAGGATGCACAATTAGAGGCTGTTGGATGGCCTGGAGTATTTACTATAGTTGGCCTGGGTTTTATGCTGGGCGCTTCTTTCGTTTATATAACTGACAAGAAACTCCCCCATGAACACTTCCAGAAGGGACCAGAAGGCCCATCATCAAAGCTAGGGCGAGTATGGCTACTTGTCATTGCGATTACAATTCATAATTTTCCAGAGGGACTTGCTGTAGGTGTATCATTTGGAGGAAATGATACGATCATTGGAATATCTGTAGCAGTTGCAATAGGACTTCAAAATATACCTGAAGGGCTTGCTGTAGCTGCACCATTAGTGAGAGAGGGATATTCTAGAAAATATGCAGCAGGATTAGCACTATTGACTGGATTGGTGGAGCCTATTGGAGGAGTAGTGGGAGTTACCGTAGTAATCGTTGCAGCTGGACTCCTACCGTATGGATTAGCATTTGCTGCTGGAGCGATGGTATATGTTGTAGGTGATGAGATGGTCCCTGAGAGTCATTCGGGTGGGAATGAACGTCTGGCAACCTGGGGACTAATGGTTGGATTCTTCATAATGATGTCACTCGATAATGTGTTCGAATTCATACTTCCAACAGGATAGTCAGTTTCTACCTTTTTGGAACATAGGGATCAAGAACGCATGCGGGTCCTGTATAGGTCTCTTCCAGTGTAGATTCCACGATTTTTCCTGTAGCATCTACGATAATCATCCCCTCAAGGTGATGCCCCTTTGGATATTGTGAAAAGCCGTCCTCATCGAAAGTGTATCTGAAAGTGACTCGAGTCCGATTAGCTTCCATTTTCTCAGGTTCATCCAGAAAGAGATCCTCAAATTCACAGTAAGGGCGTAATGGATCAGCCCAGCCAGTCTCAGCATGAATGAAGTCAAGTATGATTTTCCTAATGTCCAATTCGTCCATTCCGGTTTTCACTATCCTGAAATTGAGAGCTACCTTCATTCAATTGCAAAGATGCCTTCCAAGATAGGTGTTGTTAGAATGCACTCCTGGTTGTTGTCAAAGGAAATTAGGACACAAGCATATACATATGATCCCATTAAGAATGAAGTGTCTATTCGAGTTATATAGTTGTGATAGGTTAATGTCACTGATTGTCCTGCAGGGATTGTGAGATTAGTATCAGGTGTAAGGCCAAAGGTATAGAAGAGTCCGGCATCTAGATAGTACAGACTTACTTTGATAGCATGAAAGTCTGTGACGTCCTCAGTCCCATTATTTGTGATATTTACCAGAAGACTCACGTAGAAATCAATAGGACCACTATGAGGAATCATTCCCGAAATATCACCTGTAGCATTGAGTTGTAGGGACCCAACTGCAATCGTTTCATAGTCTGTAGTGTTTTCAGGTGGGTTCGCGCTGGGAGGGACTGGATCTAGTATTGGAGGTGTTTCAGTAGTTCCAGTAGGGAAAATATTAGGAAAATTGGGCAACTGGAGATAGAGTACTCCAATAGTCAGAACTACAAACGCTGTGAGTACTATTCCAACAATTGTTCTTTGTGTCTTTGTGCTCAATTACAACCCCAGTGGACATCTTTGATTTTAAACATATGAGCATTAAGGTGTAAGAAATCACATAACCAATATCTACTGAAAACCAACGAATTCAATAGGAAAAGTGCGTAAGAGAACCTGTGGTTCAGGTTGGTGTGTAATGTGAGCAAAGTATCCGAAAAACTAGGATTTGTGGCAATTGCAATACTACTGACTATTCCTTTGATATCAATTCCTGAAGTGACCTCTGTTGATGATGGAATGCCTTTTGTCATGGCTTATGGTTCAGACATTGGAGAACTCAATCCATTACTCTGGCGCAGTGAGAGATCTCATTGGTATGATATGCTTGTGTACGATACTTTACTGACCTATGATGATAATTTAGAGATAATCCCGTGGCTTGCTTCAGATTTTGTAGTATCAGCTGATGGGCTCATTATAAACTTCACAATTCGAGAAGGAGCAAAATGGCATGATGGAGTAAATCTCACTGCAGACGACGTGGCGTTCACTTTTGAATACATTCGCGATGCTCCATCAGATGTCAATTGGTGGTCACTATTGCAGGGTTTGGTGTCTGCAACAGCATATGGCAATGTTGTGGTGTGTGAGTTTGACCAATTGTATTCTTTTGCTCTACAGACTTTAGGGGAGATTTACATACTCCCAGAGCACATTTGGAGTGGTTATGAGGCAGACCACCCAAAATGGAATGACGAAGATGATATTTTGGCTCATACCGGTTCAGGTCCATTCAAGTATGTCGACCGCGTACCAGACGAATACACAGACCTAGTTAGATTCGATGATTGGTGGGGGCCAGATAGTCCGTTTGTGGGTCAGCTACCAAATATCGATAGCGTTCGGATTGATATAGTCATTGGGCAAGATGCAAGAATTCTAGCAATGAGAACTGGATCTGCGGATACTGAGCGATACGAAGTATTTGGATCATATGTTGAAGAGGTTCTATCATATCCGGAACTCCAATTAGTTCAGGGGGTAGCTTCTCAGTGGGACTATGTCTGGGGATTCAACATGACAATCCCAGGGTTAGATGACTACAATGTGAGAAAGGCAATGTCTTTGGCAGTCGATCGCACAGAAATAATAGATATAGGTAGACTTGGGTATGGAACACGAACTGATAGTGTGATTCCCGAAGCGTTTTACCCAGAATTATTCAACAGTATTGGAGTATATGAAGAGGACATTTCTGAAGCAAATGCAATTCTTGATGCAGCGGGATATTTAGATAATGATGCTGATGGAAATCGAAACTTTCCAGGCACCGCGCCTACTCCTGAGCTTGAGTTTGACTTATTGACACTCTCATGGGACGACATATCCGTAGCCACTGGAATTGGTATAGAGACGCAGATGGAATCTATTGGGATAACAATCAACATCCTAGTGACCGATGATGGACCAATGTACGATGCTATCTACTCTGGTTATTACGAGATGTACACCATGGCTCATGGATATGATACTATCCCGGATCATGTTTGGTGGCGTTGTCATTCTTCCAGCATCTACGAATGGGGAGATAATGTGTATCATCTTGATAATGCGACTGTTGATACTATTCTAGATAATTATGTAAGTTCCACACCTGCAACATTGGCGGACAATGCTGCTCTTGCTGCAAAAGCTGTGTATGATAACATTCCCTATGTCCCACTGTTTCTCTCTGATGATACACATGTGATGAGAGCTGAATGGGTCAATTACACAACTCCTGCTGGAGGGCCATTTTCCTCATTCAACCCAAGAACAATGGTGTTCATGTATGATAGCTCATCCTCCACTTCCACGAGCACATCTACTACAACTGGCAACACGGGTATTACTAGTACAACAATAACTACTACCACAGGTACTACTAGTGCGACAACAACAACAAATGGAACACTACTAGGTATAGACTCTATTATGGTGTTTATGATCTCTGTCGGGAGCCTTGGTGTAATAATAGTAGTCATAGTATTGATAATACGGAATCAGAAAGGACCTTGATACAATCAAGACATATTGTAAACAAACAGCAACGTTAATATTGGTTTCAAGAGCGACTCCCTGAGTAAGCCGCCGTGGCTCAGTAGGTAGAGCGACAGTAGATGACGTTTGATACGTTTCTGCCGCTAAAGCCTGTTAAGTTGTTGGTCGTAGGTTCGAGCCCTACCGGCGGCGCCACTTAATTATAGTTAATTCTTTTTCACGTATCTTATAATCTGACACTTCTCGCAGCGAAATCCTTCCAGAGATGCACATCCCCACCATGAACGATCTAATCGTTCCCCGCATCTACAGAACATAGACGGTACGTGATTGCACCAGCTCAATGAAGTGTTTGATACAATGTATCCATGTTCCATTTGCTCACCACATAATGGACATGTATCATATGAAATACGTCGTTCGTGTCTTGACATTGTCGATTCAGCCCCAAATTACAAAGAAACCACATTTCTTCTGGATAATGACTCACTTGTAGCCACATCAATATTTGCTACAGGCGGCGCCACTTCTTCTCAAACTAATCTTCAGAAATCCTCATTAGTCTTCAATCAAATCCTATAGGTGTGGAGTGGATGTGAAAGAGAATGAGTGATGAGATTGAGAGTTCTGATGTGAAGTATAATGCATTCTATAGAGATGAGAGGTGCAAGGAATTAGAAGAGATTCTTAGAGATGAACCGAAGTTCAGAGAATACACAGTAGAACGGCAGCACTTTGATGATGATGATTTAGATGGTGACCCATACATAATCAAAGATGCAGAGGGAAAAGAGATTTTCATGCTTGAAAAGTGGCAATCAGATGCACTAAGTCCTTCTGAACTTCTTTCATACCTAAATGTTCAACGAGTGAGGGATCTTTGTGTTGATTGGTCTGAAAATGCTGCATTCAATCTATTTAGAATAAGCTTTCTCGTAGGAATAATGTTCTCAATCGTTTCATTCGCCTTCTACCTTGACTCATATGGTCTTTATCTGATGGGGAGTATCCTTATAGTCGCATATTCAATTATGATTGGTTCGGCTATTTTTTATTTTTTGAAACACGAACAATCGAACTCAAAAAAACATGAGATTGATATGAAAGAAGTAGAGAGCAATCCCTCATTCCTCGAGGCATTACAAAAACTTGCAGCAGTGCCTAAGTCTGCTTATGATTTTGTATACAATGAGGAGGATATTGACCGGTTGGAGTATATCAAATCTACAAATGAGAGATTTTATTCATAACACTAGCAGCGCAACTTATTCTTTCTACCAAAACATATCTTGGGGTAAATATCTCCTAGGAAATTCGTTTTGCTGGAATAACTGCACCCATTCCTGAGTAGATAAACTCCGATATATTACCAGACGCATCTTTCTTGAATGTAATACTGAAACTGTCTATGTTCTTTGTTTTGAATCGCATCCCTCGAACTCCCTCTAGCTCAATTGGAGATTGCCCAGGTGAAACGGCCATGATTGCATCATCTTTCTGAAGAACTATTTCTAGAATTTGACCAGCAACATCATATTTCCCAGTCAATGTCTTGAGGAATTTCTTGTCTTTCAGATGTTCATCTGGAAGTCGTTTGAAAAGAACTGGCGGGAGTGTTTCCTCGACCTTTATCGAAAACCCAATAATTTCACCAATCGAGTCTGTTTGAAAAGTAAGAAGTTCTTTGTAGTCAAATCGAGTATCTTCAAATTGAAATGTATCATAGTGGTAATGAGTCAGAGGATAATTAATTGTGCCTAATCTCGCTTTTAGTGCACTGTTCTCCATGTAGAAAACGAAATTCCCATAACCAGAATGATGATATTTTCCTACATACTCCTGAAGATCATGTGTAGGTTGAGTGTCGGTCTTCCTGAACTCCTGGGATTGTTCTCCGGACTCTTTTACCATCTTTGTTTGTTTATCTTCTATAGGTTTGACTACTTCATTCCAATCAACTGGTTCAATACCCAGAAGGTTATCTATTAGATGAAATGATGCAGCGACAGGAAGGAATGAATAAGATTGATTCACGATAATCATGACCCCTATTCCTTCATCAGGGAAAAAGGACATGCGTGAAGATGAGCCATCAATACTTCCACTGTGTGTTACTTTTCTATACCCTCTATACATTTGACCTCCCCAACCAAGTGCCATTGTCTGCATACGAATCCATTTTTGATCTGGGATATATGCACCGAGTAACCCTTCTGCAGATTCTATGATAACTGGATTATGTGTCATTCTCAAGTTTACAGGTGAAACTAGCTGTTTGTTTCTAAACTTACCATTGCCAAGATGGAATGCTAGCCACTTCCCCATATCATCAATGCTAGCGTTGATACATCCAGCACCAATTGCAGAGTCATTTACTACAAATTCGCATTGGACTATATCGAAGTCCTCTTTCTTATAATCAATCTTGTAGGGTTTCGCATAATTGGGTGTCTTCTGCATATCAATTATGGAGAAGTTACAATCTTTCATCCCAAGGGGTTTGAAGATACGCTTTGTAATGAATTCACTATAACTCATCCCTGAGAGTTCCTCGATGATGACAGAGGCAGCAAGATACATGAGATTGCAATATTGAAACTTCATTCGGATATCTGCACTTGGGTGTAAGTGGGGTAGTCTGTCCAGTATCTGATCGTAGGTGAACTCGCTATTTATCCACACAAGTTCGTGTCTAGGTATTCCCGTTCTGTGTGACAACATATCCACGATTGTAACATGACTAGATGCGACTGGATCTTTTAATCTGAAGCGTGGAATGAATTCTTGGACTGGTGTATTCCACTCAAGTTTACCCTCATCAACAAGCATTGCAATTGCAGTGCTAGTGAATGACTTCGTACACGATGCGATTGGGTGAATGGTGTCTTTAGTCATCTCGCTCTTGTTCTCGATATCGCGATATCCGAATCCCTTTGAATAGACAACATCATTGTCTTTGAGTACAACAACCGATAGACCAGGGGCACCCCATAGGTCCAGAGTTTTTTGAAGGTGCAAGTCCCAATCCTTTTCATTCAATATTTGTTTCATTATACTCCAATCTCCCAATCCTAATTCAAATGCAAAGAATTATTGCAAAAATTAAAGCGTCTTCTTCTATATGAGTGATTCCTAGTTCCTTGGGCAGCGCCACTTCTTATCATCTAACCTATGAAAAGATTCGTTGCTACTCTCTAATACCTGCAATACTACTTTCTTTTACTGATGGATTCAAATTTTTTAATAATCAAGCGATTCCGTAATCTATACTTCAATCCCCCAACTGATTTCAATCTATGACTTCTTCTTCATTATTAGCAATATGATGATACATATGCCTGCTGTAGCTATTGTAATTATTAGATAAGTTTCAAAAGAAGTAGCATCTGGTGGAACCTCAGGAGATGTACCAGATGTAGTTTCAGTGGTGCTGCTGGTACCTGTGGATGTTGATTCGGGTATAGTGGTAGTTATTGTGTGTGATTGAATAGTAATAATCACTTCATCGCTAGCAGAGTATGCGCCATCGTCCCATACTATAAGTTTCACTATATGAGTGCCTATCAAGAGCGAATTTGGATCAAAGGAAAGAACTTCAGTGGATTGGTTCCACTTGCCGCACCTTAGGATGATATCATCTAAAAACAATTCAAACCATGCAGGATCTGTATCACTTGGAGTCCAATTTAGAGTTGCCATGGTTTCATTATCCAAGAAGTGAACATCCTCAAGAGAATTAATCATAGGAGGAGATGCAAGTATCTCAAATTCATTATCAGAATAGATTCCATTTTGATTTGCATCCTCAATGAAGAAGTGTACAACTCCACCAGTTATTCCTGCAATTCTGCCATTACCATAGGAAATGTAATCCACAGTTCTACTGGAATTATATCGTGCAATCAAAGTGGGATTAAGTATATCAGTAATGTTAAGGACACCAACACCTTTGTTGAAGCTAATATATGCAAAGTCTCCATCAATCTTCATATCTGTTACAGGAACATCGTTGTATGTAGTAAGATGTGTTGGGTTAGTACTATTTGTGGCATTAATAATTTCCAGACCATTATTGCTTGCAACATAGATAATATCATCTTGAACTTCGATAGATTCTGCGGCGCTTCCAACTGCCATAGTTTGAATAGATGTTAGATTCATTGTGTCTGTAGCATTGATTATGTAAAGGGTACTAGCTCCATCCACTACATATGCAATTTCATCTTCATATGCTACATCTGCCTCATAGGCAGTTAGGAAGTTATATTCACCCTTCGCTATCGGATGATAAGGATCTGAGAAGTCAACAGCTCGAAGACCATAATATCGATCAGTGATGAATGCATGGTGTCCACCTATGGCAATACCATTTGCATATCCACCTGGTAGCTCAAATGACTTGATTAAGATGGGATTTGTAGGATCTGAAATATTAAAGATTTTAAAATCACGTTCACCATCTGCAGCAAATAGCAATTCACCATAGACTTCCATTTCAGCCATGTTGTATGAATCCATCATTTGAGCAAACGTAGATGTAGAGAATGTTCCCCAATATCCGACTTTGTCCGGACCTTGGGAATTAGCCATATCAATTACACTTAGACCATTAGTGTAATGTCCAAGATAAGCGTAGTTTCCAAGTATTGCAATAGAACTAACACCAGTTTCGCCAGGATAAAATCCAGCGATATTTGGATTCTCTGGTGTTGCGATATTGAGGCAATAGAGTCCATTTCGGTTATCCGGAACAAAAAGTGAATCATCCTTCACTGCTGTTTCATAAACGCCTCTTCCATTCCCTCCAAACCCATTGAACAGATTCGTCATATTAGTAGGGTCTGATACATCTACTATGTATATACCAGAACCTCCATTACTACTAAATGCCAAATTATCAACAACTTGAATATCACGACCATTGCTCAACTCACTAAGTGTATCTAGAACAGTAATGGAGTTCAAGTCAGTTATATTCAGACAGGTAAATGGATTTCCAAATCCTACTACAAATGCCATAGTGCCCTCAAGATCGACTGAGACCGATTGGCTTAGACCTGAGTATTCTGTGATAAGTTGTAGTGATAACGGATTCGACCCGTTTAGGAACTTGAGATGTCCTGCACCATTTGCAACTGCAATGATTTCATCTTGTATCTCTATATCCCATAAGTAGTCATTGCTATCAATCGCAGTATAGTTAGACAGACTGGTCGGGTTAGAAGGAGTTGAAACATCCAGTACTTCGATATAGTCATCATTAACACCAACATAAAGTAAAGTATCATTTGAGCAAAGACTTAGAGCTCTATCTTCCGTCGGGATGCGTCCTATCTTTCTCGGGGAAGCGGGATTAGATACATCAACAATCCAAACACCTTCATAAGCTGTACCAATGTATAGAATAGTATCAGCAATTTCCATTGACTGAATCCCATACCCTATGTACAATTCACCAATCAAAATTGGATCAATAGTGGATGTCACATCCAGAATCTGTAACATATATCCTTGGGTGATATAGACAAAATCCGATTGATACTCAATATACCATATTTCGCCGTAGCTCCAATTTCCAATGTCTAAGATTTCGTCTGTTGAAAGAGATAGTATATCAGGCGATTCAGTTGTGTAATTGGGTTCGTCTTGCAGAGGTACTGAAATCTGTGGATAAATAAAAGATGACAACAGTAAAACTACTACAATTAGATTGAAGATCTGTTCATTCCTCATACCAATCCCTCATTGGACAATTTTGAATGAAACACATCTAAAATATATTTTGTATAAATAGTGAACCACTAGCAGGAGCGCTACTTCTTATTCGATAACAAGTTATTCAGCAAGTATCTTGAAAAAGTAGTCATATGGATACTCGTTTGTCATGCGGAGGTATTCAATTGCTTCCTTCACACCTACCAGATTCTCTTCCGCATCATCATTGTCCAATCCTTGTGTGATTCCCTCCTTGTATCGATAGTTGTGATAAAAAATCTGCACAAACCATCGGGCGCGAAGAAGATGATGGAGCCACTTGAGTTCCTCTAATTGGATAGGAGCACTCTCATAGTAATTATTCATGAATGTGCGATATTGTTCGAGTCTCCCTGGTCGAATCAATTCACAGTACATCATCATAGAGACTACATCCATCAGAAGATAGTCATATCCTGCAGAATTGAAGTCCATGATTCCAGTAAACTCACCATTCTCAAAGAAGAAATCTTTGGGACCTACATCTCCATGGGTAATGCCCTTTGTGAGTTGAGCTTGTTTAATTTGCTCTATCTCCTGTACCCAGAGGGTATACTGATTCTTTACATATTCATCATCTGGCATGTATTTCTCACTAGCATTGAGCACCCATGCGAAGAGAGACCTGCCATCATCTTTTCTCATTTTATTTTGCATACCTAACAGAATCGTGTGAATTATTCCAAGCTCTTTTCCATAGAAAGGAAGCAATGGATCAACAGCAGCTAGAGGCTCGTAGATATCTTCACCACGGATGAATGTCTGAATTACAATGAGTTGTCCACCATGAGGATGAACAAATGCTCC
>PJER01000120.1 GCA_002825465.1 Candidatus Thorarchaeota archaeon MP8T_1
ATATGACGTATCCAATCGAGATCGTGGCAAGATTTAGTGAGCAACATGAATGAGGATTCTTTCTCATTTCTCCAGTTTCCTCTCACAAATGAATGTGCTTGATGCCAAAACCCGACAGGCTCAAGATGTTGGATACTAATGATATCACCAATTATGCCTGATTCGATTAGCCCCTTCAGTATCTGTGTATATTTTGTATACCTGAGAACATGTCCAACTGCGAATAGGACCTTCTTATCGAGGACAGTCTTTGTTATGTCTCGACAGTCTTTTTCATCAACGGCCATTGGCTTCTCTAGGAGGATGTGATATCCTTTCTTGGCAAATGCAATTGCAGGGTCTCGATGCATATGATCTTGAGTTGTGATTATTGCCACATCTGCAAATCTGTCACGCTTCGCTAAACTTTTCCAATCCTCGAAGACATTCTCTTCCGGTATATCATATTCTTGCGCCATTTTTTCTCGATAGAAATCACGTGGTTCAGCCACGCCAACGATTTTGGCCTTGTCTGGATGTTCCTTTGCATATGACGCATAAACGAATCCTCTATCTCCTGCACCTGCAATAATAATTTCAACTGGTTTCATGCGCACCCCTCTTTCGATGTGGTTTGCTGTCTATGAGCTAGTCCTACATTTCAATGTATACTTTGATTCAAAGAACTTGATGTTGGTGAAATGAATCTTTTGTAGTCATGCAAAATAAATGAGGTGCCAGGAGTCAATTTCCACCACCAAGTCTACTTAGTCAAGCTCATAAGAATCCACGAAATATCTAATTCTATGCAATTTCCTACGCGACGAGCATACCATACAGTGTACGATACCTCACTGGCTGAATCGATCAGATATGCTGCTGAGAATGATTGGAATGGTATAGTCCCTGATTTAGGTGTCCCGTTATTTTCTCCTGAGAAAATAGCCTCTAGAGAACGGAGCATGCTGCGAGAGCTATCTGATGAGTTTTCAATCGAATGGGGATTTCATGCGCCTGGTGATGATGTGAGTCTCTTGTCAACCTATCCCCCAGTCAGAAGTGGAGTAATAGCATACTTTAAGCAAATCATCAATCTTGCAAGGGAACTCAGCGCAGCACCAACAAATATGGTAATACATGCCGGAGTTCCACCAAGCTTTAGAAAAGCAGGCAACCACCCCATTGATGGCTTTAGTCAACAATACCAGTCAGTCTATGCTCAGGTTCTTCGCGAGAATCTATCTGATCTTCTTACGCACGCTCGACCACAGGTCAAATTGGTTATTGAAAATGTCAATTGGACACCACTTGTTCGCGAGGTAATTGAGCATCTTATTCCCCAAGGTCTAAAGTTGTGTCTTGACATACCCAAGCTCTATGGCTTGGATTTGAAAATAAGAGAGTCTGATTGGAGTCTATTTCAAAGATATAAGGGATCCATCGAAGTTGTTCACATTCATGATGTCATTCCGCAGATTGGGAGCCATCAGGTAGTAGGGAATGGACTTATCGACTTCCAAGAGACGTTGGCTTTTCTCAGCAAGCTTTCAGCAAAGCCTCAGTATGTGTTTGAAGTACGACCAAGAGAAGAGGCTCATAGAAGTCTGACTAATATTGGTCAAATCATGAAGATCTTCAACTATAGCTTATAGTATTTCCTAAAGCAAAACAGAGCCAATCAAATAGAGTACTAATAACACAACGAAACCCACAATCAGTATTATCAATCCAGCTATAGTTTTCCAGTTCATTATCAGTCATCTCCTATGTCGCTTCATGCTCTCTCAAGGCATCACGAATCTCTAGAAATGCATCAAGCGTTTCTCTTGTGAAGATACGCTTCTTAAGTCGTACTTGGCTTGGTGTTAGAGTTATTGGGGCTTTTCTACCAAACATTCGCATCTCTCGCAGTATGAAGTCCCGTAGTTCTTCATGGAATTTTATACCTTCAATCTTTTCCTCAGCTTCTGATTTTAGTTTGTCAATAATGAGTGAGATGAGTCCAGTCGGTTGGACTGCTGTGGAACCACCTGCGGTTTCAATCAAGACTGTTCCAATGCCAAACAATCGATCAAAGACCCCTTTGCGTGTTCGAACATTTACAATAGTTCTGAAGGGGACATGTTTCTTTGTGATATTGATAATTCCTTTTCGAACATAGACCTCCGGCATCGCATCACCTGACCATGCCAGAACTGTATACTCAATTTTCTTCACATATATGAATGTGTACAGTGATCCTATAATGAAAAATATCATGGCCGTTGAAACATAAATCAG
This sequence comes from Candidatus Thorarchaeota archaeon MP8T_1, assembly GCA_002825465.1. The sequence goes on from PJER01000120.1 coordinate 2,260, forward strand.
ACTGGTTGTTTCCCATCCGATTATGGTCAAAATCTCTATTGGTGCTGATAGAGCTAAGATGATTTCTAAGAAGGTCGGGTCAGTAAATCCGATAAAGAGTAGATATAGTGCAAACCAGATGAACACTAGAATTATTCCAACCTTGGTCATTTTCTTGTAGATGAATACATTGATTGGCTGGAATACTCTCCCGCTTGATACCTGGTCCAGTGGTGGTCTTATCACTCTCTCCTCGTCACGGGTCATAGGGTACCAACCTCACTCTCGCTCTCTTCTCAACAAGTCTCGTATCTCTCGCAGGACCTGCAAGATTTCGTCTTCAAGATTTTCCTCCACTATTACTGTCTGGTCTTCTTCAGGTAGTACAACCTCCGTTCCAGTGACATAGGGATCCTTGAACTTCCGTAGCTCTCTCAGTATGAAGTCCCGTAGTTCTTCATAAAATGTGATTCCTTCGAGTTTCTCCTCTGCTGATGTGGTAGCACCAGAGTACCCCGCTGTTTCGATTTCGACAGAGCCAATTCTGAATAATCTATCAAAGAGTCCAGCTCTGCTGGAAATATTTGTTATTGTGCGAAATGGGACATGCTTTCGTGTTATGTTGATGATTCCTTTCTTCACAAAAATCTCAGGCATTGTTTCTCCAGATTGAGCGATCACTGAATATTCAATGGACCTAAGATAGAATGGTACTATAATGACTCCGGGAATCAACCAGATTGCTGTTAACACCCAGTACCAGATATTTATCGTCAACCACCAATACTGGAAAAATGCTGAGGTGTTCACAGTTGTTCCTGTAAAATAATCGACGAGCCAGAGTGATAGGGCAAAGGATCCGAAGAGGACTACCCAGATCATCACTGCTGTAAAGACTCCGATAAACCACATCTTATTTCGAAAAGCTTTGGAAGGTCTAAACACCTTGCCACTTGCTACATTTTCCACTGGCGGTTTGATTACTTTTCCTTCTCCTGCCATCTCTAGCTCTCCTCCCTATCTAATTTCTTATCAATGCGTTCTAACACATTTCTAATCTCATGCAAGGTTATTAGTATCTCATCATCTAGGCTATCATTCAATCTAGGAACTGGTTCATCTCTGGGTAGAACGACTTCTGTTCCTGTAACGTAGGGGTCTCTGAATCTTCTCAGTTCCTGTAGAATAAAGTCCCTGACTTCTTCGTAGAAGGTTATCCCCTCTAGTTTCTCCTCAGGTCCAGTCTGACCGCCAGGCCCTCCCGAGTATCCCGCAGTCTGAATCTCGACCGTACCAATACCGAAAAGTCTGTCTGCAGGGCCGGCTCTCGATGAAATGTTTGTTATAGTTCTGAATGGAACATGCTTTCTAGTCACATTGATTAATCCCTTTTTGACGTATATTTCAGGCATTACCGTTCCCGATTTCGAGATGACGCTGTATTCAATAGTCCTGATATACAATGGAATACCAACCATAACAGGTAGCCACCAGAATACTAACGAAATTGCATACCAGAAGTTGAGAATTGGGAATACATCAAAGAAAATCGCGAAGAATGTCGCCCAAGGCTCATTTTGATCCATCATATGAATCCAAGCACCTAATATGAGCATTCCAATAGATAGCATCCAGAAGACAATTGCTACAAATGTTGTAGTGAACCACTCTTTGTAGTAGAATCTAGTATCTGGAGTAAAGACTTTACCTCTCGTCACATCTTCCATTGGTGGTCTTATGACCACGCTTCTGCCACTTTTTTCAGACATCTAACACCACTCCTATAATAGGAAAAGAAAGATGAGGAAGAGGTTTAATGCTATAACAAGTGCTATTGATTTGCCAATTAGTCTTGATGCACTCATTGCTACTGCCACCTTCCCTTTTTGCGTGTTTCAAAGTATGTTTCTTTCATCCTCATCTTTGGGTTTCCCCCTTACATCACTTATTTACATGACAGTTCATTGGTTGTCCAATGTTTCCTGTCATTAGTTCACCTCATTGTTGAGCCTATGGTTCTTAGAACGGCTCAATGATTCCTTACCAGCTAGGCCTGCTAAAAAGAACGGCCAGCCGATTATTCCAATTCCCCAGAAGTACGAAATTCCAGTCACTGCTTCAATTATCTCAAGTACAAGGAGAATGGATCCAATGATGAAAAATCCGTCATAGAGCATCTTTTTTGAATAGTTCATTTCATTGTTCCTCTCTCTATAGTTTCGTCCTGAGAATTTCCCTGATGTCATGAAGTGCAATTAAAATCTCGTCATCTAGAGATCCCTCAATACTTGGGACAGCTGCGTCACGTGGGAAGACCACCTCAGTGCCAGTTGTATAAGGATCTCTGAATCTCCTGAGTTCGCCTAGGACAAATCGTGTCAGAGCCTCATAGGACTTGATTCCTTCCAGTTTCTCTTCGGGACCTGATTGTCCTCCTGGACCACCTGAGTATCCCGCGGTCTGGATCTCTACATTACCAATACCAAAAAGCCTGTCAATCACGCCAGCTCTGGATGAGATGTTTGTGATTGTTCTGAATGGTACGTGTTTCTTGGTTATGTTGACGATTCCCTTGCGAACATAAATCTCCGGAGATGCCTCTCCAGTTTCCGAAATCACTGAATACTCAATGGAGTTAACATAGACTGGAATACCTATCAATGCAGGAATTAACCAGACCAGTTCTCCGACAATTGTCCAATAGTTCACAACATTCAACCATTGGCTGACAAAGAGTGCATGACTCCATCCCTCATCCAATGATATCAAGTATGACACACCGTAAACAAGTCCAATGACCGTAAACCAAGTTACCATGGCTACCATTACGGCAGTGAACCAGTACTTACTCCGCAAGGCCTTTGATGGCCTGAACGTCTTTCCACTAGTTATACTTTCTATTGCTGGAAAATACCCAGCTGCTACTTCCTCGTTCATTTTATTCACCCTCTTGTGCTTCTCTCTGATAACGAGGAAGTTGTTTTGCACCAAGCTTGCCAAAGATTCGTATAGACTGCTGAGTCATATACATCTCTTCTTCCTTAGGATTCAAAGTTAGATTGTATTCTTTGAGAATAGTGTTGAGGGTTTCTCTACACTCCTCAAGTTTTGGACACTGTTTTCCGTCACTTGGTTTTTGGGACTCGAATGGTGTTCCATCACATAGTTTCCCACCATAGTTGGTATGTTCATACCAGATGATTACGCCAAGTCCAAGGGTGAAAACTATGTATACGTTGGTGTTGGCTTGGTAGTCAAAGCCTGTGAGTACTCCTTTCTCTCCGTCAACATTTTCAGTATCCAATCGATGACTGTTGGCATGTTGCTTAAGGGTGTCCTCAATCTTTGACTTTGCCCTACTAAGAACCCTAGAAACATATGCTGCGCTTGTGAACTGCATCCTGCGTATCTTTTCTTTCTCCTTCTCTGCTTTCTTTGGATCATTGATCTTACCATCAATCTCACTCGCAAGGATGTCAAAGATATACTCAGGAATGTCCTTGGGCTTCTCATACTCACTGAAGATGTCTGATGTGGGTTTCCCGTGATGGTACTCCCACCAGACCACTGCTTCATGAGTTGAGAGTAATCCCATTGCACACTTCCTCGTGTCGCGCTACGTTTTAACCTTTTCTGGTCAAAATTTACTGCGCTGTGGTAAACATTTATATGTAAACGAATATAAATCTTTACCATCGCGCTGTAAACTTTTACAGCTTCGCGGTGGTACAAATAATGGCACGAAACGGAACGGTAATTCGGACTGAAAGCCTGAGCAAGAACTTTGGTCCTGTTCAGGCTGTTAGAAATCTGAACCTAGAGGTTTCCTCTGGTAGCAGGTTTGGTTTTCTTGGCCCCAATGGGGCTGGTAAGACCACAACTGTGAGAATTCTGTCCGGGCTCTTAAGACAGACAAGCGGCAATGCTGATGTGTGCGGTTTTGATGTGAGCACTCAACGAGATGCGATCAAGGCTGCGACCGGTCTGCTTCCTGAGTCTCCCGGATTATACTCTAAGCTATCAGCAGTGGAGTTTCTGGAGTTCATAGGAGCATTGAATGGAAAGAGCGGCGAGGTTCTGAACAGACGCATTGACAGTCTATTGGGAATGCTTGGACTTGAAGGACGACAAGACGACCTTCTAGAATCATATT
>PJER01000024.1 GCA_002825465.1 Candidatus Thorarchaeota archaeon MP8T_1
GTTTGGCCTGGTATACAAAGTTACATACATTGTACGTGATCCGAAGGATATCCTTGGAAAAGGCTCGAATTTCACACATGAAATATCAAGATTCCAATTTGAAGCTGAGAAAAGATAGAATTCATCAATCTTCCAATTAGCGTCTGAACACAATGATGACTACAATCCCATAGATTCCTACCAGTACTAGAGGTACTATTACAAGCGGACTGGTAATCACATTTGGTGCAGAGTGAGGATAGAAGATGGTGCTATTTGATGACAAAGCTACTGCTTCGAAAGTGGACTTTGCAGTAGACGAAGAGTAATTGTAAGCACACACTTCGGACCCAAAATAAGAGAGCATATAGTGCAGGTGTGGATAGTTGTCACTGAACAATAGCGTAGCTAACTCATCTCCTACCTCTACACGTTGGCCAAACACTGCTTCTATCATTGTACTTTGCAACGAGTTATTGGTCTCATCCAGAAATCCTGGTTCCAGAACAAGTTTGACTGAAGAAGCCCAGTTCACTGCAATCATTATCTCGAACAATACATTTCCTGCATAGGGATTGACTTGCTCACTGAGTCCTGTTATAGTACCTGTGACAGGTGATACTATTGTGACATCATCTGAGATTACAAGGTCGATACCATTGTGAAAGACGCCTGGCTCTCCCCAGTCTGGTGTGTAGTATGCTGAGAGACGCTCGATTCGATCAGTCTCTGAAATAGGGAACTCCAAATTAGGCGCGTCAAAACTTGGAGATATTCCTAAGACCATAGTATAGCCAACTGCCAAAAGAACTGCAATCAAAGGTAGAGCAAGTAGCATCTTTCGTTTTTTATTCATCTCAGACACTTCGATACGTGTCCAGCTGTGGAAAATAAGCATTACTTGATTTGACTAACCAGAAGATGGTATCTTGATAATGTACCTTGTAGAAGTGCCTTCATCGCGACCAACCAGTTCAATAGATCCACCATGTGATTCTAAGACTATCTTTGAGAGATAGAGTCCAATACCACTCTCTGAATCCACTTGTGATCCTCTTTTGAAGAGGTGCTCTCTTTTACTCGCTGGGATACCTGGACCATTGTCATCAATTGTAATAATAAAGTCCTTTTCTTTAAGAGATATATTTACCCAGACTTTAGGTTCCATACTAGCATACTGAGCTGCATTTCTGAAGATATTCTGCCAGACCATGGGAAGCAACCTGCTAGCTGTGAAGGAGGTCTTACTCACTTCTCTATCGCTTGATACCTCAATCTTCAGATTTCCGTGAGTCCTTTCAGATTCACGAGCAACCTCTTTGATATGTTTTACCAAGTCTGTTCCGGGCTGTTCAAGTGGCATAGAGAAGACATGAAGAAGCTGCACCATTCGACTACCTAGACTCAATGACTGTGTGAGATTTTCTTTGACCTTATCAGTGTCAATGTTAGCAAAGAGTTCTGCAACTTCGATCAGACCCAATAAGGCTTGCAGGTCATTTCGTAGGTCATGCCGTAGGAGTTGAGTATAGACCTCTAGTTCCCTCTGTTTTCTTGAATTCTCAGCATTTTGTTGCTCTAACTGCGAAACATACCTCTCTAAAGTGTAAGAAACAACCAACACAAAGAAGGTGATAACTATTGCAGTGGCTACCTGGCTGTCAATCTCTGCAAATGGAATTCCAAAAACATACACAGGTATACATCCCATCATTGCTGTCATCACAATACCTTGTAGAAGGACTACTACCGTTTTCGAAAGGAGTGTACCGCCAATGAGTGCCACAAGAACCCAAACCATCAGGCGAGGTAGATCATTTGGTGTCCAGCTAGATCCAAAGAGGAAGAGGAGTGATGGTAGGATGGTGATTGCACCAAGTGAGATGGTCATGACAGTATTATAGTACTTCGTCCTTGTTCCGAGATATAGGATAAATGCCAGTAAGACAGCACCCAGAAAGGTGGCATTACTGAATAACATAATCTCACTAGTGAATTGAACTATTGAGAAGATAGGAATTGCTAGAAGAAGCAGCGATGAGAGTAGACGTGTTTGTTGCCGCTTTCGTGTCTCCTGTATAGATGGATGTGGCTCAACGAGGCTGGAGAGAAGCTTGCTCCCTTTTTCCACAAATCCCCGATTCCCACTCATCTTTCATCACATCAGGTTACAAATTTAATGCGTAATACTTTGAATATAAGGAAAATCCGTCTAGTTCTGCTACTCACACCCATATCCAATGTCATACAAAGACATGTAAGGAATATTGGGAGAATAGTATGTGTCTAGTTCAATAGGGGATGCATAGGCTGAAGAATAAAATCTTCTACTTCACCGGAACAGGCAACTCTCTAATGGTCGCAAGAGCAATCGGAAAAGCTCTTGGAAATACAGAGGTCTCTTCGGTCACCAAGATCCAAGAAGAACAAGGTATCTATGATATAGTTGGCTTTGTATTCCCGGTCTATTGGGGGGGACTTCCTCAGAGGTTACTATCATCCATTACACACCTGAAAAATATTCGCGCAGACTATATATTCGCAATAGAAACGCATGCTGGTGGACCCGGAAGAGCACTTCCGCAGCTGAAAGAAGAGCTCCAGAAAATTGGTCTTGACCTCTCTGCTGGATTTCTTCTCAGAATGCCCTCAAACTACATTGTTGGGTATGTTGCACCATCAGATCAAAGCATCAAGAGAAATCTTGGGAATGCAGATGAAGCAATACTGGAATTCTTGGAGTTGATTAGAAACAGATCTGTTATCCTTCCGTCATCCATCTTCTCCTCTTTCTCAGGGATGCATACAAGCTATACGCAGTTCCTTGCAAGAGTAAGTAGATCCGATGAATCATTTTGGGTTGACGATAATTGTACTGCTTGTGAAATATGTGCAAGAATCTGTCCCTCCCAAAATATTGAGATGAAAGAAAACAGACCCACTTGGATGCATAACTGTGAATTATGTCTGGCCTGTATCAACTGGTGTCCAGAGAGAGCGATTCAATATGGCTCTGGAACTGAGACTAGAGGTCGCTATACGAACCCACGCATTACTGTTCAGGACATGGAGACTTATTCGATTCATTTTTAGCATGGAATAACCACTGTTTCTCCGCGTGGTGTTAGATTGACGAGAGTCCTTGCTGTAAATGGTAGTGCCCGAATGGAAAAGGGTGACACCCATAAGATCCTAACTGCATTCCTCGATGGAATGAAAGATGCCAATGCAACAATTGAGACCATCTTTGCCAAACGTTACAAAATCAGACCCTGTCTGGGTGAATTCCAATGCTGGTTTGAGAAGGTCGGAAAATGTATCCAAAAAGACGATATGGAGCAACTCTACCCAAAATTTCGAGAAGCTGACATCCTTGTTCTAGCGATTCCAATATACTTCCCATTCCCTGGAGAGATACAGAACCTGTTGAATCGATTAATGCCCCTGGTGGAACCGATTCTCGAGTTTCATGATGGTCGTACACGGGCAAAGTTTCATGATAATGTCAAGATTTCCAAGATAGTTCTGGTCTCGACGGGAGGTTGGTGGGAGAAAGAGAATATGACTCCTATCATTGATTTCGTTGACCATATTGCAAAAGATGCTAGTGTGGAGTTTTCAGGAGCGCTTCTGAGACCGCATGCATTTCTCATGGATCAATACAAAGAACAGACAGGAGAAATTCTGGCTGCTGCAAAGAGGGCTGGGACCCAATTGATCAAAGAAGGTAGAATGTCTTCAGATACTTTGGATGTTATCAGTAAACCACTTCTACCTGAGAAAGAACTGAGAGAGCTGTACAATAAAATGTACCACCAAGCAAAAGAATCCAGCTAACAGCTAGAAAGCTCTCTTAAATGTTAAACAGAGTTCTCCATCCAATGATTCAGTATTATGTTGGTGTTCAAGACTTCCACCATATCGTTCCATTAACAACCAGACCATGAACAGTTCGAGATCAACAACGCTATACTTCAATGAGATTGGATTTTCCGACCAGATATTGATCTCTGCAACAGATTTTGCAGTGCAGGGTCCAAGAATAACGTTGATTTTCCTCTTTGATTCATTGACTCTTATTGAAAGTTTCTTTCCATTGTCTTGATTTTGCTTCATGCATTTATTCATGAGATTGGAGAACACGATGTCGATCAGATCATCTGCAACAATCTGTAATTTATCGTCAATGATTGGTGATTCTAATTCTAGATTACCATTATTAGCTTCTCTCATATTCGTTTCAAAATCAGAAAGAACATGCTTCAATGTTACTGGCCATGTGATAGAGGTCTCATTCTCTTTTATTCTGATCAGCCGCTCAACTTGCCGATTTACATGTGTGGATTCTCTTAGCAAATCTGTTGCTAGTTTCTGATAATCAGATATTGATGCAATCTCTTCAGCTTGATACCCGATCAGTTCAAGATAGGCAGAGATTCCTTGTAGCAGATTTCCAATCTTATGAGTCCAGAGTCGTAAATAGAATTCAGTTTCCTCTCTGGATCTCTCCAATTGAGTGGTTCGTTCTCTAACCAATGACTCAAGGACTCTATGTGGCTCTACAATTGAAGTGATAATCATTGTTGCAGCAAGAAGAACAAATCCGAAGGCAACGCCGCTAAACCAGAGCAGCTCAGCTACTTGGAAAGGACTTTCAATTACTAGAAAGATTAGAAACGACAATATCCATAGCACGAGAGCAAGAGACGAAGCCAAGATAATACTCTCATGCTTTCGCTTCCACTCACGTAGATATCGAAACAGTGAAAGAAATGCGGAAAATCCAAAGATAATTGATACAGTAAATCCCTCGACAGAGAGGTCTACAAGTCCATTGCCAGTCAGGGTGAATAGAGGTTCTGGGCTTAATAGAAGAGAAAGTGAAAAGAATGGTTGTATCATAAAGCCCCAAAGGAGTGCGATATTTCTTGCTCTAGGTGTCATTTCTCTATGACCAACGAGTGAGCCACCAAGTACTCCTGGAGCCACTAAAAAGGCAAGAGCAGCTACAATAGTTAGGTTCCGATGCCTACCAGAGAAGATGGACCATGCTGATGCAGGGTGCGTTATGAGGTAGAGAAAAGCGAGAAGAACTACATTGGCACCAAGTAACATTATGATGAAATTACGAAGTCTACCTTCTTGTGTATATTGAACAAATGAGTACGTTGCAACTATTCCAGATACGATTGCTAACATTGCAACTGAAACAAGCATCCAGAAACTAAACTCGTCTGGATTAAGATAGACCCATGCAAGACCACTCATAAGGCATAGGATTACTACTATGATGAACGAACTGAACATCACAAGAATTCCAATGTCGTGACGATGATTCCTGAAAGTTCTTTGCAACGTGTACAACTCCTCATATTTGTTCTCTAGAATTAGTGAAAATTTGATTAGCCAGACACTCAACGAATGACTTCGTGTTCTGATTTACTGCTCCCGTCGATATGGTGTTCCAGAATGAGTCAATTATAGATGGAGATTCCAAGAGATTATTGACGAACACATTCAGTTTTTGAATTACATTATGGGGTCTACCCCTAAAGATGTATGAAATCAAGAAGGGTGATGCTATCTTCATAAGTAATGTATAGCCACCAAATCGTATTTCATCAAGAGACAGATGAAACATCAAATCACTCATAGATCTAAAAGTTGCTAGATAACTCGAAAGAAGAACTTCATCACTCTTTATATTCGGTTGAAACTCTACTGACATGAGACTGATACCCGAGTCTATTGCGGTAAGAACGAGTAATACTGATTCTTCTTCTACTGAATACGGTGAATCAAGTAAAAAATCTTCTACCTGGTGATCGTCATCTATCAACAACATATCTTCATCTCCAATATGCGATTCACTATGGATGTATGGGAGGAGAGAATGAGGAAAGCCCATCTCTTTTCGATTAAGCTCAACTCACGACTCCTCCTAGATTTTAGTGAACAACTCTTGTTGCCATTACACGGTCCATGCGTCCGGTGATAGCTGTCCAGAAAACTAGAAAGCTCAGGACAACTAGTCCGTATCCATAGTCAAGACCACCCAATCCAATAATCATGGGAGGCAAACGTATGATGAAGAACAGGACAATAGCAATTGATATGCCTAGAGGCCGTAAGCCGCCAGTAATCCTGTTATTACGCATTCGTTTCCATGCACCAAAGAATAGAGCAGATGGTAACAACATGAGCCCAATGGTTGGAACAATAACATAGAGCAGATCCAGAAATGCTGAACCAATACTCGTTGGGTATGCCTGAGCAATCAATATTGACAGAGGTACAAAGACAACCAAGGGGACAAGTGCAACACTTTTCCATCCTGCCGCATAAATCGCTCCAACAGAGAGCATGGTCAATGCATATCCTGTCAGAATGAATTCAATGTAGATACCAGTAGGTGATGGAAACATGTTAAGGTTTTCAAGCATCCCAGTCATCTGACCAATGCCAAACATCAGAAATGCTATCATGTACAAGAAAGTAGGTGTCTGTTTTGTTTCAGTCCATCTTCCGTATAGGTATGATGAGGTTCCGATTGCAAGCATGATTGCCATTGCACCCATTATAGCAATTGATAGTAATGTGACATCAGCGAAGAATCCCCCAAGCTGAACGCTGGAGAGAATCAAGACCGGTGCGGCAAAGGCAATTCCATATCCAACCAGCTCAAAAGTGATCTTTTGGTCTGGACGGAGGAATGTAAAAGCAACCATCGCTGGTCCCATGAGGGCTATAAACAATGTGAGTAGTGCTTCTACACCAACAAGCAAATCAAAGTACAACACAGGTAGTCCTGCAATCTGTGTCATAAGAAAGAACGCTAATGATGCACCAGTTCCTCGTCTTGTTTGTTTTGTGAGCCATGCAAAAAGGCCCCCAATACCAGCCAAGATGATCGAAGGTACTAGCACTCCAATCATTAGAAGGAAATCAGCTGTCTGTGGATACGCTTCTGCGAGATAGAATAGAATGATTGATGCAAACCCAGCTACTGCTGGAATTGAATAAAATCGTCTTGCACCAAGTATCATAGCTGCAGCACCACCTAAGAGTACAACCTCTACTGCGGTTGCTGCATAGAATGCATAATAGGTATCCAGAAGGATTGCCTGTCCAGTTATTTCTTCAATATATGTTGCTAAAGCTCCAAGGCTCAAGACAACAAATCCCAAAGCGACAATGTAGAGTGGCCTGAACATTCTTCGAGCATCAGAGTCTGTTACAGAAGATCTCTTTCTACTGTAATAGATGATAGTCAAAGCAGCCACCAGTGTCGCTAAACCAAGATAGAGTTGAGTTATTTCGTATACTCCCATAGCTAACACTTCCTATAACACAGTCTTTCCCCAATCCATAGCGGATTTCTTAGCTTTCTCACCCACTGACTGGGTCCATTCCTTCACACTCTCACCGACATCTGAAGCAGCTGTCTTGTCCATAGAAACCAACTCGCATACTAAATCAAGAACTCCGTCGGTGACCTGTCCGTTACTTTCACGTACGAGGTTTACGACTTGCTGATTCTTAGATTCAGACTCTGCAACTGGTTCATTAGCTCCATGAAGTGTGACGACATGGTAATCATCAGAGCTGCCTATCAGCAGCTTCATGTCTCCAAATCGGAGTTCTTCCACTTGATTGCCATCAGCAATTCTTTTGATGAACATCTGAACTGCTGATACAAAACCACCAAACAGGGTTGCATCGCCACCGATGGAATCCCATCCAACAGAAGCAACTGTTTCCCCTGCTTGATTGACTAGCAATATTCCGTACATTTTGTTTTACTCCATAAATTATCAAACTGTGTTATCATGATCAAATTGTTACATCGAACCAAACCAATCTGTAGTCTTATCGAGGGCATCTTTGTTCTCGTCCTTCGATGTCGCGACTGCAGCTTCGACATCTCTCACCTGGAACCCTCTATCTACGAACACGACAAGCGAATGCTTCTTTGAACAGCTGACAGTAATCATAGCTGGTAGTCGTGTGGCCTTCATGATGGCGTCTTCATCCACATCAACTCTCACAAGAGTTCCATCTTTACATGTGGGACAATTAAACGGATTCAAAGTCACTATAGCCATATTTTACACCTCGCTCTTCCATTCAAGTTGCGCTCTCACTAGATGTTGCGCTATCATTTCGAACATCTCATCAATGCCTTCGCCAGTCTTAGCTGATACCTCGATGTATCGAGTACCATATTGGGCTGCAAATTCTGTTCCTTCATCAAAAGAAACTCCAGTTCCATTCACTCTCTCATCTGTCTTGTTACCAACAATCAGGAGTTCACAATCGGGAACACTCTCTTTCAATCGATCAATCCAATCTGTGAGTCGTCCTAGTGAATACGACCTGGAAACATCACACACTGCAACCGCAATTTTGGCTCCTCTGAAGTAGTCTCCAACGACATCACGAAATCGTGGCTGACCTCCAAGATCCCAAATCATCAAAGTCAGAGGATTCCCATCTATCTGGAGCTTCTTAGAAGCAAAACTCGCACCAATTGTGAGCATCATATTCTCATCAAAACGATCCTCTGTGAAGCGAACCGTTATGCTGGTCTTTCCCACACCACCTTCACCAATCATTACTGTTTTGTAGATTGGAGTTCTCTGTACCATACTATTCATTGACATTACCTCCGATTCCTTGTTCATCGACATCCTCTTTCTTAGTGGAAGTCAGAACTGATGCTTCTGAGTCCAGATAGTTTCCCCCTGAGCGTACAAGAATCCGCTTTGCATCTCTGTATCGTTCAATGAAATTTTCATCGTCTGAAAGATAGACATGAGCAAGACGATCAAGCAATAATGGAAATGACATGTTGTCCACTAATCCTTCAATATGACTTGCTAGATGCTCAAATGCGTCGAAGAGAGTCTTATCTTGTTCAGAAATTAGTTGTATTAGTCTCTCAGAGTCTTCGTCTGATATCTCAATGTCCCATAGATCTTGCACGAACTTGATACAAGTAATCCGACTTTCATCTGTCAGTCTTGGTCTATCTTGTAAAAAGAACCTAGCTACCGATCTAAACTGCAATCCTCTAACCCTCTTTTTCTTGCCATTGGTATCATACTCAGGTAGGGGATTCTGTTTGACAAGTCCTTGTTCCTCCAGCTTCTGGAGGTGGTAATAGCACTGGTAGCTTGTAATCTCATAATCTGAATATCTCTTCTCAAATTGACCAATGATCTCTGGAACATCCATCCAGTATCGTTTGAAGGGTCTTCTCACCTCAACTGAGTGAGTGAGTCCTGTGCCATCGTTGAGTGTTTCTACCTTCTTTGTGACCTCTGTTTCATAATCGAGCACACCAGATGATAAGATTGCTAGGATACGTTTTCTGATGGGATGACGAAGCGATGTTTTCTGCTCTTCCTCCTCGACCAGGAGTAGAATTTTCGAATTACTCTTTGGTATGGATTTCCGAGCGGAATCAATCACATCTATCGCCATATATATCACATCTGAGAGTTACTACACTTGACACCAAGTTTTATTGTAACATGTTGCAATAAAAATTATTTTTATTTAAACTTATTGCATTAGTATATTTCTATAGTTTATCTATGTACAATAAAAAAGACTTTTATTCTAGTTCGTACCAATATACTATGCACTATAATCGATTATCCCAAGGAACCTTCAATTATGGAACATGACAAACCTATCCTACAGGACCTACCTCAAACGAAAAGAAGGAATTTCATGGTCTTAGAGACTCATGACCAGAAGGAATCTCTCTATCATCCAATTCGACTTGAGATTCTACGAGCTCTAGATCAGGGTATTGAAGATTTTAAGACTGAGACTGAAAGGAAGGAACGTGAGTTGGACGATGGTACTAGGATTAAAGAGGAAGTCACCATTCGAACACCAACTCAACGACTATGGATGAGTGTACATGAGATTCTTGCAAGTATCAAAGAGAACAAACCAAAGCTAAAGATATCTAATTTCAATTGTTACTATCATTTAAGAAAACTTCACGAACAGGGACTCGTTGAACAGTATCCGCCGCCAAAGAAGGGTGCCAAAGGTAATTCTAGGAGAGTTCGTGGAATGTATTTTCGGACAACTGCCAAGTTCTTTGTGCCAACAACATTTGAGATATCTCCTGGTCTTGCAGAACGAGATGTTCTACCACCTCATGTCACAGAGAAAGCAGTGGAGCTTGCTCAACAGGTCAAGGAAACCGGACGTGCTGATGGCTATGAATACAATCTTAAGATTGGAGAATCCACGTACTGGTTCTCTGTCACGATGAGTCTTCATGATGATGGCGAGAGCATTATTTCTGTTGTAAGGGATATAACGACGCAGAAGACTACCCAGGAAGAGTTGAGGCGGAGCCAAGAGCGACTCGAATTGGCTTTACGGGGAGCTGATTTAGCACCCTGGGATTATGATCATGTAACTGAAACCCAGACCTATAGTAAGAGATTCGCAGACATGCTTGGATATACTCTTGAAGAGATCAATACCTTTGCCCATAATTGGGAAGATTTGGTGCATCCTGATGATCGTGAATTAGCTTTGAAAAGAATGGAAGACCATCTCAACCAGAAAACTCCTATGTTTTCATCAGAGCATAGAGTAATGAGGAAAGATGGAGGTGTAGTATGGGTCTTAGATCGAGGCCAAGTTGTGGAGAGGACTGAAGATGGAACGCCTATTCGTTCTGCAGGAACTTTACTAGATGTTACACATGAAAAACTAATGCTAGAGGCATTAGATAGAAGTGAAGAGAGATATCGTAGACTTTTCGAGGAGTCTCTGCAGGGTATAGTTATTCTCATCGGAGGTAAAATTGTTTTAGCAAACAAAGCGTATGCAGAGACTGTTGGGAGATCTATAGGAGAATTGTTACAGCTATCTGCTGATGAAACATGGGACCTTGTTCATCCTGATGATAGAAGTGAATTGGAAAAAAGGAACAAGCTAATTGCATCTGGCAAGGAAAAACTTCCAAGAATTAGATTTCGTTACATACGACCTGATGGAGAAGTTAGATGGGTTGATTCCTACGTCAATATTATTGAACATGATGGTCAACGGGCTATGCAGGCCCTTGAGGTTGATATGACTGAGCAATATTTGGCTGAGGAAGCATTAGACGAGAGTGAAAGTAGGTTCAGGGAAATATTTGAGACATCCCCGATTGGAATCATTCTATTTGACTCTGAAGGAAAAGTTACACATGTAAATGAATCCGCTAAACTGATATTTGGTGTAACGAGTCCAAGTGACTATGCGTCGTTTCGTGTGGAAACTGATTCATTCATTCCTGAATCTATCTTTGAACGAATTAGAAAGGGTGAAGTTGTAACACATGAAGTTAGCTATGACCTGAAGGATGCTCGGTTCAAGACATCGAAAACAGGTAGAATCCACCTACATGTAATCTCATCTGCTCTTAGAGATGAAGATGGGACTGTATCTACCTATATAGGACAGGTCGTAGATCTTACAAAGATTAGTAATCATCAAACGTGAAAAACCACTGACTCTTATAGTTCAGATATTATACGAATGTAGAAGTCAGGTGTTTCCTCTTTATCATTCTGAAATGATAAAATACATTACTTCCCTGATTCAATTGAGGACCTATCATGGATTTAGGGTATAGTCAAAGATTCAATGAGTTAATGGCAAAGGGAAGAAAGAGACCTGACCTTATCGAACTATCAATGTGTGATCCTCCCCGCTTTGGATTTCACCCCGATCCGAGTGTGTATGATCCATTACGAATTGAATCGCCAGAGTCAGGATATCCTTCGTTTCAAGAAGAACTGATTGCAGGAATCATTGAGAGAACAAAGTCCTATACTGGGGTCTCTGAAGACTTTGACGTGATCATCTCAAATGGTTGTGGTGGGGCATTTGCGATTCTATCCATTGCCCTCAAGGGATTGTCTGTTGGAATAGAGTGCCCCTTCTATTCACCGACCTACGAGTATTTTCGACGAACAACTGATCTCTGGTACATTCGCTGCAAATCTGAACTTAACTGGGACATCGATCTAGAACTCCTACGGAGTGAGTTGGAAGAGAGAAACAATCCAGGTCTCCTCTTCTTTGTAAGTCCCTCAAATCCTACTGGTCATGTCCATGATGAGAAGGCATGGCGATCTCTGGTAGACCTTGCAGGTGAGTTTGACCAAATCCTCATCACAGATGAGGTCTATGATGAGATGAGTTTCGTTCCCTTTCAATCGCTTCTTCCATTAGCCAAGGATATCCCTGTCATATACATGCATGGATTCAGTAAGGTCTGGCGAGCTCCTGAGATACGAGTCGGATATACTCTACTCTACGATCCACAAGAGAAAACTCAATCCCTATTTGAAGACATTCAGAGTATATCCAAGCTGGGATTTGGAGTCAATCCAGTTTCTCAGATGGAAGCTGTTCAATTACTCAGAGAGAGTATGAAATATCGCAGGAAACAGTTTGACGAGATTCAAAAGCGTCGGGATGCGTTAAATGATGCAATCTCGAACTCAAACAATCTCTCATCTATCCCTGCAGGTGGCGCTACATACCAATACATAGAGACCCCTTGGAATGACTGGAAGGTCTGTTCGAAGTTACTTGAGAAACACAACATATTGATCTCTCCCGGCAGTGCATGTGACCCCTTTATTGGGAATAAATTTGTTCGAGTGGTCTTTCTTAATACTGCAGAGAATCTTCGGTATATGGTCGAATGCTTAGACAATCTATTCTAAAATTCCTCTACTAATATTCAAATAGAATCCTACAAGTAAGAAGAATATGGTTGGTTTACGGGTAATTCCCACTGAGTTTTCAGTCGATGGTGAGACTCTTCGCGGTCATTTTGTAATTCCTCCAGGTGAGGGTCCATTTCCAGGAATTGTCAAGTATCACGGTCTCCCAGGTAGTCCTGACCAGATTAGTGGTGTTGCAACGCATCTGGCAAGAGCTGGATTTGCAGTTCTTACGTTTGATTTCCGTGGATTCAGAGTTAGTGATGGTCTATTCTCACTGAGTGGGCAGATTGCAGATGCAAAGGAAGCAATCACACATCTTGTGGAATTTGATCATACAATAGACACATGGTCTGGGGTTTACGCAGCAAGTTGGGGAGCTGCGGTAGCTACCTGCACTCTTGCTCAAGATCAACGAATCAATGCAGTATGTCTGAGAGCACCAGTCTATGACACACTTTGGTTCTCACAATCACCAATGATTCGACCATCAGTCGAATCAATCGTAGATACATATCCAATGCAGATTCGAGGTATTGACAATCCTGAGATTCGAGAGAAGGTGTTGGAAAAGATGATACAAGACTCCCGAGTCCATAATCCATTGAACGAGGTCTCTAAGATCTCTCCCCGACCATTGATGATTATTCACGGGAGTGATGATATAGGCATCCCGCTAGCAGGAGTGAAGAGGTTATACGAGCTAGCTGGAGAGCCTAAGGATCTGGTAATTGTTGATGGTGCTGATCATAATCTATCCGATCCTAGGGCTTATGAGATAACTGTAGAAACAATTACTTCATGGTTCCAAAGACAGATGACTGAATTAAATTGAGTATAGATCAAATTTCTATTCTATTCTTCTCTTTATGATAACCACTATTGCAACAGCAACTGCAGGGATTATGACTGCAATTGCGATGATTTCCAAAGGAGGAAATATTCCTTCAGTGTTTCCAGAAGTCGTTGTTTGAGTTGAGACTTCTACCGAACCCATGTCTACCCAAGTATTTGTTTCAAGAGTATAGGACCAGGTCTCTCCAAGTGGCCCGTCACTCTCGCCGCCACCACCAAATAGTATAGAGACATTGTTCTTCGAATCAAAGGTGAATCCCGCCGTTATTCGATCTGAAGGGGCACTGTCAGGATACCGTCTTAACCAAGTGTTCTGTTGGGCATCGTAATGCCAAGTTCGATTCACCTTGTCGTCATTAATCTGGCCACCAAAAAGGATGCATATCTGGTTTTCAGAATCATAAGTCATTGATGGCCACTTCAATCTATCAGGAACTCCTGTTGTTGTCTGTTGCTCCCATAAGTTTGTTGACACATCATACCACCAAGTATCTTGTTGATGCCCTTGAGTCGCAGTATTGCCACAGGTGAGAACAACACGGTTGATGGACTCATCGTAGACCATCCCCATCCCATACCGAGCTAGAGGTCGCTCTGCGGGAAGGACCTCTGTCCACTCTTGTGATGTACAATTGAAGATCCATGTGTCATCTTGTTCCATACCATCATCACCAAAACCTCCAAAGAGAACAACAACGTTTTCCTGTGAATCATAGGCTAATCCGAGATTATAGTGCACTCCAGGATTCTCATTTGTAAGAATCTGTGACCAGGTTTGAGTAGTGCAATCAAATGACCATGTATCAAGATACCCCCATCCACCAAAGAGAATGATTTCATTTGTGGCGTTGCAATAGACCATATTATGCATAGCACGGGCAGGAGGGCTCGGAGTAAGCGTGAGCTGCGACCATGTATTCAACTCGTAAGAGTATGTCCATGTATCTCCAAGAGAGTGATATCCGCCCACATTTGTAGAACCACCAAACATAACAACAACCTCATTGTAGGGATCAAAAACCATGGCATGACTCATTCTGATTTCAGGACTAACTGGTTCTTGTGCAATAATTGGGTTTGATCCTGCCCCTCTTGGTAGAACAAATCCAAGAACAATAATCAATCCTAGTACAAATCTGAATCTCACTTTGTAACCACTCCAAACTCTCTTGAAAACATAACAACTTACAATATAGGCTTACCATATCCAGCAATGGACAGATTAGATTTGATTAACCACCATATATCTGAAGTTTGAAGTATTCCTTGAATCCCACTCGCTGATAGACTCCAAAACCCATTTCACTAGCTCCAAGAATTCCTACTTCGTATCCTCTTTCACTTCCATGCTTCATTGCTGCTAATGTGACTGCTGTACCTACTCCTTGCCCTCTGGTTTCCTTTTTCGTACAGACATAATAGAGACCTGCTAGTCCTTCACACAGTGAAAGGGATGATGCGCCTACTGGTTTGCCATCTACTTCTGCCAGAAAGTTCTGTGCAAGTGAGGATGCCCCATCTTTCATCTTTGCAGTGAAAATGTAACGTAGAGCATCCATGTATTCATTTGGATATCTATATACATCATGCACTACTGCTAACCATTTTGATAGGTCATCTGCTGTTTCGACTCTTCTGACCTGAATCTTCCTTGTATCGAAAAGAACATCAAGTTCAGTGAAATCCATAGTGGTCAGGTCTGCTGCCATCATTGGTGTATCTGCCACAACTCTAGTTAGTCCATATTTTATCAATGCACTCTCTAAATGTGGAGGGGTTGAGTGTTCTCCCAACCACCAGGTCTGGGCATAATCTCTTTTCTGGAAAAAACTGACAATCTCCTTGATTTTGGAATCTGGGAACTCAGCTTCTTTATTCAAGGCCCAGACTGCATTCGTCAATGGATAATCCACTTTTGATTGAAACAGAAAATATGCGTCATGTGTCTCTGTTTTTACTTCCAATTCTTCTGGTAATAGAGTATAATCTCGTTTCATGAACCCTATCGTGTGCAGAGTATTTACTCTCTCAATAACACTCCCTGTTGCATCTTCAAGAATATCCCTACGAATCACTAGATGAGCCTTCTGATTTCCTTTTACTAAAATTGCCCCTTTTTCTTGATAAAATAGTACTATTGCACAGAAAAGCCCTCAGAGCGGAAAATAGCTAAGTTTTAGTAGAAAAAAATCCAAGTATATTTGGCAGGGTAATCTAAGAAGGATGCATTACTCTAAATGATCGCTATTGTACTGATCCAAACTGAATCAGGAAAGGCTTTTTCCGCATGTGGAGAGATAGGACAAATAGAAGGAATTGAACGAGCCCATGTAGTCACTGGGCCATATGATCTGATTGCTGTTGCTGATGCTTCTAACTGCAATCTTCGATGCCTTGTTGCAGCAATCCACGAAGTGCATGGAGTTCAAAGAACAGAGACCTGTATCGCGGTATCATGATAACACAGGTCCTTCTATGTTCATGTCGAGAGTGTTATTACCTCTCTAACTAGTGGAAACCATATGAAAAGTCATACAAAATATCTGACATTCAATGTACCTGCACGGATGGATTTTGTTCATATTACACCACAAGTTGAGGATGCTGTTCGAGAGAGTGGTGTTCAAGAAGGGCTATGTTTAGTCAATGCTATGCACATCACAGCTAGTGTCTTTATCAATGATAATGAGGGTGGCCTTCATGATGATTACAAACGCTGGCTGGAAGAGTTGGCACCAAATGAACCACATAGTCGTTACAAACACAATCGTACGGGTGAAGACAATGGCGATGCGCATCATAAAAGACAGATTATGGGTCGTGAGGTTGTAATGGCAATAACTAATGGTCATCTTGACCTTGGACCGTGGGAGGCAATTTTCTACGGTGAATTTGATGGACGACGAAATAAGCGTGTTCTCATCAAGATAATTGGTGAATAAGCCTCCTGTAACAGACGGTTCTCATCTGAAAGAATACTATTATGAGGTGTTATACTGCCTTCAAAAACAATGAAGAGTCTGTGTCCTGTCTGTAGACGAATTTTAGAATCAGCTGAAACCATTGATTCAGTAAATGTCTACATCTCGCGAATCTGTCCTGAGCATGGAGAATTCAAGACATTAGTTTCTTCAGATCCAATTCACTGGGATGAGTCCCTCAGGTATGACCGTCCTGGATCAAGACCACTCGTGTATTCTTCATCAGTTGAAAGGGGATGTCCTGATGATTGTGGGATATGTCCAGCGCATAAGCAACACACCTGTGTTGGCATTATTGAGATAACCGGCCAGTGTAATTTACAGTGTAACATCTGCTTTGCAATATCTCCATCAGGTGACCATGTTCCATTTGAACAGATTACTAGTATGATTGATGCGTATGTATCCTATGAGAATGGACCCGAACTTCTACAACTAAGTGGAGGTGAACCAACCCTCCATCCTGAAATCATTGAGATAGTTCAATACGCAAAGAGTCTTGGAATTCAGGATGTTGCAGTTTCTACTAATGGTCTCCGACTGTTGGAGGATGATTTTGCTAAAGCCTTAGCTGAAACAGATCCAGTAATCTATCTCCAATTTGATACATTTGATCAAGATGTTTCCAAGAAGATTCGTGGTAGGGATCTTGTTGAGGAAAAGATGCGAGTCGTTGAAGTGTGCAATGAACTCGGAATGACTACAGTTCTGGTACCAACTATCATTGCTGGATTGAATGATGATGAGATTGGACCAATAATTGAATATGGATTTGCACAGAAGAAGGTCTTTGGAATAAACTTTCAACCTGTTTCTCTCACTGGAAGAATCGACTTACCTGAAGCTCAGACCTTGACTATTCCACAGATGCTTCAAAAGATTGAAACTCAAACCAATTTATTGATTGAAGCATCCGATTTTCGACCTATACCTTGTCCTCACCCTCACTGTACTTCGATAGCCTACATATTAGTTGATGAAAAGGAGGTCACCCCACTTACGGATCTCGTTAACGTTGATGAGTATATAGACTATGCAAAGGACAGAACTCTTGTGAGTGAAGCAGTGTTGATGAACGAGGCTTTTACAAAACTCTTCTCAACAAGAGCAGTTCCAGGCACAGAAACGAATCTAGAGGCATTCTGTGTGGCCTGTGGAATGACTATTCCCGAGGTCCTTGGAAAATCTGTGAAAATAATTTCAATCCATGCCTTCATGGATGTTCATACATACCAACTTGAACGGTCTCAGAAGTGTT
Organism: Candidatus Thorarchaeota archaeon MP8T_1; assembly: GCA_002825465.1. The sequence goes on from PJER01000024.1 coordinate 17,835, forward strand.
GTATCCATGTCATTCGACCTAGTGGTAAATTAATTCCATTCTGCAACTACAATATGTTCCACCGACGAGGAGGTAGTAATAGTGAAACGTAACCTCGACGAGAGAGACCTCGGCATCTGTTGTGCTGATTTCTATAACCATCCAATAATAATCAAACTTCTTGATGGTATCTTCCATCCAGGTGGACTTGCATTGAGTAAGCTTATGGTGGATAAAATGGATTTAGGTATAGATTCCAAACTACTCGACATTGCATGCGGTGATGGAAAGACTGCATCCTTTCTTGCTAAAGTTCTAGGGATACGTGTGGCTGGTATTGATATCAGCCCGGATATGATTTATTCTGCAATAGAGCTAGCAAAGACAATGAGGGTTGAAGAACGTGTAGAGTTCAAGATTGCATTAGCAAGTGAAATTCCCTTTGATTCGAATTCTTTTGATGCAGTAATTAGTGAATGTGCATTGTGTACATTTCTTGACAAAGAATCTGCAGTAGCAGAGATCACGCGAATTCTAAAATCTGAAGGACTAGTTGGTCTAAACGACGTAACAGTTCAGAATCACGAAGACCTAGATGAAGAACTTAGAGGACTCTTGGGAAGGGTCGCGTGCGTCGCTGATGCGCTCAGTTCAGAGGAGTATATTGCGTTATTTAGAAAGAAAGGGTTCACACTCATCGATAAATCAATTCATACAGATCTAATAGAGGACATGGCTCGCAAGGCTAAAACTCGAGCTCGATTCTTTAGTCAAATCAATGAAGACTTAGAGGACCGACACAAAATGGAGGATGCTGTTCGTACCGTTGATATGATCTTGAAACAGATCGAGTCCGGAAATATTGGATATGAGATGTTCATTTTTCAGTCTAGCTAGACCTCTTTTGATACAAATCCTCATAGAACATTCCTGAATACATTAATTTTCGACGAATCGGATGGAACATTTTTGCAGCAGTTTCACTCACAGGTACCGAATATGTCTGTAAATTCCCTCCCAATCTAGTTGAAAGGAAAATAGCTAGGGGATTGTAGATTCGTAAAATACCTTTGAATTTCTGACAGTCTAATAACATGACATACCCATCATCACATACATACCTCTCTATCTCCTCAAGAACACGAAGTGAATCTGGAATAATCGATAGAGAATATGTTGAAACAATCAGATCAAAACAACCGTCAATTACCTTGGACATCTCTCTTGCATCTACTAGATGTAAATCTATATTTCTCCAATTATTATCTCTGACTCGACGAACAGCCTGTTGAAGCATCGCAGGAGTGTAGTCGATTCCAATGATTGCCTCATAATCTGGATATCTTTCAACAAGATATGGTAGATTTGCCCCTGTTCCAGTTCCCACATCCAGTATTCTGGGGTGCTTCAAGTTAGGAAGACCTGAGAATGCATCCATTCTCCATTTTGCTAGATTGACACCTAGGGCTCTATAGAACTTGAGGAGCATCTGATATCGTTGAGCAGTTGCACTGTAGATAGCTCGTATCTTTTCATTCGTGACCTTGCTCATGAGACCTCATACCTCCTCTTGGAGAAAATCTAGAATGTTGACCTGAAGCATTGGACGAGTCCAAACATGTGAAGCAATCGGATTGTATTTTCGATCTTTCGTTCATCAGATACATCCATCTTAAGTCCCTGTATAATCTCTGATGGCATCTTTTTCTCTTCAAGTAGGTCGCATACTTTGATAATGTCTTTAGTGTCCATGTCAAGTGTCTTAACCAATGGTGATGGTAGGAGGTAGTTTCTGAAAAGGGTCCGTCCATTCCAACGTTCATTTTCGTGCTCGCTTAGTTGGAATGTATGTTCCTCATCCCAAAAGAAGACATCATTCAACTCTGCAAAGATAGTCCTTGCATGACGAGAGATTATTTTGTTTATTTGCTCTGTTCGCTCTGTTGTACGAAATGAGAAATCCTCCATGAACCCTCCTTCTTCCATCTCCTTCCCAATATGTCCAAGTTCGGGCTTTGCCTTTTCGAGGAAATCACTCCTGTCTTGATCAGTAAGTAAGACTATGAGTCCATTCTCAGTTCTAGTATAGACAAGTTCGTATGCTCTGAATCTAATTGTATCTAATGCTACATCACCATCTAGCCCTAGACTTACTCCAACATTTTCGATTGCGGATAGGAGACCACCAAAGAGTGCCTCATCTATCTGTACATGCCCACTTCCAACATGGGTTATTGGAAGTCCACTAGCATGGATAACGAATAGTTCTCTTACGGCTTTCTTCTCGGACACTAGACTGCACCTCCTCTCTCTGCGATAATCCAGTTGTCCCCTATTGTCTGGGTTGTGAGTGAATGCTTTCGAAACACGGTGTCTATCTGCATCCTATCGAGCGGTTGTGGATAGCCCTCAATAGTCTGCATGAGGACATAAGCTGGTGTACTCACCGTCTCTCCGGGTGGTAGCGTTGGATCATTTGTCACCAATCTTGCTCCTGGATTAAGGTATGATGAAATCGTCTTGACGCGCTCATCAAAGGTCAGATGTGAAAATGAAAATATCTCCTCTCCAAAAAACAAGTCCAGAGGTGTACTAATCTCTCTTCCAAGAAGATTTGGTACTAATTTCTCGAGGACCGTCTCTTGATTCAATAACTGGAGGATAGTTTCTAGCGGAGTTAGCCAACGATAATCTTGAAGGAAAAGATGAATTCTTTCTGGATTGAAGATCTCATTGATTTGCTTTAGAGCAAAAGGAAGTCCAATATCTGCAAAGGCTGAAACTCCAATCTCCTTGGTCTTCTTTGGAGCGAAGGATCGCAGTAGAACTCCCCGGCCCTTTTCAGTTAGTGTACTGCTAAATACGGTCTCAAGTACGACTCTGGGTACTTCATCGAGTGAAACTTTCTTTCCTTTGAGAGCAGCTGGAAGATATCTAGAACAATCATAATAGAAGTTGGTCATTGCTGAGCCAACATCTTCCGGTCTAATGGATGTCGTCTTTACTTCTCGAATCTGGTACTTGTTATCTTCAAGACTTATGACATTATGACTGACAAGAAGACTGAGGATATCTCCAAGGAGTCTCATATTGGAGTATCCGTGCTCTCTAGCAAGTTCTTCTTTTGTCTTGGAACTGGATAGTGAAATAATCCACCCTTCTGCTAAGACTGTGTTAACAATAAGACGGAGAGCCGTCTCTTCTGATTCTTTGTACTCTGCGTAGGCTTTCCTCAGGTCTCCATCCGTCAGATATTTACCAACTCGTTTAAGTCCGAAAATGGTTCCACTGAACCTTTCCATCAGTTCTCCTCCTGTTCACTGATATTGAGCGACCAATCGTAATCAATGTATTTGATTTTGATGTTACCTTCACTCTTCTCTATGGTATCACGAATCTTTTGGGAGGCATACTCTCGAATGAAATCGATTACACCCGTCCCTGCACGCTCGAAATCTTTCGTATACCATTTGAAGATCATACTGACCGAGAGTTCACCGGTATCTTCATTGAGTCGTAATCCTTCGGGGCTCCTCAGATACAACTTTGTAGCAGCATCCAACTCAGCATCTATGTTTTCCGCACTATAGAGCCCATCTTTCAACAAGGGGCATCCCAGCGATGAGCAATTCAATGCAAAATGAATACGAGGGTCTGCGAATTCCTCTCTGATATTATTTTCAATAGTTCTCAGTGTGTATGAATTTCCACCTACATTGAATCTCTGCAGAGCAAAGAACCGCACCCGGCTGAACCAGCTTTTGTTTCCTTTGTTTCCAAAATCGGGATCACTCTGAAGTTTTTTTATTACTCCGTAGATAGAGAGCGAGTTGTAACAATTGATCCAGAATGAGAGCTTATCCTCTCTAGTCTTAAGGGAACTCAAGTCGAAATCTGCTAGGGATTCAGCATAATCAACTATTGCTTTATCTGCCGTCATTGCGAAGTAATCCACTTTTCCAGCAGGGTCTCTATATCTTTCGATGATTCCCAAAAGGTTCTGGTTCAGACTTGTAATCTCTGCCATTCTTAACACCGCAATCTAATATCGAATATGAAAATAGTCGATTGGTGGGATGAATCGCTCTACAGTTTGAATAGGTATCTCATCCATTATTTACCAAGTGTTGACCAATCAACAATGATGATCAAGAAGGTGATTCCGCCTAGAACAACCTTCAATGTATTCAGAAAGTTACCTAGGTCTGGTGCAATACCCATTGATAATGGGAAGAAGGGTAGAATTCCCATGAAGAGAAGTATTAGACCCACTGCAAAGAGCCAAATCTTTCCATTGATGAGTTCCATATTTTTCTCTCGAACAGCAACGATGAGAGTTATCATTGCCACAATGATCTTGACAATACTCAGAGTGGTTCCTCCATCGAATGCTATAATATTCCAAGTTTCGGGCACTAACGATAGTGCGCCCACAATGATCAAGGATATACCGTTGATCCACATCCATTCCTTAGTTCCTAGAAGGTTCATTCTCAGACCTCAAAATTTACTATTGTTAATTAACACTTAAGTGTATGCATCAGCTGACCCAGCCGAGGAAAACGGCGCAAGTAATTTAGAACTCACTCATCTTTTTCATATCGAGATCGCCTACACGAGTTCGAACCTTCACCCCAGCTTCTTCAATCTGTTTCCTAATCTGGGCTATAGTTTGGGTTCTTCGTTGGAACTCCTCTCTCCGGCGCTTGTCAGTTTCCTGGTAATCCTCGTAAGCCTTGGCCCACTCTTCTCGTGTTGTCTTTAGTTCCTGCTTCAGATGGTCGAACATAATGCGTTTGACATGAACTGTATTCTTGAGAGTAAGGAGTCTGGTCTCGTATTCTGAGAGTGAGTTTGCTAGGTCCTCTTCTGCAATCTTGAGTTCTGCACGCAAGTCCTGCAATTCAGTCATTGCTCTTCCAATATCCTCTTCTTTGAGGTATTCAGAATCTGAAGAGAGAAGAGTAACAGGATCTACATCTACTGGGTCAGACTGTGCAGGTTGTGGAGGTTCCTCTACAGAGGGAGTAAGTGTAGTCTGTGGAGTGGGTGATGTGGGTGTCGTTGTTGTTGAACTCGGAGTTGAGACCTTAGGTTCTTCTACTGAGGGATAGCTTTTCGATGTTATTCCTTCAGCAACTTCAACCATCATCCGGGTAAGTACCTCGAACGTTTCATCGATGTTGTTTCCAGTCTTTGCAGAGGTCTCGATGAACACAGCTCGTGTACCCAATTTTTCAGCTATTTTTTCTGCGAATGCTTTCCCTTCTTCAGTAGTAATTGCTTCTCCTGGTGGGAGGTTGTGTCTGAGGTCTGTCTTGTTTCCAACAATCATGAGCGGCGGGAGCTGATTCATGAATCCATGAGCCTCAACCAACCACTTCGAAGCAGAATCAAATGAGGTCCTATCATTCACAGCATAGACAAGTATAATGCCAGATGAGCCCTCATAATAGCGACGCCTGAGATTTTGAAATGCAACTTGTCCGGCAATATCCCAGATCACGAGGTTGGTTGGGTTTCCTTCGAATAGCAGTTGTTTCTGAGCAAAATCGACGCCGAGGGTTGGAATGTAGCTACGCTTGAATCCCTCTTTCAGATACTCGCGCCTGATTGAAGTCTTACCAACGTAGCCATCACCTATCAGGCATACCTTAAACTGCCTGCGAATTTTTCCGCTCATGCAACTCTCTCCCAATAGTAGATGGCGGCGCTACACTATTCTTCCTATTTCTTACTTATAGCGGTAATTCGGATGAATATTTTCAAAAAAATCGACATTTTATAGTGAAATAATGTTTCAATTGAAGCTGCGATCACACAGATTCCAACGATGAACAGATTTTGATAGTCTATTTCCCTTTGATTTTCTAAATTTGCCATTCCGAGTGACCTTTCTGATAATTGGATAATGTCTTGTCTGGAAATATTTGCGCAGGTTTTTCTACTCCAACATAGACCTATGAGAGCTCCATCACATTGCGAACAGCCTTCGAGATGCTCTCCAATGTTTGTTCTATCTCTTCCTGAGTATGTGTGAAGGATAGTGCACCTAATCCGTGATACCCAAAGATACCTTCTTGCATGAGGAAACCTTGGAAGAAGTCTTGTCTTTTATGGTCGAAGAGAGACCCAAGTTGGCCTGGTGTTCTTAGCGGTTCTTCAAGCACCTTGGTTAGATAGCTTACAAAGTTGATCGAACCATACCCTGTTCCAATCACAGGTGCATTCCTCTCTCGGAGCATCTGATTCAATCGTTCCCTGAAGGAATCTCCCATTTTGTTCAACTTTTCATAGTCATTTCGTTTCTCGTGCAACCTATCTAAGACGGCAATACCTGCAGCCATGGTGAGGGGATGACTTGAGAAAGTTCCGCCCCCGACCCATCTACCTCCCTTTACACCCGGTACAGCCAGTGCCATGATGTCCTCTCTTCCACCATAGACTCCCAATGGCATTCCGCCTGCTGCAGCTTTCCCAAGTGTGATGAGATCTGGTTCTGATCCGAATAGGGTATCACCCGCAGTCCCGTAGCGTAACCTGAATCCTGTGATGATCTCGTCATGGATGAGGAGGATATCTCTTGCCTGTGTTTCCTCTCTAAGATACCGGAGGAAATCATCTCTAGGTGGAATTCCACCTCCTGCACCAATGACGGGCTCAATTATTACAGCTGCTAGGTCCTTCCCATACTCCTTGAGCATAGCATCAAGGCTCTCTCTATTATTGTAGTCAAATGATACTCCATTATAGAATGCATCATCAGTGTATGGATGGCTCATATGAAATGTCAATGCATCATTTCCTCCATGCCACCCACCAAGGGATTTGCCAATGAGTTCACGTTTTGTGAATATTCTTGCTAGTCTTACAGCATATTGGGTTGATTCAGCTCCTGTCGCAGTGAAGCGCATCTTCTCTAATCGCGGAACAGCTTCTTTGAGTTTTTCGCCATATATGACCTGAGGCTCATTTGGAATTCCAAAATGATGCCCTCCCTCCAGTCTGTCCATGATAGCTTTCTTGACAACAGGGTCATTATGTCCAAGAATCAGTGAGTAGTGAGTCATCCACCAGTCTATGTACTCATTTCCATCTATATCCCAGATATGACTCCCTTTTCCATGGCTGACGTACGGTGGATAAGAACCACAACTTGGCATGCCAAAGTTGCGTATATTATGACTCACTCCCCCTGGAAATAGCGTCACTGCTCTCTTCCAGAGTTCCCTTGATTTAGGCGTTCTTGCATTGTAGTCTTCGAGCATGTTGCCCACCCTGGTTAGTTGCCTTTCCAAAATCTCATGGTATTTCTCGGGACTGGGATATCTTTCATAGTCTTGAGACCTGGTGACGTTTTTACTACAATCGGAATCATATTTAGAATCATACCGACAGTACCTTGGTCTCCCTGTACTCCACCTTCAATCCTCTGATGCATTCTCGGAATCCCTTCTACAATCACTTCATCATATTGAGGTGTGGCTTCAGCATATGCCTGGAAATCAAGTACTATGATCTCTTTTCCATCTCGTTTTCCTACTCCCATACTTCTGAGACCAAGAACATCTCCTCTCTTAATGGTAGTAAATGAATTAGTAACCTCTCGCTCTGCGATGATTGCTTCAGGGGGTAATTCTTCAACGGTATCGAGATCAAGATTCAGAGCTGCATCAATCATCTGGATTGACTCGACGAGACCTACATGACCAGTGATCCTTCCCTCATCGATATTCTGTCTGAACTCCTCCTCTGACATGCCCGTTCCAATCTTCTTTTGGAACGATGGTCTTCTGTGACTTGAGTTCATATGACGAGTGACTCGAATGGTTTCCACACTTTGACATGGTGCCGTGAGTACAATAGGTAAGAGATCCATCAGATAACCTGGATTGATTCCAGTGCCTAAAACAGTCTTTCCGTTCTGTTCTGCAATATTGTTCAGACTATTAGCTAGGTCTAGTTTCTTTTGATATGGAAATGATAATTCCTCACATATTGAAATCACATCAAGTCCATAGCTCAGACAATTCTCAATGGTTGGAACGACCACTTCAAGAGATGATGAAGTAGCTACAATAGCAACATCTGCCTTTGTCGAATCCAAGATTGCATCTAAATCATCAGTGATTTGAATATCGGTATCTAATCCTTCTCCTACTAGTTCTCGTAGGAATTTTCCAGTCAGCTCAGGGTTTGCATCCACTACTGAAACAAGTTCCAGGTTTTCTCTCTTCAAGATTGAACTTGATATGTGACGACCCAATGAACCAAATCCGATTTGAATGACTCTGAAAGGTTGTGATTTTGGCATATGCTCTCATCACCATAACAGTGTAATCAGTCTATCGAGAACTTAGTCTGAGTGTTTACACTGCTAGTGTTTTGATTAGGAATAGGTCCCTTCTGCTTATCCAGATGTGGACATCTGTATAATCTCTAATCCGTCTTCCCCGTCTGCAACAAAGATAAGATCTCCAACAACACAGACATCTTTTGCATGTCCTCCATCATAGAATGTCCGCACAAGTCTTGGTGTTGCAGGATCACTCACGTCTGCTATTATCAAACCAAGTTGATAATCTGCCATGTATGCTAAGTCTTCATGTACTACAATAGAGAAGATAGTACCACCTGGGTCAAGGATACCAAGCTCTTCTATGTCATTCTGAATGGTTGAATTAAGGATACGTAACTCGCCTCCATTCATTTCATGATTTCCAGTATATATCAGGCCATTTCGCACAAATGGATTCCAGATGTCGTATTCTGGAAGATAACTGCCTACTTGTATTGGATTTGCGGGATTACTAATGTTGTAGACAACAATTCCTGTTTCCTCATTTCTATGGTCTGATGCATAGACAAGGTCCCCATCTACATGGACATGAATACACGCTCCAGTAATTGGTTTATTTGCCAGTAATTCAGGATTGACAGGGTCACTGATGTTCAATACAATCATCCCCCAATTCCAATCTGCCACATACGCAATATCCTCTACAATCTGAACATCATAGATTGCTCCACTTCCATTGTACTGATAGATCTCTTCTGGATTCTCTGGGTCACTTACATTGATAATCTCCAGACCTTCAAAGGCATCAGCTAAGAACACAAGGCCATCTGCTACAGCAAACTCGAATGGTCTACCTCCATCATTGAAAGAAGATATCTCAACTGGTTCGGTAGGGTCACTGATATCAATGAGAACAAGGCCTCCCGGAGAGTCTTCATCGACATCGACAACATAGGCAATGTCACCAACAACCTCTACAAACTCTGCTTGACCACCTGTATCTATCTGGCCTGTTTTTGCTAGACCAATTGTTGATGATTGAATCGATGAGAGATATACTGCTATCATCAGACTCCCTAGTAGTAAAGCTGACAATACTCCTGCGATTACGTACTTCCTATTCATGGAATCCCCTGCAAAGTTTCAACGCATATTATATAATAAATTCCTCAAGCGCAAGTTTAGAGACCGAATTGCAGAACTAAATCAAAGTCAAAAGACTCATCTCAATCTTTGTTATTTGTGCTGATTCACAAGAGGGAGTAAATCATTGTACAGATTCGATGATAAAAAGAATCGAGAAGATGTCATAGCACTCAGATGGCCAAAGGCATGTCTCTCTTGTGGGACTGATGTACCAACATCAGTAGATGCACAACATGGTATCATCGGTCTATTCTATGTGGACAAGAAGACAACACGCAGTGACAAACGGCACACTCAGGTCCTGGTCAAATTGCCAGGTTTCTTCTATATGTGCGATGAGTGTACAAACCTGATCAACAATATAGATGAATCTCTTCAAGAGAAACATCGTAAACTTCTCAAGACCCTAAAAGAGAGCCCTTGGATGGAATTCATCGAAGTTGAGAAAGATGGGAATATCAGATTACCAGATGGGATTTTCAAGGATAAATTGCAGAGAGAGAATCCCGAAGCGAAATTCAAGTCAAAAAAGAATCCATTGGCTGCTTTAAATCAAAATATCCTCACAGGAGGTCTATGATCGATGCCATCATTAGAGGGTATGAGACAATCTGCTGAAAGATCATACCAGCTTGCCAGTCAGGTATTGATTCCAAATGAGACCCCTCATATTGTCTGCCAGACATCTAAGGGATTTCTTATTGTTACAGACAGACGTGTTCTCTCGCTCAATGAAGATGCAAAACTGAATTTTAGGATAGAAAGGTTCGAACCATTCTCTTCTGTTGCTGATTATAATTCCCTTGTGAATCAATTTGATATCAAAGAACCTCGACGAGGTTCAAGAGAATCAAAAGAGGAAGTCAGAGATTACTTTCAATCGACATTACATCGATGTGTTGAGGTCATTCATGACTTAAGTGAGATACAAAAGAAAGGAGGCAAATTAACCTCAAAATCCAATACATATCTTGATGGGTTTCCAACTTCTCTGACAAGAGATGCAAATCTTGACCTGAATTCTATTCTTGATGATCAACCAATTGATGATACGCTGGTACCTCGAGCAATGGAATTCCTTGGACCAAATGCGGTTCTTATTGAAGAAACACTTCGAGAGGCAGGAAATATTGAGAATGGGATTCTATTCGCTGCTGGTCAAAAGGGGTACTACTGGGTTCGAGGCCAGAAACAGGGACGATTTTTGACAAATGTGGTAGTCAATACTGTTGAGTGGAATAATATACAATCTATTAGCCATAGATGGGAAAATGATGTATCTATCATCATTGTAAACTATTCACTTGTTTCAGGAGGAAAATCCAACACCGTAGAATACCTATGGATGCCGCCTATCAATGAGGAGACCCTTCTTGTTCCTTGGTATGTACAACCTTCAAATGGGGTCTATATCTTTGAGGACATTGTTTCAAGATACTTTGAGAATGCTATGGATTTCTCTTCTAATGCTAACCTGCGGCGTAGTACAGTAAAGCAGTAGTTGTTGCGAGTAAATCAGTATTCTCCATATTTTCAGTATCTGGCTGAGAAACTGCAAAATAATCTGATTCCGAACTCATGATTCCTGCAGGTCCTCTTAATTTAAGACGCATCAGAAATGCCACAGCTTTTGAAGAGACACTGAACCCACTAAGCGGCTTTCTCGATTCCTTATACTCATCAGTTACTAACTTCTTAATAAAATCAATCTTAGACCAAAAGGAACCCACATCAAAATGAAGCTTGAATGCAATCACATCTCCAAGAGAATCTAGAACAAAGACACCACAAGTGTTCTCTGGAAGACTTCCGATGATCGCTTCTTGAATACTACCTGGTGCAGAGGATGAAACTTGTCTTTTTGTTACACGATGACTCGTATCAAATCTCACGATTGGGACTATTGCGATGCCCGAATATGACAGAGGCTCTCCAAGAGCCAATACACTTCCTCTCAGTATCTCTTCGGCTACAATCCGAACGCAATCAGACCCACGCATCGTTCTTTCTCCGGTATATTTGTAACAGTATTACAAATTACATAATACTTTTGTGCTAATAAAGTCTTAGGTCGCTTGGGACGCGTGAAAATGAATATCTATATTCTATAGTTTCGGATAAATAGTGAGAATTTAATTGAGGTGACATTGATGAAATCAAAAAGGAGAGTTCTTCTGGGATTATTCTTTCTCAGTACATTCTTCTTCCTCACCTCATCAAGTTTTTCGACACCCATTTCGATGAATCAATCATTACTTGCAACATCTCCTTCTGACTATACTCCATCGCAAACCGATGAAATTAATCGTAATTTCTGGGCGAAGAATTTTGACACTGACACACATTATGAGATAGAATCCACTCTCCTTGCGTCTGGAGAGTACTGTCTCATATACATGCAAGATAGCATAATTCAGCAGGTAGGTGCTGGTGTTGCTCAGAGTAATTGTGAGAACTATCGAGATGAGTTTGATTCACTCATCTATCCAACTGTTGTAGAATTGACAGGAAATCCTAATGGGACTCTAGGTGATATTGATGGCGACCCTCGAATTGTGATCTTGATAAATAATAATTATGTGAGTTACTACTCGCAGTACAATGAAATTGAATATGCATATTCGAATCACTGTGAAATGATCTATATCTATTACTTCAACGGTCTAATTCTTGATACCATTGCTCATGAATTCTGCCACCTGATCTGGTTTAACTATGAATTTGATGAAGTCCATTTCATCCTTGAAGGTCTCGCTGAGTATGCTACCTACAAATGCGGCTATTTGGATGCAGACAACAATGAATCCTGTCGTACCAACGATTTCCTTCAGAATCCTAATGACCCACTGGTCTATTTCGACGTGACTGCAAAGGACTACGGGGCATCATACCTCTTTACTTTCTATCTTGCAGAACGGTTTGGCACTCAATTTCTCACAGATCTGGTTCAACATGATGATGATGGAGCGCAGGGAATTGAGACCGCCTTAATGGATGTGGGTTATAATATCTCCTTCAATCAACTCTATCTCGATTGGATTACTGCTTTGACTATCAACGAATTAGGATTTGAGGATGACAGGTATGGTTTTCATAATCTGGATGTGAGAATCCAAGATATTTCGGTAGTTGATACACTTCCTCTTGAGATTGATGATATGGAAGTCTGGTGCTATGGATCCAATATTTTCGAGGTGACTAATCCTCCTGATAATATCGAAGTGGAAACGAGTGTTCCCTCGTCTGGAAAGATTGGTATTTGTGTCGCATTTCATGATTCATCTGGATGGCATGTGTCCCAGATAATTAGCAGCAATTCAATCAGTTATCATGTTTCAGGGACAGGTTGTGATTCTGTTTATGTAATTGTCACATACTTCTATGCAAGTACACCTTCAGGTGGAATAGACTTTGGTACAGGGATTTTCGAAAATATTGATATCTCAATTTCAATCTTCTATCCTTCTACAGGAACTAGCTCCGAAACAAGTAATGGGGATATTGTCAATTTTCTCCCCCTCTTCATCATGAGCAGTGGAATTCTTGGAGTGGCTATCATAATGATATGGAAATCATCACTCTACCGCTCTAAGAAATTTGACGAGTGATTTCAAATCTCTGGGGCGAACAGAGAGTGCAGGTACTTTCTTCATATAATCTCTATATCCCTCACCGAATCTATCTAGTAACTCAGCCTCTTCTCTTCTGATATGAATTTTGAAGACAAGATAACCAATTAGACCCAATACTATAGAGTATACTGAGAATCTAAGGACTATCGCAGCTAGAGCTAGAATCACACCTCCCATATATGCAGGATGACGAACTACAGAATAGATGTCATGATGTTGAACTTCTGATTCTTCTGGGAAATAAAGATAGACAACAATCATGTAATCGAGACCAAAAGTAAAAACTGCACTTCTCACTACTAGCATTCCGAGAATCATTAATGCCCCTGAAATAATCCATCTAATTAGAACATCTATTCCTGAAGGCACTCCTATGAGCTGAAGAAGTGGTTGAGCGAGAAACAATGTCAGATCATTTATTGGTTCGAAGGGCAACGAGCGAATTGATGTAGCTGCATGAAAGATGATTGGTGGGATAAGGAAAACTCCTGTTACACCCTTAGGAATCATCATCTGGTATGCAAGGTCTCCATATTCCTGCTTCATCTGGTCTCTTCTCTTCCAGAGCAGGGCAATGAATTGTAAAGCAAGGGTTCCAAGAAAGAGTGTTCCTAGGATGGGTAGGAGAGGTTCTAATATGATCAGTATGGTGATACTAGGAAGTAATCGCGGTAGCAGGTCAATGAGAAGTAGGAAACAGTATCCAAGTACTGCTGCAAGCAAGCCTCTCAATGGTAAGAGGTATATTCTCTTTCCAGGATAAGCTGGAAGTTTGGATCGTAATTTGTCCATTCCCTTGAGCTTCATGAATACCTGAAAGGTGCACTCGAACTAATCAGTCTGTCTAATTTTACAATAGTAACTTCTATACGCTTTTCATCTCACAATTATCGGGTGTTCAAACAATGAATCGTGTATATTACTTTGAGATGCCTGTTGAGGACTTCGACCGCGCCATCAAATTCTATGAAACTGTGTTCGGTTGGAAAGTCACCAAGAGTGATAGGCCAAGTGGACCTTATTACGCAGTAAAGACTGGGGATGATAACAAACCAGGAATCAATGGGTCTTTCTTCAAGAAAGAAGAAGGATGGTCTACAGTTTCCAACGTCATTAATGTGGATGATATTGATACTTGCATTCAGAAGTTACAAGAATTAGGCGGAAAGATTGTCTTTCCAAAGACCACCATCAATGGTGTTGGATATCTTGCTTATTTCAAGGACACTGAAGGAAATACCTTCGGGATGATGCAGAATGATCCCGATGCACAAAATGAAAGTGGTATGTAATAGATAATAGATTACGATCCATCAGTCCATACATGACTAATAGATCCCTTATCCTTCTTGAATCCAAGTTGTTCATATAGTGCAATTGCTTTATGATTCTCAATATCCACTTCCAGAATCAAATTCTTCATTCCATTCTCAGTCGCTCGCAACATGCTTTCAGTCATGAGTAGTCTAGCTAGACCTCTCCTTCGGAAATCTGGATGTGTCCCCACACCATTCACAAAGCCTCCGAAATCGTAAAGATTGATCTTCATGAAACCGACAATTTTGTCCCCAGCATACAATAGTAAAGACCCATCTCTCTCTATTTTTTTCGACCTATCAAAAAAGTCATTGAAACTCTCACGTCGTTGTTTCTCTGTCTGGTTCAAATATCTTCTATCTCCACTTGAGAGAAATGTCTCATTATAAGTGGGCCAAATCTCTTCATTATCTACTTCTACAATTGGTTTTAATGAGAATCCTGCTGGAATATCTGGCTGTTTCAGAGTTGAAGAAGTAAGGTCACAGACCATATGACTCCACTCATGCCCTCGTTTCATCCCACCAGCTTCATAGAGCGGACGTACTTGTTCGTATTCGAACCTGATATCATCAGTGATTTCCATTAAGAAGACTTCAAGCCTACTTCTCCCTGTTGCCTTTGTATGTTTGATACTTTCCCTTACTAGTATCTGAAATACATCATTATAATGTGCACCTGGAAGAACCAGTGGGTGCCAAGATTCTAAGTAAACCATTGACTCGGTGAATCCAAAGCAACCCGCAAGACCTACAAGCTCGTCGTCCTTGCGAGCATAGATGTAGTGGAACGGATCTGCGGCCAGAGCCTCTTTGATATATTTTTCAACCTCTTGTTGGTTCTTTCCACAGTGCAATTGTGGACTGCGATGCTTCTCCACATCCATGGTGAAGTCTACCAACTCTGACAGGTCTGATTCCTTCGAAGATTTGATCTCAATGGATAGGGTCATCATTTACACACTCTTTGATAATCTGGCCTTCCAATCACTCTTTTGAAGAATGATTTGGTTCAAGTAAGATATATCCGGTGTGTCTACTTATTGATTATTGGATCAATCTGTAACTTTCTTACAAGTTCCTTGTACCTGTTCCGGACAGTCACTTCGGTAACACCCGCGGCAATAGCAATCTCTCGTTGCGTCACTCGATTATCTGTGAGAATTGAAGCTATGTAGATAGCTCCTGCCGCAAGTCCTCGTGGATCTTTCCCTGTAGTAAGCCCCTTGTAGTCTTTTGCCTGTTGTAAGACTTCCAATACTTTCTCCTGCATCACACCCGGCAAGTCAAGCTTAATGATTAGCTTCGGAACATAGTTCATTGCATCTGGCACTGGCATAACTAGCCCTAGCTTTCTTACCAATAATCTGTAGTATCTGCCAATCACTTTCTCATCAAGATGAGAGTGCCTAGAGATCTCTTTCAATGAACGTGGAAGTTCTCTCATTCTAAGAGCTCCATAAATTGCTGCAGCTGCTAATGCATCAATTGAACGACTCCGTACAAGTCGTTTCACAATGAGTTTTCTATAGAAAGTTGCCGCGAGTTCTTTGACGCTCTTCTTCAAGCTCATCTGTGAACTCAAACGGTCAATTTCTGATAATGCCTGGGTTAGATTTCGGTCAACAGAACTATGAACTCGTGACCGAATCTGCCACTTTCTCATCCGAGCTATTGCCGCTCGTCGTTCTGCTGAGAAACTCTTACTTGTTGAGTACTTTGATCCATAACCTATCGTTGTCGACAAACCCTTGTCAGCATAGGTGTATCTTGTTGGTCCTCCAGTTCTGCTTCTGGATTTTCTTTCATCCTGTGTGAAAGCTCTCCATTCAGCACCTGGGTCTATCTGACGTTCACTCATCACTAGACCACATTTAGCACATACTATATCTCCTGTTTGAGAAATCTCAACAGTAGTTTTTGCTCCACATTCAGAACATACCTTTGGTTTAGAGGTCGAATATTTTTTCGAGTTTTTTCTCTCTTCTACTCCAGAAGCCATTTTACTAACACTACCATCTGCGTCTTACAGAACCACCATGACGTGAGTACCTGTCTCTATCTCTTCCACCGTATGAATCACGACGATTGTAGCCTTGTGATCTTCGACGTGGGGGATAATAGTAGCTATCTCTTGGTTTTCGATGGTTTTCAGCTGACATATCAACATCATTGTTCACAGATTCTATTTCATTTTCAGCCTCTGTGACTGTGCTATGCCGACCAATTTTCAATTGCAGATTTCCTCTGAATAGACCAGTATATCCATCTTCAAGTCGATAGGTTTTTCCTACCTTCATTTCTTCTATGCTTTCGTTCCACAGAGGCACTCTTACGATACCTGTTTCATCCCCAACTATTGCATCCGCAACACGATGAGTTTCATATGAACGCTTGGAGACTACCTCTCTTGGTTCACTAATCTCTATAATCTTGAATGTTGTTTCAACATTGCTCATCTTTGGTTCTAAATCTTTAATCTTGGTTTCATTTTTCTCTTCAGCAGTTTTAATTTCTTCATCGATTTCGCTAGTCATTCAAATCACATACTGTAATAATAGGGTCTTATCTTCCAATCTTCTAACAAATCTCTTCATTTTCCATAAGCAATTTCTTCTTTCTTGGCTGCCCTATGTACAATGTATGGAAAGGACCGTATATAAACCTCAGGATATAATTGGGTTCTATAAAGGCTATTTTGTTTCAAATTAGCTCTATAATGCCCCAAATATCAACATCTTCAATCAATTCATGCATCTCTATAACTTCTCTTTATAGTATCTTTATCTTCTGTTAGTAGAGCTGTATGATAACCAACAACTCTCCCATAGAGTTGTAGTGGCTCTTTACATTGAAGGATAGCCGTTTCGTCATATGCGCATTTTAGATCCATTTGACCTTCAAGCATCGAATGTATCTGTTTTTCAAATTCTTCTAGAGTATCTAATAGATCATTATCAAAAAAGAATTTCATATCACTAGCAATAGCTAGTCCTTTCAATCCAAGATCTTGCGACTCAAAGAACAACTCATCCCATTTGTCTATAGTTTTGTCAATACTGAATTTGCCATCATCTACTATCCATTGTTCCCAATTTAGTAACCTGATATTCTTTGGGTCAAACTCAAATTTGCGAATGCTATCTTTTATGTTTTTGATGCAATCATTTGAGCAGATATATAGCAACATGTAACCTACCTCATATCGTTGCTTTAGGAAATTGAATAGGACCTTCTCTTTTACTTCATTAGAACGATACAGTAAAAATCGGTGCACACGTGCGGCGGTCTCTTCAGATTCTTCCTGTGGAGCGACAGCTAGAGTAATTCCATCTACTGTTTTCCAATGGACCGAGTCATGCCAATGCCCCTCGAAAATACTCGATGTCATTCCTGTAAGACTTTTGTTATTGGTCCAAAGACATGTAGCCGAAGGAAGATGCTCGACTCCTGAGGTAATAATAATGAGTTGTGATTTGTCTGCGATTATGTAGAATGCGTTGGGATTAAGGAGATATTTCAGTGGGACTTCTACTTCTCCAGAAAACTGTCTATGAAGTATCTTAGGAATCCTGTCTCTTCCTGATGGTGGCTCACTCATTATTCTAATCTTAACTCCGTTCTCAATTGCTTGCCGGAGTGATTCACCTTGAGTAGACAATAACCACACTAAATCCTTGCGTGAAAAGAGAATATCAATCTGTTTTTCAGCTTTTGAAATGAGTTCATAAAGTCCAACCCTAATCGATTCTTTTTCCTGTATGAGTGAAAATCCCGAGTCTAACTCATAATGATCAGATACTCCCTCATGATGTCCTAGGGTTTGAAGTAGTTTCTTTGACTTCATCGAGAGTTCAGATATGCGGTCTTTTGCTTTCTCTCTCTCTAAGTTTACCAGTGTTGTAATCGATGATGTAGGATCTAGTGTCTTCAATCTGAGCGGTTTTCCAAGCAGTCGTTCAACCAATCCAATTTTCTCAAGTTCTGGGAGGAGTCGATAAATTTCTTCTCTCCGCACCTCTGAAGCATCAGCTACCTCTGCGACTGTCGGTGTACCTAACTTCGTTGTAGCAAGGAAAACTTTTGCTTGGTTCTCAGTCAGACCAAACTCTCCTAGTATCTCCAGACTAAGACTTTCATCTTCCTTCATTTTTGCTGCCCCTTCTCTGTCAACATGTTGTGACTGTGAAGCTACATTCACACCCGCTTAATAATAGTATCATTCTACGACTGTAGATAGTAAACAAAAGTCTCTCAATAGAAGGGAAGTGAATCTTCATGGAAAAAAGCACTATTTCAACTAAAGATGCTAAAGATATGAGCATAAATGACCTATACGAATCATTGGATACAACTTCTGAGGGACTTACTTCTGAAGTAGCAACTAGACGATTTGAAAAATATGGGCCAAATGAACTTGTTGAGAAAAAGACTAATCCAATTGTGAAATTTCTACGATATTTTTGGGGTCCAATCCCCTTTATGATTGAAGCCGCTATGATTCTATCAGCTCTTGTACAACACTGGCCTGATTTCTGGATTATCTCACTCATGTTAATGATGAATGGTGTTGTGGGATTTTATCAAGAAAATAAGGCAGATGATGCAATAGAGCACTTGAAGCAAAGGCTTGCTCCTGAAGCACGAGTATTACGCGATGGTGCTTGGTCCAAGATGCCTGCAAGGCAGGTCGTACCGGGTGACATCGTGAGAGTTCGCCCTGGAGATATAATGCCCGCTGATCTCAAGCTAATCTCTGGTGATTATCTCTCTGTTGACCAATCTGCTCTTACAGGAGAGTCTCTTCCTGTTGATGACGCTGTAGGTGCTATCACCTACCAAGGATCACAAGTCCGAATGGGCGAAATGGAAGGAGTAGTAATCAATACTGGAATGAACACCTATTTTGGTCAAACCGCCAAACTGGTGCAAGAATCAGGTCAAAAGAGTCACTTTGAGAAAATAATCATTAAGATTGGCAACTTTCTTATTGCGCTCGCAATCTTAATGGCTATAATTGTATTTGCTGATGGCGTACTTCGCGGAGACAATCTCCTTGAGAACATACGATTTGTCCTTGTCCTAGTTGTTGCAGCAATTCCCGTTGCACTACCAGCGGTTCTCAGTGTTACAATGGCTGTAGGTGCAGTTGCCCTTGTTAAGAAAGGTGCAATTGTGAGTAAACTCTCAGCAATTGAAGAAATGGCTGGGATGGACATTCTTTGTACCGATAAGACAGGAACAATAACACAGAATA
>PJER01000121.1 GCA_002825465.1 Candidatus Thorarchaeota archaeon MP8T_1
CAACCCAACCTACAAGGAGCAAATCAACTCGTCTGGTCGATGTCCAAAGAAGAAGGTCTAACCACATCAACAATCTGGAATGCGTTAGATTTCGCAATGAGTTGTGGAGTTCTCAGGACCTATACTGTTAGCGGTTCAACACAAATTGCTGTGAGTATTGATTACACCGGTCAAGCTTGCCTGTTAGGATTACTGATGATTAATCCGGAATATTCCATGGATGATGCAGTTATGCAGATTGTTTCCGAACTCAATAGAGAACAGAGAACCAAGATTCACTTTCCACTTATTGGAGAGAATCAGCATACGCTCGTTGAAATGCTATCTGAGCAATTAGGTGGGTCTCTTAAAGAGCAGACGATGACATTAATGAGAAAGTACTTGTAATTCAAAGGGTAGGAAACCCTTTTGTTGTCGGCTGGATTTCTCAGAAGTGGTCATTCGATGGCAACACTCAGTGTGAAAAAAGTTGGATCAGGGGTCCTTCTTCAATACGGAGATGTCAAACTGGTATTTGATACTGGCATCAAGGGAGAAATTACTCTTCTTTCGCATTCACATTCCGATCACATTAGAGGACTGAGAAACTCACGACACATCATTGCAACAAAAGCCACTTTCGACACATGGAATGCAAGGAATTCTGAACCGGCCAATAATACAACAGCAGTCGAAATAGGGGATACGTTTGGACAGATAGGAGTTAACATAACTCTACTTAATGCAGGGCACGTTCTTGGTTCTACAATGTTCTATCTTGAATTCGATGATGGATTAACAGTCTTGTATACTGGAGATTTCAATAATGTTGATAGTTTGGTTCACACCGCAGCACGACCTATAGAAGCAGACGTTCTGATTACTGAAGCTACCTATGGTACATCTTCATGGATTTTCCCCGATAGAAAAGAAATCTATGAACGCATCCTAAATGCTGCAACTACTGCAATAGAAGAGGGGAATACTCCTGTATTCAGCGCTTACTCACTCGGTAAATCCCAAGAGGCCATAGCACTGCTGCAGAGTGGAGGATTTAGAGTCATAAGTGGAAATCTGAGTATTGACAAAGTATGCAAGGTGTACAAAGACCATGGAGTAGACCTCAGGCATTATTCCATGAAATCTGTTAATGCCTCTGATGCCCTCGAATCTGGTGCTGTAGTTGTCAGTTCATCATTTCGCCACACCATTAATTTGGCAAAGCATAATCTAAAGAAGAAGTCCATAGAACGCCTCGAACAAAAGACCGAGGCATACAATCTCTCAGGCTGGACTATAGGAAAGTACGCTGAGCGTGGTTTCCCATTGAGCGCGCATTCCGATTTTAAAGGATTACTGAGTTTTGCCAAGGCTGTCAATCCAAGAGTGGCGTATGTCTTTACAGAGAATGCGAGATCATTTTCGAAACATTTGTCAGACATTGATATCAATGCAGTCCCATTAGAGTAGGTGATTCAAATGGATGATGATATGTCGGACCTTATTGAACCGGTTCATGCGGAGTCTTTTTTCTCGGTATCATCAACTGGCGAAATTCACGAACGCCTCAGTTATGAGTATCTCGATATGAATCATTATTACAGCAAAGTGTTGCGTGATGAAAGACTTCTTGCTGATGAGGTGAACAAGCTTGCAGTGAACCTTCAGTACTATCTGGATAAAGAACGTGTTGAGATCAATCGAGAACGCGTTAAATCAAGAGTGAAGTACTGCGATATTTTTCTTAAAGGCAACACCGATGTAGTAGCAGTTGTATATCTTATCGATTTCGCTGGACAATTCCACCGAGGGGCAAACACAATAGAAACGTGGCTCGAAGAAGAAACAACCCCCTATGATTTTGAAATCTTGTGGAGGTTTCCCGTAGGGACGAAGGTGACAGAGTTAGAAACTGCTCTGGATTACGAGGTCTATGAGGATGTAGTATGTCTATGGGCATTGGATGGAGAAGAAGTAGGTGGATACGAAAGAATGACGTTCATCCTCCCTGGTAGTCCGCTAGATACAAGGTGAATCAAATTGCAGACACTCGAGCTTATACAATTCATTGGGTGGTTGCTACTCATAGGAGGATTTGCTCTGGTTGTTATTGCGCTTGTATCTTCACTACTAGGAAGAAATTCAAACTGGGAAGGAAGCGCTAAGAGCAAAGGAGTAATTCTCATTGGACCAATTCCGATTGTCTGGGGCTATGGAAGAAAAGGGTGGATAATAGCAGGGATAATCGGTTTGATATTATTACTAATCTGGTTTCTGATATACTTCTAACCATTCCAGCCGCATTCTGGACAAAACTTACTACCCTTGAGGGTTCTCACGATTTTTCCGTTCAAAAGGCACTCTGGACATATCTCAATATGTTTAGAACAGATTGGACAAAACGTTTTTCGAGTGAGGTCTCTAATGCATGTTATTGTTCCACAGGAAGGACACTTTATGGCATGGTCAAGGCAGTACTCATTATGACACCTATCACATCGAATCTTAGCCTTTTCACGGCATACAGTACATGATTTTGCCATCTGTATCGCCCCAACAAGAAGCCCCATTAATGACCAAATAAGTCTAGTCCTACATATGCTAGTAATACACAAGCGATACGAAGTCTCATAGATACATGAAATCACATATTTTGTGGAGAATATCAGACATGATCTTCATCTGCAGGAATTGTGGCAAGAGTTCGGGCGACATTGACATGGTCCTTGATGGTGAATGCACCTGTGGTTGCTCTCACTTTCAATTAGTATCAGAAGACCGCTCCGAATTGCCAGAACCATTGGAAGACAAAGAAGCAATCAGAAGAGATCTCCATAAGTGGATTGACCTAAACATAGATTCTATGCCACCAGAACTCGTTGGTAATATCCGGGTCCTTTTTGAAATAGAGAAAGATAATCTCACTTCTTAGATGCATCTTCCTCAAAAGCTAGATAATCAAGAGGT
The DNA here is from genome assembly GCA_002825465.1 of Candidatus Thorarchaeota archaeon MP8T_1. The sequence goes on from PJER01000121.1 coordinate 2,947, forward strand.
CGTTCTATTCGAGTAATCTGGCTTTCGATTTCTTCACTGAGGTCAGTCTTTCCAGCAACACTGGCAATTCTTTGGACTGCCTTAAGACTATGAATAAGAGAGTCTAGCCATGAAAACAAGTCTCCAGGATAAGCCCAGAGTTCAAAGTCCTTGTGGAGCTGTGCTGCTAGTCCGGATGGATTGTATCCCTCATATCTTCTTTCAACAAGCCAACGACCCAATTTGATTTTCCCATGGTCGCATTCTGGAAAATCGCGACAACCGCAGTTGAAGAAAGTTGTCGCCCATGTACCAAATACTTCAAACACCCACTGTGGAAGTCTTCCCGCGCCACTTCCGGGTTTGGTTAAGCTACTAATTTCTCCAAACACGCCTGAAAACAATCGTGTAGGCATATGTGTCCTGAACGCAGAGTTGATTTCTTCCTGTAGTTTATTGCTAAGATAGATATTCTCAAAGGGCTCGAGCATTAGAGCGATATCAAGCACATCATAGGATGCGGTGAGTTTCATCACTTCTAATCCCATACTAGGCGACAAAAATGAGAGTGATGTTGCGCGACCTAACTCAGTTGGGTGAGCGCCACCTTCCTTGACTCGAATCATGTGTGTTTTTACTAAATGCTTTAATGCATCTGAAGGCGGCACTGACATTGATAACATTCCCAAGTATGCACGAGCAATAGCCTTCAGGTCGATGAGTCCTGATGAGCAAATTGTAGCGAGAATTTGTTCAGCGCTTGTTTCCTTGTCTGCAAATGGTTCGACATCTTCAATTATTCCGTTCAATAGACGCACTGCAATTTCATCTTCTGTGCCATCCTGGCCACTGTGATATTTTCGTTCAGGCTGAACAATAATGTAGACTTTCCCATGATCGTGCTTTCCAAGACGACCTGCACGTCCAAGCATCTGTTCGAACTCAGCATTTGAAATCCAGTCAGCCCCCATAGCCAAGGTCTCGAATACTACTTGGGAAGCAGGTAGGTCCACACCAGCCCCCAATGCAGCAGTCGTCACTATACATGCATACCTCTGTTTGTTATATGCCCTTTCGACGCCTCTTCTCTGTGCATACGAAAGGCCGCCATGATAGACTGTAGAAGACACATGTTGTTCTCTCAGCCAATCATTGAGAGCTTGAGCCCTTCGGCGAGAGTATGTGAAAATAATTGACTGCCCCTTGTTGCCGAAAGAACTGACATGTTTGAATTCCTGATTGACCAATCTGCGGATTATGGATCGCTTGTCTTCATCACTCCGTGCAAAGACAAGATGGCGTTCCAGAGGAACTGGTCGACCCTCAAAATTCACAAGCTTGAAACGTAATTCCTTTGCCAAAGCGGAAGGAGAACCTACAGTAGCAGAGAGTGCTATATACTGAGCCTTGGGATAATGCAGACGCATACGAGAAATCAGACCGTCCAATTCTGGTCCACGTTCAGGATCCGCAAGATTCTGAATCTCATCAATCACAATTGTGCCAACCTCTCCGAGGTCAGTCGTGTTTCCAGAACGGAAGAGAAGATCAAGAGCTTCGTATGTCGCACAGACAATATCAGCCTTGGATATGTCAGTGTCCACAATTGGTTTACCTTCATTCCCTACATCAAGGTTAGACATTCCAACCTTAATGCCCGTCCTTAAACCAATCAAACGGTATCTCTTTCTAAACTGCTCGTATTTCTCATTTGTTAAGGCGACAAGTGGAGACATATAGATCATTTTCTTGCCCGCCATCGCCTTTGGAATTCCTGCAAGCTCGCCAAGAAGTGTTTTTCCTGAAGATGTTGAAGATACAATCAATAATGAAACGTTATTCAACAAACCTGAATCCACAGTCTTGCGTTGGATTGGAAGAAGAATTTCCAAACCGCTGTCGATTAGAACCTTCTTGAACTCATCAGGGATAGGAAGATCTTGGATGTCTTTCTTAGAACTAGTATCCTGAGCAACAATTGTATCAATGAGAGTCAGATCGGGTTCTTGTGTTGGATCGAAACCTGGAGTTAGCATCTCTATCAGTCTAGGTATGGATTTGACACGAGAGACCTGGCGTTCCAATTGAGTCATCATCGCTTTGGACATATGGATGCCAAGCGTCTTGAGCTCAGTCTTGAGATCAGCTTGTCCACAAGAGAGGCAAGTCACTTGATCTATAGTTAGCTTTACTGCATTCCTACGCGTCAGAACCGTTAGCTTGTCTTCACGTAAGCAGTGTTGACATGTAGGAACCACTCTTGGCTCTGGTGCTTCTATTCGTTTCAAAAAGTCCTTCAGGTCAGTAAGAAATTCTGGAGTTTGCTCCTTGGGAATGATGATGCCCTTCGCCTTCCTTAGAATATCATGTGCTTCTTTTGGCTGATAGTAGATTGGTTTATTGTACTTAACAAACCAAAATCTCTTGATCTCAAGTATTCCAGAAGTTCTGTAGCCATACTCCACCATACCACCTAATACAGAGCGCTGACGGTCTCTCAACTCAGGAGAGAATACATCGACTCTAGTTGTTGCTTCTTGTTTAGCAGACCTAATCACTAGGATATAGGGTTTTGAGAGTCGTTTTTGAACGTCGGCATCAGCTACTTCCAATTAGTTACCTCATCCTAGGAAAATTCCTTGCGCAAAAGACACTTGTGGTCATCACAAATCAAAGATGAATTTCTCTTTATTCTGTTCAACTAGTCCAAGTGTATTTTCATACTCAGCAGCAATAGCCTCCATACCAGTCCTAGAGTCTACACCAGCCTTCTCTACAATCATCCAATCGGTCATAACTTCAATATCTGAAAATCCGGTGATTCGATTGAACGGAGAAGCGAAGACTTTTGACCGCTCTGTACCTTGAAGACGCAGCTTGGGATAGTTCTCAGCAAATGGACGATAGACATGACCACTTGTGCCGCCCAAAATAAATCTGGCACGCTGCTCTCCAGAAATGTGTGATACATTTATGCGTTTGAATATCTCTTCATAATGAGCTGTTTGTGGAATCCCTGCCTTTACCTTAATCTTTGCAAGAGCATCGCCTGCTAGAACATTACCTCGCTCTATGACAAGACTTCGAATGAGGGTGACTATTTCTTCCTGTTTTCTTACTCCAAGAGGATCTATTACTTCGGGAGTAACAATATCTACCTGAGGTAGTGGTTCGTCATATCGGAGTTGTGTTGGGTCAAACATCAA
>PJER01000122.1 GCA_002825465.1 Candidatus Thorarchaeota archaeon MP8T_1
CTTTGTAGAAACTCAAATTCTGTTCGTCGAACTCTGATCCTCTTCAACTGGATTGCCACAGAAGGGACAGAATGATGATTTGACAGGGATTGGTTTTGAGCAATAAACACATCTTGAACCAATTGGAATGAATTCATCCTGTAAATCTAAATTCGCCAGGGAATCAGTATGGTTTACAACTAGTGATGACATGCGCAGGACCATTATAAATAAGATTAATGACAACGTAATTACGATAGCAAGCCCAAGAATATTTGAGCCCCCGAAGATGAAAAATGGGAAGACAAAGAAAACACCGCCTTCAGGAGATGTGTTAGTAATAAAAAGCAAAAGAGCTCCAATTGCCATCAAAAGGAATCCCAATGGGAGTAGGTTTTGTCGCCATTGCATAGGCGTTCGATTCCCCAGTATTGATTACATCATTCCACGACTCTTCAGCTGTTCAACAATCTGATTGTATTTTTGATCATCACCAATCATTTCATTGACCTGTGCCTCAAGCGAATGTGTTCCCGGCAAGACAACCACATTGATATTACTATCTGGATATACTGATTCCAAACGATGTCTTATCAAGACGCCAATCAGTCCGCCCATAGGACAGTATGGGACTGTTGGCTTGAACTGAACCTTGATTGATTTATCATCAACCTCAATGTACTCTTGTTTCACAATCGACATTTGAGGATCTGTGATTGATATAGGATGCTCTGGATCCATCACGGGCTCCAATGATCTGAATACTTCATCAACCGTTGCCAATTTGCTCTCCAAGAATAAGGCGCTCAAGCAACCGCTTAATAATCTATGGCTTCTAATAATGGAATCCATCTTAGAAAACTCCTGAATATTTATGTGCACAAGGTATATCTGAATATGGGAGTTCTTCTATCGTCCATCATAGTGAATCTATATCGAGTAACTAATCTTTCAATGGGAGTACTGGGAGCAATGACGCCTGCCAAAAAGATGAATGGTAAGAAAATAAGCAAGTATCTGTTCAAGATCACCGTTGTCGGTCCAGACGACAAACTTCTCATGGATGTACTATCAATATTCGATGATCCTGTGGTTTCAGTTGACGGGATTCGAATCGGATCTACTGAAGTCGATTTTGACACATCCGAAGTTCATGCAGTGTTTATGTCTCCACGTCACTCAGCACTTGATATTCTTCTAGCCTTGACCTACAAAGGAGCAAGTGGTGTCATAATTGTTCTTAGAGAACCGGACCCTGAGATAGAAACTCTCTATCGAAATGAAATTCGTGAAAACCTCGGCACGGAAATACCGACTCGCGTTGTCACTATAGGCTCTACAATGGATAAATTCAAGCGAACTGAAATTGAGCACATGTTCGATGATGTTGTTGGTGAAATTTTGGAGCGAAAGACCAAGAAAGGGAAGTAGTACAAACCTTTTTTTCAATTCTAGCATCCACTCAGCTTGGTGTCTGCAGTGAGCTCAGATAATAAAAGATCAGACGAATACTGGATGGGCGTGCGCGACGCACTTAGAATGGTTGATAGTTTCAATAAATGGGCTGTAAGAAATCCTAAACGTGCAAAGAGCCTTGATGACTTCATTCACGATGGATTGATTGCAGCTGCGAAACGTTGCGAATCCTGCTTACGTGAGAAATTAGGTCTCTCTTTCGTTCAGGAAGACGATGAGATTCCAAGTTCTTACGAATCCTCTGAATCAGTAGCAGCGCCTCCTCCTCAATATGAATCTGACTTGAAGGAAGTTGACGAAGAATCGCTTGACCCTGTTCCAGACACAGAGTATGAGATTGCAGTGGAATCTCCAAATTACGATTCTTCTGAGGAAATATCGATTGAGTCTGATGAATCCTCGATTTCAATTGACACAGTTGAACGATCCGGGGAGGAGCTTTCGGATGATATAATTATTCAAGGGCCGCAGCGCGACTTTACAAGTGACTTTGTTTTAGTTGAACCACCACCTCTAGTGGTAGATTCAGATACAGAAGAGTCAGAGGAATCCGTGGGTGAAGAACAACTAAGTGAGTCTGAACTTGAGGAACTTGATGAATTGGAAGCAGCCCCGCCAGAGCCTGAGATTGTGGAGAAACGACCCGCATTTACCTGGTCTGAATATGAGGCTGCTGTCACTCCTGCTCCTGAACCGGAACCACTCGAGTCAGAAAATGATGTTTACTTGAGTGAAGATGATGATTACATTGACCAACAAGGAAGTGAGGATACATATTCATCTGATGAGGAAGCAATTGATGAACCACCAGAACCGTCAGACGTCCCGAGTGATTGGAGTTCCTTTGATGAATCACCAGTTGATGAGGAAGAAATCTCAGAAGAGATCGAAAAAGTGGAAGATGACGAATCGTTTGTTGAGATGGAGAGTAGTAAGGATACAGAATCTGGAGACACAATGCAACCTATAACTGAGCCTCCAGCTCCTCCCCCGCCACCTGAGAGCGAGGAGGATGAGGAAGAGCGAAAACGCAGAGCACGCAGATTGTTCTTTGGTGCCTAGTCTGCGCTTTTGAGAATATCCTCATAAAGTCGAACCGCGTCCTCAGCAGTATTGACTCCTTTAATGATTGCAGAGCCAGAACTCATCAGTGTGATTTTTGATCCTGATGGCTTCTGTACAACAAGAAATTTCTTGCTCGCTTTTACAATAGATTGAGTATCTTGCCTTTCTGCAATCTCTTCAAGATTCAAATCCATAATGGATGGTGGAGAAACATTGAAGCTTTGAGAGCACAACATATGTACGGTGAGGTCCTGCTCCTCCTTCTTATCACCAGTCCTTGAGGGCGAACACTGAGGACAAGTAGCGACGCGACCGATATCAAAGAAATCAAAACTAAGAATGGATGAGTCAATTGTCATAAGACGATTGGCAAGTACAGGTTTAACTCCAATTGCCACACGTATTGCTTCATTAACTTCAACTGCTGCAGCAAGAGAAAGAAGTGTTGGCGAAACTCCAACTTGTGCGCATGTGTTTTCAGGATTATCTTCTGCTTCACCCATTAGACAATGTAAGCACCCAGTTTCACCTGGAATGAAGGTTGAGAGGTTTGCATAATATTCGACAGCTCCCGCAAAAATATAGGGGGTTTTCAAATCTAGGCTTGCTCTATTGATAACTCGACGAGTCTTAAATGAGTCTAGCCCATCGATAATGATATCGGTTCCTTTAAGCAACTGATTTACATTTTCATCCTGAACCGAAACTGCAAAGGGCTCAAATTCCACTTCTGGATTCATTAATGCTAGATTTGCTGCTGCTACAAGAGCTTTGGGTTCTCCTATGTCTTCTGTGTTGTAGATAGTCTGCCTTTGAATATTAGAAAGTTCAACAATATCCCGATCTATAATCCTAATTGTACCAAAGCCAATAGCTGTCAGTAATCGAAGTGCAGGACTTCCCAATCCTCCAGCTCCCACAACTGTAACGTTGGTCCGCATAATCGATTGCATATCTTTCTCAGTGAAGTCTCTCAGAGCGAGCATGCGAGAGTATCTCTCTCTTTGATTATCTGACAGTTTCATCTCAGTGCAATTAGATACAAAGCACTCACTTAAAGCCTTGGACAGCATCATCAAACAATATGAAGTACACGTCTGAGGTTTCAATTGGCTTACGTAGAAATCCAGCGGAAGGGTTAGAAGTTGCCCTATCAAAACTTACAACCCCTATAGAATTTCCCAAAAGATTAACACATGTGCTAATTAAGCCATCAATATACAATCCCAAGCTATTTGGAAACACAAGCGTAGATGTTGTACGAGCTGTTCTCGCAGCCTTCAGGAATCTTAGCCCTGCGACTATAATAGAAAGCGACAATCCTGTACGAAGAACTATTGATGCTTTTCAACAGATGGGATATAATAAACTCTCACAATCAGATGTTTCATTGGTCAATCTCTCTGAACTCCCTACCTCACCTGTAAAGATGCCTGGATACTATTTTCAGAATCACAACATGCCTTCTATTCTTGCTGAGCCTGCTTTCTTCATCAATATACCAACTGTGAAATTTGAGCCAGAACTCTGCACCATCGGAGCTGGCATAAAAAATCTCTTTGGCCTGCTTCCAGAAACTGACAAGAGCGTGTATCATGACCGGCTAGACGATGTTCTCTTGGACATATTGTCTGTCTACAAACCACAACTCACTGTGGTCGATCTTACTACCTTAGTTGTTGGCAAGAGAGAGGAGGGAATGACCAGAGAGATTGGGGCCATCATTGTTGGACGTGATCCTCTCGCAGTGGATGCGTTTTGTGCAGACCTGTTCGGTTTTGATCCTCTTGAGATAGACTATCTAAGAAGGGGATATGATCTCGGTCTGGGTGAGATTCTTCAGGACCGTATTCGTGTATGCGGAACAGATGAACAGAAGCAGAAGCTATTCGAGCTTTGTAGATTTTGACAGAACGGAATGCATTTATCTAGTGTTTTGTAGGCTGGCAAATCATTGTACATTTTTGTACCTTTGTGACAATGCATCGATTTGGTGGCACCAAACATGGACTGGACTTCTCACACGATGGAAAGAATCCCTGAGTCAGGTACATTGAAAATGTTTGACATTGCCAAAACCCTTGAGAGCCAAGGTAAGAAAGTATATCATTTTGAAGTTGGACAACCTGATTTTCCAACGCCTGCTAATATTGTCAATGCAGGCATAGAGGCCTTAAGAAATGGGTTTACAAGATACACTCCAGCTCGTGGAATACCCAATCTTTTAGATGCTGTTCAAAAGCACTACATGAACCGCGGCATCAATTTTAATGGGCGAAAGAACGTCATTATCACACCTGGTGCAAAGATGGCGTTATTTCAGGGCTTTCTGAGCACAATCGATGCAGGAGATGATGTCCTACTTCTTGCTCCTGCGTGGCCTACTTATCGTGTTATGATTCGAACAGTCAATGCAAAACCAGTCGACGTTTGTACTAATCCTAACTATTCGCTTGATGAGGAAGTCCTGAAACATGCTGTTTCAAGGACCGTATCAGCACTTGTTATCAACAGCCCTAATAATCCAACTGGCGGGGTTTTGACCAAGGAGAATATGAAGCTCATTCATGACCTTGCCATGGATCATGACTTCGTTGTGTTCTCTGATGAGATTTATGAAACTCTCGTCTATGACGGTTTCAAGCAGACCTCAATGCTCGAAGTTGATCCAACAATGGAACGCACTCTTGTAATCAATGGAATGAGTAAATCATACAGCATGACTGGTTGGAGACTTGGTTATGCCATAGGCAATGAAGAAACCATCTCTAATATGACCCGGATTCAACAGAACACAACTTCATGCGCAACCTCATTTGTTCAGTATGCTGGTGTTGAAGCCCTAACAGGTGATCAAAGCTCCATCGATGTAATGGTCAAGGAGTATCAGGCACGTCGGGATACGATTACTCGTCTCTTCAACGAAATTGCAGAAGTGCCATGCCTAAATCCTATGGGTGCTTTCTATGTATTTCCCGATGTTACACGATTCGGCTTGAGTAGCAATACGCTTGCTGAACTTATCCTCAAAAAGACAGGTGTATGTTGCACTCCTGGTGTCGCGTTCGGGGCAAAATATGACAACTTCTTAAGATTCTCCTATCCAGTTTCGATTTCTGAGATACAAGAAGGTTTGGCGAAGTTAGCAGAGTTCTTACCAAGCCTTATGTGACAGTAGAAACAGAAGATGTTTAGCCAATCTTCACTAGGATGAGTTTGATGCCAATAAATAATCCAACTGAATCTGTAGAGAACAAGTTACCACGATTCGAGTGCACTAAATGCGGATCGTGTTGTCGAGAAGATTCTATGTTGATTACTGTCACAGGACACGATATTGCCAGAATCTCTGCAGCCCTAGGATTAAGCCCTGAGGAAACAATGAGGGCTCTTGATTTTTACATACTTGACAAACTCGATACAATTCCATTAGGACTTATTGGAACTCCCTCTCCAAAAACAGAGAGAGGCCCAACCTTCATAGCCCTAAAGAAAATGGAGAATGGAGATTGTATTTTTCTTAAAGATGACAAATGCATGATACACGCATTACGACCAATTGTGTGTCGATC
>PJER01000025.1 GCA_002825465.1 Candidatus Thorarchaeota archaeon MP8T_1
GACATACGAAATGCTATGTTTTATGGTTTACCTCCTGATTTAGCAACCCAGCTTGGATTCAGAGCAGTTTTTGCTCTTGGAATTCCTGTTCTGTTCATTATACTATATGCAGGAGTAAATGTAGCTCGAGGAAAAGGGGTTGGTGTTACATGGTTCCCACTCTTTATTCTGATGTTTGGAATAGAGTACTTTGTATATGATGACCAATTCACACTTCTATCGTTGGTTGTTGTTCCGTTCTTCCTTGCTGGAGCGTATAGATTATTCTTTAACAGTCGTGTCAGTCAGGGTGAGGATTTCCTCATTACATACATCAAGTTCAGCTTGATGTCTTTAGCAATCACTGAAGTTCTATCAACAGCTCTTACGGTAGGAGGTATTGCTATTATTCAACTAACTGCTCCACCTCCTACAGGTGGAAATGTGGCATGGTTCCTTGCATCTATACTACCTCATGCTATTATTGAGATACCTGTCTTCTTAGTTGCAGCCGCTGCATCCATCCGTATTGGAAAGGATCTTTGGCCAACAGTTGAAGCAGAGGATTGGGAATCAATTCCTTCAAGAACTCGGGCTTTGTTAGGTGATGAGCGAACTTGGCGAACATTTGCTTTGATTGCATTCCTGCTAATCATTGCAGCACTGCTTGAAGCTTTTGTAACACCCTTCATAGCAAACATGTTTTTAGTATAGAATATAAAATTCGAGCGGGGCAACTCCCGCTCCTCAATTTTCTTTTCGGAAAATCGAATTTTGCTCCTATTTGTGGGTCTAATTCAATCACCGTAATCTTATATTATTTCTATTAAATGGCAGAATGAATGCGCCGCAATAGCAACATTACCACTCAATATTGTTTCATGTGAATTCTATGAGTGGAGAGATATAGCACGTCTGTATTCTGACTTAATGCCGCTGCGGTCGCTATAGAGAATTACATTGAGGTGTAAAACACGAAACCGATATCGAAGATACTCTCATTGTTTACACTAATTCTATTTTCCCTTTCATTATTTATGACTCCTCCTGCTGCGGATATTTCGTTGGAGGAATCTCTTACAAATTCCATTAGATATTCTGCTAATGATTCTAAAACCATAGCAGACTATCCAATGAATTATACTAAGGTTGATTGGGATCTAGGAACAGTTACAGATGAGTATAATCACACTTGGACCAGTGACCACTATCAATTCGGACCAACTATTAATTGGCATACTCGCTATACAAATGGCAGTCTGTTGGTTTGGGATGATGGAATCGCAGTAGATCAATATGTGGATTTCAGACTTGAGATTCCATATAGTGCACTTACTGGTACAACTCCTATGGGACTGTATATAATGGGTTCATACTTCAATATGTCTGCTCTCGCAGAGAGTGAAGGTGAATTTCATGATTCTGGTCCAAGACCTATTATGTGGATGGTCTGGTACAATATTACAGATTCAAGATGGTTGACATATAGCGGCACTAATGCTAGTATGATTGATGGGCCTCCAGAAGAACTTCCACCTGATTTCACTCTGGCAACAGTATTTGGACCGGAAGTGAATCCGTTTCTAGAGTTTGACCAAAATGCTTCTGGGTATATTTCCGCAGCTGAATCGTATCGTGCTACTATTCGAGTTCGATTCAATTCTACGGTTATAGGTGGATTCTATCAAATATCATGTGGTGTTCAAGGTCCTAATTTTGAGGAACTGGCACAGAGTAGATTTGAGGAGTTCAAAAGTGGAAGAATCATAGGTACAACATTTGACTTCCTTGTAGACCAAGCAGTAGGTGGGTATTATGACTGGACAAGAGTATCTGATGATGGAACAATCCTACATTCTGCAACCCGTGGTGTCGACTTCAACATGACTGCAACTATTACAAATGGTACAGAACTTGCGAATGCTACAGTATTATTTGAGATACCCAACAATATTGTGACCAACCAACTTGTTTGGGGTCCTTACAAGGAAACTCAGACAATCCAAGGAGTTTGGGAATATGATGATGTTGCAGACATTTACTTCTGGAATGGAACGAAAACTGTGAACTGGACAGTTCAAAAGGAAGGTTATCATTATGAAGAAGGTTACACTTGGATTGATACCGGACGAGAGTTCATGTTCTGGGATGGTGGCTGGCTTAGACCGGAAACGACTTGGGGTAGATATGCAATTATCTTTGATTTCGCGACCAATACCTTCAGTGAAAAGCTTGCATATGACTATCGGAACATGACCTGGATTGAAGATGAATGGGGTTCATATTGGAGAGAAATCTATTGGACAGAATATGAAGACTGGCCTATTGATGGTAGATATCCAGTACCCTACATTCTGAATGAAGCTGAGAGTGGGCTTTCTGAGTTTAATGGTAAATTTGTAATCACTTTCAGGGGTCATATTGGACCTGACGTCCAACCAACGAATAGTGAAGAAGGTCGACCTTTGCACATCAATGACGAAATCGTAGATATATATGGTAGACGACTCGCTCAATTAGCTTTTCTCCCAACATCTTCACCTGAAGATTCTGCGCAATATGAATTACTTCGTAGCCTAGCTGTGGAATCACCAGTATCTATTGTGACCCTTACACATGGAGGTGAACCCTATCAGCCTGACTGGATGTTCCAAACTGATGTTGCAGAACCATTTACTGTGACCTCTTGGTTACAGGGTGGTGCTGATTACATCCAGGACATCGATGGTATTGGGTTCTTCATGCATGCTTGGACTGATTCCTGGGGATTTGACGGGATGTACGATTGGAATCAGTGGACTGAAGTTCAAATTCAGATTCGTATCGATCCTCATGGAGTAGTTGATGTAGATGTATATAATCGAACTGTAAGAACTCAATGGAGCTATGGTGAACATTGGGATTGGATTATGGTTGAAGTAATGCCTGGAAGATGGGAGCCACAATGGACTCTAATTGAAGATTGGTTCTGGGAAGAATTAACTTGGGACTTTATCGTAAATGATTGGACTTCTCAATGGTTATCATTTGAATCTCCGAACTGCAGAATGCCTGTACATTGGCTTGATGTAATCAATATACAACAGCAACTTATTGGAAATGACCTAAGAGTTGCATTTGATATTGTACCAATGCCTGAACTTCCTCAACTTGAATGGCAATGGAAATACTACTATGGTGAGCTTACTTGGGTCACTGATTATGAATCCGGTTGGGGTGAGCATACAGTCCTCGGTTGGAATCAAAATACAGTCTATAGTTATTTGAATAACACTAAGAAGCTCTACATGGAGGAACCCGTTCAAGCTGAGGTCTTCAGGAACTCTCAAACTGGTGATATCTATCAACGAGAAAAAGTTCCATTTGTGGAAATCAATGGGGAAATAATCAATCTCAAACCGTATCTTGTTACAAACATGGAAGACAGTTGGACTGAGAATGTCCGTACGGAGTTCGACTATGATACTGGTGAGGAAGAGAGTTTCATCCGATTCGATAATGGAACTGAGATAAATGTGTATACCGGTAGTGTTGGTGTTGTTTACAATATCAGCTTACCAGTGCTCAGCACATGGTTCCTCTCATGGTCTCAATGGACTACATACACCGGAACTTATGATTACCACTCGATGATGGCAATCAATGGTACTTTCATAGTAGGTGAATGGGGTCCATTCTGGAGTGGTTACACTGCAACTGTCTACGAACTTGTTCCGGTTGAAACTGTTCCTCATACTTACATGACTATAGCTAATGGAACAATTCCAATCTATATGGTCGGATGGCCAGAGTATATCGGAAATGACCACTTGGGTAATGAACATTATGTCATGTATTTGAATGGGACCTATGAACCAATTGAATTCTTACGGAATTCAATGTTGGGTGATCACTACTGGAATAGAACTGATGGAAAACTCTACCTTATTGAGTGGCCATGGGAACTTCTGACAGGAATCTACCAATCAAAACAGTTCTTCATACCTCACTACATGGCAGACTCTCATGTCTATACAATAATCGGAGGTACAAAATATCAGCTTCCTGCGCCGGGAATTCCGATGTGGAATGTCTGGGAACTCAATAATCTAGAGAATATCTATGACTATGCAAATAGTCGATACTTTGCTACAGAATATGCCAATGTAGATGGTAATTGGTACGAAGCTGTATATCTCTATCAGGAGTATGATCCTACACCTGGTTATTGGTATGATGTCTATCAGCTTGAAACCTTGCTCTATAACGTTACAGATTGGACATTGAATCCAGAATACGAGTTTAGCTATGACTACGTTAGTATGATGGATATACCATGGACTACCATAGCAAATGGTACCTACTTCGTTACAGATATGATGCAATCTGATTGGACTGTTGCATATGGTCATCGTAATCCATTAACGTTCGAGTTCGTGCCTGATGGTTGGCTTGATCTTCAGACAGGTTTCTATGATGGTGATTACTACTCAAGTAGAATCTTCGATGATGATTTAGGCTTCCCATATGTAACTACTATGCTTGGAGAACAATATTTCTACAACTCATCATGGCGAGCAACATTCATGAACATCACATTAGCAAATGGCACATCCTTCTATTCAAGAATGGATAATCCCATTGCTGAACCTGCTGATATCTTTGATTGGCAAATTGATAGATATTACATGATTGATATCTATGGCAATCACCAAGGTTGGCAAGGATGGATGGATTACACTGCTGAACTCATTTTCGTCAATGCAACAAAGGGTGGACCATGGGATGGTCAATTCTTCTGGGAAGGACAATGGGTTAATGTGACACAATTTCCTGTTGATTATTGGGAATGGGGTTGGGATGAGTACTACATGATTGATATGTGGCACATCAACACGTACATGGATGATAATGTTGTTCCACATGGTTATACATTCCTTCAACATATTCTTAATGGCTCGATCTTGGAGATTATCGACCTCGCAAACACTCCAGAGAGTTACAAGTTCAATTACCCCTCGTGGCAATTCAACACAACTGTTGATACATACCATGCATATGGAAGAAATGATATCATCTATGAAGCCTTCAAGGTATATGGATTCACAAAGAAATTGGATTATGCTCCGCTTCCAGTGACTATCATTCGGAATCAGGATAGAATAGTCTATGGTACTCCTCCATACGGTATGTGGGAGAATGATGTCTGGACTATTGATCCAATGTCTGGAGCTCTTGACCTAGATGGAGATCTTGGAACAACTAATGACCAGTTCTATGTTCGTGAGATTCATCAAGGTACAGATTACTTCAATGTAACTCAACAATACTTGGATGTGAGCATTCTCTGGGAACCTGATAGTGAACTATGGGATGACGAGTTCCATCTGCATTCATTTACTGGTATGGTCACCTTCAATTGGACATTTGATTGGAGTGACATTAACATCTGGACACATACTGATGGTTCTTCATTGACTCCTACTGAGTATGCTACAGTTTATGACACTATATTTGATTCCTATGGTAATCCTAGACCTGGGTATTGGGGTATCTCTTGGATGTTCGAAAATCGAACTTTAACTGATATGATCCAACAAGCTGAGGATGAAGGCTGGGATTGGATGGCGGATAATACCCAAGAATGGAGTTGGCTCTGGTGGGAACTTCAAGAGTCTTACACTACTGAAGTAAGTAATGGTACTCACTCCGACTTGATGGACGTAAATCTTGCCTATCAATATGCAGGAATGTTTGCATGGAATGACACTGATAGTGATAATTTCATGACTATATCAACTGAGAGTCTAGGTTCTGCTGAACTGACTCACTACTGGATGCCTGTAGATGTTGAATCTGTAAGCTTCATCACTCCTGGTGAGGCATGGGGCAATCCCAACACAACAGACTCAGAATATCGCGCAGTTGATGAAACCATTGATTTTGGAGTTTCTTTTGCCAATGTGACTGGTGTAGTCTATCCATTTGGTGAGAGATCGTACTTCGATTGGTATGATGGTGTTCTCACTGGTTCTGATTTCACTGACTTTGATGAACGTCCATCTGAATGTCTCACTGAAGAATTCTCAATTGATGTTCACTTTACTGGTGAAATTAATGCTACAGGTGGTTCAAACTCTGCCAATGTGAAATTCGATATTGGTGTAGGTGAATGGGATGTTGACTTCCCATCTGCTACCAATCCTCTAGAAGGTATGAGTCTTGCAGTAGCATTCTACAGTGATCTAACCATCTATACAAGTGGTGGGTTAACTGCAAATGCTACTTACATTAATGATGAAGGACAAGTTATCACAAATGACCAAGAAGAAGCCTCGTTGAACTTCACTATGGCTAGTGGTCTCAGTAGTGTTGCAATGATGGGTCTTGGAGGTGCTCCATATGATTGGGCATTCAACAGTAGTTATCCATCCACTGTTGGTGCTCAGACTGTCCCAGTTTCAACATTCAGTGAAATCTATACATCCGGCGGAGGTAGTTCAGCTACGACCTTCTCCATTACTTCTCAACAGTTCTATACTGTACTGAGTTTCAAGTGGTGGGATGGTTACGGCGTATATGTTGATCCTGTGTTCGTGAGTTACATCTCACATGGTACTGCTGATGTAAATGGGCCATCTTTATCTTCAATCTCACATGAACCATTTTCACCCACATCTCTCAATCCTGTTACAGTAACTGTAAATATCCAGGATCCTTCTGGAGTGGATTATGCAGTTTTACAGTACAAGATAGATTCTGGAGATTGGAACAATGTTTCGATGAGTTCGGATGGTGATATTTACTCTGCTGATATCCCAGCACAGGCTGAAGGCACGGTTGTAACATATCGTATTGTAGCTGTTGACACATTGGGTAATGAGGTAGTATCGGATGATTTCTCCTATACCATAGGCGATGGATCCACTACAACAATACCTGAAACGACAACAACCTCAACCAGTGGAGGTTCTGGTCCACTTGATAGCCAGACTATGATGATGCTCCTCGCTGTTGTGGGTGGAATCATCCTGATTGTTGTCATCATCGCAGCAACGCGCAGACGTAATTAAAAAATAGGAGCGGGTCTAGTACCCGCTTTTCTTCTCTTTTTCATTTCTGCATTAAAATCAGTCATCAAACTATTCTGACATCTGCGGATATAACTTCTCAAAGAAGAACTTGATTGCTGAAAGATGTGCTTCATATGTACAATTGAATATATCATATGAGATACCTGTCACTGGAATTGCATTGCGGACCATCAGGCAATTCTTCTTATCCACACCAAAGTTTACTTCGACGAGTGTAGCATTAGCCTTCAATAATGTTTCATAGGCTGTCTTTCGTGCTTTAGGAGGAAGGTCAGCTAGATCCATGAGCCGTGTAGTCAATGTTATCCAATTCTTCCCAGGAAATACCTCGATCACCTTCGTCTCCGTCTTGGATTTTGGTGTGACTGTAAAGGTCTTACGTCCATTTTCCTCAAAATCAGCTTCTAGCCTTTTCAGGTACTCTTTTGCAATGAACCACGTCGTACTCATTTCTACCCTATCCCGAATAGCATGCTTTTCCCTATATTGACGGTTTCCGCAGTTGACCTACAATAATATATACAAAGAGCTAGTAAAACTCTTCGCTTTTTTAAAATTCGATTTTGAGCCAATTTAGTGAATGACACAGGAATACATTTTGATTGAAAATCTAATGAATTACATATTTGTAGAGATCCTCGTCTTTGTTCTCTTCTGTAATTTCCCAATCTTCTAGAACGAAATGATGTGAAATGATTCGACTACCAGGTTTTAGTTCTGTGGCTAATTTATCTCTTAGTTTGTTATTTGCCCCAACTCCTAAGTAAAGTGTCACAACCGTTGCATCCCCAATATTGAAGTTAAAGAAATTGCCTCGTAGTACATTGACCTTTTCTCTTAATTTATGGCGTCGGATCATAAGTTTAGACCAACGTTGTCTAATCGGGTCAGCTTCAATTCCAACTGATTGAGCCCCAAATTCCTTTGCAGCCATTATGATTATTCTACCATCTCCTGAACCGAGGTCATATACGATGTCAGCTGGCTGCACCTCTGCAAATTCCAACATCTTTCTTACCTTAGATTTGGGAGTTGGTAACCAAGGAGCTCCAACTGCAGTTGACCATACCATCCAGATCATGAAAATTATAACAATGGTCTCTATGAACAAAATTGTGTACCAGATACTCACGAAGATCGACCAACTTGACTGAATAGATGTAGCAGTTCAAGTTTTCTCTCCTTCTTATATATTCGGTAAACTCAAGATATGTTGATTCAAAAAATAAGAATCAATGTTTTAAGAATAAAATCATAATATTCGGGCTCATTTTCTAGTGTATTTATAACTGTAAATGCATGACTACAATGAAGAGGTGGAGACGATGAAGCGCGTCATACCTATGATTCTAATCCTATTATTTCTTGGTGGCTTAACTATTGTTCCCTCAGTAGTCACTGTGATGAACAATACTTCTGCTCCATTAAAAACAGCAATTCCCTCACAAAATACGGACCTGACAGTTCGGGTTGCTATTTTTGATGAGGATGATACTACAGTCCCAATCTACTCGAATGCCGAAAATTTGACTAATCATCTAGATGAGATTGAAACAATATTAGAAGATGCAGGTCATACAGTCACTCATCTCACCGAAGAGGACATACTTGATCATGAGCTAATCACAGCTAACTTTGATGTTTTCATACTGATTAACAATCTTCCAAATTCAAGTATTGTGAATCTTGTAAAAGAGTTCTGGATGGGTGGTGGTGGAGTTCTTTCATTCCACGGTAGCCTAAGCTATTTGTGGTATGCAGGAATACTTGATCCAACCGTATCAGATGACGGATATTTTTCCAAATGGTTGTACATACCATCAGCAGAACAAAATGTCACTAGTCGTCATCCAACGATGAAAGATTATCACATTAGCGATACTGTTGCAGAGCGACAAGAAAACTGGATGACAACATCTACAGCTGTTATGACTAGTATTGAACCTTATTGCAATACTTATGTTCTACTAAGCAATTCTTCATTGCCAATTCTTGTTACAGGCTTTGCAATTGATGAATCATCACGAGGTGGTCGTATTGTCCAGTTACCAGGAGATGGTTCTTCAATTCCAACTGCATTTGAGAGTATTATCGTGGACTCCGTTGAGTGGTTAATGCCAAGACCAAAAGGTCGGATTCTATTTGATTTGACTCATTCACCACGTATTGGTGTTGACTTTTGGGACTGGCCATATATTACAGTCTGGGCAGTACCAGAAAACTTTGGTCAATTCAGAAGTCTAGCTGTCAATCACTCGTATACATTTGATAAGCTATATCCCTTGGCATCTGGAAATCTTACTGCTGAACGTTTAGCAGATTACGATATTCTAGTTGTAAATTGGCCTGATGTAGATTACACGTCTGCTGAACGTACTGCAGTAGACGATTGGGTCGCTAATGGTGGAAGTCTACTTGTTCTGGGAGATAGAACTGGTATGAATGCTGGTGGCGGCTCTGGAGATGTATATCTCAATCAATTGATGCAGAATTTGGATATGAGTCTAGGAACAACTGATGTCTTAGACTATGCTACCATGACTCCCTCTGCAGAAGGCCATCTTACCCTTGAAAGTTGTAGTGGTCTTTCTATTGGCTATAGGAACTATTTAGTCGTCATTGGTAATGCAACTGAAATATGGATGGATGGAACAGACTGCGTTGTTGCAGGTCAAGAGTACGGAGCTGGAAGAGTAATCTTATCGGCAGATATGAATATCTTTGATAGTGGACAATTAAGTCAAGCATCAAACACTCGATATGCCCTTAATGTATTAAACTGGTTATCTTCAACTGATGCCGAAATCCTTGTGCACACTGATTATCTCGGATGGAATGATGCTGTTTGTAAGGCTCTTAGAGATCTTGGTCTCTCTTACTCACTCTTTAACACGCGTCAGTATCTGGATGATTTCATTGATTCACAGTCATGGGAGTTGTTAATCTACAACAATGTTAACTATTGGCCTGAATCCATAATCTATGATGAACTATATGCGTTTGTAAACACTGGTGGCACATTGATATTGACATCATTTACTTCTGACACTCATCCAACTCATCCTCTGTGGTCAAAGATGGGTGTGGAATGGAGTTCGAGTATTTCAGGCGAACCAATGATGTACCTATGGGATACAACTCATCCTATCTTCACAGAACCAAATGATCATTCAATGAGCAATTATTCGTCGATAGCACTCTTCGGTGATGATGGCGATACTGTGACCTATTCTGCTGGCTATACAGCACTTGCGGGAACAACTGCAACTGAAGAAAGTGATACTGCTACAATTGTTGTAAGTAACGACAGAAAGACTCTCTTCAATACCATTATTATTGATAATTTTCAAACTGACGAGGACGATTCAACCTATGCAGATAATGTTGAACTCTGGCAGAATGAAATTATCTTCATGATGACAGATGCGCCTGGTGGATTTCCAATCGACACTACAACGCTTCTCATCATTGGTGGAGCAGTAGTTGCTGTAATTGTCATTCTTGGATTACTAATGCGTCGACGTGGTGGTTCAGCATCAAAACCAAAGCCAAAAGCACGTAAAAAGAAGTAAACACGTGAGAGAAGTCCATTGGACTTCTCTTCTCCTCTTTTTTTCTATAACTAAAGATTCATTTTCTTGAATATTATCAATCATCTATGGATGCTTCTGTTTTACAATTATATCTTCAGAAACAATATCCTTTAAGAAAGAACCTTCGAGTATTAAATCTCGTTGATATTACAAGTGGATGGGAAACAGAGATTCGCTCCTTTGATTTAGAATGGGAGGAATCCAATGGCATTATTGTAGATTCATTGGTGATTCGTATTTTTCCAGGTAAGGGCGTTGATGATAAGGCACGCAAAGAATATACATTTATGAAAAAATTACGCAATGTCAATTACCCTGTCCCGACTGTCCATTTACTCGAAACTGATAGCTCTATAATTGGACATCCATTCATCATTATGGAACGTATTAATGGAGGTACGATAGACGATCGCATCCGCCAGGAAAACGAATCACTCTCCTATTGGCTTGATGTTATGTGCAGGTTATTTGTAGACTTACATAACACAAAATGGGAGTCTTTTGTATCTGATGAAATCAAAGGGCAACTTGATGACCCATTCTTTATTATTAATGCGACACTTTCTGATTACAAAGATACAATGAAGCGTACTAATTCTCAATTCTTTTTACCAATCGTCCAATGGTTAGAAGAAAGGATGGAACAAGTTCCATGCGAGAAACCTTCAGTCGTTCATAGAGACTTTCATGGTATGAATGTCTTACTTGATGAGAATGATAATCCCATAGTCATAGATTGGGGTGCAGTGGGGATTAATGATTCACGTGTTGATGTTGCATGGTCTCTGCTCCTCTATTATGCTTACAGCTCCATTGAGCGAAGAGATGATTTACTTGAACGATATGAAACAGCATTGGGGAGGAAACTAAAGCATATTGAATACTTTGAGGTGATTGCTTGTCTTCGAAGATTACATGATGTATATGTTTCATTGAACCAAGGTGCTGGAGAATATGGTCTGAGACCTGAGGCAGTTGAGATGATGAAATCTACTATCTATCATGTAACTAATGTAAGGAATCGATTGTATGATTTAACAGGTATAGTACTTCCAGAGATCGATGCAATGATTGAAGAAATCGCTGATTGATTCTGCTAGTGTATTTTATATCCTCGATTTCGTTGCAGTTGTGCGGTGATTTCTATGAATTGGAAAGAACACTTACGAGACCTTGCTGATATTCAAACAGATGTGACTCCAGAACCTCGACTTTTCGAAGTCATCCGATACATGCTTGACAAACCTATTGCTATTCCTCGACGTGTTCTTGAGGATTACATAGGCGAAAGCATTGAGAATGCATGGAATTCTGTTATAACGACTTTAGCTATTGAGCAAATGCATGATATAGAGTCGGAGTGGAAGAACATTCAATGGGTTGCACATACTGATAGTGAGGCAGTACCTTACATCTCATTTGCAACGATTGATATGGGTTAATCACTTTTCAAGCCATGTCTTGCTCTATACCGTGCAATTGCATCAACTCCCATTCTACCTACTGCCCGATCAAGATCTTCTTTTCTAATTCTGACCATTGAAGGTCTCCCATGGCAGCAATTATACTTCCCACTTGTTCCTGATAATTCTGTGATGATAACTCTCATTTCATCAAGATTCAAGGACTGACCCGCTCTCACAGCAGCATGACAGGCTGTGATTTTCACAAGATCATCCATAAAGGTCTCTTCTGCCTCTTTTCCTCCAAGGTCTAAAATTCTATCAAGTAAGTTGAGCAATTCGGTTTCTGATGCAGTTCGCCCAAGAATCTCGGGAAGCGTTGATACTGATATTTCAGTTCCTCCGAAGCTAGAAATTGAGTATCCTATGGATTCTAGATTTTCTGATAGATCAAGGATCTGTTCTGTATCCTTTGGGCTCAAGCTGAGGATGAATGGTTGTAAGAGTTCTTGCACAGCTACTCTGTTTTGATTCACTTCTTGACGTAGACGTTCATAGAGGACTCTCTCATGTGCCGCATGTTGGTCTACAATGAGTAACCCTTCTTCAGATTCTAACAGGATATAGAGATTATTCAATTGACCTATAATTCTGAATACTCCTGATAAGAACTCTACTTCATTACTAGTACTACCCTGTTCAGTTGGAGTTTCCAATATTGTCTGCTCTATAAGAAGAGCTGCAGACAATTCATCTTGGTTCATTTTTCCAATGACAGGAGATTTGATTTGCATGGCTTCTGATTGTTGACTCAGCGAGTGACTAGGTATTAATGATGCTTGAATTGTTTCATCATCTTTTACTTCTTTCAGCCCTAAAGCTATACTGACTGCATCCTTGATTACTATGCATACCTTGTCGATGTCCAGAATCCTAACTTCTCGCTTCGTTGGATGTACATTTACATCAATCTTTCCAAGATTCATCGTGATGTCTAATGCGCAGATTGGAAATTGGCCTTTCATCAATGTTGTAGAATACGCAGATTCGACTGCCTGACTCAATTTTTCGTCTGAGATAGGTCTCTTCATTATTGAGAAATATTCGCGTGAACGATTCCCTCTGGAAACTGGTGGTCTTGCAACAAATCCCGAGATTCTGATATCATCAACCTCCTGATAGACATCTATCAATGCCTTTGCAATATCGATTCCCCAGAGGGAAGCAATTCTATCACTTGCACTTTGGTTGGGTGGACAGTCGATAATTGAATTTCCATCTCTGATAAAACGGAAACCAATCTCTGGAAGGATTGCAGATTGTTTCATGATTACTTCGTGAATTCTTTGGGATTCTACTCTTGGATCAGCAAGATGTTTCCTACGAGCTGGTATGTTTTTGAACAGGTCCGTCACTTCAACAGTGGTTCCTGTAGGTCTTGATGCAATGTCAATACTCGGTTTCTCACCAAATCGTGCAGTAATCCTAGAGCCGTGCTCAGAATCATCTGTTTGAGTTGTTATTTTCACATCTGCAACAGAAGCGACACTAGCTAATGCTTCACCTCTAAATCCATACGTAGTGATAGCATCTATATCTGCTTTCGAGGTAATCTTACTGGTTGAATGTCGTAACAAACACACATTACAATCATCATGCATGATTCCTGAACCATTGTCTGAAACAATGATTGATCGTATTCCTCCCTCATTGATCGAGATATCAATCATATCTGCTCCAGCGTCAAGTGAATTCTCTATTAGCTCTTTCACAATTGAAGAAGGATTCTCAATAACCTCTCCAGCTGAAATGAGTGATACCAAGTCCTCAGTCAGGACTTTTATCTTGCCCATTCTAACACCTCAAGCTCGAGATGCAGAGTATTCCACGATGCCACCAACAATTGTCATCTCTACTTCAATATCTTTGATATAATCTGGGTCCACTGAGGAAATATCATCAGATAGAACAACAAAATCAGCTCTTTTCCCAACTGTTAGACTTCCAAGTGTATCTTCTTGAAATACTGAATATGCGCTTTCCATCGTGTAACAACGTAAGGCTTCATCCACAGTCAAGCGAACACGATCGTTTGGATGAGTTGTAGCTGACCAGATTCCATAGATTGGGCCATACGGCATCCCATCCGATCCGAAACAGAGTCTAGCTCCATTATCCAATGCTACTCTAAACATATTCATCCCGCGAACAATTTCAGCATCTAGTCGTTCATCATAAAGGCCACCTTCTAATTGCCATCTTCCAACAAAGTTTGGTTGCATGGAAAGGATAAGACCTAATCCAACAGCACGGCGAATCTGATATTCATTTATCAATTCAGCATGCTCAATCCTATGTCTTTGATTTCTTAGCATACTTTTGTCTTTCAGTCTTTCAAAGGTAGCAATGACCATTTCAATGGCCTCATCACCAATGGCATGTGTAACTGTCTGAATATTGTGGTTTACAGCCTTTTCAACTACCTTTGCATACTTGTCCGCAGAGAATAACAACATTCCTTTGTTTTCTGGGTCTGGAAGGTAACCTCTAGACACAGCCGCGGTCATTGCACCAATTGAGCCATCTGTAAAAATCTTCACTCCACCAATCTTTACTAATGGGCTACCCATACCTGATGTAATTCCAAGGTCAATCATATTGTCTATCTGTTCAACAGGGATGTTGAGGATCATTCTTGTACTAAGCTTATTCTCAGTTTCCACTTCGCGAACGTGACGTAAAGTTCCAGAAGGTGCATTGTCTACAACCGTTGTAATTCCAACTTGATTAGCAATTTTATTTCCCCTGACAATTCCTTCAAAGAATTTCTCAGGTCCTGCCCTAACTTTCTCCCAGACTTCATCAATATCCTTGAGAATGCCTGTTGGTTTACCTTTCTTGTCTTTGTCTACTCCTTCTTGCTTTAGATCTATTCCTAATTTCTTTAGACCAACACTATTTACAGAAGCGAGATGACCGCAAACTCGTGTAATCATGATTGGATGATTTGTACTTACTTCATCCAATTCTTTTCCGGTAATGTATCTTCTATCAGACCACTCACTTTCATCCCAGCCATATCCTAAAATCCACTCGCCTTCATTATACCTTCCAAGATTGTCCTTTAGCTTTTGAATCACTTCAGGAGGTGATTTCACGTCATCAAGTTGAATATGGGATAATTTCAATCCTGCACTTGTAAGGTGGGTATGTGCATCAATAAATCCTGGGACTACTGTTTTTCCTCCCAGATCTATGACCCTCTTTGCAGTAGGAACAAGTTCTAGGACTTCCTCTTCATTTCCTATAGCTAAGATTTTGTAGCTTTTGACTGCAAGTGCTTCTGCATTAGGATTCTGTGGATCCATGGTAATTATGTTTCCATTGAAGACAACTAGGTCTGCCTCTATCTTCATATCCACTCACACTCATTGATTTGTACAACATCGCCATATCTTTGTTGTCATTAATCTGTTCTGGTATTCCTCAAAATTTTGACTGAAAATGCTAATTTTATCATATCCTATTATAGTTTATTAATAAATACCAATAGATATTGGTTGATATATTATATTCACTAACGCCGCCGTGTGCTGAATTCAGTATGTCTGAAGCGCCACCGCATCTTGCGCTGGTTCATGCATATCTGGCTGCGTTATGGAGAGATAGAAAATGCGGCCAATGCGATTATTCAACAAGATATTTGCCTTGTTTGTAGTGACATTGTTCGTTGTCTCCTTTTCAATAGCAGGTAACTCTGCAGCCGTTCCACAGAATTATGTAGATTCATCAAGTGGTCCGAGTTATCTGACTAATCCAAAACCCATTAGTTATTCCAAAACTGCGGATGAGGGAACTAATGTGGATTGGTATACCGATGTAGGCAACTATAATGACACTTGGACTTGGTCCAATAACAATTGGATGTTTGGACCTAAGGCGAACTACGAGTTATTTTATAACAATGGTACTCAGATTGATAGAAGTGATTTCATTCCTCTTGGAGAACCAGTCAAATGGAGAATCAACATTCCTAGAAATATTCTGAGAGGAGCAGGTATCCAGAGTGTCTATCTAAATGGTTGGTACATAACTCAAGATTACAACTTCAGTGCAAGTTTCAATCTCAATTTCTACAATGATAGTGTTCCAACTTGGTATGCCTATTCATATAGCGAGAATTACACATCCGGTTACTATGCACCACCATATGTCACAATCAATGAACCAAGTTGCAGTTTCTATAGCGATTCTAGCATGTTTTATGTTATATTTAGTGTGACATATTCAACTAATGCTCCGAAAGGTTTGTACAATCTTTATGCTAACATCTATGATACATTAGGGAATTCCTATGATGTTCGCTCCAAGTCCAGTATTCAAGATATGATGTCAGAGTATATCGCTCTCGGTATTCCAGTTTCAGAGGCATATTCATACGCTTACAATGGTGGTTACACCCTTGAAAAGAAAGATCTTGCAGGTGATACCATCTATAGCGTAAGTCGAAATACTGATTTCATGTTGCGAATCAACATCACTGGTAGCAGCGATTTAGATTATGCTGCAATATGGACTCAATTCTATGGTGATATGCAAATTCCAATCACTAAAGTTGGTCAACATACAGAAATGGTCACAAAGACAGGTGGATGGGAATATGACCCAGTTCTTGAGACCTATTTCTATAATAGTTCAATTCAATACACAGTTCCAGAACAAGTTTGGGGCGAATACACGACCTATGATTACTACTATTATGGGTTCGAATGGAGAACCCATGATTACAGATACATTAACTACAACGAGACCACAATGAGCTGGTACGTTGAAACCTATGAAATGACAGACGAAATGCGTCTGATGTATATTTACAACTTTACATCAATGGCATGGGAGAGCATCTATGGATTTGCATACTGGACTTATCCTCTTGATCACTATCAACCTGATGTTGAACAAGAACTTGTCTGGTACACCGAACCTATAGAGAATGCTCCTTTCCATATTTATGAGATAAATGAGACTCTCAGTAGTGTATATACTGTCGATGGTGTCGTCAGTATTGAGTTTGTTGGACATTTCACCAATGACGCTCCAAAGGGTGCAATCATTCATTTCCAAGAACAAGTGAAAGATAAAGATGGATATAATTATGGAGTAAGTGCAAGTGACTCGAGTACTGCTCTAATGACTTGGCAGGAATACTATGATGCCAAGGAAGTTGCTGTTGAATCTCCAGTTACAATTGCTAAACTTCTGAATGTTGATGGAACACCAATCTACAGCTGGTTCTTCCCTGCTGATCCAGGTACTCCATTCAAAGTACGAGGTCGTTTGCAGGGTGGCGCAGATCTCTCTTCAGATATTGATGGAGCTCTCTTTGAAATGAAATCGTATGATAGCTTCTGGTATGAAGATACATACGGATACACTGACATGTACTACGAGATACTTGTTGGTTCTGATAAATCAGTCCGTTTAACCTCGTACAACTATACAGCCAAGGAAAACGAAACTTGGGGCTATCACTGGCAGTGGGGTGAGGTTCTCACAACTGGTTGGCATTATGAATACAATCCATCCACAGGGACTGATGAATGGGTCTATGGTGAATATTATACATACAAGGATGAGTGGGTTGAAGGTTGGTATCGCGAGTGGTACTACTACAATCAAAAAGACGACAAATGGGTACCGTCATCTGACTGGTACTATTATGGTATTAAATCAGAGTTAACCAAGACTGATGTTATCTTTGCTGATGTTTCTGACATTAATATCTATACCAGTGGTGGAGACCTCTTCTATACATTCCTTGTCAATCTCACTGACACTGTTAGTGAAATCACTCACTATTGGGACTTTAATTTCGCAAATAATACCTGGATTGAGGATCCTGCATCCGGAATGGGATTCCATGATGTTGGAATCTGGAGACCTGGATGGGTTCATAGTCTGGATTATGCAGGTGATAGCCTATACGTAGATCTTTCTTCAAAGATTGGTGTCTACAATGCTGGAATACCCAGTGTGAGTGATTGGCTAGCAGTTGAAGAACGTCCCTACATCACAATTGATAGTATTGACTATCCGATTGTTCTCAGGGAAATATCCGATCCATACTCTTCTTACACTGATAAGAGAATACTCTTCTTTGACAATACTGGATACTACTACGAATTACTCAACGGCTCAAAGATTTACATTGAGAACGAATGGGTTGCAAAATTATATAGTATCACAATTCCGGGATATGGTTCTTTCATATCCGCCCAGAGTTATCCAATGTACTACGATAACAGAGGAACCTACTGGTACTCTTGGTGGGACATAGACGGGAATTTGCATCAAGGAACCGATTATATGATGTGGGTTAACAATGTCATAATTGAACTCCTAGATGTGTCTGAAGCAAAACACCGCGGATACTACTTGAGAGTCGGAGATTGGAATATTCTTGAGGTTCAGGATTATCCTAGAAATGATCCCCGAACTGGAAAAGAGTATGTACTCGCTCTCGATGGCACTCGATATGATCTCTCATATGATTCGTACTATGGTGGTTACCAAATCCTCTATGAGGGTATTATCCAACACGCATCATACGTGTTTGAGAGTATGAATGCAACATACTTGAGTGATACTGCATTCGTGCCTGATTATTACATGATGCAGGAACAGTGGTTCACTGTTGAGGGTAACTTTGAGATGCCTTACCCAGGAGCTGAGGCTGACTGGTCTGGTGTTCATTACACTACTGCTGAATCTTATGGTAAAGTTCCAACTACCAAGATAATTGAAATCGATGATGTCAATTACTTCCTTGGTGGCAATCCTGACACATCGTCATGGTATCAAGGTGATGATACTAATCATACTGGTTTTTGGGTAATGATTGGTGCGACGAATTATAGTCTTGATGGCAGAAAGATGTGGCATGCTAATGTCAATGGAACATCAATCTGGAATCCAGTCCAATCTGGCAGTACTTTAGACTATGGAACAATGGATGGATTTAATCTCAAATATGAGGGCCAGATAATTGCTTCACAGGATTACTATGTAATTAGCGACTACAATTCAACCTATGACTACTATTACAATTGGCGAGTAGATTTCTATAATGGAACAATAATCACTTGCGAACCTCGTGCATTCTTTGAAGTATATCTAGTTGAAATTGATGGTACTCCTATCTATACAACCTACAACTACCCAGAAATCGAGTATATCTCTGAAACAATTGAGTATTATTACGTTACCGATCTTCTAGGGAGTCGTCACTATGTAGAATCATATCGCCAACTTCCTGCTCTAGACGTAATAATTGTCGAAGGATGGGATGTTTGGGATAATGATACTCGTTATTTCCACTATATCGTTAATGGAACAGAGTATAATAATCCAGACATGAGTTACTATCCTTCTACCTATGTTTTCACCAACAGTAGTTTGGCTGGCAAATACTTCTTACGATGGTCTGACCATGATAACTCAATATACAATGTGACATACATGGGCAGTTCATACCTTGTGACAGCTAAACATGATTACATCTATGAAGTAACAAGCATTGAAGGATTAGCTTATGTCTACACATTGGCACCAATTGAGAGTGTCACCTTCAAGAATTTCAACGAGATAATTGTTGGAAATCCAAGATGGGCGCTCTGGGGAATGAAGAGTTGGGAAGTTTCAGAGACTAACAACGCTTTGGACCTCGATGGTGACCTTAGTACAACTGATGACCAATACTATGTACTTTCTGAATATCAATCAACTAACTCTTACAACAATTCATGGAGTCGTCTGTGGGTGAATCTCATGTGGGATCCTAATGGTACACTCTATGGAGATGAGATGAATACCTATTCTTGGATGGGTGTTGAAACAAATACTTGGTCGTACGAGTGGCAGGATACCTACTACTGGTATCATGCTGGAGACCTCTCCCCAGTAACCTCTGCAGAGTGGGACGAAATTAATTCTATAATCTTCAATGAAGATGGATTTCCACGTGCTGGTTATTGGGACATCTCCCACATGGCAAAGAATGTCACATGGGCTGATATTCTTGAAGAAGCCCAAGCTAATGGCTGGGACTGGTACTCTGATAATGAGCAGACTTGGACTTGGCTATCATTTGGCGTTGGTCAGAACTATGGTGTTGAGAGTGAAACCGGTTGGTCTTCAATCAATCTCCGCTACGAATACTCAGGACTTATGCTCTGGGAAGATCTAGACAATGATACAATCTTGGATGCATACCTGAATAATCCTGGTGATGGTGAGCTTAGTCATTACTTCATCCCTGATTCAGTAGAGAGCGTCAGTTTTGTTACTCCTGGCGAGTCATACGATATCCTCGATGAATCTGGTTCAATGTTACTAGGACTTGAAGATGAAGTAGTCTGGGGTGTTACATTCAATGATGTGAATGGTACAACATTTCCATTCAATGCTTATGCATACTGGGACTGGTATGGTGGTGTTGTTACAGGAAGTGACCTACGAACATTTGATGAGCGACCAACCAAGGTCACTATCGATAAGATATCATTCCTTGTTCACTTCCAGGGTTTCATCAATGAGACCGTTGGTGCAACAAGCAACTATGCAACAATAAAGGTTGACAATACTGTTGGTCAATGGTATATTGATGGTGATCCAGACAGCGAGGACCTTCAAGGAAGATCACTTTCATTGAATTATCTGGCTGATGTCAGTACCTCTCAGTTCAAGGTTGGTGAAGGAGGCGTAAGTCAAGAAGACACAGTAGTTTCTGATAGATTCGAGATTGGTGATAATAGTGCTCGATTTGCTGAAATGATCATGGGCGGTGTGACCTATGAATGGGCATATGATCCATACACTGCTTACAATGTTACTAGTCAGACAACAAGGGCAAGCACCTTCACCAGTGCTTACCAATCAGATGACGGTAAGTCTGCTACTTCTTGGTCATTCACAAGCACTCAGTACTATGTATCAATTGGATTCCCGTATTGGGATGGGCATTATGTATATCAGGACCCCGTATTTGTCGGTTACATCAGTAATGCTGGTTCAAGTGGTTCTACTAGTAATGTTGTTTTCAGTTCGCTAAGTATCTACCCTGAAGTGCCAACTTCAACTGATAGTGTTGCTGTCAGTGTCAATGTTCTTACAACTCTTGATATTGTGAAAGTCGATCTAGTGTACTGCACAGATGGCTTTAGCTTTGATAGACAATCTAACATGTACATGGATTATGATAATCACTGGACTGGTACAATTGAACCATTCCCAGATGAGACTCAGGTCTGGTACAAGATAGTTGTAGAGACAGCCACTGGAACTTACGAATCTGATGTATATGCATACATTGTTGGTGAAGGTTCTGTTGTAGTTACGACAACTCCTACCAGTCCAACTAGTCCAACTGGTCCTACTGGACCCACAGGATACCCTGGAATTGGGGAAGGACTTCCAATGGAAATGCTCATGATGATGGGTGGAATTGGAATTGTTGTGGTAATGCTTGGAATCATCGCAAAACGCCGCAAATAGAACAAAAAGAGGGGCTTGTCCCCTCTTCCTCTCTCTTTTTTTGAAAGTTAATTCTTTATTTCTTTGGAACTTTTTCCCAGTCCGCTAGAAACTTCTTGATGCCAACATCTGTTAGTGGATGATTAACCATCTTATCAAGAACATCAGGTGGAATGGTCGCAATATCTGCACCAATAAGAGCAGCTTCATAGACATGAATTGGGTGTCGTATGCTTGCGACAATGATCTCAGTATCAATACCATAATTTGTGTAAATCTGAGCAATACTCTCTATGATGTCCATTCCAGTTTGACCGATATCATCAAGCCTTCCTATGAATGGTGAAACGAAGGTTGCTCCTGCTTTTGCTGCAAGAATTGCTTGGTTAGGACTGAAGACCAACGTGACATTAGTTTGAATACCTTCATCTGCGCAGACCTTGACAGCTTTGAGACCCTCCCATGTCATGGGAATCTTGATTGCTGCATTGTCGATCCAACTATTAAGTTCACGAGCCTCTTTCAGCATGCCTTCAGCATTCTCGCTTACTACTTCAAGGCTAATTGGACCCTCTACGAATGAAGCAATCTCATCTATTACTGTTCTAAAATCTCGACCTTCCTTTGCTACGAGTGATGGGTTTGTTGTCACACCATCTACCATCCCTCTCTCATGAGCTTTCCTAATTGCATCGACATTTGCAGTATCTATGAAGAACTTCACCTTTGATTCTCTCCTCATCAGACCAAGTTATGATTTATACTGACGTTTCTAGAATCGTTTCATGATTTAAACGGTAGGGTCTGTATTGAAATCATTCCATTGCTATTTTGAAGTCACGGACTCTCTGTTCGATATTCGTGGCGTTGAAGATAGCTGACCCAGCAATAAAGAAGTCTGCACCAGCTTTTCGTAAATCTCCCACATTCTCTACAGTGACTCCCCCATCAACGGCAATACGAACCTCTGGTTTTAGTTCATCAAGGAGCGCCCTCAAATTCGTAATTTTCTCTATTGTTGAAGGAATGAATTTCTGGCCTCCAAATCCTGGGCAGACACTCATTAGAAGTACAGAGTCAATTAGATCGATGACACCCTCAGCTGTCTTCACGGATGTTGCAGGATTGAGTGTAATCCCTGCACGCGCGCCATGATCGATTATCATCTGCACGGTCCTATATACATCATATGAAGCCTCCATGTGCGGATAGATGAGTTCCACTCCTGCATCAATGAATTTTGGGATGTACTCTCTAGGATTAGTAATCATAAGATGGGCATCTAGAGGTACATCTGTGATTGCTTTCATTTGCTTAGCAACCCAAGGTCCAAACGATATGTTAGGAACAAAGTGACCATCCATGATGTCTAAGTGAAAATAATCCGCACCCCCTCTCTCTGCCGCCTTGATATCCGCTTCAAGATTAGCGAAATTAGCAGCTAGTATAGAAGGTGTAAGAAGAGGCTTCATTGCATGCTATGACCGTAGGAGGTTGTATTTAATCTTCTCTTATTGGTCTGAATAACATCAATCCTTGAGCAATTTGGGGACTTGAAAGCGAGCTATCAGTACCAAGACTAATAATGCCACTCCTTGGGCAGCTAGACTAATGAGATGCAATCCTGTTGCAATCATCGCTACTCCATAGGCAATTAGAGGAACAATTCCAATTCCTGCAGCAATTGCTGCTGAAACAAATCCTATTGTCTGATCACTAGTTACATTTACTGCAACTGCACGACCTCCACCTCGAATCTTGAATACAGCTGTCCCTACAGTCATTCCAAGGACGTATCCACATGGAATTTGAACAATAGGCATTAGAAGTATTAGTGGAGAGATTGGTGAATTAAGCCAGAATACAATATCTAGTGCAATCATACTAAGGGTGTATGGGACAATCATTATGACAGTCTTGGATCTAAGTATTAATTTGGAGCTTAGTGGCAGACCTTCGTGAATGGAAGCTCCCTGCGTATCGAACATTAGCACTGATACAAGTGAGATACCACCAAATAGATTGGCATATTCGAGAGCTACTAATGCAGTGTAACTTCTCATTGCAGTATCATCCCAATACTGGATCATCGGGTAGAGCATAACAACTAGAAATATTGGGATTGCAAAGATGAAGGCAGAACCAATATTTCTCGTGGCAAGTTTGATATCCTTGCGAATCATTCCCAATAGTGGCGATTTTGTTTCAACTGCAATCTCTTTCAAGAGACCTGGTTTTGATGTTGAGATGCCCCCTAGAGTGATTTCTCGTAGAGATTCACCACTCCTTCTGAATGCTATAAGAGCAAGAACACCATAGAGTATTGTACCTGTCAATGATGCTAGAATGGTTTCAAGAGGAACAAATGATGAATAGGGAATTGATGAGGCTAGAAATCCAAAGGAGAATGGGAATATCAAAGCAAGAATAGTGAAGAAACTATCTCCTCCAATTGAGGATAGCCCAATTATGAATCTGATTAAATCTGGAAGATAACTACCTATGCTATAGATACTTAGCATACCTACCACTATACCTAGAGAAGCAGCAACTCGGACAATTGAGGATGCTCTTGATTCATCCGTCTGATGCGTCTTCTTGTGAAACCATTTTGAAACTTTTATCAAAGCACCAATCGCAACTGAGACTGTACTTGCACATGCTATTAGTGCTATAACCGAAACTAGTGGGCCAAAGAGTAGTAAACATCCAACAGGAAATATGACTAAAGAGAGGACAACTGGTGCAATGAAGATTCTTACAAAGGTCATGAAATTCAACTGTTCAAGGTCTTCCCGAGAAAGTGGAAGAGTTGATGGCAATTTCATTGCGCCAGACGCAAATAGGCCTGAAGTTGTAGTAAGATTTAGGAAGAATATCACTACAAAACTTAGTGTGAGGTAGACTGCAAATCCCACCGCCAATACTGCATCAGGATTTCCCAGATCTGAGTCAAATCTTGCTGCTGCAAGTGATAGTATTGCGAGCATTATGAGAATCATCGAAGAGAAGAACATATTCATTCTACTCTGCGATTTCAAAGCTCTAGAGATTTTGTCAGGGTTCTCTTTTACTCTTGCGAGATTTGCTGGATTAGCCTCCAGAAATGCCTGAAAGCGGACTTCTTGTGCAACTACTCCTGCAGCACGCCAGCTCTCAGAGCGGTTCAATCTGCCAGTGCCTCCCTCAATACTGAAACACCTTCAGCGACCTCATCTTCTTGTTCTGTGAGTTTGAGGAAGATGGATTCTAATGTCGCTCCCTCTTTACCTGATTTACTACGCAGTTCATCAAGTGTACCTTCTGCAATCAACTTGCCTTCATCTATTATGCCTACTCGGTCGCAGAGACCCTCTGCAACTTCCATAACGTGTGTACTCATGAGGACTGAGCCACCATTCTCGGTGTGAATCTTTACAACATCTTTCATGATCTTTGCTGCACGTACATCCAGGCTTGAGAAGGGTTCATCAAGAATCAGTAATTTTGGTCGATGGAGGAGAGCTGCAATTAGCATCGTTTTCTGTTTATTACCGAGAGACAAGGTGACGATCATGTTGTCATAGTATTGTTCGAAATCGAGCGCTTTGACAAATTCTTTCATCCTTTTAGTGACTTGGTCCTCAGGAAGCTTACGTATTGATGCGATGAAATCAAAGAGCTCTCTTGGTGTCAGAGAGTCGTAGAGCTGTTGTTCCTCTGGAACATATCCAACAAGATTCTTTACACCAACGGGATTTTCCTTTGAATCGATGCCAAAGATTTTGGTACTTCCTGAATCAGGATCTAATAGTCCCATTAGCATTTTTATCGTTGTTGTCTTTCCAGCTCCATTTGGGCCAAGGAGGGCATAGATTTCTCCCTCTCGAACAGCAAGAGACACATCATTTACTGCAACGAGGTCTCCAAAAGATTTCACAAGATTTGTAACTTCAACTGCGGTCACTACTTAAGCTCCATAAGTTTGTGTGAACAATGACACATGATTCTCAAATTGCTTCTCTCAAAGTAATATAATATTTCAGAACCACGCCATTCATTTTAGGTTCTCTCTGCATCAATAATTTCTGAACCATCATCACGTAATCGGACTCTGCGTTTAACAAATGTCCAATAACTGTAAAATAAAATCCACCCAAAAGTTGGTATTGCAACAAATATGTAAAACTGAGTCGCAGCGAAGAGAAAATAGATGTTAAGTACAGACATCATCAGGACATTAATCATCCAAGACCTTCTTTGCCAACCATAATTAGATACAACATGTACCGCTCTCAGAGCCGCAAATCCTCTAGCATTTAGTGTATAGAGACCGTCCGCATCAGTTGTGATGACTGTTTCCATCTTCTTGAGATGAAAATCGAGTTGTCCACTACTCTTGATTCTCAGATTTCTCTTGAGATCCGCGAAACGGATAGGTCTCTGTGCGAGTTCTCGTAAGATTGCTATTCTCATTGGATGAGAGATTGCTTCGAATACTTCATCGGATGTCATTGTTCTTCAAGAATGACATGGTATCCGTATGATATAATCCCTCGTTCCTTGACTAGTTAGTCAAGGATTATTGACTTCGAATATACAATTCTGAAAATCAAAATAATCCCTTGAAATTATCTCCTCTCTTAGAGGTGTTGTATTAGATCGGATTTGTCTCTTATAATCCGCAAATCACATGATTCTTTTCTTCAGATATGATGCAACTTTCGGGCATGCTTCTACGAATAGCTTTGAATTTCGAATTTCCGTGGGAATATCATCGCGATCAATTCCAGTAAAACCAAATTTGAAAAATAGACTTGGAACTTTTGCAGTGCAAACATAAACAGCTTCGGTTCCTGCTTCGGTTGCTTCTTGTAGTAACTTCTCTATCAGCTTCTTTCCTATTTTCAAACCTTGATACTTGCGATCGACAGCAAAGGATCTAAGTAAAGATGTTCCAGTAAAATGTTCCAGACCAATGCATCCGACGATAGTATTTGTGGTTGATTCTCTAATGATATAGAAATTTGTGAAATCTGGGTCTATTCCATCCGTAGGCACATTTACTGATTCTAAAAGATTTAGGATTCCCTGCAAATCATCATATGTAGCAAGCTCTATCTCTGAAATCGGTGACATTGCACCTTTTTTGATAATCATTTCACTTATGTTGCTTATGATGTAATTATCTTTCGTTCTTAGATTCGATTCCAAGAATTTTCTGATGACCAAAAGTAATCGTCTTGATTGACATGATTACTTAGAGCTTAAATGGAGGTTTGATTTTTTTTCACTTATGGAAGAGATCGATCCTAGACGTTACAAGGCGATGGAACTTGCCTTCCAGGGGAATTATGAAGAAGCTGAGATTCTATTTCGAGAAGCTCTGAACGATGACCCTCAAAATGTGGATTTAATTCGTGATCTTGCAATGGTATATCAAAATCTTAACCAACTGGAGAAAGCAGAGGAGACCTATAGGCGTGCTATAGAGATTGCATCGGATGACCAACAAACATTGAAGCGACTCGGAGCTGTCCTTGGTCAACAGAGAAAGTTCGAGGAGGCTGTTAGTATCTATCAGAGAGCAATTAAAATTGATAGAGAAAATCCATACACGTGGTTAGATCTTGGTTATTGTTACTTTGAACAGAGTCAATATGATGCTGCAGTAAGTGCATATCTCGAAGCTAAGAAGTTGAATCCTGATGATATTAACACTTACTACTATCTTGCAGAAACCTATCTCAAACTGAACCGACTCGAGGATGGAGAAATCGTAATTAGAAAGGTCATCGATGAAATTCCCGATTCTCAATCTGGTTGGAAACTCCTTGGAGATATACTTCTAAAACAGGGACGCACTGAGGAAGCTAAAAGTGCTTTTCTTAAAGCAGGCCAATGAATTTAGTTTATATTCATTCAGAAATAAT
Source organism: Candidatus Thorarchaeota archaeon MP8T_1 (assembly GCA_002825465.1). The sequence goes on from PJER01000025.1 coordinate 27,492, forward strand.
TACGTGTGGGTTAAGAGGATGGAACGCGAAGGAATTCCGGATCTTAGTAAATATTCTGCAAGCCAAATCTTGACGGTACTCTTGATAGTAGCTGCACTGTATGCCGCACTTGTATCAATGGGGATGTCAATTGGTGAACCATTTAATGGATACACTGGCCTTGCCCTTACACTCGGCTTGGCTGCTATTGCAATGGCAATACTTACAACGAAGAATTAACATTCAATAAGCAGATCCATACTAGGATCATAAAAAGAAATGTTGGAGAAGAGATACAATCCCTTCTCCGTTTATGGCAGATACTTACCTTCGTTTAACGATGATTATCACACCGATTACAACAATTGCTGCGCCAGCTGCAATAATTGGTAGATACTCACTTTGGAGGAGGTCACCAATTGGATTTACCCCCATATTACTGGGGCCAATAAGAAGACTCTCAAAACCGACCTTTGGGTCATGTATTATCTCATTACCTTGAGGATAGTTTAGAAAGATCTCTGTTTCAGTCGCTGATATCTCGTGTATGCTGGAATTAACCATGTGTGTAACACCATCAATCTCAGCAGATTCCTTCCATGAGAAGAAACCGTTAATATCAGTCATAATGAAATCAAGAGCTGCTTCATCGACTGCTCGACCTTCATTTTCATCCTCGGTATTATCATCGAAACTGGTTTCAAGTTCTGAACCTAGTTCAACTTTCAATGCTAGTTGAGAATTATCGTCAGTGAAGTTGAAGTTGTTAATCATGACGTCAATCTTCACTTGAGTGGGGGCAATAATACTGTCATTGACATTAGCAAAGTCACCTGTTGCGTAGATTCTAGCTCCAAAGATTCCATCAGTGGTCATAACATCAAAGATGTGCACTGGAACTCCAGATGCATTACCAATGCTGTAGGCAATTGGACTGAAGCTAATTAAGTCAAGGGTCTGAATATCAGTATCTACAGAGTCATCATAGACACCATTTTCATTGACATCGATATATTCAACCAGACTATCAAAGTCAACCTCGAATGATCTCTCAGTAGCATTGACTGTACTCTCGGTCTCAAACTCGATTTTGAATTCAACACCACCTTCACCTATATCGACTTCAATCTTGAACGAATCTTCAGTTCCTCCTGTTTCCAGCTGCGATTCGATTTCAGCATGCGTAGGAGTTACTGATACTGATACTTCACGTTCATTTGTATGGTCATCCATACCTGTGGTAGTTTCAGTTTCGGTTTCAGTAGAAGTAGTTTCAGTTTCATCTTCTGTAGTAGTATCATCATCAGTTGTTGTTGTTGCACTGACATTTACCAATGATGTTACTAAAAGAATGAACATTATTCCAAGAATTGCTTTGTTAATTATTGCGTGCTTCATCATTGAATCACTGAAAGATAACGATAGATAATATATAATAAGGAAAGTTGTGGAACGTGAAAAGTGTTTTTTAAATTAAGTTATCATAACCCATATTTTTAAATTAGAAGTTTCATAATGCTGCAAAAATTAAATTAATACCCTAAAAGGTTGTTATTATATCTCATACAGAGATTGCCCGAACTCCTTTTTACACCGCTATCCTATACGTTCGATGCATTCCTATCATAAGATTTAATCGAGTTCTCAAATCAAAATATGATATTATCATCATAGGAGCTGCTTTGGATGGACCTACAGCAGCAAGTTTACTTGCAAAAAATGTGGTATTGATGTTCTTGTAATTGAACAACATTGCCTGATTGGTGGAGCATGTGCGAGTTTTGTCGGGGATGAGAGAATCTTTAGTGCTGGAGTTGCATTTATCTTTGAATTCAGCTAAATAGGTTACAACATTCACCATAATCTGGTGAATTATCTTGAAGAACCAATAATAGTGATTCTCTATGATAAATTTTAACGACTTGATTTTGCATCAACTTCTGCAAGGATAGAAATTTTCTGGACGAATAAAATTTGAGTATGATGCAATTGGAATCTACAGCATCATACTCACTAGTTTTCTAATCTTCTCAGAATGGAGCAAATATACCTGCGAAGACAATCCACGCAAGCAATGTCTTTGCAATTAAACTCAAGATAATATACATTCTTTCTCCATATAGATAATCCTTCCATTTACTTACTCTCTTGTATTGGAGTAATTGATTGAGCGCAAAGATGTTGAATAGGAAGAAGTACATGAAGATGATAATATAGACAAACGTTGGTGGATTTGTTTCTGCTGCATTAATTGCTGCAGCGAAGTATCCGAATAATACAATCCATGGGGTTCCTCCAGAAATACATCCAAGAATGAATGGTTTCCATGTTGTCTTCTCAGTGTATTGATTGACATATTCCATGAGATATCCGAACATAATCATCATCGCGTTTAGAACAACAATCATCACTAGTGACCAGATATCCCAAATTCCTAGGAGAAATGTAATAAGAAATATCATCACTGAACTAGAGATTGAATATTCATACCAGCGATATGGATTCATTCCTTTCTGCAGATTCTCTACATATTTCTCATTAAGAGGATAGGCAATTAAGAAATGAGCAAAAGCAGACATCAATGGAAATGATGCCAATATTACTCCGATATATGAAAGTGTAAAAAGCACTGTTGGTGTCGGTTGAACTATAAACTCGAACGGGTCTAGATTAACGACTTGAAAATCTAAGTAGATTGTATATACATCCTGTTCCCATTCCAGACTGAGACCGAGGAATAACATAAGTATTCCAGTAATTAGGTGAAGGACTCCAGCGTATAAATTGAATTTCTTGAGATATGAAAAGGAGATCGGTGATTCACTGCTAGTGGTCACTTCTGTTTCTTCAGAACTCATTTTAATCGATATACAAACACCTTGTATGTTATTAATCTAACCTAATGTCATTATTTTCGAATTAGCTTGGATTTTTGAGGTCAATCGTTGATAGAGAATGTAAAGACTTAGTACCCATAGTGGTATAATCGGATCGAAACCAAGAATCAGATAATGAAGTAAAATCCCAATCGTAAAGAAGGCGATCAAGTTATTTCCACCGCTCCAAAGAATATCAACTAAACGTTCATCTTCTCCCTTAAGTTTTTGAGAGTTGTACAAATCGAGTACTGCTGGGGCATAGAAAGCGTACCATATTGCTAGAAATAGAAACCACGAGTCTGGGTATATGAGTAGCACAAGAAACATCATGTCCGCGAAGTGATGTATGTATTTCTTCTCATCATTTGGAGTTCGTAGAAATCTGACATAACTCATTCCGAAAACAAATCCACCTAATATAATGATTAAAGCCCACTGGACTTGCATCGAAATTGTTGATGGAATAAATGCGAGTACTAATCTGGTTATACTGGTACTATGATGGTCTACGAGACCCTCCTCTAGGTTGACTTGGATGAAACCATCAAGAGCAGAAGGATATAATGCAAAGTACACAAGATTTGGTAGGAGCACTGTAGCACCTCCAAGTATAACTCCTACTAATTGTTTGATGTGACTGCCAATCCCATAACGATCTCGTATAGATAATGGTATCAAGAAGGGTGCAAATACAATGCAGAAAGGTTTGACTGTCGATGCTAGACCTATCAGCAATCCTGCAATGAAGAATGGTTTTATGGAATCCGTCTTCCAAACGACAAGGATTAGGAGTGTTAACAGTACAAGAACAATTACCATATGTGATATTTGACCAAAAATAAAATTAACCACATGAGGAGGAGTGACCATCAGTATAGCCAAAGTCTTTTCAAAATTCTTTGTAGATGTTTTTATTCCACTCAGGACACAGATATGGTAAACAACGAAAACTGCTGCGATTTGAAAAGTCATCATAATCGAGATGTCAATCAAATACAGAATCGGAAAAGGTATCCAAGAAAACAACGACATATATGCAGCAAAAGTGGGAAGATACCTGAAAGGTAGACCATTAGGACTTACCGAAAAAATATCACCCGGCGAGGTGATGAACATTTGACCTGCTTCATAGAACACTCGAAAATCAACAGAATAGACAGTCGAGTCGACAACATCAATGGATGAAAGGTAGAGGTAAACAATAACTACAGCGATGAAATATGTCAGACTAAAAAAAGTAGCCGCCTTAAGTAACCTCGAATTCTTGAAATAGTCCATAAAGCCTACTTCATTTTCTCTAGCTACCAAACAGGTACCCCCCATAGGAATGCTTCTGCTAGAATTAATGATGTGCCAGATCCTATCATAAGTATGATTACAATCAGAGCTTCAGGCCACTTATAGCGTTTTGTCCATCTCTCATCTATGATAAAGAAGGGTAGAAATAAGATAATTGCTGTTAATGCCATTATCAGTAAATTTGGTGATTGGATATAATTTCTAGCACCTGTTAGTATCATATAGATAGCCACGATTACAACTGGTGGATGAAGGGTTGCACGTTCAAGAATAGCCCATCGTTTCTTTTCACCCCAATGTGGTTGTGAATTGAATCTTCGAACGAAATTGATGTCCCAAATCGATGTCACTACCAGAATTGGGAATGCTAGCATCACCATGATATTGAACGGAAAAACCATGAGTCCGAATACTAATGCAAGACATGTGTAGTAGGAAAAGAATCTACTAAAGTATCTCCTTCTAAATTGCAATTCTTCTTTTAGCTTTATCTCCGCTATCCAAATTCTGAATATTAGAAGAGCTAAGCCTATTATATTAAGAATCACAATGCAAACCTCAGTGAAATCAGTTTCTACTGATTAATACAGCTTCTTTGAATTTGCTTTTCTGGTTAAAAAAACGTGTTGGTGACCCAAAATATATTTTATCAGGTCTATTATGTTAGTCCTAAAACCGCTAATATATTGACTATGAAGGAATGAGTGTGTTTTAGATGCAGTTCAGAAAACTTGGAAAATTAGGTACTACTTCTGCTCTAGGATTCGGTTGTATGCGATTGCCAACAGAAGAAGAGAGTGGTAAAATCAAACATAATGAAGCTATTTCATTAATTCGCAAAGGAATTGATAATGGAATAACGTATGTGGATACCGCTTGGACGTATCATAGAGGTGAGAGTGAAGTTGTTGTAGGTCTTGCCTTGAAAGATGGGTATCGGGAGAAGGTCACTCTAGTTACTAAATGCCCAGTTGGTCATAATGAGTTTACTAAACCGGAAGATTATGAGAGGTTTCTAAATGAAGAGCTTCAACGCTTAGATGTTGATTCTATTGATGTTTACCTATTTCATGCACTCAACAAAAAGACATACGAGGAGAAGGTAAAGAAGTTTAATCTTGTAGAACGAGCTAAGAAGGCTAAAAAAGCTGGAAAAATCAAACACCTCGGATTCTCATTTCATGATGAACCTGAAGTACTCAAGGAAATCATTGATTCTGGAGATTTTGAACTAATGCTGGTTCAATACAATATCATTGATCAAGTCAATCACGAGATGATCAATTATGCAGGTGAGAAAGGTCTTGCAGTTGCTATCATGGGGCCAATAGGAGGAGGTCGTCTTGCGGGATCTGAACTTCCAGAAGAGATGAGAAAGTGGCTATCATCAGGAAGGAAGAACTTTGCAGATTTAGCGTTGAAATTTGTCTTTAGTAATCCAAACGTATCAGTAGCCCTCTCAGGAATGGGTTCTGACGAGATGTTGGAGGATAACTTAGCACTTGCATCAAGAGAAGATTACGATATACCAACAAAGAAAGAGAAGGAATCGATTGATGCAATTGCTTTGAAGTTCAAGGAGCTCTGCGATAATATCTGTACTGGATGCAAGTACTGCCAGCCTTGTCCTAATGATGTAAATATCAGTTTCATTTTTGCTGAGTATCAGCGCCATCAAATCTATGGTGATGTGGAAAAGGCTAAGCGTTACTATTCAATGATTGGCAATATGCCATGGGCTCAAGGAGCAAACGCAGAGGCATGTGCTGAATGTGGGGAATGTTTAGAGAAATGTCCTCAGAACATTGAGATCATTGAGCAACTTAAGAAGGCGCACGATGTACTGACAAGCTAAGCAAATAATCCTATACTCTCATAATTGGTTCACAGAACACTGTGTATCTACAGTGTTCTTGATAACCTACCTTCACATAGCAATGATATGCTGATGTATTCTCTTCCCTAACATGAATAATTGCAAAATTGTTCTCTTTGAAATTCTCAGTTAGTACTAATTTAAGAAGGAAAGTTGCGTTTCCTTGATTTTGAAAATCAGGATGCGTAGCAATGAATGCTACATGACCACCATGGTGATAGAATTGATTCCAGCACACTGACACAAGATTTTCATTTATTCTAATTCCATACCACCTATTCACTGTATCACATTGTAAATCCGATACTGTAGTTGAACTCCAATCTTCAGGACTTGCTTTCTGAAAAACAAAAAGAGCTTCTCCTAGCTCTTCCACATTCAAAGAAGTAAACCCTTCTCCGTTTAGGTTTCCAAAGTATTGTGGTTTCATTGTTAATCTGATCATATCCAACTTTCTTTTGGAAGATTCAATATGATTGAGAGCTACCTCAGTAGATATTCTTGGAATGTTGATGTATTTGGGATTGAAATCTATTGATTCAAGAAACAAATCAACAGCCATTGGAGACCCAGAAATCTTTAATGTCTGACCATCATAGAGCACTATGCCATTTGGTTGATCATGATCAAATACAATCCAAAATTTTGAGTTCTCGAAGTTATTCTGATAGTTATGGATGAAATAGAATAGATCTGCTGACTGGTCCTTAATGAGATCCCAAAGGTATTTCCTATTATTCTCTCTCACTCTGGTTATCATCTCAATTCATTGAAAGTCGATTGTTCTATGAACTATAAGAATGCGCACTATCGAAGCAATCGATTGAACAGTCCATTTGAGAACACTATTTCATTGGTATATCCTTCCTTCTCCCATGCCTTTCAGGAACTTCTCACTCGTAAATCGGAAGACGAATATCCTTGTGATTATAGATATAATCGGTTCCAATGTCAAATGACACGACCTCTACAATTCAATCGACCATGATTGGTCCCTTATGGGCACGTGCAAAATATGCACAGATGTATCCTTCAATACTCAAAGACGACCAAGCAGTGAAACTAAAGGAAAAAGTATTGGAACGACATTCTGAATCTCAAGAAGATTTCAAAATATTGGATGAGTTTGTAGATGAGCTCTTGGGTTTGGCATTCATAATTCGAGCACGCACTTTTGATAATACAATCAGAGCATATATCGAAAAGAAACCTCGGGCAGTAATCGTGAATCTTGGTTGTGGACTAGACACGACCTTTTCTAGGGTGGATAATGGACAGCTTCGTTGGTTCGATCTTGACTTACCAGATGCGATAGAATATAGACAAAGACTCATTCCTGAGACCCCTAGGAGTAGATGCATTCCAAAATCTGTCTTTGATCCAGAGTGGATGGATTCCATCGAGTATGACCCTTCAGATGGGTTTCTAATGATTGCTGGTGGGCTCTTCGTTTATTTCGACGAAAATGATGCAATTGGGCTCTTCAAGACACTTGCAGATAGATTACCTGAGAGCGAGATGATCTTTGACATTAGTTCTTCAAGAGGTAATTGGATCATCAATAGACGATTCAAGAAATTCGGAGTTGTTGGGATAGACCATAAATTAGATGTCAAGAGTAAGGAGCAGATTGAATCGTGGTCTCCAGAGATTAAGGTAGTCGATTGGTTCCCCTTCTTCTCAAGAATTGAAATCAATCCTCAATGGAGTCGAAAGACCAGATTGATGATGTCGATGAACTCCCGGTTGAGTCTGGCAAAATTCATCCACGTACGGTTCGCTGGTCGATAAAATCAGTGTATTTTCAGGAAATAACTAGTAGGTATTTTCACAAGTCTATGATGTATATGAGTCATAAAACCAAGAAAGGCATTTATCTTCGGAGTGTGATTGATACACAGGTGCCAATCATGCTTGAAGAAATTGCACTTATTGTCCTTTCTGTGTCAATCTTAGTATTTCTCTATTCATTAACTGCTCTCAGGAAACCATCTTATTCTGGAGCTGGAAAGCAATCATCAACACCTCCACAATATCCAACTCCTACATCAAATGAAAAACAGAGAATGAAGATGATGTCATCTACACCTGCAGAGTCTGAAGATCGGAGCGAGGAAATGATACGTGAGTCTATGCCATCACCTCCAGCCAGTGGCGATGGGATGTCAGAAAGACCAGAATTATCCTCATTGGGCCCTGAAGATTATCTACCCTCAGGTATGGGTGCCGCAACAACAATTGAGAGGAAGGCATCTCTGATATATTGGGAACGAATGTGTCTAGAGGAAGAGTTTGATCTCATTGTTTCGCTGCATAGACCAGAATTTAAAGTGCAAGCCCCAGATGGAGCATCAGTTCATGTTTCGGATGAATCGTATCATCTGCCTAGAACAGGTCATGTAAGAGTAGTTCCTATATGCAGTGGGTGTAACATCTCACCTGCCTATCGTGATATCAAAGTGTCTAATCTTGATGTGGAAACAAGAGCTGACTTCAAGGTTCTTCCTCTGAAGGAAGGTGTCTTTAATCTGAATGTTGAGTTTCAAGTAGTATCTGCAGACGGTTCTATCCAAACACTTGGAGTTGAGAGTACAAGCGTTGACATTCGAAAGAAGCCAATCGATCTCAATCTAGGTGCCCTCAACATTAGTGTTTCACGAAGAGTTCCAGCGTTCTTCTCAATGTGTGGAAGCTTCTTTGGTCTTACGTCTTTCATACTTGCTAGAATGGGATACAATCTCAATGAGGAGATCTATGCATGGGGCCTTACAATGGGTTCTGGTATTGCTGGTGCAGTGATGATACTTGTTGTTCTCATGCTTCTCTTCAAAGGTGTGAGACCGCTGATGCGGGAAATCAGTATCACATTGAAGTGACAAATTCTTATACCCTCTCTAGATTGTCAGTTAGAGTGGAGTTTCGTTCTATTGCAAAGAAAGAATAGATTGACGAAATTAAAGCAGTAATCGCAAATACAAATAGAATCGAGGGAATCCCCCAACTCCAACCAAGAAGTATAGCTGCACTAAAGGAACCAATTGCAATCGATGTATCACAACCTGCAGAATAGAGAGCCATCCCTTTCGCTTTGGAATTTATTGATACATTGGAAACGTA
>PJER01000123.1 GCA_002825465.1 Candidatus Thorarchaeota archaeon MP8T_1
CCAAGAACCCGACGTATCGGTCCAAAGGATTTGAATCTAACAAGCAATTGCAATCACAATGACGCCTTTCAAGGTGTACTATTCAGCCTTTTGATAGTGCTCAATCAGCGCCTTTACAAGCCAATCGACAGCCTTGAGAATGTCATCTATGTCACTTTTAGTTGCATGCTCGTAGTGAATTCCTGTCGTAACAATAACTGATCGCTGGAGTGCCTTGCAAATCTGCTCAGATGCTGAGTTGGCAACAATGTAATCCTTGTGACCAGGAAACGTAAGAGTGCTCACACTCACTGTCGAAGCATCTCTATAATGGCTTCTGGTTTCATATGCCACAGAAACTCCACCGAGATGGTGTTCGTCTCCGCCATATATAGTGATTAACAGGTCGTTACCTATATCTTTGGCCTCAAGGAAGATTGAATGACGACCTGCTTTTCTTTCGAGAATCATCATCTTATCATACATTTACTGACCTCTAATCCTTTCGGTCTACGGAAATATCACTCATAGCTCCCATCAGCAAGTCTTTGCTGATACATCCTATATGAGAGAGTGAAGGTCTTTGGATGGGCAGACCTATACTCGTCTAGGCGGCGTATCGATGTTGAATGAGGTGCACTCTTAACCAATTCAGGATTTTCATGAGCCTCCTTGGAAATCTGGCGGAGTGCTTCAATAAAGTAATCTAACTCTTGTTTTGACTCGGTTTCTGTAGGTTCAATCATTAATGCTTCAGGAACAATCAAGGGGAAGTATACTGTAGGAGCATGTACTCCAAAGTCCAAGAGACGCTTTGCCACGTTCATTGCAGTTACCCCAGTCGTTTCTTTCAGCTCTTCTGCAGAGATTACACATTCGTGCATCCGTGGAGCGTCTTGGGAGAAGGGTAATGTAAATCCGGGAATTTTTCTGACATGATGAGCGATATAGTTCGCATTGAGTACAGCTACCTCGGAAGCCCTTTTGAGACCCTCTCTTCCAAGTGAATAAGCGTAGGCATAGGCTCTCACTAGCACACCGAAATTGCCATAGAACGATTTCACTTTCCCTATTGATCTTGGTCTATTATAATCGAAGTCAAAGAGTCCACTCTCTGTCTTGATTATTCGAGGAACAGGCAAGAATTCAGCAAGCTGTTCTTTCACGCCAACTGGACCTGCGCCGGGGCCACCGCCCCCATGCGGAGTTGAAAAGGTCTTGTGCAGATTGAGATGTACTACATCAAAGCCCATGTCACCGGGACGAACTTTGTGCATGATGGCGTTGAAGTTGGCTCCATCATAGTACACAAGTCCTCCAACATCATGGACAATCCCTGCAATCTCGCCAATATCTTTCTCGAAAACCCCTATTGTATTTGGATTCGTAAGCATTAATCCAGCTGTATGGGGACCGGCTACATCTTTCAGCGCATCTATGTTCACAAGTCCTTCTTTACTCGACGGTAGTACGACCACATTGTAACCAGCCATGGCAGCAGACGCAGGATTTGTTCCGTGCGCAGCATCAGGAATCAGCATCTCATTCCTCTGATCGCATTCCTGTGAAATGCATCGATGATACTCACGCATCATCATCACTCCAGTCCATTCGCCTTGAGCTCCTGCTGCTGGTTGGAGTGTGACTGCATCCATGCCCGTAATTTCTCCTAACCATTGTTCAAGTTCCCACATAAGCTCGAGCGCGCCTTGAGTTGTAGAAACATCTTGAAGCGGATGAAGCCATGCGAATCCTGTCTGTGCAGCAGCTTGGTTATTCTGTTCAGGATTGTACTTCATAGTGCAGCTCCCAAGAGGGTAAGTACCAAGGCTTACTGCATAGTTCATTTGAGATAGCCTTGTGAAGTGACGCACCACTGCTGGCTCAGACACCTCAGGTAGGTTGGGAGGATCTGTTCTCCGCATTGTCTTTGGAAGCATCTTATCTAAATCTGCGCCTTTTCTAACACCCAATTCCGCTTCAGGAAACATATGAGCTAAGACGCCTGGATTCGATCGTTCAAAGATAAGAGGTTCAATCCATTTTGCTTGCCGTACTCCAGAGTCGCTTGAACGATGCTCACTCATTAGGATGCACCTCCTGTCATAACGACTTCATCAATAGCTCTGACTAGATTGTCAATGTCGTCCTGACTGTGTATCTCGGTCACGCAAAACAACATAGTTTCGCCCAGTAGTGGAAATTCATCAGAGAGTATTTTCCCTCCCTGAATTCCTCGTTTTAGCAAACCGTCGTGGACCTGCTTCGCTGTTGTTCCGTTGCTAAACTGCACAGCAAACTCCTTCCAGAAGTATTTCCCGATAGCAGGAGCCTTGACACCAGATAGAGCATTGAGTTTTCTAGCGGCATAGTTTGAGTTCAGAGTGATGGTTTCTCCAATAGTCTGTATTCCAGTTGGGCCAAGAAGTGACATATAGACTGCTGCTGTAACTGCGGCAAGTGCTTGATTGGAGCAGATGTTGCTTGTTGCTTTCTCTCTACGAATGTGCTGTTCTCGTGGGCTGAGGGTCAGAACATATCCGTTCTCATAGGGTTCCTCCTCCGTTCTGGTCATCCCAACAAGCCGGCCAGGCATTTGGTATATCAGTTTACGATCATTCTTACATCCAAAGATACCAAGGAGGGGTCCACCATAGCTCATAGAAGAACCGAGATACTGCCCCTCTGCAACAACGATATCAACATCATACTCACCAGGAGGACGTAGAACTCCAAGAGAAAGAACATCAACTCCGGCTACAAACAAGGCTCCCTTCTCATGAATCAGTCTAGCAATTTCATCTACTTGTGTTTCAATGAATCCAAGATAGCTTGGATTCTCAATATAGACACCTGCAACCCTCTCATTCATCTTGGTTTCTAGATCGGAGAGGTCCATGAGGCCGGTGTCTTTATCGAAATCTACCTTGATGACTTCAATACCAACTGGTTCAGTATAAGTATGAATGACCTTGTAATGCTCGGGATTTATTGTGCCAGGTACAAGGAATGTAGAACGATTCTTGTTAACTCGAGTTGTCATCCGAGCCGCTTCTGCAACAGCTGTAGCCATGTCGTACATTGATGAGTTTACAATATCTATCTGTAGAATTTCAGCCAGCAGACTTTGATACTCAAACAGTGTCTGTAGCATTCCCTGACTTATTTCTGCCTGATAGCTAGTATACGAAGTGACAAATTCTGACCTCCCAGCCAATGCTGGCACTATGGTAGGGATGTAATGCATGCCAGCTCCAGAACCAAGGAATACATTACCATTAGAAGCAGGCATGTTCTTACTTGCAAGCTCTTGTATCCTTTGTATAACTTCGAATTCAGTATGAGAATCAGGAAGATCAAGATCATACTTCACTCTGAATTTATCGGGAATATTGCAGAACAAATCCTCAAGATTCTTCTTACCAATGGAGGCAAGCATTTCTTCTTCTGTAGCCTTCGTAATTGGGATCCATGGATGTTTGTATTCCATTGCTCTCTTCTCCGGATGAGCCCTTGGTCTGCTGGCAATTCATCTTGCCCAAATAGCTTTTGGGTAAGGTAAATTCAAGGGACTCCAGCCAGAATGTTTTTTACGATAATACACGAATCGACGTGCATCACAGGAGTGACATCATAATGAAGCGCTGGCTCATGGACATCCTTGCCTGCCCAGTGAGTGATTGTAGAAATGAACTCAATCTAGATGTGTACAAGTCACACATGCTGGAAACTGAGGAAGGAGAGGTTGAAGAAATCGATGAGGCGCTAATCAGATGTCCTAAGTGTGGTCGTTGGTATCCGGTCATCGATGGGATAGCGTGCATGCTTCCGGATGATCTGCGAATGGATGGTAAGCAACGAATAGAGGAAACAGCCTTTCTGGAGCGTTGGAAGGAGAACATCCCCACCGACATCTTGAAGAGTGGAATACCTTTTGGGCTTACCTAATAATAGCCCCGTGGTGTAGTGGTCCAGCATTGAGGGTTTTGGCCTCTCAGACCTAGGTTCAAATCCTGGCGGGGCTACCACTTCATTAGATTCCTCCTCTCTGGACTCTATCCTACTCATCTTAATCATTATGGCAAGATAGGAACAGACCTAGTGATTAAACAGAGTACGGTCTAGAGAGCATTTACTCCTTTTCTGCAATGCTCAAAGAATCATCATGTCGTTCCATCTCAACTCGGAAGAGTCGCTTCACATGAGAAAGTACAAGACGGTCTCCATTGACTTCAACATCAATGTCAATATAGTCCTTAAGGCCTGATGTGGACAGTTTCTTCTCAAGTACTGCCTGAACTTGAAAGACACCGGCAGGATTGTCCATTGCTACTGTGATCTGTAAGGGTTTGGTGTCACCATGAGAGAGGCGGACATCATTGATGGCCATGGCGCTAACTGAATGGATATCCACTTTGCCCTGTTGATAAGGAACGATTGTGCGTCCTTTTGTTAAATCACACCCATCTCCAATCTTGGTAATTCCAGCTTCAAGGGTCAAGCACTGAGTGTCATCATCATGAGCGTAGATTCCGTGAAAGATGAAAGAGAGAATATCTGTCGCTTTTCCAGGGTCGCCGTAGATATCATTCAATTTTGATTCAAGAATAGGGCTTGCAAGTTGAACAGCTGCCTGATTGTGTTCGTTTCTGTGAACTACCATCCCAATATCATGGAGATAAGTTGATGCCAGTACAATAAGGCGTGCATCATCAATATCACCGATACCTTCCGCAACTACATTAGACTTGAAGGTTCCTTCAAGGATATCAAAGGCCTTGAGAGCATTCCATGTTGCTACTTCAGCATGGACTGACCCATGGTCAGTATAGCCCAATCTTGATACAGCCATACGATTTGCACTGCGCAGATACGATTGCACTTTCGGGGAGCCTGTTAGATATTGATACATCTCAAGAGCTAGCGACTCATCTTGAAGAAGCTCTCTGGCTCTGATTGTCTGACGATTGATGGGTTCATGCTTGTTCATCGAAACCACTCTTTAGGGACAGATTTCAAGTCGTTCTGTTTTGATAAGACTTGCGAAGAGGACAATGTGTGTTCCAAGAGGAAAAATATAGAGAATCTAGATAGACAAGATGTCTATCTAGGCTTCTCCAGCTTCTTCCTGTATCGTTAGGAGAATCCTATCTGTCGCACTCGTGGCTTTCTGGATTGTCTTCAGATAGTCTTGCCGGGACTTCTCAAAAGCTACACGACTGATCCTTTGCTTCTTCTTTCTGAGGAGTAGCTGACGGAGTCCTGCCTTCGCCCCTTCGATTCTTTCATCCTGAAGCTCGAGTTGGGCAATTAGGTCTCTGTACTTAGGACCATGACGTGCAAGCTCCTCTTTCACCGAGGGAAGCTTTGAGTCAATTTGCTCGATCTGCTTCTTCAGATCACCTTCACGCATCATGTATTCTCGCTTCTTGACCTTACCTCTTCGCCTGGATGCATCAAGTTTTTCCAAGTCGATATTAAGAGAGGTCTTCCGTGAGTAAAGATTGGCAAATTCTGAAAGTAGCTCAGGAGGTGCTCCTACTTGTTTGAGTCTGGAAGCCTCATCATAGTCTTCCTCATCTATGTGTGCTCCAAGTACTTCTTCAGGCAGTTCCACCTTTCTGTATAATACATAGATAGCGGCGATGACTCCAACTATCAGCGAAAAGAGAACTGGTCTCGCTGCAGCTCCGAGAGTGGCTTGGTAGACAACAGAGAGTGTTGAAGGATTTCTCTGTGTCTGATTATGGAAGACATATTGATATGTTGTATCAAATACACCATAGCTCTTCATAAAGCCGTCAGTCGCATCAACGGCAGATACCGATACTGGGAACACAATGTCAATATCATGGTTGAGGACCAAGACATCACCCAGCAAAGCCAGAGGCACTTCTAGCAAAACTCCACCAGGAGCTGCGCTCTGGTAGGCACTTGCCTGAACAACATAGGAAACTTTGAATGTGTATTTGAAAGTAGGCTCTAGCCCATTCCCAAATCTATCCGCTGCCAGATTGATTTGAAGAGATCGGGTTTCATTGAAATCACCAGAT
>PJER01000124.1 GCA_002825465.1 Candidatus Thorarchaeota archaeon MP8T_1
TTGATAAATCTTCGACCTTCTCTTCAATACTTGATAAGCCAGCAATATATCCTTGAAGATCGTCTAGTTTCTTTGAGAGAACTTCAGTTTCGGGCAATTGAATCAGAATATCATCAACCTTTTTGATAATAACTTCAGTTTCTCTTGATTCATTGACTTCACGAATTGAGTCTGCGAGCCCATCAACCTTCTCAGTGAGTTCTTCAAGATCCTTTGACTCTTTCACTTCTTCAATAGTAGTCTTAATTTCATTCAGAGATGATTCAAGGTCATCCATTTTTGCAACAGGCCCAATAGATGATTTTACTTCCTCTATCTCTGACCCAAGAGCTTCAATCTTCTCAATAATATCTGGTATGGAGCTTAATGTATCTAGATCCTTACGTAGGCTGGCAAGTTCCTCGGTTAGCGTGTCAACTTTCTCGAGGATTTCTCCAATGTCTGCATTCTCTTCGGAGCCCATGATATCCCCAACTAGATGGCGTTAATCTGCGATTTATCAAAGGAGTGTAATTAGCCTTTCGGGAATGTAGTCAATTCAATTAGAGAGCCGAGAAATGTGTTTCAAAAGCATCAGAGGTCAATTTACGTGTCCTTATCCCGTACGATTTCAAGTTTTAACTCTTCAAGAAGTGGGAATACATGCTCCTTGTTCTCAGCATTCATTCCTTTCCAATCAACTATTGCTTTTTTCACCAAACCAGTTGTGCGTTTGACCATCTGTCTGATGATATCCAAAGTCAGTTCATTGATTGAATACTTAGGGGCAATATGTCCTATCTTATACCCCTTATCAAGAACCAATTTATTGAACTTACTAGCATAGTGTGTGCCACCAAAACCAATGACTGATTCTGTCTGTATTGGTTCTTTAACACAATCCATTATAGCGGCAGCCACAGCTCTAGCTCCCTCTTTGTGGACCCAATATTCTTCGGTACTACCCAGCTCGATGAAAACTAGTGGAACATTCATTGAGGTAGGTCCGTGATGAGTAACTTCAAGAGAAACGTCAAAATCGGTAAGACTTCTCTCGACTTGTTCTATAGAGAGTCGTCTTAATGCTGCTGCAACCAGTGTGGGAGCTGAAACAGACAATTCATAGGGATTGCCACCAAAGAGAGCGTCTGATCCAAGATTTCCTGTACTATGCACAAGAAGAGAGGGTCTTGCAGACTCTGCTCGATGGCGGGAGCAAAAGATGAACGCTTCAGCTGGAAAATGCTTCTCAAGATGGTCGCAGAAAATCATGTCCTGACTAGCTGTGATGAGAATTGTGGATTCATCAAACGCTAGGACTGGATTGTCTTCAAATGTTGTACCCGTTGGCGAGAATCCATAGTCATCTTCTAGAACGCTTTTGATGGTCTGACTAGCTATGTCCTTCTCTGACGTTACTAATACACGCAATGTGTTCAGCCTTCGATTATTGTATGGTGCTCATTTTGAGAAGTGGTTCAAGAGAAACCTCAAGCTCGATTGTGACTTTTTCGCTAAATGATTCAAGAATCTCTGATTCAATGCGTGCCTTGAACTCATTTACTTTCGCGATTTGACGTTCAAGATCATCTCTAATCCGAAGTAAATCGTTCTTATGATATTCAAGATTTTTCTGAGCCTCTGTAAGGGCAAGTTGAAGCATCTCGCTCTTTTTGTAGACGTCTGATCCCGCATAGTTATGTCGTTTCTCTTCAATGGTCTTTGCTTGAGATTGGAGGTCTTGTAAGCCTCCTTTGCTAATTGCTTCAATTTCCTCAATTGCACGTCTTCCAAGTCTATCCTTCAAATCCAGTTTGTTGCTCTCAATTGCTTCTTGGACACCTCTCAGACCTTCAAGAAGCCCAGGATACCCATCAGCCTCTTTTGCAATTGCAGTATATGGATCATCAAAATATTCATTCAATGCAATTTGACCCGCAGGGCCGACACGAACACCCGTATCAACCTGCAGAAATTTTTTAACTTGTTTCTTTAAAGGATTCAACTTCATTCTAAGTATACTCGAAACATGTTCAGCTTGCTCATCTAGATTAAGCAAATCAGCAACATTGGATGTTTCAACAAACTCATCATGGGCACGTTTTGCATTCTGATAGTCACTCTCAGCCGTTTGGATCTTTAGCAGTACAGTTTTGATTTGCTCTTCAAAGACATCCTTACTGAAGGTAAGGTCATGCAGGGTCGTAATACGACCTCCGATACGCTCTAAATCTTTAACCCAGGAAAAATCATAGAGAAGTTTGCCAATACGTTTCATCTCTTTTGCAAGTTCCTTCATAGCCTCATCTAATGCCTTTATGGTTGTTTTATGGCGCTTGTCCATTCTTTTTATCCAACGGGCACCAGCTCCCCAAAGTTCCTGGATGAATCTCTGTATTTCGCTTTGCATGGCTTCTGTGCTTTCGTACGTGATTTCTTTCCCCATATAGAAATCAGATACTATTTCTTTGAGCTTTAGTCCGAATCTAGATGCTGTCCCAGAATACTCTGGATCATCATCTCCTTCAACTTCGAATGCTTTCACTATTTCCTGTATGTCTTTCAGTGTACGCTCAACAACTTTATAGCTTCTCTCAGCTTGTTTTACAAAATCACCTGATTTTTTTGTGAGCTGTTTTCGGTACCATTTTTGTAACTGTTCAACTGTAAGATTCGTCATTGGTCAGACCCACCCAGATAACAGACTGGTTCCTGTAAGGAGTTTATCAACTTTATGAAATGAGAGAAGGCGTACAAGAATCCTTGGTAGCTTTGACCTATACTGAGACTTATATCACACGTAGTAAATGTTCACTCTGCATTGGTACAGTGATCGGTCATGTCTGAAATCCTTGAAACCGGCAATCGAAGCCCTAGGCTGGATATCTCATACGCAGTAGAGTGTTCATCCTGAGGAAAAGGTCGCCTTGGTTTCTACATCAAACGCCTCAGTCTGATCGACACCTCGGGTAAAGAACAGTTGCTACTCCAATATCCTGCAGACTATAAAGGTGGATTCTGGTTCACCTATGTCGTAGACAACATTGTCTACAAAGCAAAGTCGACCGAGAGTTCAACTCTCTCTATCATTAGCCAAGAATCCGGAAAAGGGAGTTTGCATCTAGTTCTTAGTCATTCTCCATCCGAGAGTGATTTACTCAAGGTTCAGTTAGACATTAAGGTATGGAGCCATAACACTCCGATCCTGCTGGTCCGTCACTCAGCAACAAACCTGAGCAAGATACCCATCGAGAAAATGAAGGTCTATTACGTCATGGATTTCGATGTTGGTGGTCCTGCTAGCTATAAGGATGATGTCGGAACCTACGACCCAGATTCTGGCATCATGTATGCACACGACGATAACCCGCTCTGTGTGGCTATGACATCCAGACCAAAACCTGATGCGTGGGAGATAAGTCCCCCAACGCAAATCAGGATTGATGAAGAATCAACCGACCTCATCAAGAACCTCAAATATGGACCCAAAGACATCGCCACGGCACTACAATGGAATCTAGGAAACCTCGATCCAGGTCAAAGTAGTACTGTGGATATTGTCCTTGTTGCGAGTGACAGCCTTGAGGGAGCTAATACTCTCTTGCCGTCCGCTTGGGAACTGATCAAGAAGAAGATTCGATGATGTCGATACGTAAAGCTTAGCAGTATCGACAAAGAACAGGGATGCGCCCTGATTCTTCTTCTGATTTCCCTTAAAAAAAGAAGGGGCTCTGTTAGCCCCTTGTGTCTAGTGATTCCTCTCAAAATAGTCTGCTAACATCTGAGCCTCGTATGTCAGGCGAGCATTTTCTCCTTTGCAGCACATGTCGCCACCCTTCAGTAAACCCATCTCTTTTAGAGATCGTAGATTCCACTTTACAGTGCTGTAGGGGACAGCAGACCTTCGAGAAACTTGATCTGCAAGTGCTGTGACTGTTAGGTTCTCGTGTTTGAGTAGTCTGTGAGCCATCATCAGAACAGTCTTCTGAGTATCACTCAACCTAGCATTTGCTAATGATAGGAGAGTTGCCACAAGACCACTATAATTAGTTGAAGAGACCTTACGGTCACTTGAGAACACGTTCACCTGCCTTAATTTGGCAGTCACCTTTCGTGTTTGAGACCCGATATTGATGGGCAGAGTATGTTGGTTCAGTACCCATTACGATTTTCACCTCATTTTGATTTAGGGTCACCAGAAGCGGAGTGATGTATTGTCTTAAGTTTTACTACACTCTATTTCATGCACATCTATGAGTCCATATCAGGCATCTCAAGACCCAAGCCGCGAAGTTTCGAAAATCCTTGACTAAAAAGGCTCATGTGATGACGAATGTTTTCCTCGATATCAGCAAGGTCAGATAGGTACGGAACAATCTCATCGAAACCTCCGGATTCATACTCCTCCCTGAGTGTTTGAATAGTATCACTCATGGATAGCATTGCTTCTTCAATGACCTGAGTCAAATCTATCATCGATTGTACAATATCACGGGTTTCAGGATCAGGCATGAATGGCATGAAGTCCTCAAAAGCAACTGCGGCATCTCTACATTTCTCTACTCGGCCAGGTATAAGCTCATCATACATAGAATGCATCCAGCCTATTCGCTCACCATGAGTCAGGTCTCGAAGGTTTTCTAATGAAAAGTAACCAGTATAGGGACCAAATTCTGACGACTCGTAGTATATCCACTCGTCAAATGCTTTCAGAACCCTTTGCCAGCCTTCTTCAGCCTCTGACATGAATCCACCTAAAATACTGTCACCAACTGGGGTTATAAACTAACTCGATAAAGAGAGGATGAAATGAAGCACGATATCAACAACACATTGATGGGAATTCTCAGAGAAACAAAAGAGAATAATGTAATTACAAGTCAGAATGGATTTCTTAGAGATTTCTTGGAGGAGTTCGATATCTATGTCGATAAGGAAAGTGCCATTGTCATTGACCGGGAGAAGAGAATCAATCTAGCAATGGTCGCAGTTGAACGAGGGATTGACATTTCAGAAGTGATTACGCTTTTGACATGGAAAGATTTCGAGGGTTTAATAGCTGGTATTCTAATTGAGAATGGTTTCCGATGCGTTGAGAGTTATCGCAGAAGAGGAAATACCTTGGAAAGAGGAATGGAGATTGATGTCATTGGGATTCGAGGAAAACTCGTGCTCTCTGTGGATGCAAAAATGTGGGGAATTCGAGGTGGAAAGTCGTCCTCCTTACGGAGCGCAGTGGTGAAGCAGAAGGAAAGGACAATGAAACTTTCGAGTCAAACTGAACATCTATCTAGAAAAATGAAAATCGAGATGAAGGGAATATATGAGTTCATCCCTGTAATTGTAACGTGGCTTGTAGAAGAAGTAGAATTGCATGAGGGCGTGGCTGTGGTTCCCGTGTTTAAATTCAACTCGTTCATTTTAGATTTTGATGCCTATAGAGATCTTATCGTGTCATATGACGGATAGTTCATAAAAGTCAGATGTCTGCAGCGAACAGAGTGTTTGACACAGTATCCATTAACAAGATATCAATGAAGTCACTTAGATGTGTATTTGCATATTTTCTCACAGCGGGATAAGAAAGTAAATGCTCCTTGATTGCCAAAGATATAGATTTTACACGCTCTTCTGCATTCTCTGAAGTGGGACTCTCAAATTGCTTAGTAGCTGACTGGAGTTCAGCAACAACAAAAAAAAGAAACTGGTTCTTCACACTAGTAGGGTTGAGAGATGCCTGCGCAGCACCACATGAATGGCCTTCGCCCTCAAAATTTCCATGGCCTACTATGAGAATATGTCTCGATATAGAATCCGATGATAACCATTCTGTAAAGAACTCATTTAGCTGTAAAGTTTCATCATCAAGTCCAGTATATTTGGGGATATATCCACCAAGGGTTAGGATAGCCATGGGAAGTCCGTACGGAGTCTCAGGTGGATGAACTCGCGAATCTGAGCATAACAATACTAGTGTTTCTGCGTCAATTTCATCCGGTCTGCGCAAGTGAGAAACCATTTGGTTTTCCGTTTCATAACTACGGCCT
>PJER01000026.1 GCA_002825465.1 Candidatus Thorarchaeota archaeon MP8T_1
ATAACAAGAGAAAATCAGAGATATTAGCTGCTGCTCGTGAGGTCTTCAGAAAATATGGCTATAGAAAAACATCAATGGTTGATATAGCAAAAGAAGTAGATCTCAATCAAGCTACCTTGTATCATTATTTTAAGAATAAGGAAGATATCTTTGTAGAGAAGATTTTGGCAGACCATGCTGAATTTCGAGAAAGAAGAGCAAAACTGATTGCTGAGGAAGTGTCGACTCAGCGAAAAATAGCAGCTTTCTTTGCTCTAAAAATAGAGTTCTTCTTTGGCATCTCAGTTGATGAGCAAATTGCAGAAGTTAATTATAGCAAAATTCCAGAGAATCACCGAAAGGAATTAGACAACCTAAGTAGACAGGAACGAACATACATCAAAAGCTTACTTGATAGTGCAGTTCAAAGTGGTGAACTTTCCTCCAATATAGACACAACTCAACTGACTAAAATCATTTTTCGAATTTTCCAGGGTATCCGTTTTGAAATCAAGTTCAATCATTTCCTCTCAAAAAAGAAACTCCAGACAGAAGTTCTGATGAAAGAGATGGAACAATCAATACAATATCTATTTGATAACCAAAAAGAGTGAACAAAATGAGTCCAAAAAGAAAGAAAATGGTGATAGCTGGTAGCGTCATACTAGTTATTGTTATATCAGTAATAGCAATGCTACCAATGATTTTGCAAGGAATGGGTCTTCACCCACACTTTGAAGGCGAAGAGGATTTCGATCTTACAGGTAAGAAAGCCTTGATAATCACGACCAGTCATGATACATTAGACTTCTCTGGTGCAGCTACTGGTGTGGCTTCGTCAGAGTTGACCATACCCTATTACGCCTTTCTCGAAGCGGGAATGACTGTCGACCTGGCGAGTATTCAAGGGGGAGAAATTCCCATTGACCCAACGACCCTTGCTTGGCCAATCATAACACAATACGATCAACGTTTCTTACAAGATGAAGATGCGCAAGAGAAGGTAGAAAATTCACTATTGATTGACGACCTCAATTTTACCGATTATGACATAGTATTCATGGCTGGAGGATGGGGAGCTGCCTATGATTTGGGTCAGTCTGAACTCCTAGGTCAGAAAATCACTCAGGCGTATGCAAATGATGTCATTCTAGGTTCAGTATGTCATGGTGTACTAGGATTCCTACAAGCAAATGATACTGAAGGAAATCCTTTGGTTGAAAACCGAACCATGACTGGAGTGACTGACAAGCAACTTCA
Source organism: Candidatus Thorarchaeota archaeon MP8T_1 (assembly GCA_002825465.1). Next base: position 1,240 of record PJER01000026.1, read on the forward strand.
GGAACTTGGAATAACCGAGACACCCTTGCATCCAGAGAGAGAGTTGAGGAATGCAGGAGCAAACTTTGTCAGTGCAACCGCCTTTCGTGATTTCTTTGCAAACTATGTCGCTATTGATGGTAACATTGTGACAGGGCAGAATCAGAATTCGGGAGCCGAAACAGCATACGAATTGATGAAGATACTGAACGATAGAGGTTGAGACTGAATGCAAAGGGAACACAAAACAGCCTTAGTGATAAGCATGGCTGCTATTCTAATAGTGTCAGTAAGCTTAGGTATTATGTACACCATAGAACCTGAATCGCTTGTAGCAGCTGCATTAGAAGCTAATCAAAATCAATTTCCTGAGATAGATGATGGTCTTCATGCCCTTTTGTTAGGGACAGGATCTCCAATGCCCGATGAAAATCGGGCGGGTCCTTCGACCATGGTTATCGCAGGTTCCAAGCATTTTGTAGTGGACACAGGTATAGGTTCTTCCGAAAACATCCAGTTTTCGGGAATTTCTCCTGCAGTTGTTGATGCTGTGTTTCTAACCCATTTCCACTCAGATCATATCGGTGATTTGGGTGAATTAATGTTGCAGCGATGGACTTTGGGAGGACACAATGAACCCTTACCAGTCTATGGTCCAGTAGGTGTAACTACAGTAGTTGAAGGTTTCAACCTTGCATATCAACTAGATGCTACTTATCGGACAGCGCATCATGGAGAAGAAAACATACCAATAAACGGAACGGGCGGAATAGCCCATGAATTTGATATTGGTAACAGTACTATGGCAAGTCAGGTGATCTATGAGCAGTATGGTGTAAGAGTCACCATGTTCAATGTAAATCACACACCTGTTTATCCTGCTGTTGGTTACAAGTTTGAATACAAAGGACGAAGTCTGGTCATAAGTGGAGATACAGTTTATTCCGAGAATCTGGAATTACAATCAATGAACACAGATTTACTGATTTGTGAAGCACTAAATCCTTACTTGGTAGGGTTAATGGAAGACTTAGCCGCTGAAGGAGAAATTGCAGGGAATACTACTGAGGTAATTCTACACGATATTGTTGATTATCATATGACGCCAGAGGTTGCAGCCAGTTTAGCTGAAAATGCAAGTGTCAATTTTTTGGTCTATCAGCACATGATTCCTCCACTTCCTGATGGGGCAATTGCAGCAGGGATATTTTTGGGAGATGCACCTTTGATTTTCAGTGGTGTGATTGAAGTCGGAAAGGATGGCCTGTTCATCAGTATGCCAGGAGATTCTGAAGTAATATCTAGTTCAAACCTATTGCAGGAAACAGATCCGTTGCCTGCTTATTTTGTCATTCCAATAAATGTCTTAATTCTCATTCTCATGTTTGGTGTAGGATGGATGATTACTAAGAATAGACAACTGAAAGCCCCAACACTCATAGCTGTTTTCGCAGTCATAATGGGATTGCTCTTTCTAACAAGAATTGCTGCTTTCATACAAACAGGATTTGTCATTCAAACGGTGGTTTTCGCTGCAATCGAAGCAACAATGCTAGTCTGGAGTATTATGTATTTGAAACAGGACAATAAGTTTCAGAGAACAGAAGAAGATGCTAACTAAAGGGGCTGTGTTGGGTGGAAAAAACGAAGCAGAAAGGAGATACAAGATGAGCTCAGACTGGCAATCTCTTACTTAGTAAATGGAATGAAATGAAAAGAGTGAAACTATAATGAGAATAGATCAGTTATTAATACGAGGAAAAGGTGATTCCCCTCCACGAATACCCAATTGGAGGTTGATTGATTCCCCAGAGAATATTGAATTATATCCTGAAGACAAGAGCATAGAGGTCTTTGAAACCGAAGGACGTATTAAATACGTAAGAACCCCTGAGGATCGGTTTGAGAACCTTCCAGACTTCTCCTATGAACCCAACTACTCAGAAATCGATGGTCTACGGATGCATTATGTTGATGAAGGACCACAGGATGCCGAAGTCGTGTTGATGTTGCATGGTCAACCATCCTGGGCATACCTCTACAGAAAAATGATTCCCATCATTGTAGGAGGTGGATTCAGAGCAATTGCAGCTGACCACATTGGAATGGGTCGATCAGATAAACCAATCGACATTGGAATACACACCTTTGAGCAACAGGTGGAGTGGCAAAAGAAGTTCATCTCATCATTGGGATTGAAGGACATCAGTCTGTTCTGTCAGGATTGGGGTGGTTTGATTGGACTTCGAGTCGCTGGAGACCTTCCTGAATTGTTTGCAAGAATTATTGTTGCGAATGGAACGATTCCTGTACTGAAGAAAGGGAGTAATCCATTCAGGGTGCCCAACCCAGTTGTAATTGACCAAGGCCTGGGTGACTTCAGTTCCATCATGCCTAAGGCTCGACACAGGTTGCCAAAAAGAATAGTAAGGCGACTAACACCACTCCTATGGGCTAGGTTCTTCCAAAAGTGGATTCGATATGCGCTGACGGCACCGAACTTCACCCCGAGCCAAGTTGTCCAAGCTGTTTCATACCTCGAACTTTCGGAATCTGAATTGGCAGCCTACGATGCGCCATATCCCAGTTTCATCTACAAAGCCGCAGTGAGAACATTTCCATCCATGGTTGCTGCAATTGAAGAGAACAATACCCAAGCATGGGAGAACTTGGGAAGGTTTGACAGACCATTCCTCTTCCTTGGTGGAGAACAAGACATTAACATGGGTCGAATGGAGAACCAGCTAAGGTTGACGCAACACATCCCTGGTGCAAATGGACAGGAACATGAGAGATATCCAAATGCTGCTCACTTCATTCAGGAGGACGAAGGAGTTGCACTAGGACACAAAGTTGTGGAGTTCATGAAGAAGAATCCTGCGAAACCTAGACCTACTAAATGAAGCAAAGAGATGTTAACAGAACGAGGAATAAAACATGACAAATAAATACAGACAATTTGCAGTTAGGCACAAGTGGAAAATCGCTTCAATCCCCGTCCTACTTCTACTTGTCTTTGGTATTATCTTGCCAATTGCGACAGCACCACGAACTGAACTTTCTGTCTTAGCTCAGGAATGGCAAGATGCTGGTGAATACATCCAATGGAGTTCTACTATCGAAGAGAATACTGGATTTGATGAATTAAACATATTTACTATTCAAGAGGGTGATCCCGCTAATCCTGCAATCCTAATGATTCATGGGTATCCCACTAGTAGTTTCGATTTTGTGGATCTATTCGACTTATTGAGTTCAGATTACTATGTGTGCGCAATCGATACTCCTGGGTATGGGCTTTCTGACAAACCAAGAAATGGATACAAATATTCTATTGAGGATGATGCAAAACTGATCGACTACTATATTCGAGATGTTCTAAACTTGACATCGCTGTCATTGTTGACTCATGACAAGGGGTCCAGTGTTGGTTTTGCCTTACTCAGCTTATACCAGAATCAAACAGATTATACGATTACTCATCACTTCATAACCAATGGGAATGTATACCTTCCATTAGCTCAGTTGACTACATCTCAGAGGATACTACTAAATCCAATTCTTGGGCCATTCGTGACGAGATATGTCAACGGAGACATGGTCGCTAATATGCTGAATCAAGATTTTCACACTTTCCCAGAAAGCACAGCCAAGGTCGATGCTGTTGCCTCAATATTGGATTATCAAGATGGTGGTGAGGTGCAACATGAGCTGATTAAGTATCTAAATGAGAGACAAGAGAATGAAGATATTTGGTTGGACTATCTCAAGAATAGTAGTATTCCCACAACTTTGATCTGGGGTGTCAATGATACGGTGGCTCCTACCGCTGTCGCGGATTATGTTTGGAACTATTCACTCAGAAACAGAGTAGTTGAATCGTTTTACTGGCAATTACCAAACGCAAATCACTATTTACAGAATGATCAACCCGATGTGATTAGTAGACTAATAAGACAAGCATTAGGTGAGTCTGTTGATTTCGGTGATATACCTGAGGAAAATCGCCCTATTCAAGTTGAGTGGGTCTGATTGCGGAATTGTTAATTTACTGAATCATTGCTGTCACAATATCTCTCGTGATTCTCTTCTGGCGTCCAATATATCGCACAAGGAATTTAGTTTGATAGACAAATTTATATAGAAATATTTTACGATTCAGTTTGTACTAAATCGTACCGTTCAGTTAAAACTAAATGGTGAAGATGATACATGACGTCTGAAAAACTAACAATGGATGAAGTCAGGAAAACGCTTTACACATACTGGCATGAGCTAGATTTCTTTAGTAAAAAGGCGTCAGAATATATCGGACATGTACGTCAGTCTGAAATAAAGTGGTTTATCATCAAATTCATTCGTGACGGAATTGAGGACGAATTTGGCAAGGAAAACAATCTCTCTCGCAGACATGCATTTTCAGCTAAAGAATTACACGACTCTTATATCAAATCTACAGGCGATGAGTGTTCTCTTTCCAACTTCCATTTTCATATAAAAGATCTAGTGGAACATGGATTACTTCGGGAGGTCGCTACAATATTAGAAGGTCGACATAAAGTAACATATTTCGGACGAACTTCAATTGCATTTATTGATCAGTATGATTCCCCTCTTCAATCAAAAATCGGACAAGATTTCTTTGATCCCTTGAAGAGAGTAATACAAGACATGAATCCAGACTTAGAGGTCGAGTACATCAATCAACTTGTGGATGATAATCTAGCATCATTAGTTGATTTCTATAGCAGATTCATTTCATGGATTGAGGTAAAATACTCCCATCTATACAAATCGAAGATTGATCTGGATATGTTCATGAATATTGTTGGGCACTATTCTTTCTTCCACAAAGACCTCAAAAAAGGTTCGAAGGAAATTGCTTCTCTACTTGATCTTGATAAGATAATGAAGTATGAACGATACGAATTAGGTTAGGAGGAATTGAAGGTTGAAAGCAGCAATTATCAGAAAATTCGGACCACCAGATGTTTTGGTCTTAGAAGAGATAGAGAAACCAAGTATTCAGGACAATCAAGTGTTGGTAAAAGTGCACGCAACATCTGTTAACGCAATGGATTATAGAACGAGGAGCGCGAATGTACCACTTTGGCCCTTTGGAAGATTAATGGTAGGTCTAAGACCCTCAGAAGAAGAAATCTTGGGTAATGAAGTAGCAGGAGAAATCGTTGAGATTGGCAGTAATGTCACCAAGTTCAAGAAAGGAGACAAGGTATTTGGATGCGTCAATAGATCATATGCAGAATATGTTGCCTGTACAGAAAATGCAACGCTAACAACAATGCCACCAGGAATGAGTTATGAAGAAGGTGCGTCCATTGGATTTGGAGGAATAACATCACTTGACTTCCTCAAAACACGAGCTAACATTCAGAAGGGGCAACGGGTACTCATCAATGGTGCATCCGGAGGAGTTGGTGTATTTGCTGTACAACTTGCGAAGTATTTTGGTACTCACGTTACAGGAGTCTGCAGCACAAAGAACATTGAATTGGTTAAATCATTGGGGGCAGATAGAGTAATTGATTATACTACGACTGATTTTACAAAAGAAGAAGAAACATACGATGTAATACTTGATGCAGTAGGTAAGAGCTCTTTCTCAAAATGTAAGAAACTTCTTCGAGATGATGGGATTTATCTATCAACTGTACCCTCATATCGACTCCTAATGCAAATGCTGTGGACATCAAAGATTGGAAAAAAGAAGGCGGTGTTTGGAATAGCAAGTGGTCCAGAGAATTTGCATACTCTCAAAGAGCTTATAGAGTCAAATGAATTACGAATAATTATTGATAGGACCTATCCCTTTGAACAGATTGCAGAAGCTCATGCCTATGCGGATCAAGGACACAAAGTGGGTAGTGTCGCGATTTCAGTTTACCCAGAGGAAGTGATTCAATGAGTGATTCATCTAAGAATACCTGCGCTGCAAAAGAGCTAATGAATGGCATGAAGGCAAGTTGTTCGCAAGCAATCTTCGCTACGTTTGGTCCCTATATGGGAGAAAAAGGAGTTGACATTGAAACTTGTATGAAGATCGCATCTGCCTTTAGCGGTGGAATAAATCTCACCGGTAATGTCTGTGGGGCTTTAACAGGTGCTCTAATGGCAATTGGCTTAGAATTTAGCGATGGAAACCCAATGAACCCAAAGGTTGCAGAAGTCTCTACTCGATTACTTGAAGAATTCAAGGCAATCAATGGATCAATTCTATGTCGAGACCTGATTCAATATGATGGGGGCACAGATGCTGTGGATATGATGAAAGCATTCCAGAGCGGGGCATTCGATAAGTGTTTGAAATATGTTGAAGACACATCGAGGTTGCTAGTATCCTATATTGAATAATTTCCTGCAATAATAAAAGCAACGGGCGAGACCTCGAACATTTGCTTTAGAGGTTGCCCTTCGCTTCTTTCCTTAACACGCCCTTGTAGAGTATTGGAGTTGCCAAGTGTGTCAGAAGAGATTTATGATGACTATCTGTAGGAACTCTATGCATATTTTGCAGATGTGGCAATCGTGTCCTTAATACAAATCCTTGCACTTTGTGGAATGCTCAGTCCAATCATCTATACAGTAATGTGGATTGTCGGTGGATACCTTCATCCGGAATATAGTCACATTCGTCAAGATGTGAGCACACTGATTTCAAAAGGTGCTCCGAACAAGCGGTTGATGGATGCTTTCATCATTACATCAAGCGGCTTACTGCTCGTATTCTATCTGGGACTTCATTGGGGTATCAATGGGGGAACTGGTTCACTTCTAGGTTCAGCTCTCTTCATTTGCAGTGGAATACTTGGATTTCTTGTGGCACTCTTCTTTCCATTAGATGAGGGTGGTACAATGATCTCTACTACAGCTAAATTACACTTTGGACTGATTGCACTATCAGGGTTATTTGCTACAGCTGGAATGTTCATGCTCTGGCTTCAATTATCGATTGATGCTGTATGGAATACCTTTGCAACATTCTCACTGATTTCAGGAATTTTGTCACTAGTTTTGGTATTCGCCACAACTGCTGCGACAAAGAGTAATTACCTTGGTCTTGTTGAACGATTCATGATCTATGTATACCAAGTGTATTACTTCATACTTGCATTCATGATTTACCTGGTAAATTGAGATTATTCATTCTCTTTCATGTAAATCTCATTTGCCAATATTTTGAATGCTTCTTCAATATTCTCTCCGGTATTTAGTCTGATGAAAAATATGGGAACAAGAAGATCTTCTGCCATCTCGCGAAGTCTTTCAGCCTGACCTTTCACAAGTTTTAGTGACCGATCGACAATGATAATTGTTGGAATCGGATATCCAATGTGAATATTGACCGAGTCAATGAAGTTTGATAATTCTGCATGAAGATGTTCTCTCGTTGGATTTGCACAGAGGATCAATCCCGCAAATCTTCTGAAATAGTCCTTTGGTTCTAAAGTATTGTAAATCTCCCATACCCATGCACCATGGAGCTCTAGGTCCAACTCTAGAGTGGATATCTTCCCTGCTTTTGATACAGTAGTGTGTTTTGTCCACTCATCCTTAGGCCACATAGTCCTGAGAGATTCCTTAGCTATACTTCTCGGGTCTGTAAGCGACCTGTCAAGTAGCTTAGCACAGTAACTAAAACCTAACTCTTCATCCCCTGCCACCAGGACTCGATACGTATCTGGTCTCGAACTCAGGATCACTCCACCTCCAATGATACTTTTGAGTTGATTGAATTTGTCAAATAATGGTATAGCTTGTTGAAATATATTTAGTCTGATAAATCAAATGTGTGTATTCAAAAAAGCACTTATCAACTTTAATGTTCTATAGTTGTCTCCGCAGCATCTACTAGCCCATCATTTCCTTTGCTTATTCATGAATAATGCAAGTTTGTCTATAGTTTCCTTGTGGACGACATGTTCAATCTCACATGCGTCACTTTTTGCGATTTGTTCTTCTACTCCGATAAGAATGAGGAAATCCCTGAGAGTGTTATGCCTTCTATCCAGCATCTCTGCAATCTTACGTCCCTTCTCAGTCAGATTGACATGCTGATATCTCTGATACTCCGCCATTCCAAGAGCATCAAGTTTCTGCAAGGCTGAGGTCACACTTGGTGCTCGTACATCTAGCTTCTTTGCTATGTCAGAAGGAGCTGCTGATCCATATTTCTCCTCTAATTCGTAAATGGTCTTCATATACATCTCAAGAGCTTGTGAAAGCTCTACCTCTTCAGACTGTTTCTTAGATGCTATTTCTTTTCCCTCCTTGATTCTACGTATTTTCTTCCTTTCTCAGTTACAAACAAGGCTTTTCCAAGTTTGTCAGTATTTCCACACGAATCGGACACACTGCATCCCGAACATGATGAGCTTTCTTTACAATTCGTGTCACTCAATCGTAAGTAACCCTTCTGGCAAAGTAGATCAATTATATCATCTAACGTTTCAATCTGAACTCCTACTTGCCGGGCAATCTCACGTTTATCAACAACCCTTCCCTCAACTATGAGTTCGAGTACTTTACCAATCACTCTGAATATCCCTCCATTGATCTTGGATGTAATTTCTCTCGTAAATGTCCCAAAACCCACAACAGACCAGTGGAAGCCATTAACATCAAAAACAACCAAAGTGATGGAGTGATATCATTCAGAATATTCCACTGTATCCAATCTTCGAACTGTAAAACCCATCCTAGGAAGTTAGTTCCAATCACGAGTACCTGCAGTCCAAAAAGTATTGCGGCTAATATATAGCCTACAGCAATAAACGCATATCCCTCTTGTTCATTCTTTGAGAGAGGTCTCACACCTGTAAGAAAGACTGCAGCAACTATCATGAGCAGAAATCCACCTACAAGATCTCCGAAACCAACAATGGGACCAATGAATCCAAATGCAACAAAAATCTGCATCACTCCCACTACGATATAGGTCAGCCCTACGATAAAGGCAAGTCGAGCTGGCCAAGCTCCATCTTCAGGTACTCCTATTGCATCAGAGTATCTTCTAGCCAATGAAGAGACCTCCTATGAAGATGACACCTAGTGCTACAAGATATGCTAGAATGAGCTGGTATATGATGGAAAATGCAGTCCATCTCCATGAACCTGTTTCCTTTCGAATGGCACCAATAGTTGCTAAACATGGAATGTAGAGCAGCACGAATACCATTAGGGCAAAAGCAGTGAGAGGTGTGATACTCGCTGTAAGCGCAGAAGCTAAAGTAGCTGAACCTCCAACTGCATAGATGATTGATAATGTCTGAACTACAGCTTCTTTTGCAATGAATCCGAAAACAAGAGCCGTGACTATTTGCCAAGTAAAACCGAGGGGCATGAAAATGGGTTCAATCAACTTTCCGAGTAAACTTGCAAAGGAAGAATCTACAGGCACTCCATAGCCTGCAAACCCAAATGAAGAGAGGAACCACATGATGATGCTTCCAATGAGTAAGTATGTTCCTGCAGTCTTGAGAAATGTCAATCCACGGTCCCACATATGCCGGAATGAACCATGTGCAGTTGGAATCTGATATTGAGAAAGTTCCATGAGGAGTGATGAGGACTCTTCCCTGAAGAGTGTCTTTTTGAAAATCAATGAGACAACAATAGCCATGATGATTCCTAGAATATACATCAGAAATACCATCGTGCCTGCAAAATCTGGGAAGAATACACCTGCTATTAGAATGTAGACTGGTAACCTTCCTGCGCATGACATCAATGGACTAACAAGGACTGTGGTAAGTCTGTTGGATTCACCGTCAACTGTCCGTGCTGCCATTACAGCCGCAACACTACATCCAAAACCAAGGAGTAGAGGAATGAAACTTCTCCCATGTAACCCCATTTTCATCATGAACCGATCCATCACAAATGCGGCTCGAGAAAGGTATCCTGTATCTTCAAGAACTGATATTGCCAAGTAGAGAAAGAAGATAGGTGGCACAAATGTAAGGATGAACCCTACTCCAGAGAGTAATCCATTCGTTACTAATGATGCTAACCATGGAACTGGAATCTGAGAAGTGAATGTTCCTAGATATTCAAAGAATTTTGTGATCATCTCCATAAAAACCAGAGAGGTCTCAAAGGTGAAATGAAACATAGCCCACATTGTCACAAGAAAGATTGGGAGTCCAAGATACTTGTGTAGAAGAACTCTATCCAGCATATCGCTGAGAATCCATTTATGGTCACCTGGTTCATAGACCTCACACAGGATACTTCCTATGACTTCGTAACGCTCATCTGCTAGCGCAAGTTGAGGATCAATCCCTATATCTTCGGATTCTTCTTCGAAATGCTCACCTTGCTCACTCACAATGAGACCTCCAGAACTTGTTTCTTTATTTCAGGATCAATGATTAGATTGAGAATCTCAGGGTCTCGTTCAAGAAGTTTCAAAGCCAACCACCGTGGAGGAAATCGTTCCCTCAGTTCCTTGTCCTTCTCTACAATTGCTACAATTTGCTTGAGCTTGGCTTCAATGTCTGTACGGTATTTTATTGCAGGAGGTCTGAGACGTTCGTACTCTCCATGATGGTGGAATTTGGGATGATAATGAAGGTGGTCACTCCCATTTATGTCACCAGGCATATGCTCTGTAGGAGTATCGTCATTCTTTGAAAATTCAAGAACATGTTCAGGAGTGACTCCTAAGATCTTATCCTTGAGTTCATCAATACCCTCTTTCTTAGTTGCAGTGGTCGCAATGACAGGAGCACCTAGTTTTCTTGATAGAGCATCAATGTCAATTCTGTCTCCCCTTGATTCGACAATATCATACATATTGAGGACTACAACGAGATTCACTTGCAATTCAATCAAGAGTAATGTAAGGTAGAGATTTCGCTCTAACTGTGAAGCATTGAGAATATCAACAACAACGTCAGGTCTATGGTCGACGATGTACTGCCGAGCTACTCGCTCATCTTCTGAGACAGCTGAAAGGCTATAGACACCGGGTAGGTCAACAACCTCAAACTCGTATCCACCATGAGAGTAGTATCCTTCTTTCTTTTCAACAGTCTTACCTGGCCAGTTACCAGTGTGTTGCTTTAGACCAGTAAGTGAGTTGAAAATCACTGACTTTCCAACATTGGGATTGCCAATGAGAGCCACACGAATCTTCAATGACTGACCTCCTCCACGAGTATCTTTCTAGCAAGACCATGGCCCAAAGCAACTCGAGTACCACGTATTTCAATAAGTACAGGTCCGTGACGACTGCCCTGAACTACAGTAAAGGTACACCCCTTTGTTAATCCCAAGTCAAGAAGACGCCGTAAAATAATTCCGCTATCTTGCTGATGTTTCTGATGAAATCCCGGCCTGAACCAATGGTGTCCGTGGCGGCGTTCTCCCCACCCACGGTGCTTGTGTTTTCCAAAGCCTTTCCGTTTCCACCTATCCTCAGAGATGCCAACTAGTTTACACACTGTACCTGATTTAACTGAAATAAGCGGTCTACCACTGATCTGGTCTATTTCTGTCCCTTTCTCGTCCATCGCATTGGCATCCTGGCTTTCGGACTTACGTGTGACTGACGTAATCATGAAGTTAGTCTTGTCTAAGACTTAGACGAGTCTAACATATAAGCATATTCAATCGTACATGAACTCATTCTAGGTTATTACTTAGAGCTTTTCGAATCTAGCATTGACAACTCCGTTACAATAGGGACATTCTGCCTGTGCAGGTCCCACCCAATCAATCTCTTCATGTTTTAGCGGTCCCGAACAATGCGGACATTTTGTTGGAAGACGAAATACTCGATAAGATTCAGAAGAGTCTTCTGGTGCTTTACGATATTCTTCTGGGACATCTTCAATCAAAATATCAAAGGATTCTATTTTTTCGATTTTAGTATCTTTTCTGGATTTCTTTATCACATATCCAATTAACACGATAGTACATATGATAAAGCTGCCAATCATAGTCGGAATAACAAGTTCTACTCCCGGAATAATTGGAACAAGTTCAATATCATAAAATCCTGAAGAACTACCATCTATTGAATTCTCGATTACATCAATCAGTACAAATGTCGTTTTACTAATTGTGAATGTAATTTCTGGAAAATCGCCAGAGCTGCTACCACTTGATGTTGTTATGTTGTCAATAGTAAGGTTGAGCAAGGTTTCAAGCCAAGTTTCATGATCAACAGTTATTTTCCAAGTACCTGGTTCCAATACCGCATAGTAACGCCGTATACCATCTTCATCAAGAACTTGCTCTATAAGATCAATACCAGGAAGAAGTTCAAGACCATACCATAAGTAGTTCCTTGGAATTTTATAATATTCTCCAAGAGACTCGTCTGGTATGACTGCGTGTGTATTATATTTCAAATAAATATCGTAGATTCGAAGGTCATAGTCATAATCATCTTCGTCATATTCGCCATATTCTATGACCAGGTATTTTATACTTCGACCACCATCTATACCGAGGTTAGTATAGATATCTCTGCTACTAGATCCGTCGTATGATGATATTATTTTGTCATCTCCCATTGTAAACGTAAAAGTCATGTTATGAGTTAATTCACTATGCGTACTATAAGGCACGTAAGCATGACTGACATACTCTGAATGAAATGGATAGAATCTGTTCCCATAAAATGCAGAAATTGAAGGATTAGTCAGAGGTTCGTAATAGTATGAAAACACTACAGGATTATACATTTCATCCATTAGGTAGACATACAGGTGTCCTCGATCTTGACCCTCAGTGCTATGAATGTACATTGAAGTTGAGAAATCCTCCAAAGCAACCAGTTGGAATGGCTCATCGAACTCGTGTACGAATGTAGGACCGTGTTGCCCTCCAATGTCAGTGACATTGTTAAAGCTGATATAATTTCCATCCGACTCCATTTCGCCATAAGTAATAGGTGTCAAGGATTTCCACTCATCTACTCTTGAGAATCCTGTTGTGTTTGAACAATCGTAATGCCACACTATACTATCATCTTGGGATATTGTGTGTGAATCAATAAGGGGAATATTTTGAATAGATATACAGGATACCAGTATGATGATGAGTATGATGCGTTTCATCATAGTGGACCATCAGTTGCCAAACGATATATATTATTGTCCTACCTCCTTTCTTTTCATCAGATGCTAAAATCATCCTAGTCCTTATTTTGAATCAACCGCAACCGTTACATATCGAATCTTATTCATGCTATATGGGGAACAAAATGGCCTATCACAAGACTCCATTGAAATATGGTGACAAAGTCATCGATGAGTTCATTCCGAAAGAAGTCTCTGATGTGACCGTCTTACGTGTTGATGAATACAAACCTGATTTTACAGACTTGACAAGCAAACTCAATGAAGTATTAGATTCTCCAATTGGATCAAAACCCTTCGACGAATTGGTACAGGAAATCTATAGTGAGGGTAAGAGAATCCTCTTCATGGTCGACGATAAGACACGACCAAACATACATACAAAGATTTTACTTCCACTTGTCGCTGAGCGTCTACTCAGTAACGGAGTAAAGAAAGAGGACATTGGAATCATCATCTCTTCCGGTTCTCATGTTGTGGCAAGTCCAAAGGAAGTTGAATCGCGTATCCTCGGTACAGAGTTATACAAGGTCTGGGGTGATAATGTTCTCACTCATGACTGTGATAGCGGAAATGAAAAGGTTGGAGAGACCTCCCGAGGGACGCCAATTCTTATTGACAAGCAAGTTTTAGAATCGAGTCTGTTGATTCCTCTCTCTGATAGCGAATATCATTACTTTGCTGGACAAGCTGGCACAGTAAAATTGTTCTGTCCTGGAGTGGCTGGTCGTGAGACCATCAGAATCAATCATCCTCGAATGTTCGATCTTGAGAAGGGATTCCACTCTGACTGCAGATTAGGCAACACAGAAGGCAATCCTGTGATTCAAGATATGATTGAAATCACTACCATCATGAAGAAACGAATTCCTATCTTCTGTGTTGACACTATTGTCAATGATGGTGAGATAGTCTATCTTCAGGCTGGTGATATCATAGAATGTCACAAGGCTGCATCTCCACCACTTCGAAAATTACGAGTGGTTGATGTTGATGAGCCAGGCGATATGGTCTTTGTGTCTGTAGGTGAACTAGGAGTCAACCTCTACCAAGCTGGTAAAGGAGTACATGCTGCCTGGAATGCCCTTCGTCATGATAGAAAGGGGTGGATTGTCCTTCTTGCTCCATGTGAAGATGGTATTGGATCTGCAGCTTATGCGGAGGCAATGCAAGCTGCAAAGGATCTTGAAGTGAAGGATGCCCTTCGCTTCGTAATCGAAACATATGGGTCTGAAAAGACCTTCAAGATTGGTAACCAGAAACCTCCAGATCTCTTCAGAATTCTTCTCGATGTAGCTGAAGGGAATATCAAAGTGATAAGTGAGCTTGATCCTGATGAGCTAAGGTCCGTCTACCGAATGGAAGGTTGTTCAGTGGATGACCCCAGTCAGGTCCAAGGAAAACTCAGAGACCTAGTCACAAGATTCCTCAAAGAGAATCCAGAACCCAAGATCTACGTACTTGAAGATGCAGGTCTCTTAATTAATGTAAAGAAACAGATCAATTAGAAAAAATGTGAGAGGACCGATTTCTCGGTCCTATCTTTTCGTTTATTTTCTCTGCCTAACTAGATAGATTGCGACAGCTAGAATTAGGATAGCTGAACCTACAATCACTGTAGGCATCGATGCATCTAGTAGTTCAGCATCGTTTGGTAGGTCCAAGGCCGCTTCTAGAGCATCTGCTGCTGCATCCCAGCAGTTTGCAATATCGAAGAGGTGGTCATGAATCTCATCTAGTCCATCTTGATGGTTTCCGATTGACTCCTCTAGGTTTCCTGAAGTTTGGAAATCAGAGGCTATACCTTCAAAGGTATTGAAAAGGAGAGTATCTCTCGATTTTATTCCTACAATAGTTTGTATTGATTCATTGCAGGTCAGTACTTCAAAATGGGGTATCGCATCATCAGCTGCGTCGATGAAAGCAGTTAGATCTACTCCGGAAAGTATGTTTTGAATTGTATCTAAACCATGGAGATATCCATGATACTGAATAGTTAGGAACATTTCCATGCTATGACCTAAACTCAGCAATGCTTCATCCTTGTAAATTTCCTGAAAATATCTTGCATACTCTGCAATACTATCAACAGTTAGATCAAGTCCCAATCCACTGAATGCACTCTTTCCAGGGCTGAGGTAAAATGCATCAAATTCTGGAAAGTATTCTAAGCGGTCTCCTCGAAGTCTTTCAACGAGATACTCACCAAGTCTTTCTTCAAAGTTATCAATAGGACCTGTTCCTTGCGTGAGTTTGAAGGTAACATACCCTGCACTTTGCCATGTCTTGTCGAAATTGACATACGACATTGTATAGTTCCATCTTCCATCATCAGGATATCCCGCATCATCTCCGAATAGTCCAACACCTGGGTCCTGAATGTAGATTTCCTGTGATGTATCATTATAACCGACAATTGTGATTGCATGGGCTACACCAGATACATCTAATGGAGCTCCATATTGTCTGTAATCCGCATAATCATCTGGTGGAAGATAATAGAGGTCTACAGCAACTGCAAGGGGAATGCCAGAACTTATCGTATCTCGAACTATATCAAATGGATCTGGAGTTGTAGAGTTTGCAAAGTCGACGTATTCCACACTGAGTCTATCATAATTATCAGCTCCTCCCCTTCCAAAGGGTTCACGAGTATCAAGATAGGTAGTGAATTCTAATCCGTAAAGGTCGAAGAAGAGTTGGAGATATTCTGGTTGTCGAATCAACACACCTGGATAGAAGCTTCTAGTTTGATCAATACCGATATAGATTGCAGAGAAACCCGTCCCCATCGCAGAAAAGAGATCATGTAAATCCAAGTCTATGCCCATACTTTGGAGAACCATTGAGATGGCTGCTGAAGCACAGTAGCCATTGACTTCTTGCCAGACATAGGGTACATTTTGGATATAGTATGCATCAGGAATCTGACTTAGTAGATTGGTCTCAATCTGTTGCATATTGCTATTATCTGCGTTCATTCCAACAGGTGAGGAAACTAGCGGTAGGAGGATCACTAGTAAGAATACAATTCTGTACTTAGATTGCATCTTCTACACAACCTCCGAAATATTGAGCTTGATAGCTCCAGCAATCAATATGACCAGACCAACTAGAGGTGGTGGAATTATCGAAATTATTAATGCTGATGCTAAAGATCCCTGAGTTATTGCTGCCAAGATGCCTGGAATAAGACCCACCATGAGTGATATTACTGTAATGAGGATTGTTGCGACTGTGTTAATTGTAAATGCACTACTGGATGAGTCATCGTACGATGGATTGAATGCAGTGATTCCCACTCCGATGAAAATACCACTCACTACTATAGCATAGACATATACAAACATCAATACAGTTGTCGATATAGTGAACTGCAAGAGGAATCCCGTAAAGACAGATGGAAGAAAAGCTATGAAGCTTGCTAGCATCATATATGAGAGAACTCTCGCAGCAATGAATTTTAGAATTCCTCCTGGTGAACCTTTCAATATCCAGAGTTGGTCTTGGCTATCTAGCAGACCTATTCCACCGAAGACAATACCCCCAAATATGCCCAACATCATGCCTATTGAAAGACAGCTCATGACTGGAATGAAAATGGGATCATCTACCACACTCGTCAATAGACCAGTGGATAGAAGTAAAGGAATCATCAGACTCAGGAAAGTTGCATAGGAAATTTTAGCTACATTCTGCAATTTCCTTGTGTAATCTTTCAGTGATGTGGCTACAATGATTCCAAACTTCGAGCCAAAGACTCTCTTGACTCCTCGTATGCCAATGTTCTCTCGACCAACTGTTGTTACTTTACTCGATCCAAAGCCTGAGCTCATACTGAACAGAGTATCTGCACTTCTAAATCCAATAACATAGACTGCAAATGCGAATCCACAGACCAATGCCAGGCTAATGACTGGACTGATTTGAATCCAATAATTCTGAATATTGGCAATGGATGAAGGCAAGAGCGAACTCTCACTCACAGATATCCACGAAAGAATATCAGCAACCCATGTTGAAGGGAGAAGCATTGATACTTCTAGTCCCATTAGTGAAACTATTGCATCTGTCCAATATATTGCACTCATTGAGGGAAGGAACATAATCGGAACCATTGCCCAGCTAAGTGCCTTAGCTATGTCGTCGCCTCTTGGTGATTGTCCTATCTTTGCATGTAGTGCAGTACCGATAACATTGGAGATCCAGATTGTTGTGAGACCGAATAAAATGATGATTGCATACATCAGCAATTGCCCTAGAATTGAAACATTGTAAGCGTATACAAAAGGTGTTATAATGACCGATGATAGGATAAGAGTAATCAGTCCGTAAACGGGAACTTTACCCAGATATGTTCCGAATAGAATGTCCCTTGTTTTCACATTACTACTGAAGAGAATATCCCACTGGTCTGTCTTAAGATTCTCAAGACTATTAGATAGAGGAATAATCAGAACCATGAGCCAGATTACCAGCATCATTGTTCTCATCAGGCCTGGAAGAGATGTCGCTAGTATCAAATCGAAACCAGCACCATACGCCGCCAAAAAGAATGAGACAATTTTGGGAATTCCAAATAATACGATCACCAATGAAACTGCTATCAATGCTGGATACAGTATTTTCCTTGCTCTGTGAAGTTTCACAGTTCGTACAAGGAACTCAGCTTTTGCAATAGGCCACCATTTCCCTGGCACTCTATTGCCTCCAGCTCAGAAGTTTTTCTCTATCTATCTGACCACCTACAATCTTGAGATATGCTTCCTCAAGATCACTGACACCCATTTGGTCTACAATATCATGAGGTGCACCTAGAGTTGTTAGAGAACCTTCGTTTAGAATACCTATGACATCACAGGTATCCTCTGCAAAGCTTGTCATGTGAGTGCAAATGAAGAACGTTGTGTCAGTCTCTTCTGCTAGTACTAAAATCAAATCCTTGACAAGAGCACTAGCTGATGGATCAAGACGTGAAGTGGGTTCATCTAGAAACACGAGCTTTGGCTCATGAAGTAGAGTACTTGCAACGAGTACTTTCTGTTTCATTCCTGATGAATATGACTCAAGGAGATCATTTCTCCGACCTTCTAACCCTAACATACCTAGAAGTGAATCAATTCGTCTGGTCAACGAATCACCGCCTAAGTTGTTAAGAGCTCCAATGAATTCGAGAAACTCTACTGCTGAGAGTTTTGAGTAGAGACCCGGCGACTCAGGAAGTAATCCTGTAATTGCTTTGATATCATTACGTTGAGTACCAATATCAAAACCACAGACAGTAGCATTGCCACTTGTTTGTTTTAGAAGCCCTGAGAGAATCCTCACAGTGGTAGTCTTGCCTGCCCCATTTGGACCCAAAAAACCAAAGCGACTACCTGCGAAAACTTCGAGATCTAGATTTCTTACAGCTTGAACGGAACCAAAAGATTTGCTCAAACTTTCCGTACGAATTACTGAAGAATTATTTGACATAATTTTATACCTTTTCTTGCCGAAAATTGTTTACAATTATATGGTAAACTATTACCAAAGCATATAAACACTTGTAGCGGCGCAACTTGTGATTTCTACTTTAGGCATTGGTTTTCTACATAAAAGTGAACCATATAGTGAGATTTTGAGCTAAGCATTTTAAGATTGCAAAGGTTTGGGCTAGAGAGCCATTTGAAGACTCTCTAGCAATAATCATGATTTTGTTCTCGTGGTTTGGTCTGGCTAACTCATCTTCCACGTTGGTCCATCTTTGGTGTCTGCTATTGTGATGCCAAGTTCACCAAGACGGTCTCTTATTTGATCTGATTTCGCGTAGTCCTTAGCTTTTCTTGCTTCTTCACGAAGTTCAAGCAGGAATTCCACAACACCCTTGAGTGCCTCAGATGCTCCTGAATCACTAGCAGCATCGCCTGCTGTCAGGCTAATTCCCAGAATTCCAACCAGTTCTGAGAGGACTGAGAGTGCTTCTCTAAGAACTGCTGCTCCTCCAACCTCATTGGTGTGTGTATTGATCTCACGAATGAAGGTAAATATCTCAGCAAGTGCACCTGGAGTGTTGAAGTCATCATTCATTGATGCCTCAAATCCTACACGCACTTTCTTTGATGCTTCTGCAAGTTTCTTGTCTGCATCTGTTTCTCTGCTACCTGACTTCTCTAGGATTGAGATTCTTCCCTTGATCGTATCTGCAGCATTCTTGATTCTCTCTAATGATTGAATTGCCTGTTTCAGCGCACCATCGTTATAGTCAAGCGGCTGACCATACTGACCTGATACTAGGTATAATCGTACTGCTTGGTGGTCGTAGTTGTCGAGCACTTCCCTTGCTGTAGAGAAGTTCTGTTCTGACTTTGACATCTTCTCACTGTTGATTGTAAGGAATCCATTGTGTAACCAGTACTTGACCGGTGTATCGATACCGTAGGCTGCAGCGGACTGTGCAATCTCATTCTCATGATGCGGAAAGATCAGGTCTTGTCCTCCACCATGAATGTCGAAGGGAAGTCCAAGGTAGTACTTTCCCATGACTGAACATTCAGCGTGCCAACCTGGTCTTCCTTTGCCCCATGGGCTATCCCATGAAGGCTCACCAGGTTTCTCTGCTTTCCAGAGGGCAAAGTCTCGAGGGTCTCTCTTGTTCTCATCCACATCTACGCGTGCACCAGATGCAAGTTCATCCATTGGTATTCTGGAGAGTCCTCCATATGATGAGAAGGCTGGAACATTGAAGTATACGTCACCATTGACATCATAACCAATTCCATTCTTGATGATGAGTTCCACCATCTCTACGATATCATCAATGTGTTCTGTTGCACGAGGATTCGCAGTTGCAGGTTTCAGATTGAGTTGCTTTGCTATCAATTGATACTCTGCAATGAACTTGGCTGCTAATTCACTGACTGGAATTCCCTGTTCATTGGAACGATTGATCATCTTGTCATCAATGTCAGTGAAATTGGTGATGTACTGAACACGATAACCCAGATACTCAAGGTACCGGCGAATTGTGTCAAATACAGCGAATGACCTGGCATTGCCTATGTGGGGATAGTCATAGACTGTGGGACCACAGACGTACATTCGAACATTGTTTCCATCAAGTGGTTTGAATTCCTCTTTCTGCCGGGTTAATGTGTTGTTTACTTTGAGCATTATCACTACCCACCTTTGCCTTTCTTTGATTCTATAAAAAGGCGTCTGCAAAGATTGCCAGTATTTTCTAAATTACTCTCAAAAACTTGAAGGTATGGCAGTACAGCTACTTCATTGCCATTTGTAACCATTGATTTCAACATTGTCATTCTCGCTAATATAGACCAAGTGTTGCTGAGCATCATTCATGAGCCAGATATGCAATTTTGAATCTTTGAGAGCATCTAGCATCTTTGTTCGCTCATCAGAACCAAGTCCCATCACTTTTAGGAAACTTGGTAAATTGATTATACGGTCTGTGTTCTTTTTTGCGGCTGCAAGTATTCTCTCCTTCGAACCAGCAACCAATTTTAGAATGTCACCATCACGTAGCACAGCTTTGATTCTCATCTTACTCGTGTTGATACAATTCTCTCTGCTTCATAAGGAAATCGATTGATTCTTTCACAAATTCTTATCAATCTCCGATGTATTCCCTCTCAGGCTGGACTGGAGTGTCTTTGATGGAAATTATTCAGAGTAAGGACTGGCCACCTTACAAAGTAGTATGGCAGAAGTGTATGAAGGATTACTACTGGTACAAGGATGACCCTGTATTTGATTGGAACAAGTATGAAGAACTAGAAGATATGGAAAATGAGTTTGGAAAACCCGGCAATGTATTCCTTGAAGCTCATGATGACGATAAGGTCGTTGGAGTTTTCGGTTTTCGCCATCGTGGAAGGATGGCAACATTAAGACGCTGGGAACCTGCCACTTTTGAACCCCCATCTGATCGTAGGGTTCATCAAGCATTACTCACTCACACTCTAAACTATCTCTCGGAAAAGGGAGTTGAGCGTGTAAGAGTTCTCATTAAACACCCTGCAGAGAATCCCAAAGTAACTGAACATCTTTCGAATCTCTTTTTCCAGAATGGTTTTACAAGATATCAACCAGACAGTATTGATTTAGTTACCAAGCTTGATGATATTCCAGAACCGCCAAGAATCAATAGTAGTGTTTCTATCAATTCAGAAATACCAATTTCTCCAGAGACCTTAGGAGAGTATATCATTCGCGCATATGGAACAACCCCTGAAGATCTAGCAATTCATAGTTTTGATGAATCTGTTACTGATTATGACACAGCTGTTGCTGCATTTAGTTCTATAATGAAAGGACGACTAGGTCTTTCACCTGAGGATTTCTATAAACTGGCTTTTGTAAATAACGAACCAGCAGGTTTCATTGGTGGCTTTATCAGCGAGTCCAAGCATAAGCCAGTTATTGGAGTCCTTGGACCACTTGGAGTTTTTCCGGAATATAGACATCAAGGGATTGGAGTATTGCTTGTATCTGAACTCTTCAAATCAATGAAGAAACATGGTTGTGAGTACGCCGCAGTAGGGACTCCATTAGCAAACACAAATGCCATCAATATGTACCAGAAAGCTGGGTACAGGATCAATTGCATTCTAATTCATCTAGAAAAGACTCTCTAGATAATCTATACCCACTTTGCCGTTTTGCTGCCCCAGTCACGAAGTGTCTTACTCAGTTCCCCAATATGATGCATATTATGGCGGAGTAAGTAAATCAGTTTTTCAAAGACTGACTCAAACCAATGAAACTCATCATTTGCAATCAGGTTTTCCATAGTCATAGATGATAGTGTCTTGGTCACAAGTTCTTCTATGTCTCTTAGATAATCCGTAACAATTTCTTTCGTTATCTTGGGTAGAATTTCTTTTTCTACATCTATCCCTTTTTCCCAATGATATCCTGCTCTATCACCCCATTTCATTTTGTCAGGACTATCTTGGATGTAGAAGTTCATCGTTTCTACAACGTGATATGCATTATAGGAAAAATACCAGTCACCGGTTCCATCATGCCAGCGGTCATCTGGAATATTCTCAAGGGCAGTTCGTAGCATTTTCATACTTGATTGAAATTGCTTCAATAACCAGTTTGGTATATTTTTGTTCGGACTCATTTTCTTCTCTCCAATTCCAAGTCAATGCAATTTCATATGTGCTTTACTAATCCGATTTTAAATCAGGATCAAAGCCTAGATCATCAGATATCTCATCCAATAGATCTGGACTATCATCTATTGCACTTTCTGCATCCCATTCATCTTGCATAGGCTGTTGTTGCTGCAATCCTTTGTGAATCATAACACAACCGATTGAAGAAATAGTTCCTACTGAAATCAAGGTCAGGGGTATTGAAACAGAGATGAGCCAACCAAAAAATGCAATTTGGGGAATACCAAGGAGTAAAATAACTGTAGGAAATAATGAGTAGACCCCGTTTCTTACTCTATTTGGAATAGCATCAACAAAGACCCTTCCAGTTAGTACGTTAGCTAACTGTAGAAAGATTCCGACACTGAAGAAGACCAGAATCATGATTGTCACAGGAAGAAGCGAATCAACAGGGACTCTTAGAATCAGTATTCCTGTTCCAGGTAAGTAATAATCTATCATCGGTGCATCCGGCGGCGGTACAGGGAAGATGAACATAATAATTGCAAAGATCCAGAAGAAGAGTGCACCTGCAGATTGAAGGAATCGAAATCGCGGTATCCATTTCTTTGGTTCGAAATTCTTAGCCCAGACTCCTGAACGTTCAGAATAGAAAACCATCGGGAGCATTACTATTGTACGCATGCTAGCGACTGCAACATCAGATATCAAGTAAGAATAGTACATGGGAAACAGGATCAGGTTTGCCCACACGGTTATACAACTGTTAACTAACATCGTTCCAACAAGCAAATACTTCACGTAGGAACTGCTGAAGAGAAATTGAACTCCCTCTCTGAGCAATGAAAAATACTCATCCATTGTTGGACGTTTCTGATCAAGTTCATCAGTGTCTGGCAGGTTCTTCACATATTTTACACAAAGAAAAGCAATTATCACACACATGATTGCCTGAATCTGAAATACCCAGGGTCTCCCAAAGATAGAAGCAAGTATACTTCCAGGAATCAGGATGAGTGTGTTAGTAAACCAGTACAACATACCTAATTTTCCTTGGAAGACTCCGTACTCCTTTCTTCCTTCGTCCTCAGGCATCGTCACCTGCCAGTTGCTATCAAACCAACTTCCCATCGCTCCACTTTGCTGTGAACCTGCAAATCCCATCATGGCATAGATTAGTACCAGGAGAAGAAATGGTGGATTTGGTGTTACTATAGAAACAAGATAGAATGCAACAGCATATGTGAGATAAGCAGTCAGGAGTATGTACCGTTGCCCAAGCCAGTCTCCAATTACGCCCGTCGGGTAATCAAATAGAGTTTGAACAGCCATTTCAATAATGACTAGAAATCCAACATAGGTCATTCCTACAATATAGCCAGTTTCACCACCACCACCTAACGCGTTCGCTACAAAGATTAGATAGAAGGTCGTGGAGATTGTAAAGGCAACCTGCATGATAAGACCGAGAGATGTGTAAATCTTCGCTAATCGGATTACCTCTGGTGTTGCATCTCTGAGACCAAAGTATGAAGTAATCCTACCCACTGCAGTAACCCTTTTCTCTGGAGGTATGCGTTATCTTAAACATCTTTTGTCATATTTTGATAATTATCTATCCAATAGAAAATTCAGCATCTAGATAGATTGCCCTTGACGAGTTACCAATTAAGAACTTGAAATCTCCAGATTCTACTACCCAATCATGCTTTCCAGTATCATAGAATGCAAGATCATCAGCTCGAACAAGAATTGAAGCTTTCTTCGTTTCACCTGGTTTGAGATACACCTTCTCGAAACCAACTAGTTCTCTTGGAGGACGTTCCACAGATGTTTTAACATCATGTGAATATACTTGAATAACTTCTGCACCTACACGATTTCCTGTGTTTGTGATATCCATACTGATAGTGAGTTTATCTTTAATATTCTGAATCTCTGTTCGCGAAAGATGAACATTACCAAATTCGAAAGTTGTATAGGATTCCCCAAAGCCGAAGGGGAAGAGTGGTTCGATATTCTTCTCATCAAACCATCGATACCCTACAAAGATCCCTTCATCATAAGACACATTTTTCTCTTCGTCACCCGGGTAATTCCTTTGATTTCCACTATGATGTGCTGGTGAATCTGAGAGTTGTTTAGGAAATGTCAATGGAAGTTTCCCTGATGGATTAACATCACCAAAGATCGTGTTCGCAATTGCATGTCCTGCCTCCATACCTCCAAACCAACACATCAAGACTGCATCGACATCATCAATCCAATCACTCATCGCTATAGGACTGCCTGCAATCACACAAACTATGGTCTTCTGATGCTCTTTAGCAACTCTCTTGATTAGTGCCACTTGTTCCTCCTTAAGATCAAGTGAGGTTCTATCAGAAGATTCTGAATCTCCTCCTTTACCATGGTCTTGCCCCACGAACACTATTCCAATTTCTCCACCGGAATTATTTTGGTGAAGCTTAACTCTCCCTTCGGTCTTCTTGATCAATCCTTCTAGCGGTGTTACCTCATATGGTGGTTTTACTGCAGATGAACCACCTTTCAAGAATCCTCCGAACTTCTTGGTTAGATGCTTTCCATAGATGCTTAGCTCTTCTAGATTCTCTAATGATAGAGGTAGTATGTTTCCTTCATTCTTTAAGAGAACCATACCTTCTTCTGCAGCTCTACAGGCAAGTTCCTGGTGCTCTCTAGTATTACGAGAACCTTGAGGTAATTTTTCTGGTCTATCAAAGAGACCTGTCAAGAACATTACTCGAAGATTTCTCCGGACAAGATCATCTAATGTATCTTCAGTGAATTTTCCTTCTTCAAATGCCTTCTGAAGTGATTTAGTTTTGTACCTTAATGCCCAAGGCATCTCAAGACCAAGGCCTGCATTGATGCATCCTTCTGTTGTTTTGATAGGCCTTGATGCAAACCAATCTGTCATTACCAATCCATTGAATCCCCACTTCTCCATCAGAATCTCACGAAGTAGGTATTTGTTTTCACTCCCATAGGTTCCATTCACTTTATTGTAGCAAGCCATGACGCTCCAAGGGTCTGCTTCAAGAACTGCAGATCTGAATGCTCTCAGATATATCTCATTCAATGTCCGCTCATCTACAACTGAGTTTGATTTCATTCTATCAGTTTCTTGATTATTCGCAGCATAATGTTTCAGACATGCAGCGACTCGTTGTTCTTGTATTCCTTTAACAAGTGGAATTGCTAATTCTTTAGTCAGATATGGATCTTCGCTGAAGTACTCGAATGTACGACCATTAAGTGGAGTCCGTGCAATGTTGATACCCGGAGCAAGTAGGACATGTCTACCTGCGGCTCGCACCTCCTCACCCATAGCTACACCAATCTGATGTGTTAAGACCCGATTCCAAGAAGCAGCCAGTGAAACTGTTGCTGGAAATCTCGTATTCTTACTAAAACCACTAGAGTGCATTGCGACTCCTAGAGGACCATCAGTGGTTTTGAATGACGGAATATCAAGCCTCTTAATAGGAGCTGTCACATAGAATCGATGTCTTCCATGACTTGTTAATAGTCTAAATTTCTCATTGAGTGTTAATCTTGAGAAGAGATCATTGACCCTAGTTTCGATTTCTGTAGTATCATCAAGATAGACTGGTTCAGCAGACATAGTTCTGGTTCTTTGACGAACATGCATTACAATGTTTCGGATTTATTACGATACAATCTTATGGTTTAATGATTGATAATCAGTAGGTTTTTTCTATGCCACCAATTGATGATGTCGTCTATCCTCAGAATCCTGAGGAATGGCAAACCTGGTTACAGATCAACCTAGGAATTGATAGCGCGAAAGGTAAATCAATGGCTCAAGAAGATAGATTTCCATTAGAACAATTAGTGGCTCTCTGGAATGCGAGATTCAATTCTGAGAAAGGGTATAGCCCTTCCTTTATTCCTGCTTTAGTTCGAAATAAGATGGGCTTTGTAAAGTGGATCTATCTTGATGGTCCTGAACCTAATTGGACAAAGAGTGATTAGTGGTATTGAATTCGACTAGTTTTTTAGTCTCAATGTCAATTGTCAGTAATCCTTTATCGGGATACTATCTTCAAGTACCACGAGGGGTGTTTGATAGAAATGAATCGAAATGTAGTGTTTGTGTTATTGTTGATTTTCATATTATCGGGAATTCAGACTGAATCACCTAGCAACAATGTAGTAATCAGTGTTGAAAGGCCCGAATATGTACTATCTCAAACCGAACTATCAATTTACGAAATGATTACTCCTGCTGTGAATGATTCCTATGCAGAATCTCTCGCATATTCTCTCTTTAACATTCGTGATACTCCTGCTGAGGAGGCTGAAGACATGTTCTTCATTACCAGAGGAAATGAATCCTTTGAGATAGATAAGAGAGATGGCTCCATGTGGTATGGAGACTATAGCAAACTCTGGAATATTTCTCTAGGAGTAGAATTACCTACTCCAGCTGTCGCTCAGCGCAGCGCATGGGATTGGCTTACTGAAAATGGAATCTTTCCAGAGGGAGCCAGTCTGGCAAGTATTGGTTCAACGAATGTCACTACGTACAACTTAGCTTTGGATCGAACTTTATCTAAAACCCTTCAGTACAATATCAATTATGAATTCACAATTGGTGACATCCCAGTATCTGGTGATGCTGCCCAGATCTGTGTAATGATTGGAGAGGGCGGTGATATCGTAGGATTTGACTGGAAATGGAGAGAACCCATGTCCGAACCGTATGCAAAATTCGAAATGATAGAATACGAGTCAATTCTAGAAGTCAATGGCATTTCACCCAGTGACGTAATTAGCCATCGGTTGGTCTACACTATCGATGATGATCCTGATGAAGCGAAATTTCTCTTTCCCGTTTGGGAGATTGAATTCATCGAACCAGCAGATGATACAGAACTTGAGGTTCACAATTTCTTACACATAGATGCTACCCTCTTTGATCCTGAGGTTGAGATCATTACTCCCTCCGGCGCTTTTGTGGCTATACCAGGTGAAACGATTGCATTTGATTGTCATGTTCAATTTGGCACACCTCCCTACACCTATGAGTGGTCTTCCGACCATCAAGGCATTCTTAGCACTTCAAAATCGTTCTCTACATCTCTTCTCACTGAAGTAATAAAGATGGACACACATGTTCCTCATGCAATTGCAATAAGAGTTAGAGATGCTGATAATCGTGCTTGTAGCGATGTCGTTAAAGTTACTATTGAACCTGGAGACTTCAATCCAGATACGACAATCACTTTAGTTGCTGCAGGTGCTATCGGTGTGATTCTACTCTCATTGATTGTTTTCCGGAGAAGGAGAGTGGTACCAATCCTATTCTTTTTGGTCATGATGTTCTCTGCATTCATGTTCCTACCAATTAGCTCAGCTGGTTCTGAGGTCAATAATACCCCAGCGTTCATACCCAGTGCTCCTTCAGGTGCCTTTGACGACGGTGTCAAAGAAATAGGCATAGAGTGGGTAGGTCTGTCACATAGTAAACCTCTCTGGTGGACTGAAACAAATATTGAAGGTTGGTACAACAAAATGGGAACTACAGGCGGATATAGTAGAGAATTCAACTGGGGAGAATATTCCGCTTGGGAAGAAGACTTCAAAGATGTTCAATTCAGCGGGACTGACACACAATGGATTGATGCAGTCGATTTTGTGTACTATCAGGACCATGGAGGTCCAGATGGAGTATCCTTCGTTTCCAATCATGATGACCACGGTCTCAATTATTGGCACATGCGATTAGGAGATGGTGATTTAGACTCCATAGTCTTTGATGCCTGTAGTCCTCTTGCTTGGCAAAACTCTACTGGCCACGATGTCTTCCAAAGATGGGCTCCAGCAATGAGAGGCATTCATCAGGTCTGTTCATTCGGAACTAGTAGTAAAAACTCTAACACCAGAGGAACCGCCTTTGCCACATATATGACCGACCTTGGCATGACCATTGTTAGCGCTTGGTTCAGAGCGTGTGAAGAGACTGAACCTTCAGATCATACCTCTGCAGTGTTCTATGCTACCAAGTCTCCGAATCCCTATGCACCGCAATTGGATGACCCAATAAACGATCATGCTTATGGATTTGGTTATGTCTGTTCGGATCCCAAACCAGGTGAGTTCTTGTATTATGTCTATATTGTGAGTAGTTGTTAGAACTTGAGGAAGGGATTTTTCCCTTCCTTCTTACCTATGGCGGAGTCCACTCTTTTGGAGTAATTGCAGATAATGCACGTAGCAAGTCCTTTGTCCTCGAATCATCATTTCTACAACTCTCCCATATCTCCTGACTGAAGATTGGATTTCCGTTTTCTAGAATTGTGAATGTGAGGAGTGCTGTGTCGGGGAGTGCTCGATCTGTACAATTTTCCAAATCCCAGATTTTTTTCTCCAGTAAAACTTTAGCAAAGGACTTCAACTTATCTTCTGAAAAAACAATTTTGTTTACTTTTGTCGCCTTTTTTTCTTCTGGACTATCTACCTCTATTCCTCTTGGAATTCTTCTATGTTCAACCTTCTCAGATGTAACAAGAATCTTCAGACGTGTATGAAATGAGGTGTGTCCTGATAGATACTCAAATGAGAAGTTGGTTATGTTCGCTTTGCCTTTTACTAGATCCTTTAGGTAGTTTTTCAAATCTTTTTCCGAATATGTCACATGCTTCTCCTCAATGTAGTTTGAATCATCAAATTAGTCTAGAATTGATTCAAGATAAGGTATTGCACTTCATTCTTCTACCAAAGGAATCTACTACTCTGCACCGGAGAACCTTCTCGAAGCTTGAATCGCTTTCCAGAAGATTGAAAGATTCCCGGTCTATCTGGTTCATTAATAGTCTTCAACGCATTAAGAAGCGATATAATATCTTCAGCATCATCAAAAAATGACTCGTCAATTTCTGCTTCAATTATTTTGTCAGCAAGTTCACTTTCATCTGATTTATCTGCTGGACTCATTTGAACCTGATCTTCAATGTATGCTAGCTGCTCTTCCCATGGTGCTACCTTATTCTGATACAGATATGTTGTAATATCTGCTGCAAATGGGAATGTTGTTGTCCAACAGGTAGCATGACACCATAGTATCTGATTGGGATTGTGATTTTGCAATCTGCTGATAATATCTGGGTCGTCAATATCGTGAAGGTCATATACTATTATGAGTCCTTGAGTGGTTTCATCAAATTCATTCCAAGCAATCATAGGGATTTCAAGTATCTTTGACGCAGCAATTCCTAGGGCTCTACTTCCTCGATCAGGAAGTGTAATGATTGCCTCTACCTGAATATCGCTGTGTTCTAGGATTTTCCCAATTCGAAGTATTCCATCTTTGATCAGTGGATAGTTGTCACTGATGTATGCATATCTTCCTAACATGCCATCATCAAAGCCATAGGGTGAGAGATGAAGAAGGATAGACCCATTGATAGCTAAATGCCATCCTCGTAAGTCCCTCTCATCAAGTGCTCGTGTCTTTTTCAATGCAAGAGCTCGATTGACCATTCCTCTAAGCATTGCGAACATGAATTGAATTGTATCATCTGGATCTTTTTCTAAGATTGGTAAAATGGATTTTGCCGCTTCAACATTCCCGACCATTATGGCATTATATCCCAGAAGATAAAGACACATGCTATCATCGCCAAAAAACACCCTTGCCTCAACTAACATCTTGTATGCATCATTATGAAACATCAATACTTCCAGATTTGCTGAGAGTTCTGTTATCACTCTAATATTGGATGGATCGATATCTAGTGCCTTTCTCAGAAGCATAGCTGCAACGCCATAGAGACCCTCCTCATAGAGTGCATATGCTAGGTCATAAAGACCATCAACATTTTCGGGGTCGTCAATTATGGCATCAATTGATTGTTCAACAGACTCACCTAGAACGGGACTAACTATGTTCTTGAACAGAGTGAAGATATCATACCAATGAGTTTCATTTTCAATTCTTGCAGGATAATTCAAGAATGGACGAATATGAGAGAATGCTTGAATTGCGTCTGATTCTTTGAGAGATTTTTCTGCCTGCTCTTTAGCTCTAAGATATTCAGGTGGTAGCGTATTCACATTCTATCCCGTCTTTGTCAATTCTTCTTCTCTAAGCTTCTTCTTGAAGAGTTTCATGACGACAGTCAATGGCAGTTCATCTCTGAACTCAACCCATTTTGGTACTGCATATGGCTTTACTTTGTCCTTGAGAAAATCTATGATGTCCTGTTCAGTAACTTTTCCTTTGTAATCATGTTTCAACTGAATGAATGCCTTTACACGCTCGCTTCCGGGCCTCTCTGGATCAGGGATACCAATCACTCCTGCTATCTCAACTGCTTCATGTTCATGTAGGATATCATCTATGACTCTGCTGTAGACTTTATTACCAGATACATTGATCATGTCTTTTATTCGGTCGACTACCTTGAAGTAACCATCATTATCCATCTCAACGATATCGCCCATCGGAAGCCAGCCTCCTTGCTTGAGACCGCTACCTTTAGTTGGAAAATATCCGACCATAGTTTGTGGGCCACGAACCCAGATCTCTCCTCGACTACCGATAGGAAGTTCCTCACCTGTATCAGGGTCTACAATCTTGATATCAGTATCAGGAATTGGTATTCCAACACCTCTCTTTGTTTCAGCCATGAATCCAGTTACTTTTGAGAGTGCTGAGACGTTGATTGTCACCACACAGGAAGTCTCTGTGGCTCCGTATCCCTCCCCCATTGGCACTCCTGACTTCTCCTCGAAATCCTCTGCAAGTTCTTCAGGAAGAGCTGCAGCTCCGGAGAAGTAGAAAATCTGAGCCTTTACCAAGTCCATTTGCGATAGGAAGGTGTAATGTGTAGGTACTGCGAAGACAATGAATGGTCTATGTGCATTGATTGTTTCGATAATCTTTGAAATGTCGCGTGAGTCCATGAGATGCATTTTGATTCCCCAAGAAATGCATGCATGGACCGCCCAGTGTCCATAAGCATGGAATATTGGGATACAGACAACTGCAGAGCTCTTTCCAATGATACCTTCCTTAAGAGGTTCCATCATCCAGTGGATAGACTGTCGTATATTCGACGTAATATTGTAATGCGAAAGCATAGTTCCCTTGGGTTGTCCAGTGGTTCCTCCGGTAAATGGAAGAAGCGCGATATCTTCTCTCGGGTTGATTTCAACTGTTTCAGTGTGAGGCTCGTATTTCTCAATCAGGTCGCTCATGAGGTAATAATTCTCATCCTGAATTTCCTCCATTTCTGGATACTCATAGTCGGGAAAGAGTTTGGTCGGTGCATAAATTACCGTGTGAATATCAGTATCATCTTTTACCTCGTTGAGCCGTTCGATTCTCCTATAGGAACAGATTGCAATCTTTGCTTTACTTTCTTTGAGTTCATATCTCAAGTCCTCTGTCTTGTGAAGGATACTTAGCGGAACATGTATCGCACCAATCTTCATAGAGGCATAATCTGCTATAATGAATTCTGGGCATCCAGGAAGAACAGTAGCTACAGGGTCTCCTTTCTTGACTCCAAGGGCAACAAGAGCTGATGCCAGCCTATCGACTCTCTCCTTTAGTTCTGGATATGTCATCTCTTCTCCTGCATATTCACATGCTATAACATCTGGAAACTCTGCTGCTGTATTCTCAAGGAACTTGTAGACATTCATTTCTGGATATGGTGCCATCGAGTGTTTGAGTTTGAATGGACCAATCTTATAACTCTCTAACCACGGTCTCTCTCCCTTGATCTCTCTAACCTCAACTGCAGATTCATCGGATGTTACCACGGTCTCTATCTGCTTCGTTGTCTTTCTCTGAATCTCTCTAGATTGGACTGCTTTATCATGGACAATATCAATCAACCAATCGAGACCTAACTCCTCAAGCTTCTCTTTTGTTGGTCGTCCCTCTTCATCCCATCCACGATATTGATAATATGCATCTAGAAGGATGTCTAAATCCACTACCTGCCCTTTTGCTGGTCCTTCAGGTAATGGGTCTTCTAACATTCTAGGTGGTAGTGTATCGTCTTCCCGTGTAAACCCTTCACGGATGATATATGCTCTCTCTAGATTGTAGATCCTCTCACCCGTCTTTCGAAACTCTTCAGCTGTATAATCTAACCCCATGAGCGTCCCCATGAGACCTGCCCAATCCTCTGTTGTAAGGACCATGCCCATGAACTTACATCCGCCAATGGCGTCAAAAATCCCAAAGGCATCCTCAAAATTCTTGACTATTTCTGTTGTCTCGGGAATTTCTTTCAAGGGGTCTCCAATTTCCGCTTCTTCGACTATCATGAATGGCATTGCTAGAAATGCTGGTCCCTCGATGTAGGCTGTGATGTGGTCTCCTCCACGATTAGCAGTAGCATAAGCAAGTCCAGTGATCTTTGCTGCACGGCTATCATATCCTGGGAGTTCGAGACCCTTGACATGCATTGCGAATCTCTCGGATCCTTGTCCAAGTTTTTCAGCCATTCGCTTAGTTCCTTCAGCAAGAAGGTCTCCAATACCCTCACGTTTACCTATCTTATGAACGATGTCTACAATTAATTGAGCATTACCCCACGAGAAATCCATTCCGTTTACATCTTCGGGTTTCAGGATGCCTCTCTGATAACACTCCATAGCAAATCCAACAGTATTACCTGCTGAGATTGTATCTATTCCATACTCGTTACACAGGAAGTGGGCAAGTGTGATTGCCTCTAGACTATCGACTCCGCACATTGTGCCAAAGGAACTGATACTTTCGTATTCAGGTCCTTCTCCTTTACTCTTGAAAGGTCCTGATTTGATTTCAGCAATTCTTCCACAATGAATTGGGCATGCAAAACAGGGCTTTCTCTTAACTAGAATATTCTCATTGATTGCTGTCCCATTGATCTTCTCTGCATTCTCAAACACACCAGTCTGCCAATTCCGAGTTGGAATACCTCCTTTTACGCTAACGAGATCTACCATGGTGGCCGTGCCATATACCTCAAGGGTCATCTTTAGGATACTCTGATTCACCCAATCGAATCTTTGTTTAGCTTCGACACGATAGGCTTCTTCATCAGAGATTGGAATTTTCATTGTTCCTCTAGATGCGATAGCCTTGAGATTCTTTGAA
>PJER01000125.1 GCA_002825465.1 Candidatus Thorarchaeota archaeon MP8T_1
CACAAAATCGATGGAAAAACCTGAAGATTCTAGCACCAGTATGTACCGAATATACTCAATCATTTGTTCCAGAAGCTTTTGAGCTTCTTTGCTTGTCTGCTTTGAAGTTACCGGAGAAGTGGAGGTTGGTGATAGAGAGGGATAGGGTGGGGATACTTCTACATCGATTGTAACTGATTTAGAATCTTCAGGCAATCGTACAACAAGAATCCGTACCCAGCTTGTCTTGTACAGAATTGATACGGACTCTTGCTCTTCAGCATCGGAGGTGTGTGCTGGTTCATTGTTTATGATCTCTTTGAACTTTGCAAGGAGATCGGGAGTTTTTACCATTCAGAACCAGCTCC
Source organism: Candidatus Thorarchaeota archaeon MP8T_1 (assembly GCA_002825465.1). The sequence continues at coordinate 348 of PJER01000125.1, forward strand.
GTCCTTCAATATTGTCGAAAGAGGACAATACATAGACGATCATGCCTTCTGGCGCCATGCCACAGGGGAGGGCTGCACCTTGAAGGCGGAATCACTGTACTTTTGGATAAGTTCCTTGGCAAGTTCTTGATTGACATGGTACATTGGGCGCCGCATATCTAGAAGATTGGGAACCCTGCGCAATAACTGACGTCGAACCAATTCCTTTAGGGCAAAACTTACTGTTCGTGGAGCCATGTTTAATTTTTCACTTATTTCAAGGGGACACATCGGACCATCATTTGCCAATGTGCCGAGAATTTTCAATGCGCTCTTTGGCGTTCGTCCGGGTCTGGATGTCATTATTTTTTTTCCTCTTATGAGTTCACAGACATGTTGTAGACTGTAAAGAAGAGATATCTATGTGTGTGAACTGAAGGGGTATGGTTTGAACCAAACTGCACATGAAAAAAGCTCAAAACCGAAATATGAAGTGCGTTTTTGAGTTCTTTCTGCCAAGATTGGATTTCATCCTGCGAGAAAAGTGTTTGAGATCAGAACACACACGCATTTAGCAAAGCTAAAACCAGCAGAGAATGAAGTATGCAAACTATATCATTTCTATTCTGGGATGAGCATTGGAGTTCTAGGTATTTCTTTACTTAGTCAAATCAATCGGTTTGAAGGATTACTTGTAAAACAGTTCCTTAGCAATATAGCGAACATTTCCATCAGAGCAACCAAAATACAGGAACTTAGCATCATGTGTCAGGTCAATCACTCGTCCAAGACTTATGTCAATTGATGCGACTTCCAACCAATCTGACTTGGAGTAGACCCTAACTGTACTATCATCGGAGGCAGAGTAGACGTAGAGCCTATCGACTGCGAGTGCATTGATGTTATCTCGATGACCAGAGAGAACTTCCACGCAACTCCAGTCACTCTTGTCCCATACTCGGATTGCACTTTCAAACACACTGGGGCGTGGTGATCCAGGACCACCCCACCACAGCTCACCAGATCCAGAGTATACAAATTTATCATCGGTTGCAAGTGATAGAACGTTCGCATCATGGCCATGAAGTGATGTCACTCGCTTCAGTGATACACGGCTGAAAACATTGGTGCAATTATCAATACCTCCAGCATAGATATAGTCATCATCAAGCGCAACGGATAGAACGAAATGCGTCTGTGCCACAATCGAACAGATTTGACTCCAATCAGATTTATCCCACATTTTCACTGTAGCATCTCCTGATCCAGTGAGAAGGTGTTGGTCATCTGCGGACATGTCGAATATTGTTCCTACATGTCCCTTGATAATGTGAATTAGGTCCAGATCCAGATTGTATACTCGGATGACAGTATCTCCTGATATACTCCCACTATAGAGATGTTGACCATCCGATAACAACGATTCTATCTGCGTTAGTGTCTGCCCTGGAAGAACCATAGGTGAATCTAGGTCAGGCTTATTCCAAATTGTTAAATTACCCTCACTATCAGAGGCATAAAGATACAAATCATCGACAGCAACAGCAGAAACAGTCACAGGATTGCCAGTTGCATTCAGAAGTACCTTTGGCTTTAATGCGTCACTGGACCTTTTACTGCTTCTAATTATGCATCCCCAAAGAAACAACCCAGCGCTTCTATTTACATCTTCCCGAGCCTAAATCTTACAAGACAAAATTCAAAGCGCAACAATTGCACTCTTTTCCTTTGTCCAACCCAGATCCTTAGCTGTCTTGAATGCCTCACTTGCCTCACTGTATTTACCAATAATCCAGAGGAGAAGACGAAGTTTGTTCCATAACTCAGGGTTGTTTGGTTCTGCCTCAATCTCTTGACGGACTCCTGACTCCATATGCTTATAGTAGTCAACCTCTTCCTTCCGTGCTTCTACCGTCGACTCAAGAAGGCCCTTGATGTATTCGACTGGTCTGTCAATAGTATGATTCAGAAAATCGTCCGAGCGCTCCTTAAGAAAATCATTGATTGCAGCCTGTGGAGTGTCCTTCACTCGCCAGAGTTCGCCCTCTACGAGTAGCCTCTCAAAACCGTGTTCCATGAACTCAAGTGTTTCATTGAAGTGCACAGTAATAGGATGATCATTTCCTAAAAGGTCCTTACAACGATTCCATTCGTAATAGACTAATTTTGAGCCAATCTCACTTAGTACATATGGAGAAGGACCTATCTTCTTTAGGTCATTCATGACATCCTTTACTGCATACTTCTTCCTCGTAGGTAACCGCAATGCTGTTTCACCTACCCAAACTCAAAATACACTGGTTCTTCAATCAGATAAATCATATCTGAATGTAATGGACAACAATAATTCACTGCAAAATAGAATCAACATAGGATTGAATATCGAATTTTCTTCTTAGTCCCTTATCATTCATGTATCGGACCTTGCCGAAAACTGGTCGTTCGCTCCAAGCTCTATCATGCTTCCCAAAGCACCAGGCTATACCAGTGAACGCATTTGGATCCCGTCCGTCTAATTCGTACATATTGTTCAATCGAAGTGCGGTCTCATATGCTTCACTCGGCGATTCTGTCCATTCTAGTATTTTCTTTCCCCAGTACATTCGCATGTAACCATGCATCTTTCCAAATCGAGTCATTTCTGTCTGAGCGGCATTCCAGTATGGATCATGTGTGTTGGCTTGCTCCAATTCGTTAAAGGAATAGGAATATTCTCTAGGATCAAATGAGTGCAGTTCGAGAGTTTCCTTCGCCCAGTTTGGTAAACATTCAGGATTATCATAGTTCTTGTTGAAATAAACAAAATTCAGACTTAACTCTCGGCGTACAATTAATTCCTCCAGATAAGCATCAGAACCTGGACTTCCTGTTGCCTGTATTTGAAGAGCAATAAAAAGAGGCGATATATTTCCAAAATGAAGGTAGGGGCTCATATTTGAAAGATAATCTCGAGATGGATCATTGCGCAAGTCTCCAAAACTATCAAGTTTCGAATGTATAAAGTTGCGAAGCTCTTTCTTGGCTTCCTGAGTTCCTCCTATGAATTTAATTTGCTGTTCATTGGAATTCTTTATTCGAAGGACCTTCATCGCATCTGAAATGTTAGTCAGATCTAGTCCGGGTAGTCCGAAATCAGGACAGGGTCTTTTGATCTTTCTAGGACGTGAAGGAACCAAGAAGTCATTGAGTACTCGTAGTATCTTGGGGCGGATAGTTCCAGCTGAGTATTCCTCTTTTCTCGAAACTACCTCAATTGGCACAATCGCATTTGATTCAATCTCAACAGCAGAGCTGTTTACGGCTGCAACAACGGTTTCTCTCCATTTTCTCTGCATTCGAAGATAATCACGGTCGATTACCAATAGCGAAGCATCCTCAGATAGCTTGGGAATGAGTTGTTCGGGTTGACCACGTAGAACTTCAAAGCGAATACCGGTCTGTTCCAAAGTCCTCTTGACATCTTGGAGACCTTCAAGCATAAACTTGTAATGCGATGCATTCGCATCAGGAAATCCATCTACAACACAAAATACAGCAAGAAGCGGCTTGTTCATTGAGTTTGCTCGTTGAACAGCATACTCCAAGGCGTGATTATATTCTGCTCTCTGCGAGGCTTGCATCCAATAGAGAACATACTCACCTTTTGTACTCTCTGTTTTCTTCAGTACCTTGATTCTTTCAGTGTGTATCAATATACTACAAGTATATTTTCTATCCCTTATGAACCGTTTCAAGAGATGATTCCGGGATAATCAAAATGGGAGAGACAAATCAAATAGTGGAATGTATAGACGTGTATAGATTGTCAACACTAGGACTAATAGAGAGATGAAAACCACAGCCCAATCCTTCTTTTTGAACGAGAGTTTATTCATGTATGTTCTATGAGGGCTAGCACCGAATCCTCTAGATTCCATACTCTCTGCAATTGAGAGAGCCCTTCGTATTGATACAATTATCAGGGGTACGATGATTGGCACAATATTACGAATGCGTTTGAGGGGATTTCCCTTATCAAGTTCGACTCCACGGGCTTTCTGGGCATCCATTATCGCATAAGCCTCCTGAGCCAGAGTTGGTACATACCTCATTGCCATACTCATGGCAAAAGCAAACTCGAACCTAACACGCATCTGGATTAAAGCCTGTGAGAGTTCATCGGGATGAACAGTCAGGAAAAAGAGCGAGAACGATGTCATAAGAGCGATTAATCTCAAAGTAAGAGCAATTGAATGATTGAGCGGATTAGGTGCAGGAGAGAAGAGAGTGTTGAAGACAAGAATAAACACCAACAGAACCGAGAGTCCTTTCATGCTTCTCAACCATCTTCTAAGGGACTTCGCAGCCACTAATAATGGAATCAAGATTATTAGAATAATCAATAGCGGGAGAATCTCAAGGAAAATTAGTGATACTATAGCGGACACTATGGCCATGAACAGCTTCGCCCGGGGATCTAACCTATGAATTATCGAGTCTTGCCGAGTATATTGGAATACTTCTAGAAATGACATACTAGACACCTCTCAAGACACGCACAATCTCTTCCTCCAGACTTGACAGGAGTGTTAGACGTTCAGACACATCGGGGAATATTGAATGAATAGATCTTGCAGCAAGAGTGAGCTGTGGAGCTGTGAGCGAGCAGCGTTCGATGACATCATCATTGCTCAAAACTGAGCTTGTTGGACCATCTGAGATAACAGTGCCATTTGCCATAGCAACGGTTCTTGGGAAGTTCTCAATCACAAACTCGATATCATGAGTTACTACAACGACAGTTCTCCCCTTTTCGTTAAGATCACGAAGCATCTGTGCGAGATTCTCTTTTTGTCTTGCATCTTGACCAATTGTAGGCTCATCAAGTACTAATACTCTCGGTTCAGTAGCTAACACTGAAGCAAGAGCTACTCGTTTTCTCTCTCCACCAGACAGTGTGAATGGAGATCTATCAGCCAGAGAATCCAAGCCAAGATTTGAGAGAGTTGATTCACAACGAATCTGAGCATCATCATTCGAAAATCCGAGTTGCTTCAAGCCAAAAAGAATCTCCTTCTCAACACTATCAAGAAATAGCTGGTGATCTGGATTCTGCATCACAAGTCCGATATGACGAGCTAGTTCGGCAACACTATAGTGCTTTGTATCAACACCATCGAGAATGACTCTTCCTCTATTGGGTCTAAGAAGCCCATTGAGATGTTTAACAAGTGTCGTCTTCCCTGCTCCGTTAGTTCCCATTATTGCGATTCTATCGCCATCATCAATCTGCAAAGAAACTCCCTGCAAAGCAGTATAGATTTCGTCATATGCAAAATGAACGTTCTCAAGAATGATCACTGCTAGGAGGCCTCCTTCACGAGTGAGGCAAGTTCTTCTCCGGTGAGTGGAACATGTCCCAGATCAATGCCTCTGCTTTTCAAACACTTGTAAACCAAAGTGGCTTTAGGAACACCCACACCGATTTCTTGGCACAGGTCTTTTACTAGGATGTCCCGAGGGAGACCGTCAGCAACAATTCGTCCTTCATCCATTAACACAATACGACTAGCATCTTTCGAAACTAAGTCCAAACGGTGCTCGACTAGTATGACGGTCATATCTCGTTTGTTCAAATCTGCAATGATGTCCAGAATCAGTTCCGCATTCTTTGGATCAAGATTGGATGTAGGTTCATCTGCCA
>PJER01000126.1 GCA_002825465.1 Candidatus Thorarchaeota archaeon MP8T_1
TTGCTCTTCAGGGTGATACTCTCGAATTGAAGCTACCAAAGAGTCATGCGACCCACATTGATGTAGCAGAAATTGAGAAAGCCATCTCAAAAGAAACAGGAACTAAGGCAAAGGTCACCATTTCAAAGGAGACCATTAGATCCAAAGGCGGATTGATCATTACCACACCTGATGAGAAGAAGCAGGTCAATAACACATTCGAAGCACGACTAGAACGCCTAGAAGACAAAATTAGAGAAGTAATTGCTACTATCCTTTTTGAGGAAGAGAATAAGAAGTAGAGAGTGGCAAGACCACCTCTACTACTCATGACTCTTATCCTATCAGGGCTGGAATATATCCTAGTAGAAGGAATGCAATGACGAACCCGTAAATAGCCACAGCCTCGATAAACACAACATACAGAATACTCTTACCGAATGTTTCCGGCTTTTCTGTGATTGCACCAAGAGCCGCTGCTGAGGCAGTTCCCATTCCTAGACCTGCTCCAACACCTGCCAGTCCGAGAGCTAAGCCAGCTCCGACTGCCAGACCAAAGATAGCCATACCTGCATCTGAGAGGGCTTGAAGCATCTCAAGGCCAGGACCGGTACCCACTCGTAGTTCGCTCAAAAAAGCTGGTCCATTAATTGTTGTGACAAGTAGTGCTCCCAAAGTAGCTACTACTGCACCCAAACTGAACAAGACCAGATTTGCAACGTCTTTGTCAATTCTCATGAATTTATCCTCCAATTTTCACCAGATTGTGATCATTCGCCTTATTGTTTCAGCAGACTCGCCTCTTTCAATCCCAACAGCAATCGATCGGATATTTCGCATCTCATATTGTTTGAGACTGAAGAATCCAATGATTGTACCAAGATGAAATGGAAAGGCAGTCATTTGTCTTTTGATTCTCTGTGCGATGTAGTCTTCAATTGCTAGTTCCACATTTCCCATGTCATTGGTATCCTCAAAGAGCCTGACTAGTCGACCGCCTAGCTGTGCAAACCGCGTAGAATCAAGTTTTGCGAGGACCTCTCTCCATGACTTTGCATTCATGATCGATTCCGTTATTTCCCGAGTCTTGGAGAACCGTATCATTGACAGCTCCAAGACACGAGATTCTAGTTGAAGCAGGTTTGCCCTGATTCCTGTCAGGACATTCTTAAGAATCACTCTTGATTCTAGGATGTCCAAGACCCGCTCCTGTTCAGAAGTTGAGAAGCTCTGCAAGGCATCTAATGTGTTTCGTAGATACCACTCTTCAATAGCAACCTCTAGAGGAGCAGTTGAATCGAATTCCTGATAGCTAGGCATCCGTGTTAGAAGTGCGACCTTCAGATCCCATCTAGGAAGAAGGTCAATCATCCTCTGAACCGAGCCAGAGTCGACAAAGCTTTGGAAGAGAGTAGCTTGTGCAGGGGATGTGGGAACTGAGAATCGTAGGATTTCATCCTTTTCAAGACCAACATGGAGACCTCTGATTATTGACTTGACACTCTCTGCGAGGAACATCTCCAAATAGGTTTCAGCGAAATCTCGAACTTTTCCTGTAAGAGATCGTGACAGGTTTGAACTCACATCTGCAAAATCCTGAGCGAGGATTAGTCCAAGCTCGTCAGGACTCGGAATTGCAGTCTGTGAGTGCTTACCTATGATAGAACCATAGTAAGTACCTGAAAGAATCTTGATGAAATCTGAATAGCTGCTTGCCTGGAGTAGATTCTCATATGTGCCAATCGTAATGAAACGAGACTTCATACCTCGAATCCTTGCGTTGACAAAACCATACTCATTAGCAGCTCGAAGTGTCATCTTGATGTTTCCTGTTGATTCTCAATCTGATGTAGACTAGTTTGTGGACAATAAAGACCCGATATAAAAGTGGCGCACTGGTAAAATGGAGTACTTTGTAGAAGAATTCAAATAACGAACTGGTTACAACTTCATCGGTTAATATGACAGAGAGTGGAGTTCCAAGTCGCAGGTCTGAAGACTATATCAATCTCGGTAGTCTGTTCAGAAGCTCTGCAACGATTACTTTCGTTGTTCAGATAGTAGCAGTCATCGTTATGATAGGTGCATTAAGCGCGTTCGTTGTAGGAGATGTTTTCTTCACGCTTCCAGAGGACATGAAGATACTTGCACTACTCCTCGCAAGCATAGTGGCACTAATCATTTTCTTGGCTGCAATAAGTGCATTCGTCAGGTTCTCGCGAAGGATTGGCGATGCTGTTGTTGGTGCTGGAATAGAAGAGGTTCGGATGGATACTCCCAGAGTCAAAGCTGTGGTCATCCTTTATGCACTTCTTGTGACATTAATGGGTGTTACAGGATTCTATACATGGTATCTCATCGACTCGAACTATCTTGTGGCATGGGCAGCGTCCTACAACTCCATCTCACTAAGGGTGTTTGGACTTGCATTAGGTGCCTTCTTTGTTGCACTACTTATCCAGATCATCATTGCTGGAGTTGGAAGAAGCGCAACCAAAGTAATCATCGAAGTCCTAGATGCAGATGATTCTGAATTCATAGACTAATTCAATCGGAGGACTCGTCATCGAGATCGAAGACAACATCCTCCAATATCTCTTCTATAGGCGGCATATACTTGGGACGTTTCGTGTTCTTTCGGTCAATACGCTCGAGATAATCAATTGTCTTAAAGACACTATACACACCAAAAACAAATCCAAAGAGTGCACCAATGATTGCACCCCATGTTGCTCCGGAGGGGCCTGCAATGGATTGCCCTAGAATCTGACCAACCAGTAGGAGTGCCACAACAGAACATGGCAACTCTGAAGCCACCGCAATCCACGGACCCACACCTTCAAAGCTTCTGGTTGACTCGTTCATGTTTAAAATCTAGGTTGGGGTCTCGAATATCCGTTTTGGTCATGATTAAATACCCGTTATTGGTAACCAATTATGAGGAAATTGTATCTAATATGTGAGGGAAAAGATTGGACATTTTGGTGACTTATGGTACCAGGAAAATTGAGCTACATATTCCCGATCCCAACTTTGCTGGAAAAATAGAACCAAGACAACTAAATTCTATTCCTGATGAGATGCAAGAGCTCGAACGGGTTCTTGATAGTCCTAATGGGCAGACCCTTCCCGAGCTTGTAGTCGACAAGAGTGTTTGTGTTCTTGTTGAGGATCATACGCGAGATGCTCCACACCAAGCCATGATTTCATCGGTAGTTCCACGACTAGCTGGTGCAGTCAAGGTTCAATTCATCATCACCACAGGCACACATGTTGTAAATCATCCGAGTAATCAAGTAATAGTAGAAATGATCCGAAGAGCAGCTAAGAACTATAGACTTGCCAAATATGACGTGATGATACATGACTGTCGGAGCCGAGACATGGTGGATCTTGGAAAAACAAGTAGGGGAACTCCTGTCATTATTGATTCTGCAGCTGCAGGACACGATGTGTATGTCAGTCTGTCAGATATGAAGGCACACTATTTTGCAGGGTACTCGAATTTTGTGAAGAACTTCCTCCCTGGAGTATGTGCTTTCGAAACTGTTGAGGCAAACCACGCTATGGCATTAGATCCCCACTCTACCTTTGGCATTCACCCATTTCACCCGGATTCTGAAAGAAGGTCTAATCCATTAGCAGACGATATGAGAGAAGCAATGGAGATGATTACCAAGGATAGTAAGGTCTTCGTCCTTGCCGTCGTTTCAAGCAATAGAAGAGTGACATGGGCAGGTGCCGGAGAGGTAAGACCAGTAACTGCAGCAGCAATTGACTATCTGGATAAGACTGCTAGTTTCAAGGTCACACCTAGCACAAGAGTTGTTGTTTCCCCGGGTGGATGGCCTCAAGACAAAAGCCTGTATCATGCTCAGAGAGCAATTGAATTGACTAAAAATGCAGTTTCTGATAATGGAGAAATCCTATTCCTCGCAGAATGTCGCGATGGTGTTGCACCGGAAGAGGCGATGGAGAACTTTTACAACAAACTGAAGGCACCTTTAGATGATGTGATATCCTCCATTAGCGGAACGTATCACCTCTATGAGCATAAGGCCTACAAGTTCGCTGAACTCCTGAAACGAGTTGCTAGGATTAGAATGTATACAAATCTTGATAGAGAAACTGTAGAAGCAGTTCATCTTGAGAAAGTGGACGACCCTCAATCTGTGATTGACGAGTGGGTCTCTGTGGATCCAACAGCACAGATATTGTTTCTAGACCAAGGAAACAAGATTGCAGTTTATTCGGACTAATCTTCAGTCCATCTAATACCAGATATTGCACTATAGAGTGCTTTGAAGGTCTCATATCCCCGTTTATACACATTGAGGGTTTCTGCGCGAGGCTGAAGTGGAGGTAGGGTACTCACCATTGCTTCCGACGCTTGAGATACTGATTTGAAAACGCCAATTCCCTTGAAGGCAAGAATCGCAGCACCGACAGCAGTTGCTTCCTCCATCTTTGTACGGATGACTGGAGTACGAAGCACATCAGCCTGAATTTGCATCCAGATATCACTTCTTGCAGCTCCTCCTGTCACACGGATTTCCTTTGAAGGAAGACCAAGCTCTCGCATCACTTCGACATTCGTACGAATCTCATAGGAAACTCCTTCTAGGATTGCACGAATAAGATGAGCACGAGTATGACCAAGTGCAAGACCTGCAAAGATGCCGCGTGCCCGAGGATTCCAATTTGGTGCTCCAGCACCCACAAAGTGAGGAATATGTATTACGCCTTCTGAGCCGGGAGCTATCCGATTTGCAGCATCGGTAATCACATCATAGGGATCAATGTTTTGTTCATCAGCAATGGCCATCTCCGCACTGCCAAGATTATCACGGAACCACCTCAGGGCAGAGCCAGTTGTGAACATACTTGCTTCTACGACAAAGGCATTGGGTACAACATGGCGACTGCAGAGAACCCGCATTCCCGGATCTAGACGGACTGTCTTTGAGTGAGCAAGGAGGAATGTTCCAGTACCTGTCGTCGACTTTATCCTGCCCTCTCTAACGACTCCTACTCCTAGGGCGGCACACTGTTGGTCACCGCCTCCGGCTATGATAGGAGTGCCTTGTGCAAGGCCAGTCTCCCTCGCAGCTCTTTCTGACAGTTCGCCAACCGATGAGCCAGACTCAACAGCCGTGGGCAGTTTCTCAACTGGAATTCCCAAAGCAGACACCATCTTGTCCGACCATTTTCCTGTTCGTATATCAAGCAGAAGAGTCCTGCTTGCGTTTGAGTAGTCTGTGATGAGCTGTCCAGACAGCTTGTGGATGAGATAGTCATGGACCAGAAGAAACTTGTCTGTCGAATTGAAAATCGATGTATCTTTTTCACGAATCCAGAGAAGCTTTGGCGCAGTGAAGTAAGGATCAATTGTAAGTCCGGTTATTGAGTACACTTGAGCTGGAGGGACCTGTTTCCGAATCCAGTCACACTGTGGAATTGTGCGGCGATCTTGCCATACAATAGCATTTCGTAACGCATTTCCATCCACATCGATAGGTACCACAGTCTCACGTTGGTTTGTAACACTGATACTCACAACATGCTCAGGGCTGATTCTCGATTGCTTGATGCACTGTTGGATTGTTTCACATGACTTCGTCCACCAGTCCTCAGATCTCTGCTCCACCCATGACGGGTGCGGATATAATGACTCGTACTCAGCGTACGCTTTAGCCGCCACATTCCCAAGACTGTCAAAGAACATGGAACGAACACCAGTTGTACCAGCATCAATAGCCAAGACGAGTTCGGTCATGGAAGACACACCCATCATCGAAGAATAGAAACCGCGTTATGAAGGCTTCGAGAATATTCATTTGTAAGAGAGTTCGGAATCAATGACCTCCAAGATGGACCTTCGAGAGCCTATATGCTGCATCTTGAAGCTGTAATCGCTCTTGAAACGTTTCTCTAGCCTCAAGGCTTCTCCATGGGTCTTACACTCAGTGATGTGGACAACGTATGCAGGCCTATGCATGCGTAGATAGGATGCAGAGCGGGTAC
>PJER01000127.1 GCA_002825465.1 Candidatus Thorarchaeota archaeon MP8T_1
ACACCATCACGCTAGTCTGCCTCAAGTCAAATTACAATGATATACGAATCGTCTTGAGAGTCCATATAGCTCCGGTGCCGACTGAAGTGATTCTCAATGTTTCAGAGGAATATCGAATTACCGGTGTTTCTTCCAATCTGAGAGTACCTTATGGTGATGCAGTGAATATCAGCCTAGTGTACAGCAATTTGCTGTTTGCTAGTGGGGTTCCTTATGCAAACTTCAACAACAGCTTCTTCTCTGGTCCAGGCTTTTATGAACAGCCTCTGGTACTGATTGATTTGGGAAATGGAAGTTACTCATTCCTCTTTACTACAATTCCATGGAATCTTAATGATGTGTTCTCGTTTCATATCCAATTTACGCATGATAACCACACAACTGGTATTCTCAACTTTGAGATAACAATCATTGAGATACCGACAATAATCAACATGAGTGGACCTTCAATAATCACGCTGAACTGGGGAATGAACGCAACATTTTGGATATCATATTTGGACGCGTGGCCAGGGCACAATGGTGTAGGAATCGAAGATGCAATAATAATTTTCGACAATGATTCTCCACAACTTGCCACAATTGAGTATCTCGGACCAGACTCTGAAAGACCGGGATGGTATGAGTTCAGAATCATGGCAGAACGACAATCTGGTGTGGTAGGTGTTACTATCAAATTCAATAAGACATACTACGCAACAAAAGAAGTGACCTTGTCTGTTTCTATTAGCCCATCAGAAGAAGATATCGCTCTCCAGAACGCTATTACCTATGGAAGCGCATTCATTATAGTCCTTCTCTTGGGTGCGGTTGTATGGGTTCGTATTCTACGAGTTCCAAAGATTATTCGTATCATTAGTGGACAAATCAGAGCGCTACGTAGAGGGAAGATTCCAAAACCTGCGAAAGGTGTTCAGAGTCGTAGAGCACTAGTCACAGACATCTTCAATGATCTATATGCTTCGACTGGGATAAAGAGAAGAGCTGCTGATATCCCATCAGAACCAATTATTATTGAGGTTCCGGAGATTGAAGAACTTGTCATTGATTTATCTATTCTCACAGGAATGACCCAGGAAGAACTTGATGACTTTAAATTTGAGATAGCCAAGATGAAAATGAGCCAGCAAACAAGCTTTGTCAGAGAAGTAATCGCACAAGAATTGGTCAGAGTTGCGGCACTTCAGAATAAATCAGTTGAGCAGGTGCTTCAAGAGGTAGTTTCAGAGAGGAAGAAACGAATAGGTCGTGATGTGACACCTGCAAAGATTGAAGACTACATCCCTGCTGAAGAGCCAACTGAAGCGGTAGAGCCTCCGAAAGAAGGAATCGAGTTTGAGGACCGTCTGCGAGAGTTTGAACTCGAAGAGATGGCAGTTGAACTTGAGAAACGAGGCATTCCCAAGCATGAGATTGAGTCATTCATTAGTCAATCAAGGGAGCTTCCTAAGGATGTTGTCCAAATGCTCCTTCAGAGCTTCCAACCTCGAATAAAAGCTGAACCAATTAAGGAGAAAATCGAACATCTTTCAGAGGCAGAGATAGAAGACTTGAGAGCAGAATTGGTCAAGAGAAAAGTTAGTGAACGAGAGATTGATTCCATCCTAGATCAGGCACGAAAACTTCCCAAAGAACTTGCACTCGAGCTCTTTAAAGACCAAGATGAAACGACAAAGAAGAAACGAAAAGAGCGAGTCGAAACTCTCTCTGGAGCGGAATTCTATGCCTTAAGAGAAGAGCTGGAAGCCAAAGGAGTACCTCCGGAAGAAATCGAAGCGATTATGAACACTGCAAAGACAGCTCCGAAGAAGGTAGTCATGGAGTATCTAAAGTCGATTGACAAGGTGGAATCCCCCGAGATTGAGCAAGAGGTCGAATTCGAGGACACTCTTGGAGAGCTGGAGATCGATGAACTTCGTGAGCAACTTGAGCAGAGAAACCTTCCACCTGAAGAAATTGAAGGAATCTTAAACCAAGCGAAGGGTCTTCCCAAGGCTTTGGTTGAAGATCTGCTCAGGAGTATAGATGCAGACTTGGAAGAAAAGAAAGAGTAGGTAATCTCCTATTCAATATGATGAAAACCATCAAAGAATGGACTTGATTCAATCGCGTTTCCTAAGGATCAAAATCCATTCACCATCCATTCGCTCTTGGCGCGGTATTTTGATGAAGTGGCGGATTAGATGAGAAAAGAACATTCTTTCCAATGAAAATCCTAAACGCTCTGTGGCAATATGAGCTAGAATGTCATGTGAGTTTATTGGAACACCACGAATGACATTATTGCCAATTGCTATGCAATACCTTCCTCCAGGTTTAAGGACACGTAGAGTTTCTGATAATTGCCTTTCCATATCATAAAAGAATTTGAAGACAATGTAAGAACGTCTTGGATCCAATTCATAGATTCGTTGCAATAGGGAGTCCAATTCTGATATTCCAAATGTCTTCATGTTCTCATATTCATGTTTATAGACAGTTTCTGTTCCAATGTAAGTACGTTTGAGTTTTGATAATGGACCATCGTCTAAGAAACCAAGCCAATACATCTCAAGTTGATGAGTTCGAGGATAGTCTACAGCATTGATGTATGGTGGTGAGGTTATTGCCAAATCGACAGTTTCACTGGCAAGTCCTGTGTTTAATGCATTTGCTTCAGGAAGAGAGATTTCTCGGAATTTAAGATCGTCACAGACATGCGCAAAGTCAGCCATATTCTTGCTTTGCTGCAGTAGGGCCTCTTTGAATTTGGAAAGAGTGTCCCCAGGCGAGATCTTCTTCACGACTTTTTTCCTAAGAACAGTTCTTGTACAATGAGGATCAGCGTTTGACATGTCCCGGATTATTGAAGACATTATCACCTTGAAAAAATCCTGGAAGTCCTTCCGAGATTCTGTAGTAAGAGATGAAGACACGATCTCTATGCTATCATTGATTATGGCTAGTTCTCTCAGAACATGGGGGCGAAACCAGCTATCACGATAGTGGAATTGAGGAATATTCGGTGAATACTCCATAGAACTGTCGAGTTTACTAATTTGCATCAATAAAGAAGTCGTTGTAGATAGCAGAGAGTTAGAGTCAAGAGGTGTCGTCTTCACCTTGGTCAATAGACGCGCTATTGGATCAATATCAATCCCAATGCATTTCCTATTGTTCAACAAGGCTTCAAGGACAACTGTACCACTGCCACACATCGGATCGAGTACAACCTCATCCTCCACAGAGAACTTACGGATTAGATACCTAGGAAGCTCAGGAAAAAACTTAGCCGGGAACCTATGAATTCCGTGAGTAAGATACGATTGATCCTTACTAACTATCAGTATACTTGAGCCATGAGCTATCTCAATGCTTGGTTCAATATCTCCGATAATTTCCAAGTGGTCTACAGAGTCTTGAGATACATCCACGGATTCCGTGTCTGAAACTCGATTAGTCACTAGTAAACGAACTCCTAGTAGGATATCTTCCAGAGAATAAAGTCAAACGTAGATAATAAGCTAGCCGCTTACATCCAGCGCGCAATTAATGGACTACTTCGAATACACGAAGGCGTAACAACACGCATTTTTGTGAATTTCGCAAAAAATCGATATTCCTAAATACTTCCTCATGTCCAATAATTACCGATTCTTAGCAACAGCACGTAAAATGATGCGCCAGTGGTATTTGGATTAGAAGGGTATTGACTCGATTATTCAATTAGTGAATGATACTTTGGCACTCTAATAATTCAAGTCACAAATCGTATCATTTCAATGCTAGTTGTAAGTCTCACTTGAGAGGAGATAAAACGAAATGTCAGATATGAAGAAACTTGGCGATTTACTAATCCTACTAGGTGGTATTATCGGACTGATTGAAGGAATACTGATTGCACTCGATTTGACCTATCTAGCGTTCCTTCCGACAGTCGCTTGGGGTCTCGGAGGATTGGTAACAGGAATATTAGGAATCATATTCTCACTCATTGCTCTAGTAAACAGTGGTACGATTAAGATTAAGGCACTTGAGTTCAGTAACAAGTGGCTTGTCGTACTTATCATGGGTATTCTCATGTACCTGTTTGCAAGCACTCTAGGTGGAATCCTAGTTATTATTGGTTCTCTTCTACTCTTGATCAAATAGAGGGTGATTGCTCAACACTTAGGTCTAAGGGCTCTAGTGTTGAGCAGTTCCTTTTTTTCTACAAAACTAGATTTCCTCAGCAATGACCTTGTCCAACCGTTCCACAACATCGTCAATGTTTTCCTTGGTGATTATATAGCTAGGAGTCATGCGAATGACATTTTGACCAGCGCCTAGCATCCAGAGATGTTGCTTCTGAACTGCATTTTTCACAATACTATCTCTCAACTTACGAGCCTTTTCTTTGGTCTTCTTGTTCTTTACAATCTCCACTCCAACCATGAGACCTAAACCACGAACATCTCCAACTACTTCGTATTTTTCCTTTAGTTCGTTAAGACGTTTCATGAGATAGTCCCCATTCTCTTTGTTTATCCTTAAGAAATCCCCATCTTCCATATGTTTGAATACCCATAGTGATAGAAGAGACATCTTGGGTTCAGCGGAAAAAGTTTCAGAGTGACGAGAACCGCCAGTAAACATAGGAGAAGGACCAATAGACGCGCCCATTGGATAACCACCCCCAATCGCTTTGCCCATCGAGATATAATCAGGGATCACATCATGGTTCTCAATAGCACACCACTTTCCTGTTCTTCCCATCCCTGCCTGAACCTCGTCGGACATGAAATATGCTCCAATCTCTTTTGTGAGATTATAGATACCTTTCACTGCCTTAGCAGGAGGAAGAATAAGACCACCTTCGCCACAAAGCGGCTCCATTACAGTGGCAGCAATATCGTTACCCTCCACTTCTAATGCGTAACGCAACGCCTCGACGCATTCGAGGCTGCAGTCATCCTCTGTCGTACCATGTGGGCAACGATAGCAATATGGATAAGAAACACGAATCACATCAACTCCTTGGGGGAATCCTGCCTTGTGCTTGGAATTTGAAGATGTCAGAGAAAGTGCGTAACCAGTTCGACCATGAAATGCTGGCCGAAACGCAACGAACCGTCGTCGACCCGAGAGATCCATTGCAGACTTCATACAACCTTCTACAGCTCTACCACCCGAAGTCGTGAATACAACCCGTTTCTTATGATTTCCAGGAGTGATAGAGGCAACACGTTCACCAAGTAGTGTTTGAGGAATCGCGTCAAAGTCCTGTCCAGGAAGTTCGTTTATGACGTCAATGAGACTTGCTTCAAAATCAAGAAATGGCTTATATCTGAGTCCGAAAGCTCTGACAGCCACACCTCCAGTAACATCAAGATATTCAGTTCCTTCTATATCGAAGATTCTAACGCCATCTCCCTTTGTATGGTCTATGCAGCCATACACATCTCTATCTTGAGTCGTAATAGCTAAGGCATCAGCAGCGCGTTTTTTCCAGTAGTCGTTCGTCAGATCTTGTTGACGGATATCAAATCCCAAATCCTTGAGAATTTTGATGTGTCTCTCGTCCATAGTAATACTGTCCTGTGATTGACAGCCTCTGGAGAGATGTCACCCTATTATCTAATTTCCGATACAGACAGCTTGCATTGAAGCTCATGACCTCGCAACTAGAAGGATACCAGCAAGTAGTATCATGAATCCAGCAAGAGTATCAAGGCTTTGTAACCATGCAATTGGATCAAGTGTTATCCCGGGCCAAGAAACGATTAGAATGGCAATGAAGCCAACCAATGCCAATAGAACTCCGGATTTGGATAATTTCCAATGAGTAAATCCACATGCATCAAATGCTAATGCGACTACAATAATCAGCACGACACCAAGCAAAATCTGCATTAGACCTTCCACGGTTCCAGGTCCTGGCGAGTTTATGTTGTTGATGATTCTCTGCAGTGCGTACAGAATGAGTACTATACCACCCAAGACAGTGTAGCCCTGTGCAGCACCTTCTG
>PJER01000128.1 GCA_002825465.1 Candidatus Thorarchaeota archaeon MP8T_1
TACATCTGCTCGAATTCCAATCTGTGGTAGATATGCTATGAGCGAGGAGAGTAATCATGACAATCTTAGGGAAGAAGTTGAGGTTCTTCGAGGACGTATTGATGATCTGAATAGAAATTTCAAGAGACTATGTGTTCTTGTTTTTCTTATATCGATGGTTGCGCTCGTTATCAGCTTGACTGGGCTGAATTTCATTGCATTAATCGCGATTGCGGTTTTTCTTGTAGTTATAATGTGTCTCTGTTCACTAGAAAGGGATGGATTATAGTTTCCGACCATTCTACATTTGCACTTAGAGATAGCTTGTCCACAAAGAACCTATACCTCGAGTTCTAATCTCGACCGGTGCACCACTTATCCTTTTGATTCAGAGTATTTATCATCTCTATCTTGATCGGATGGCATGAGCGTTCTATTGAATGACTGCTGGCTCCCACATACCCCGCAGATAGAAATTGTTGTCCGGGAGCGGTGTATTCCACAACCCCTCCTACCATCGTCATTAGTACCTCTATGTCAGCAAGAGCATTTTCTGGAACTGTCAGTGGATTGTCTGATAGAATTACTAGGTCTGCAAGTTTTCCTACCTTAATGCTTCCCTTAATGTCCTCCTGAAACGTACCATAGGCTGCGTCAATTGTAATGAGCCGCAGAGCTTGCTCTACACTGAGAGTCTGATTTAACATCCAATCTGTGGGTGTAAGCCCTAGTTCACCAACCCTAGTGACGGCACTAGAGATCGCATACATTGCTGATCTTTCTATTGCTCCCAGAAGCCAAGGATAATCAGTACTTCCAAGTGCGGGTATCCCTGCTTCAAGAATATCTCTCCATCTTCCTGCGAGGTTTGAATAATTCTGCAAAACCGGAAATGATACTGCTTGAGTCCAGTCTGAATTAATCCAGCTCAGTTGGAAAGAAGCTATAATTCCTAGATCTGCCATTCTCTGTATCTGGTCGTCTCTGAGCAGTACAAGGTGCTCGATTCGGTGACGATACTGTTGGTTCGATTGTCCGTCCAATGCTGATTCTAGAGCGTTTAGAACAATATCTGTGGCATTATCAACTACACTGTGAATAGCAATCTGAAATCCATCTTCATGAGCTTGTTGTACCAATGAGTCCAATTCGATCTGAGAGAAGTAATGAAACTGATTGACATACCAGCTGTCCATAAAGATCTTCACTCCACCTATCCTCAACTTTGAACTATATTCCTGTCCGGGTTGATAGGCTTGATACCAATCGCCGAATCTATCAAACTGCCAGCTCAATGGAAGATAAGCATTAACACGAACGCGAAGGTTGTCCTGTTGATCCAAAGTTATGAGCTCATCCAGACGTTCTTGATTCACAAAGAGTTCAGAAATACTGGTCCATCCAGAGCTTAGTACTGATTCAATCACTTCTTCTGGCGTTGATTGGTTCACATAATTCCGATCACCTATATGATGAGAATGGGCATCATTGAATCCCGGTAGAAGCGTCCTTCCTTCAAGGTCGATGAATTGGGTGTTTAATCCTGCCATCTCGAGGATATCATTCTCATCGCCCACAGCAATAATATACTCCCCCTTGATTGCTAGTGCCTCTACTTGAGCCGGGGATTGCTCCATTGTAAGGATTTCACCATTATGTATGATTATATCGGGCGAAGAATCAGTTATTCTATTCCAAAATCCTTGTGAAGCAAGATACAACAAAGATAGTAGCAGAAGCGTGATAATGGCCAAAGAGATTGCATACAATCTACGTTGATTCATTGCGTGGAGGCCTCGTCTCAATATCTTTTGAATGAGATGTAGTCTTAGGATGTTTATGAGTTATCCGTTCAATTGGTTCTTTCTCGCCTAGGTCAAGCTACTTAGGATAGAACCGTTACGAGTTCAAATCTCGACTGGTCCACCACTTCCTCTTATTTATCACATCAAGCCTATATAGTCGGATGAAATAAGAATGAAAGACCTACCTATCGAGCGTAGAAGATTGAGATATGTGAGTTGATTCAATGGTGAACGAAGAGACTTGGGAGAGCACAGTGCTCAGGAAACTAGAGTTGCCAAATGGAGTGATCGCTTCGAATCGGATTATGAGGGCTGCTACTTGGATGGGTCAGGCAGAGCAGGATGGAACATGTGGGGACACCATTATCGAGACCTATGGAAAAATCAGAGCGGGTGTCGTGGTCACTGGTTTTCAATATGTATTGCGTGAAGGACAATCGATTCGGCGAATGATCTCTAATTCAACGCCAAGCGATGTTGAAGGTCTGAAGCGGCTCACTGGGATAATTCATGCTTCTGGTGGTCTGGCCGCAGCACAATTAGTCCATTGCGGGAGCAGGAGTTTGCTAAAATATACTGGCACTGAGGTAGTATTCGGACCTAGTGATATGGATTTCCCTCAACCTAATGGTGACATTGCTCAAGTAAAAGCTATGACAGTTGACCATGTAGAAAGGGTCACTCAGGCATATGCTGATGCCGCCAAACGTGCTGTTGAAGCTGGATTTGATATTATTGAACTACATGGAGCTCATAACTATGGACTCTGGCAGTTCTTTGATCCTTCATTCAATAAGCGGCCAGAGGATGATCCATATACAGGATTGACAATCGAAGGACGCAGCAAAGCAATGGTGGATGCTGTGAGGGCTATGAAGAACGCCGTTGATATTCCCGTTCAAGTAAAGGTGGACTCAAGCTCGAAAGTTGTCGCCCCCGAGGAAGTAGGTGAGTTGGCAAAGAGGCTTGCCAAAGCTGGAGCATACTGCGTTATACTAAGTGGACCTAATCCAAGTCAGAATCCGAAGAATGTAGGTGAAGCATATTTCTTGAAAGATGCAGAAATCATCCGGTCAGTCGGTCATGATAGTGGTCTCTTGTTCGGATTAGTGGGTGGAATTCGGTCGCCGGAAACTGTCGTCAAACTTCTAACAGGGGATGGAGATCCTAGGAATGCTTTCGATGTGGTTCAGCTTAGTCGTCCCTTAATTAGCGAACCAACACTTCTAGACCGTTGGACCGAAGAGGCGAAAATTGGTAAGCAAGAACCAGCTCGATGCATTTCTTGCAACAGTTGCCTTGCTGCTGGATTAAAAGGAAAGGTTAGATGTGTTCAGTTTGAGGGAGAATGAATTCGAGAGTCAGACTAAATCCTGACCAGTTCATATTGAGTCCTTGCGCAGACCTCTATACTATTAGTTGTTGGAGCGACTAGATAAAGGACATGAAGCTTCTAGTTTTCAATGCGAGCCCCAGGAAATCCAATGGAACGACTGACATTCTGCTGGAAGCATTCATTGAGGGGGCAAAATCGTCAGGGGCGGATGTTGAGAAACATCATGTTGTTGATTTGAAGATTAATGGATGCCGAGGATGCTTCAACTGCTGGTGGGTGACGCCTGGTAAATGTGCACAACGCGATGACATGGATAAACTGCTACCTTCTATTGTAGAAGCTGATGTAATGCTCCTCGGCACACCAATCTACGGGCGCAATGTGACTCATTATTTGCAGAAACTACTAGAAAGAACCTTTGTATTCACACTTCCTGAGATGTTGACCCGTGACGGAGAAACAAGTCATCCCACTAGAATACGCAGGTTTCCACGCTTGGTCTTAGCTGTGACATGTGGATTTCCTGATACGAGCAACTTCGATATTGTAAGAGCCCTCTATCCAATGGCACTTCCAATTCTTCTACCGGCCGCTCAGTTATTGTTCTATGAAGAGGGAAAGAAACATCTCTCTGGCTTTATTCAGGCTGTAAAGGTTGCAGGACAGAAGATTGCTGCTGGCGAGGAACTTACTGATGAACTGAAAGACCAATTAATTATCGAGTTTTCAGATGAGATGAAGAGGGAAATATTGGAGATGCATAATAAATACAGCGAATCGCAAAACCCGTAATGAAATCTACAGTCTTCTTGTACATCCCAAGGCTTATCGAGCGACTCAGATATTCAATCAGCTATTCTATTTCCCAATTCATAGAAGTTGAAATCGCCACCGATGGCCCAAATGAGAGGGTGAACCTTTCTCATGTCCAATTTGCCATTTACAAGTGCATTGGTATCAACATACGACTTAACGACTCGTCCAATGAATCCTTCATTGGGATCATAATCAAGTATCTCTGTGACTTCGCACTCCATATTCAACGGACATTCTTGAACCATCGGAGCAGTTTTCAACTCACCATAGAAGGTCGTAAAGAGTGTTGATTTGTCCTTATCACGGCCAGATATGCTTCCACAAAGTTTTGTCTTCTCGAAGATTGACACTGAGGGTATGTTTACACTGAAAGTCATGTTTTCATGAATACCCTTACTTGTGTAGCGTTTTTTATACAGACTGAAGAAGATGTGTCTTCCGAAATTGAATGGTGAGATGTATCCAATCACAAGATAATTTGGCCTACCATTAACTAGGGCTCCCACTAACGCAACGGGCAATGGGCTGAGGATGTTCCCTTCCATTTCATTTTTCATCTTTAGCGACCAACATCGATCAGATCATAGACTCATTTCAAACTGTATCCATATGCTTCAGAGAACGCTAACTCACTAAGTGCCTTGGTAGACCTAGGTGAAGGAACTTCATCTGGAACTCCAAGTGTTACTAACGCAACAATATCGACGGATTCTGGAATCCGAAGAGCAGTCTTGACAGCAGCAATGTTTCCACTATTCCGTGAGTCCAACATAGCTACCCAACATGAACCATATCCGAGAGCAGTCGCAGCCAGCACAAGATGTTCTGTAGAAATCATTGTGTCTTGCACATGCCACATGGATGGATTACCAGGGCAGCAGGAGGCTGCTTTATTTGCCATAGCGATTATTACTGCTTTTGCATTGGCAATGAACTTTTGTCCACCTGCTACAAGTGATAATAGTCCTATTGTATCTGGGTCCTTTACAGCAATGAAGCGCCACGGCTGTGTGTTATTTGTTGAAGGTGCAAGCCGAGCTGCTTCAAGCATCATATTGATGTGCTCATCTGGTATTTCAACGTCTTTGTATTTTCGTATACTTCTCCGTCTTGAAACTACATCAAAGAATTTCTCATTCTGAGTTTCTTCCTCAGCCATTGCAGAGAGATTGCTATTCGTCACTGGTAATGAGGTTCTTCTCATAATGTGTGCCACCTATTGGACGTCCTATATATTGGTCGTCCTATATAAAATATTCATCCTACGCAATGCTAAATTGAAGAAGCTCTCAAGTTTAAATCTGGACCATTCCACCACTTCTTATTCGTTGCATTTCTCAGTTTTTTTCCTCACAAGAAACGAATCACTTAAACCAAAATCACGGTAGATAATGCGATTCAAATGGAATCGGAGAATTCAGAAACCGAGAAACCTCTCAAAAAATCCAGACGGATGGGAATTGTATTTCTTGCATATGCTATAGTGTTTCCATTCATCACTCTCATAATGCCTGAAAACGAGGCTCCAGTTGGTACCGCATCAATCATGCTTTCATGGTTGATGATGTTTCTGATGCCCGTTGAGATTCTACTTATCTACATACTCTATCGCTTCTTCGGTAATAGGTTCGGATTGCGTAACTTTCAAGGTCTAGCGGCTCTTATGTACACTCTTTCTCTTGCACCATCCATCTATGCATTCGCTATCGGATTTACAGATTCGAATCTACGATCAGTTGCCATACTCCTAGGTCTGATCTTTTCTCTTACGGGCTTTTGGCTTGCTTTGAGGTTATTGTCGAACCATTGGGATGCTATCATGGCCAACAGTCAACATAGCACAGCTCAACCAGAATAAATGACATTCAATTTTTGTTTGACTCATACACTTATGGGTCCTCAATGGTGCCCTAATCTTTTGATAACAAGAATACTTCCAATGAATACCAAAACTAGCACTGATAATATTGCGAGTTCTAAGTAATACGGATTTGGAGGATACACATGGCGATAGACT